>CAMCYI010000029.1 GCA_945883845.1 Bacteriovorax stolpii | reverse complement strand
GCCGGAAGATTACAGATAATGGCGTCGACTTTCTTCGTTTTGAGGAACAAGGCCATGACAAAAATTTTAAGTGGGTTCAGGAAACTGAGGTTGCCGATGTTGAATGGATAAACATCCAATCGCTCGTTAATTGCTTTCAGTTTCAGTTGAGAATGGACGTGAGTAACGAGTATGGACTTGTAGCCGCGACGCTCGAGTTCTTTTGCCGTCGTAAGATGCCACTTTTCCCCGCCGCCCCAAGCCTTATTCGTATTAAAGAAACAAACTGTTTTCATTCAAATATGATAGCTGCGTGACTACATGTAGGCTACGTAAACTCTTATTCTCGAAGTTTTCCAATATGCTATATTGTTACGTATCTGAGGATGAAAAATTGGAGATTCGATGAAAACTTTTGAGGATGTTATTAGAATTTTGGATCTTGTTCCTCTGCCTGAAGAGGGGGGATTTTATCGTGAAACCTTTAGGTCTACACGTATGGTTAATAGTGATGAGCTCGGTGTAAAATCTGAATGTACGGCCATTTATTACTTAATTACCGAATTTAGTTTTTCAGCTCTACATGCGGTAGATCAAGATGAAATTTTTCATTTTTATGCAGGCTCGCCAGTCGAAATGCTTCAAATCGTAAATGGAGAATCGAAAAAGATCATATTAAGTGGAAATATTTTTGAAGGACATCATCCCCAAGTCATAGTCCCAAAGAATATTTGGCAAGGGACGAAATTATTGAATCCTGCAAAAGACGACTGGGCTTTGCTGGGGTGTACCGTCTCTCCAGGGTTTGAATTGCAGAATTTCCATATAAAACCACGATCTGAGCTGCAAAAAATGTTTCCAAATATAAAAGATGATATTGCAGAGTTCTCGAATGATTAGACTTTTGTAAAGGTGCCTGATCTTTCTTGTCGGGTATTCTTGCATTTACTCTCAAGCCTTTAACATCGCCATTCACTTTGGTAGCGTTTGGGAATGAAAAAATTCCTTCTTTTAACTCTGATTGTTACCCTCCCTCTCTTTGCTCAGGATGTCCGTCAAGAACGACATGTTGAAGCGACCAAAGCGTTTGGTAATTTGAATTTTTATTACAAAGGTCGTGGGATGGCGATTTCGCCGGACATGATTCGTTTGTACGATTCGATGAAGAAAATTGGAATTGGCACTGGTGACCTGGGGCCGTTGTATCAGCGTTGGGGAATGATTGTTCAGAACAAAGAGATCAAAGGTCTCTTCAATGAACCTTATGAAGGAATGCAGGTTGGAGTCATGGGCTGTGTGGCCTGTCACTCGGGTAAAGCTGCTGGCCAGTTCATCATTGGTCTTGGAAATAAAAATATCGATGTTGGTCAGGTTGGAATGGATGCTTCTCTCGCGATGAAATTCTGGGGGGCAGTGCCTCACAATAATCCGAAGTTTAAAGAGCTCCATGATCGTGCAATGGAATTCACGCAGGGTCTTGGTAATCCAAAAATTTCAAACGAAACTCAGGGACTTGTTTCTACGGGGTTGATTCGTTCATGGTTTTATAAAATTCAAGGTGTGACTTTACCGGCCGATTTTAAGAAAGGTCAGGTTAAAGTTCCGCATCTCTGGGGCTATGGGGAAAAACGTAAGTCTGGTTCCTTCTGGGACGGAGAAGGTAATGGCGAGCTCGGTGGATGGGCGATTGCAGTTGAACTGTATGCCGGTCAGACTCCGGAGAATGTTCGTGAGTACTACGACACTGTTCATAAAGCTGAAAATTACTTAGGAGAATTTCTTTCTCCCAATTATCCATTCACAATTGAACGCACTAAAGCTGCTGCCGGTGAGAAGATTTACGCTCAATCATGTCAGGGCTGTCACGGGGATCACATGCGAGATCTCGAGGGACATCCGATCTACACAGCTTCAAAGCACATCAAGCTTCAGGTTATTAAAACAGATTCTGAGCGTCTCGATGCTTTGACGGATCAGCTTTACGATTTGATTTCAATCAATCCGTTAAACGATGTGATTCAATCTTGGAGAAAAACGGAGCACGGATATGTTGCTCCGAAACTCTGGGGTATCTGGGCTCGCTTCCCGTATCTGCACAATGCTTCGGTACCAACAGTGTACGATCTCCTAAGTGATCCAACTTCTCGTCCGAAGAAATTCTCTCTGAAGAATGCTGGTGAGAAAGATCGTTTTGATGAAACGAAGTTGGGTCTGACAAAAATTTCAACGGTCGATCTCGTGTCTCGCAGAGTTTACAACACTCAAAAGCACGGCCAGTCCAATCAAGGTCACTACTTCGAATCATTTAAGAAGCTCACTCACGAAAATAAACTTGAGCTCATTGAGTATCTGAAAACCCTATGAAAATCGCTTTTTTATTAGCTCTCGTTTCATTTTCTGCGTTCAGCGCAGAAGTCTGCACGTATAAAGGCAAGCCTACATGGGAAGGTAAGACTGGTCTCGTGAAGTGCACGACCTTTCAGGGCACACCAATCAAAGAGTTTCAAATCAAGGCCGGTAAGCAAGACGGTCTTCAAAAGACTTTCTACGATGGCAAAGTTTCAAGCATTGCCTGGTTCGAATCACCGAAGTATGAGCCATCGATGGAAATTACTTTCAATGACTATGGCGATGTCGAAAGAATCACCTGCGGAAAAGTTGCTTTCACAGACCAGGATAAGAAGTTTTGTGGATTTGAGAAGCCACATGAAATCATCTTCAAGAACTTTAAGAGCGAAGTGGCACGAAAGGTTATCTATAAAGACGGCGTGATCGTATACCTCGAAACATATTTTTCGAGCGGAAAACTCAAAGAGAAAATGACGCTTGAAGGTAACGTAAAGAAGACGACGATCTATCACGAGGACGGAACACTCTCTGCCGATTCGTTTGAAAAAGACGAAAAGCCAGTCTGGGAGAAGGAATACTTCACTGAAAACCGCCTGAAAACTGAGTCTAATTTCATCCCAGAGGGGGCCAATTTCATTCTCGGACGTAAGAAATACTGGAAGAACGGAAAGCTTCAGGAAGAAGCACAATTGGTTCCAGCCGGCTCTTGGTCCAAGGAATTCTACGTAGGTGAAGTGAAGCGTTACCACGAGAACGGACAGTTATCATCCCAGGAAAACTATGATAAGAGGGGTGATCTCGAGGGAATAAGCACTTTTTTTGACGACGATGGAACTGTGGTCAGGAAGAGAACATTCTCAAAGAATAAACTCATGAAAGAAGAACTCTAGGATTCATATGCGTATTTTGGTTACTGGTGGCGCTGGATATATTGGTTCGCATGTTGTGCTTGCACTGAGTGCGGCCGGACATGAAATTACAGTTGTTGATAATCTGAGCTCGGGGCATCGTCAGGCCGTGAAGGCCGGAAAACTCATTGAGATGGATATCGCAAATTCAGAATTAGAAACCCTGATGCAAACTTCGAAGTTTGAAGCTGTCTTTCACTTCGCAGGTAGCATCGTTGTTCCGGAAAGTGTATCGAAGCCGATGGAGTACTATCAGAACAATACGATAAATTCACATCGTCTTGTTTCTCTTTGTCTTAAATATAATATTCCGAATTTTATTTTCTCATCAACTGCTGCTGTCTATGGAAATGCAGATTCCGGCATCTGCAGCGAAGAAACTCCAGTGGGTCCGTTGAATCCATATGGTCATTCTAAACTCATGACTGAACAGATGCTTCAAGACTCTTCTTTTTCTAATCGCGATTTCAAGTTTGTAGCTCTTCGCTACTTTAACGTTTCTGGTGCAGACCCAGAGGGGAGAGTAGGACAATCGTTCCCAGGTGCTACTCACTTGATCAAGTCAGCTTGTGAAGCTGCGGCCGGGAAACGCAATGAACTTTATATTTTCGGCACAGACTATCCAACAAAAGACGGAACATGTATTCGTGATTACATTCACGTGACAGATCTCGCGGATGCTCATATCGCAGCTTTGAATTATCTCAAGGCCGGTGGAAAATCTGAAATCATGAACTGTGGTTACGGCCACGGTTTCTCAGTTAAAGAAGTTGTCTCTCTTGTTAAGAAAATATCAGGAGTTGATTTCAAGGTAACCGAAGCTGCCCGCCGTGCCGGTGATGCCCCATCACTCACGTCTAGGGTTGAAAAAATCCTGAAAGTCCTCGGCTGGAAGCCGAAGTATGATGACCTGAGCTTCATCATCAAGACCGCCTACGAGTGGGAAAAGAAGAGAACGTACTAGTGAAGAAGAAGGCTGTCGTTGTTCATTCCGGTGGTATGGATTCTAGTTTGTGCCTGGCACTCGCAATCAAAGAGTTTGGTGCTTCTGAAATTCTTTCCGTTTCTTTTTCTTATAATCAGCGCCACTCGATCGAACTCGATCGCTCGCTAAAGATAAGTGCCCACTATGGTGTCGATCATGTGGAGCTCGATCTGAGTTGTCTTTCTAAGATCACTGAGAGTGCGCTCATCGGTTCTGATAAAAAAATTGAGCACAAGAAAGGCGAAGCTCCCAATACACTCGTTGTCGGTCGCAACGGACTCATGGCCCGCGTAGCAAGCATTCATGCCCATTCTCTCGGTGCTAAGTGCATCTACATGGGTGTGATGGAACTTGAAGGATCAAACTCAGGTTACAGAGACTGCTCACGCGAGTACATGAACCTGATTCAGTCTGCTCTTCGACTTGATCTCGCTGATTCAACTTTTGAAATCCGCACTCCACTTGTCAGCATGAACAAAAAGCAGACGATGGAACTTGGATTTGAACTGGGTGTGATTGAGTATTTACTCGAGACGACTGTTACGTGTTACGAAGGAATTGAAAAAGAGGGTTGTCTGAAATGCCCGGCGTGCAAACTCCGCAATCAAGGTCTCAAGATCTTCGCACTCGAGCATCCTGAAGTGAAATTTTCATACAGAGAAAAAATCGTTAATTTGATTGCATAGATTCGGTGAATCCATCCCAGCCTTCGAGAAGAAACGTTTTTAAAGCTGTTCCTTCTGATTCTTCAGGACTTTTTTCCGAGAGATAATCTTCCATGTCTTCGAGACAGTCTTCCATCTCTTCCAGGAAACCTGCGAGATCTTCATCCTTACAGTTATCAAGACTGGTACCTGCGAGACTCATTCCCATGAGGAAATAATCCAGCTGGTCTTTCGCGACTTCGAGATATTTTTTAGTGTTCGCTTCCTGAGGAAACATTTCCTTCAGGCCCTTCGCTTTATTCCCGCCAAGCTTCGTGAAAAGGCTTTTCAGTTCTTCTTCCAGAACAGTCTTGGATTCTGGAGTTGCCGCCAGTAATTCTTCCTGTGCCTTAGGGAATGGCAGTGGCTTTTCAGCACAAAGAGTCCCCAGGAAAAAGGCCTTGATTTGTTCAACGGACATGTCGAGATCAGTTTTTCCAATAAGCTCTTGAAGTTTCATTGCGGCTCTCCACTTAGGTATACGTAAAAAGTACCAGAATCCGGGAATTTTTCACCATGTGTTTTGGGTTAAGGATAAGCTTTCGTCATGAAAAACGCTGCTTCGGTATTAAATCTGATCTATTGGGGAACCAAGATAGGATTATTCTTCTATTTTTATCAGGATCTCATCCGTTTACTTTCTTAAACGGGTCTTCAATCTTCTCTCCATTCTGCAAGCGCCAGATCTTCACAGCACGAATGAACACGTTGTGAGCGGCCATAGCTGAAACCACAAAACCATGAGTTCCGTCCAGAAAGCCCAGGCGCCAGAAGTAGTGCCTTAAGAAGCGACCAACAGGCCTGAAAACAAGGTAAGGAAGCCCGATGGTCCTACCGCTTTTCTGAAACTTCTCAAAACGGTCAATCGCACCCCAGGTAGTATAACGATCGGCCTTCTTAAGGTAGCTCTGCAGGTCTTTATAGGTGTAATGGATGAGCTTGTTGTTCAGGATGGTGATGGGACCCTTGGTCTCAATTTCAGCGTGTACGTGCTTATTCTGATACTGGCACTCGTTTTTCTTGAAGAGCCGAATCACCTTGTCCGACTGCCAGCCGGAATAGTTAATTCTCTTCCCCATAAAATTGTTGCGACGATAAATCCAGAACGCAGAATAAGTTGATCCAGTCGTGAGAATCTCTTTCACTTCAGTGACGAGTTCCGGAGTGGGGCGCTCGTCTGCATCGAGAAGAAAAATCCAGGGATGAGAAGCTTGTGGAATGGTCCAGTTTTTCTGAGCAGCAGAGTGTTCGTAGGCGTGTTGAAGAAGTCTGACTTGTGGAAAGCTCTTCACGATTTCAACTGTACGGTCAGTCGAAAACGAGTCTACGACGATGATTTCATCGCACCAGGAAAGCGATTCAATCGCTTCTTTGATGTGAACTTCTTCATTGAATGTGGGAATGATCCCGGTGATTTTTTCCATAGTTTTTAACGCGTGCTCAGATTACAATGATTCTAACGTATGAATGACGCCTCGTCTAAAACAATTCTCATCATCCAGACTGCTTTCATAGGCGATACCATCCTGGCCTCGCAGTTTGCTCGTTCGGTCAAAGATCAGTTTCCTGACTCGAAGATTCATTTCTTCCTCAGGAAGGGTAACGAGTCGGTGATCCAGGGGCTCTCGAGCATTGATCGCGTGTGGGTGTGGGACAAGCAAGGTGGAAAAGTCCGCAATTTATTCCGCCTGATTCAGGAGCTAAGAACAATCCGCTTCGATTTCGTTTTTAATCTGCACAGACATTTTAACAGCGGATTGATCACAGCACTGATGAAAGCTTCTCAGAAAATTGGCTTTCGTCAGAATCCGTTGAGCATGTTTTACTCGCAAAAAATTAACCATCTTATTCCGCATGTCCCTGTCGAGAATGAAAAAGTTGTTTGGCATGAAGTTCAGAGGAATTTGCAGTTACTAGTTGCTGCTGCTCCAAAATTTGAAATCTCAAGTCGCGCCAAGGACTACCGTCCAGAACTACCGGTCACACAAAAAAACCGCGATAAAGTTTCCTCTTATACAAATGGATCCTACTTCGTCATCGCACCGGCTTCGGTGTGGTTTACCAAGGCCTGGAGTGAATCAAAGTTTCGTGAGCTGACTCAGGAACTTTCCTGCATGGGCCAGGTCTATTTCATTGGTGCCCAGGCCGACTCTGAACTTTGCGAGCGCATTCGCGAAAATATCGAGCACACGACAAATCTCTGCGGAAAACTTAATCTCCTCGACTCAGCTGCATTGATGGAAAACGCGCGCAGGGTTTTTGTAAATGATTCTGCTCCACTTCATCTCGCTTCGTGTGTGAATGCAAAAACCACGGCCATCTTTTGCTCCACCGTTCCAGCATTCGGTTACACACCCCTTGCAGAAGATTCAGTTGTTTTAGACACGGGCGATAAGCTCAACTGCAGACCCTGTGGCCTTCACGGTCATAAAGACTGTCCGCTTAAACATTTCAAATGCAGTCTGGATATTGATGTGAAAAAAGTATTGGGGACCATCAAATGAAATTCTTCACTCTGATTGCTGTTGGATTTTTGATGACGGCCGCTCTGGCATTGACGGAAAAAAAACCAGAACCACCGCCCGTCGAAGAGAAAATTGAGAACACAAAAGAAGTTTCAAAATTACGCACGCTCGAAATGAATACGCCGGTTGTTCTCCATCATCGCGAACCAGTCCATCTACCGGATGGAAAGATCGTAGAGGTTTATTTTTTCAGCCATAAGAATGTAAAAGTTGAAGACCTGAGAAGGGCAGTGGTGGGACTCAAAATCCGTAAGGATAGTGAAGTTGAAATCCTCTCCCTCACGCAGGATATTGATAAGCGCGGAAGGGAGAAACTTTCCACTGGTAAGATAGCGGGTTATTCCATCAAACTACTGAAGATGGTTTACGACGAATCGATTACAGTCGAAATCTCGCCAGAATAATTATTTCAGAACTCCAATCTTCCCTTCATCAGTAGAGTAGTAGAGATATCCATCAGGACCTGTGCGGACGTTTCTGAATCGAATGCCTTCTTTATCCATCAACTTTTCTTCCTTAATAACTCTCAAACCATCAATCACCAGACGATGAATGTGCTCACCTGAAAGTGTCGCGAGGAATGCGTTTCCTTTCCACGCTGGGAATTTATCTCCCGTGTAAAAAGTAAGAGCTGAAGGAGAAATCGAAGGAACCCAGTGGGCAACAGGAGCTTCAAAACCGGCTTTCTCCTGAACACCAATTTTGGGTCCGTAGTATTCACGTCCGTAAGTCACGAGAGGCCAGCCGTAATTTTTCCCGGCCTGGATGACGTTAACTTCGTCACCACCACGCGGACCCATTTCTGCTTCCCAGATTTCTTTGGTTCCTGGTCTCATCACCAGACCCTGAGGGCTACGGTGACCCACGCTCCAGATTTCTGGCTTCGCATCTTTCTTACCAACAAAAGGATTATCTTTCGGTACAGACCCATCTTCATTCAGGCGAATCATCTTTCCCTGATGATAAGCAGTGTCCTGAGCACGGTCTCGCTTATCTCTGTCACCAACACTGAAAATAACATGTCCGTCGCCGTCAAAAATTATTCTTGAACCGTAATGAATGTCGTTATCATTAGGTTTATGAGCAGAGAAGAGAGTTTTGACGTCAGTGAGCTTGTTATCTTTGAGGACTCCACGTCCGAGAGCAGTCGTGGCTTCACCTTTTCCGAGTGGAAGAGAGAAGGTGAAAAAGATCAATCCATTCTTCGCAAAATCAGGATGAACGCGCACATCAAGTAGTCCACCTTGGCCGACAGCATTCACGGCGGGAACTCCGGTGATCGCAGATGCTTTCTTCGTCTTCATATCGAGAACAAGCATAGCTCCATTTCGCTCAGTGAAAATGATGTTTCCATTCGGAAGAAAATCAAAGCCCCAGATCACATCATCTCGCTCGAGAATGTGCTCAAAGGAAAATGATTTTCCTTCTGAAGTATAAGAACGGTTTTTTGCCCAGGCCATTTGAGTAAACAGCGTGATGAGAATGAGAAATTTCATATGATCCTCTTTAACTTAATAGATGCGAGAAATCGTCCATGGTGAGTTTGCCGCTGAAGTATTCGTCGTCATCTTCGGCCATGAGATCGCGGAAGAGTTCGCGCTTACTTTGCTGGAGAACGAGGACTTTTTCTTCAACCGAATCTTTGATGATAGGTCGATAAACAGTGAGCTTGTTTTCCTGGCCAATACGGTGAGCTCGATCGATCGCCTGTCGTTCGACAGCCGGGTTCCACCATGGATCCATAAGAAAGATATAACTTGCGGCCGTGAGGTTCAATCCGAATCCCCCTGCCTTAAGTGAAATTAAGAAAATTTGTGCGTCACCATTCTGGAAAAGCTCAACCATTTCGCCGCGCTTTTTAATGCTTTGCGATCCATCGATGCGTGCCATCTTCCAGCCTGCGACCTTGATCTTGTTTTCAATCTGATCGAGGTAAGTCGTGAACTGTGAAAACACGAGAGTCTTGTGACCTTCCGTCACGAGTTGCTCAAGATTCTCCATGAGAAAATCAACTTTCGTTGAGAAGTATGAAGGCTGCTTTTGCCAGAGGCAAAGTTGTCTCATTTCAAGGAGAGACTTCAGGACTTCGCCATAACGCTTGGAACCGGAAGACATCATATTCGAACGGACGGCATTAAGTTTCTGCTGATAGAACTCGCGTTCTTCTGGTGCGAAATCAAGGAACACATGATTTTCAATTTTCTCAGGAAGCTCTTTGAGAACCTGGTCTTTTGTCCGGCGAAGGATGAAAGGTTTCACCGTTCTTCGCGCGAGAAGGCGGTTCTTGTTTTTAGATGTTGATCTGATGATCCCAAGATCTCCCCATACACCAGGAACACAAAGGTCCATGATGTTGTAAAACTCTGAGAGATCATTCTCTACCGGCGTACCTGTGAGACAGATTCTGAATTTGGCCTTCAGTTGTCTGGCAGCATTCGCCCCGAGCGAACGGATGTTCTTCAAGTGCTGAACTTCATCAAAAATCAGGATATCGAACTCTTCTTCTCCAAGGGTGGAAAAAGATTCTTTCTTCATGAGGCCGTAAGAGGTGAGGATAACCTGAGCATCAGTCTTGTACTCACGTTCATCTCCGTAATAGATGGAGTAGGTGAGATCTGAAAACTTCTCAAGCTCGTTTCTCCAGTTGTAGAGAATCGAAACAGGACAAATGATGAGAACTTTCTTCAGAGTTTTCTTCAACGTCTGAAGAAGCATGATGGTCTGGAGAGTCTTACCGAGACCCATATCATCTGCGAGACATGCTCCGAAACGATGTTCATACAGGAAGCGTAGCCAGTTATAACCGCCAATCTGATAGGGACGGGCAATTTCAAGGTATCGTTCATCTACCGGATATTCCGGCATAGAATCCATCGTCATGATTTTTTCGCAGAACTGTTCTTCTTCATTCGTCAGTGCACCTTCAATCCCCAGTCGCTTCAATTCAAAAAGCTCAAAAATTCTCGAGCGCTGAAGGAAGAGACCAAATCGGGAGAGACCTTTGGTCTCCGAATCTTTTTTCTCACCTTCAAACTTTGTGTATCTCTTCATGAAACGAAGAAGATCTTTTTGTTCATCAGAGAGAAGAACAAGCCCCTTGTCTGAAAGAATGAAGTTATCTGTCATTTCCGCGTTGCGGATGACGTTCATATCCTCGTCTGTAACGACGAGATCAAGTTGGAACCAGTCGAGTTTTTCTTTATTACGTTCGAAACGGATAGAGCTCTTCCATGTGCGGATCTGTACCTGATCGTAGAAAATTGGAATCTTGAGCGGAATTAAGTTCTGATAAAAATTCGCTACGCCTTCCATGAGGGTGTTTTTAGGAACCTGGAATACAACTTTGCGCTCATCTTTAAAGTAGAAGGAAGTCTTGAATCCAATTTCACCAAAGCTGTCGAGGAACGCCAGGAAAACCTTCTTAAAGATCTTCGTCTTGAGCATGAAAATTTTCTTAAACGTAGGATCAAAGAACGGAATTTCATCATCTCTGGTGATGAGACTGATCCATTCGTTCATGATCTGTTTTTTGGAAGCAGAATGAAGATATTTCTTATGGAACGAAGTCTCACGGTCAAAATCTTCAATCAATGTCTTAAAGAAGAGGAGAGCATCGTTTTTCGTACGAAAACTTCCGGCCCAGCCCTGCTCAGAAACAAAAAGCAGGAATGGAGATGGCATCGGAACGAGTTTTTGATCAGCCGTAAAAAGTTCGAGCTCGAGATTCAGGAAACTCTTTCGGGGAGAAGGATTGATAGAGAATCGATACTCCATATCTTCAACTGGAAATGTTTCCCACTTTTCTCCATCGATCATCAGCTCAGAATTACCCTTGGCCTTCAGAGGAAGGAAAAGACGAATGAATTCCTGGATGTCGCCAATCACGTCATGAAGCTTCAGACGAGAAACGAGTTCACGCATCTCCGTTGGAAGGTCCAGCGCTTCGCCGGTTTTCCAGTTGAAAAGATAAAGCATCTCAAAGAGAG
The DNA here is from genome assembly GCA_945883845.1 of Bacteriovorax stolpii. Taxonomy (GTDB): domain Bacteria; phylum Bdellovibrionota; class Bacteriovoracia; order Bacteriovoracales; family Bacteriovoracaceae; genus Peredibacter. The sequence continues at coordinate 26,762 of CAMCYI010000029.1, read as the reverse complement.
AGACTTCCTTTAATACCTGATCTTCATCCTTCCAGCTGAACTGGTAAGTATATTTATCTTCGACGTAAAGGGCCTCTTTATATTCTTCGAGTGTCGTTGCCGGAACAAGATTCACAACAAGTTGCCCTCTCCATTTCGAAGGAGCAGGGAAGTTTACAACTTTGCGATTTGTGAGTGTGTACTGAAGTGAGCTGAACGTGCTGTTCATTTTCGCACCGTTAAGTGCAGGTGCTGATTTCAAGAGCGAGCCATAGCGCTCGACGTGAACTCCATCTTGCGCCAGAAGACTCATCGAGATCGGTTTCCCGAGACTCGGATCCTGGTTCTGGATGAGATCAGAAAATTTCACCATCAAACTCGCAGAGTGATGGCAGGATTTTTCTTCACTCCAGAGTTTGCACGTACATTGAGTGACGAGTTTTCCGTCAGGCACTTCCATGCGCTTGAAACTAATTTTGGATTCGTAGTTTGTATTATTCTCAGCAATGATTCCGGAGACGATGAAATATGTTTCGAATGTTCCTTTCACGAATGAAAGAGAAACCCTACCTTGCTCAACCATTTTTCGGGCGAGGAATTGCGTAGAAGAATCGAAACTCTTCAGAATGAGATCCTGCAAAGACGTAGGGGGGCTGTTCGTATATTCCATTAAGTAATTCCCAAGAGGCTAGTATAGGATAGATTCGATTGAATTGCAGTTAAAACGCGCCGAGTAATCTGAAAGTAAAATGCTTTACACCAATCCGGAATCTTTTAAACTCATTCCATCAATAACTTATAAGGAGTTTTATGAAGAAGTTCGCTTCAATCGTCCTCCTCGTGTCTTCACTGACGGCGATGGCCGCTGACCGTACAATTTACGACCTGATGTATCTGCCAAATGCCGGTACTGTGTATGGTTTTTCTGATTTCAGCCTCGTGGACGGTCGCGCAGAAGGTGAGGTTATCGGAGAGGACTACGATGTTAATATCAGCGGATACAATTTCGAACAGACAGTTGGTTATTCTGTCACTGATACATTTTCTGTCCAGCTAGACATGAACTACGCGAGCACGAAACAAAAAGTCGATCTTAACGATGCTTTGAATAGCTTCGGTAATGAGGACACCGAAGGAAAGACGAAGGGCCTGAGTGATCCATCTCTTACGTTTAAATACCGCGCTCTTGAAGATGGGCTCATTATTGATGTTGGAGCAGGCGTCACGGTGAAAACTGGTGACAACGAAATTGATGACGAAGAAAGGGATAACAAGCAAGGCGGAAATTCATTTCTTCTCGCCGGTCAGGTCGGGCAGAAAATGGAAAGTTTTCAATGGGCCTTCATTTCAAAGTTTGAACGTTACATGAAGTCGACGGTGGATACGAAAGGCGAAGGCAAAGTTAAAGACGATGCTCATAACGAATGGACTTTCGGTGGAGAGATTCTTAATAAGCTGGATGAGAACATGTTTCTTCGTTCAACACTCGGCGTGGCCTTCTCCGATGGATACGATGATGATGAAGATGACAAAACACCTCCTGTTACTCAGTATGTGATTGGCACTGAATTCCAGTATCTCTTTTCGCAGAACCTTCTTGGTCGCGTAGGTATTCAGTACGTGAAGCAGAACCAGAGTCCATTTGATACTTTCCAGTACATGACTTTCAATGTCGGTGCGACTTACCAGTTTTAAGCCAAAAAAAAAGCCCCTCTTTCGAGGGGCTTTTTTTTTAGTTATCTAAGTAACTCTTCAGCAATTTAGCACGAGATGGATGGCGCAACTTACGAAGTGCCTTCGCCTCGATCTGACGAATACGCTCACGAGTAACGAAGAAATCCTGGCCCACTTCTTCAAGTGTGTGATCCGATTTTTCACCGATACCGAAACGCATACGAAGAACTTTCTCTTCTCTTGGAGTCAGAGTTGAGAGAACAGAACGAGTCTGTTCAGAAAGAGTCACACTCATCACTGCATCAGCTGGAGAGATGATTTTCTTGTCTTCGATGAAATCCCCGAGAGATGAATCTTCTTCTTCCCCGATGGGAGTTTCAAGAGAGATTGGCTCTTTCGAGATTTTGAATACTTTTTTAACTTTATCAACAGAGAGTTCCATCTTCTCAGCAATCTCTTCCGGAGTTGGTTCGCGACCAAGTTCCTGGATGAGCTGACGAGACGTACGGGCGAGTTTGTTGATGGTCTCGATCATGTGAACCGGAATACGGATCGTACGACCCTGATCCGCGATAGCACGTGTGATCGCCTGACGAATCCACCATGTAGCGTATGTCGAGAACTTATAACCACGACGGTACTCGAACTTATCAACAGCTTTCATGAGACCGATGTTTCCTTCCTGGATGAGATCGAGGAACTGAAGACCGCGGTTAGTGTATTTTTTAGAGATGGAAACAACGAGACGTAAGTTAGCTTCAACAAGTTGAGACTTCGCTTTATCCGCTTTTTCTTCACCCGTAATGATGATGTTGTAAACAGACTGGATATCTTCAAACGCCATACCAGCATCGATCGCAAGACGACGAAGCTTACGGAGGATATCTTCTTGTGTTCTGATCATCTGCTCGATCTTCGCATCAGTCGTGAAGAGGTTACGTGCAAGCTCGCGCTTGTAAGCATCATCTTCCATCAGACGATCATACATAACTTTGTATGTAGTATCGTCAGTGACTTCGAGGAACTTGTAGATACGTTCCTGCTGCTCGTAGAGTTCGCGGAACTGGAGGTAGTAAGATTTAACCGGCTCAGTGAAAGAGTTGATGATCTTACGGTTGAAAGTCAGATCCACGAGCTCTTCGCTCACTTTGTTCATGATCTTCTGCTCTTCAGACTCCATCTTCTTCAGAGTTCCGTCTTCGTTGATGATCAGGGCAAGAAGATCTTTCACGTGCTCAACAACCGCAAAAATACGGTCACGAGTTTCGTGGATTTCTTTTTCCTGGGATTCATCATCGAGACCGCGAACGAGATCTTTTACGTACTCGTTCTGCTCTTCGGCCTGAACAACTTTGTTTTTAAGTTTAACGATCTCTTCAAGAGCATGCTTTGATTTCAAGCAAGAGGTAACAATTTCTTTTTCCCCTTCTTCGATTTCTTTCGCAATTTTTACTTCGCCTTCGCGGGTAAGGAGGGCAACAGAGCCCATCTTCTTGAGGTAGAGTTTAACGGGGTCACTTGAAGAGGCGCGGAGCTCGGCTTCTTCATCGTTGGTCATAGGATCTTCAGCAACTTCTGTGCTGGCCTTCTCAGCTTCTTCCTCATCAACTTCAGCAGTCTTAACGGCAATGCGGGCCTCTTCAATCTTTTCCATAATCTGGTCAAGTGAAGCGGGATCCACGATGTTCGCCGAAATGGCGTCGTTAATTTCTTCCGGAGTGAGGTACTGCTGATCTTTGCCTTTCATGATCAGTCGAGAAAATTCCCGTGAATTCAAAAAGGCGACAACTACTGACATAGGATCTCCTGGGACTTAAGGGCTATTCTTGAGATTCAATATCTCTTTATCAAGCTTCGAGATTTCGCTCAAAACATGATCTACTTCGAGTTGGTCAGGCAGAGTTTTTTGTTTCTCTACCAGAATGCGACGCTTTGACTTAAGGTTGTCCATCTTCAGCATCAGGGTGTAGTCCTTCAGCATGCGTGAAACAACTTTGTCGTTGTACCGGTTTCCAAAGTTAAACAAGGCTTCAGTTCCGATGTCTCTGAGGTCCTTGGTGTAACCGCCATACTGCAGTTCATCCTGCACGATGGTGACGTACTCGGCATCGTCGATTTCCAAATAAATTTTGACGAGCCATTCAACTAGTTTTTTTACCTCAGGATGCCCAATAGTGGCAAGAAATTCATCGCCTTTCAAATGCGTCAAGAACTCGGGATGACAGAGGATTTCCTTCAAAACCACCCTCTCACTCTTGGTCATTGCAACCGGCACCGAAGGCTCACTTTGAGCCTGCAAAATCCGGGCCTCTTCTTCTTCTTCGAGCAAGATTTCTTCTTTGATTTCGAGCTTCGGTCTTTCGAACTGTGGGTTCGGCTTTTCTTTCTGGAGACTTAGATAAGTCTTATATTTTTCAAGAATTGTTACCGAATCCGATTTTAGCCCGAGTTTTTTGGCCACTTCGACGATTCTCTCCGAAGCTGCGAGGTGTTCCCGCAGAGGAGAAATGAGTTCGAACACTCGCTGCAGAGTGTTTAACTTAAGTTCTAAGTTGTCAGGAATTTTTTCGCCAATCAGCTCCTGAATGAGGACATCCACGAGGATGGGGGCCTTTTCCATGCGTTCCATGAGGGCCAGGCGGCCTTCGACGAGAAGGAATTCATCAGGGTCCTTGGATGGTTCAAAGCTCAGAACCTTCGGTAAAAGACCCAGGTGCATGAAGTCTGCGTTGATTCTGGCCATCGCTTTTTTACCGGCGTTATCCGAATCCATTCCCAGAAAAATATTCTTCGTCATGTTCGACAGGAGTTTAATCGAGCCTTCAGAAAGTGCGGTACCCATGGTGCCCACGGTTTGTGTGAAACCAAACTGATGCATCATGATTACATCCATGTTGCCTTCAACGATGATGACGTGATCGTTCGAACGAATCGCATTCTTACCGAAGTAAAAACCGAAGAGGATGGATTTTTTATCGAAAGCAAAAGACTCGCCGGAGTTGAGATATTTTGGGTTCTGATCCGGAAGGACAGCGCGCGAACTATAACCTCTGATCTGGCCTTGATGATCATGGATAGGAAACATCACTCGGTCGCGATAGAAATCATAATAGCTATGACGATCTTCATTGTGGCGGACAATTCCAAGATCGAGTGCAACTTTCTGAGCGAAGTCGCGATCTGTTTCCGGAATTTTTGTCAGATAGGTGAGGAGTGAGTTGTTTCCAGGAGCATATCCGATCTGAAAGCGGTCGATGGATTCCTGATTGAGTTTTCTTTTTTCAATGAACTCTGTGTATGGAACCGGCTTGGCCTCTGCCACTTTCTGGTAGAGTTTTTGGGAGGCGTTCAAAACCCTGAACGCCATTTCAACGCGCGGATTTTTTTTCTGCTCTTTTTTGTATTCTTCAAACGGAATGCCGAGAATGCTGGCGATATCTTTCATCGCTTCTACGAATTCAATCCGCTTAAATTCTTTGACGAATGTTATGGCGTCGCCGCCGGCGCCGCAGACAAAGCACTTATACATGCCTTTGGCATCGTTAACTTTCAGAGATGGTTTTGTATCAGAGTGAAACGGGCAGAGCCCTTCGAGATTTGCACCTCGCTTGTTCAACGTCATGAACTGGCCGATCACCATCGAGATGGGTGACTCCTTGATCCGTTCTTTCAGTCCTTCGTAGGCCACGCGTTCATCCTTTCACATTTCGTAAAACGATGGATTTGATGAGTGTCCCTTGTGATAAAAAAATTTTTTCAAACTTCGTCGTGTATTGCGAGAGGAAATGCTCAGAGTATTCGTGACGGAGGTCACGGCTTTGCATGAGGATTTCAAAACGGGTTTCGCCCTGAAGATGCTCGAGCATCCAGTCGAAGTATCCATCGTGGTCAGTCTTAACGAAAAGCGTGCCGCCCGGCTTTAAAACCTTGTGGCAGTCATCGAGGAAGTTTTTCTGGAAGAGGCGTTTTTTGTTATGACGTTTTTTTGGCCAGGGATCCGGGAAGAAATAAAAAACACTTTGAACTTCGCTCTCGCCGAACATATATCCCAGGCGCTCGCCGCGGGCACGAAGGTAACGGAAGTTTTTATTTTCGATCTTATTAAGCTTATGAGCAAGGCCGTAGCTTCTCTTGAAACGGTGATCGAGGCCGATGAAGTTGATGTCGGGAGTATTCTGACAATACTCGATCATGAACTCGCCGTAGCCCGTGCCAATTTCAACTTCAATCGGTTGATTGTTCTTGAACTGGTTTTCGTTCCACTTGCCAACATTGGTTTCGGCTTCCTGGTCGCGAAGGACGAAGGAATCGTAAACCTCCAACCGGTCATGGTAAGGGTTGTTGTGGCTGTACTTAAAATCCTCACGATGGAAATGGCTTTCCTCGTTGGTTTTGCGTGGTTTTTCGGTGTTCATGAGAGAGGGAAAATAACAGATTTTTCATCATGCGTAAAATGAAAAGGCCTCTCTGTTTCCAGAGAGGCCTTTGTCTTTTCAGACTTTTAAGATTAGCCGACCAGTTTAAGAGCGTTCTGACCACTCATGTTGGCCTGAGCGAGTACCGAAGAACCCGCGGCCGAAATGATAGAGTTACGAGCTTGTTTCGCAGACTCTTCAGCGTAGTCCGTATCACGGATTCGGCTGTTGGCAGCAGACATGTTTTCACTATATGTCTGCAAGTTGTTTGAGGTACTCACGAGACGGTTTTGGATTGAACCAAGAACTGCGCGTGAACCTGAAACTTTCTCGATCGCTGCATCTAATGAGCCAAGAGCATCTTGAGCACCTTCTTTCGTACCTACATCAAGACCTTGTACCCCAAGTGAGCTAAGACCTGCGCTTACGTTTGATGGGTCAAAAGCGATACGATCTTTAAACTCGTCACCGTTTGTACCAATCTGAAACTCAAGCTTTTCGCCTTCGCCATCCAACAGCTTTTTGCCGTTGAACTCAGTCACTTGTGAAATACGCTCAATCTCTTGTTTCAACTGTTGATATTCAAGGTTGGACATTCCGCGCTCAACATCACCAACAGTATCAGAAGCAGACTGAATCGAAAGTTCTCTCATACGAGTGAGGATAGATGACGTTTCGTTCAAACCGCCTTCGGCAACTTGAATCAACGAGATACCATCATTCGCATTTCGGTCAGCTTGTTTCGCTGAACGAATCTCAGCTTTCATTTTTTCTGAGATCGCTAATCCAGCAGCATCATCTGCAGCTTTTGCAATTCTCGAACCAGAACTCAGTTTAGAAAAGCTCTCTTGAGTTTCTTTTCCAACTTTGTTGAGCGAGTTTTGCGCCGTTAATGAAGCCACGTTTGTGTTAATTCTGAAACCCATAGACTACCCCTTGGTTAACTTCATACTTTCTCCTTGTAAAACGACGGGGAGTTCAATTCCCATCAGCGGGCAACCATGCCCTTTTGATTTATTTGACGTCTTCACTATGAAGATGTCGTTGTTGACCTACTATTTCGGTTCTAGTCGGTTAAAACATGAGGAAAACTTTTCCTTTTTCTCGAATGAAAATGCGAATGATGACGAAGATGTTGAAACAATAAGAATGCCTGACAGGACGAGTCGGGAATAATTTGAGATTTCTCTTACTCACTCACATCAATTTAAGTAAAATCTAAAAATTCAATTTACCCTTGAGAGAGAAATACCCCTATGAAAGTTCCTTTTATCGATATTCTTCGCTATGAAAACGGCTTTTACGAAACAGTGACTGCGAAAACCGCAGAGCTTATTAAGAATGGTCACTTCGTCGGAGGCCCTGTAGTAGGCCTTTTTGAAACAGCATTGAAAGACTGGACGAAAACTAAGTTCGCTCTTGGTTGCGCGAACGGAACTGATGCGATTCAACTCGCACTTCGTGCTGCTGGTGTTGAGAAAAATGATAAAGTTCTTCTTCCGGATATGACTTTCTGGGCGACGTTTGAATCAATTGTTAACGTTGGTGCCGTTCCTTACGTGATCGATGTTTCAAAAGAAACGCTTCACCTCACTCTCGCTTCTGTGAAAGAAGGGGTTGAGAAATTTAAGCCGAAAGCACTCATTCTTGTTCACCTCTACGGTTGGGCCTGTCCTGAAACTCTCGAGATCAGAAAATATTGTAAGGATGAGAACGTCACTCTGATCGAAGATTGCGCACAAGCGATTGGAACAAAAATCAAAGGGGAGAGTCTCCTTGCAAATGCACTCGTTGCGACCACCAGTTTTTATCCGGCGAAAGTTCTCGGAGCGAGTGGGGATGCTGGTGCGGTCTTTACAACAGAGCAAAAAATCGCGGACACAACGAAGATTCTCTTGAATCACGGACGCATCAGTCACTATGAGCACGGCCTCATCGGCTGGAACTCGCGCCTTGGTGCTTATGAAGCGAACTTCATGCTCGAGTCGCTTAAACACCTCGACGCAAAACTCGTCAGTCGTCGTCACGCCTGTGATGAATATAGAAAGAAAATCAAAAACCCTATTATCAAAATGATCGGCCCATCAGCAGATGTTTGGGAAAATGGATATCTCTCTGTTGGACTTATGACTCCTGAGACTCGTCCGGCTTTCTGCGAATATCTAAAAGCGAATGACATTGGTTTTGGAAATATCTATCCGGGTGCGATGAGTATGCAGCCAGGTGCGAACGGTCATCTTGGTGGAAAAATCACTCATGGTCATGCTGACTGGATCGCGAATTCAGTGGTCAACTTTCCGGCTTTTGCGTACATTTCGCAGGCTGAAATTGATTATGTCGTTGAGAAAATTAACGCTTACAAGGCGTAGTCAGAAAATAAGTTCTCTATGAGCTTATTCTTTTTTTTAAAATGTGTAGTTCGAGCTTGAAGCCCATCGTTAACGATGGGCTTTTTCATGAGGATTTGGGAATGAATTTCCAGACTGCTTCGAATCTGGAGTGGTCATCAAGTGGGCAACCAAGTATCAAATGATCTTCGATCTTTGTGAACGATCTTTCTTCTGATGTCTTGTTTCGTTTTGTTTGATTGCACAGATGAATGTGATGAACGAGTTTTGTTTCTGATGTTTTTTCGAATGTTCCTACGTAGGAAAGTAGTTCATTGAGTTCGCTCGGTTCTTTTTTAAAGAGAATAAAAATAGACAAGCTTCCATCTTCAGAATAGCTGATTTCTCCTTCGAGATAATCACTTGTTGATTTGTAGTGATCACCATAGAAGGTGCCATGGCTCACAAGCTGATAGCGTCCTGCAATCATCTTGATTTCTGGTTTATCCAGCTTGAAAGAATCTGGGCCGCTTTCTTACAAAGCTCCGGCTCATTCTCGAGTCTGGAATTGAGGCGCTTTCTCAGCGCCTCAACCATTTGTTTATCACGGAGATTCAATTCTTGCTCGCCTGGAAACATCCTGTTTGCCGGGTGAGGTCGATTTTTTGGATTCATGGGAATTAAGCAGCAGCTTCTGGTGAACGGCGTTTATGTGAAGCAACTTTAGTCATGTGCTCTTCGATGATTTCGAAAAGTTCGAGCTTCGTTGTTTTCGGATCCATGCCAGCTGGCATAACTGAATAAACAACTTCGTTGTTCACTTCGGAGAAAATAAACCATGTGTTTCCGATTTTCTGGAAAAGAACATCTTTAACTTGATTTTGAACTGTATTTTCTTTTGATGCTGTCATAAACCCTCCGTGGTTTTTAGGTGGAATCACTTCCTGTGATTGCCGCTGTTATTATTCTTTTCGGAAGGGATCGTAGAAACTTTAGACACCTTTAAAGAAAAGTGAAAAATAATTTTGCACTTAGTTGAGTGGATTAGTAGGTCTGCTGTACGCCGAGGTAACCTGTGATAATGAATGAGGGGCCAGGTTGAAAACGATCGTTTCCACCATGTCTCCACCAGTCCTGAAACGTGGCACCTGTCTGGGCCCGGTATTTGGCCGAGATTTCAGTTTCAATCGAACTCCCGATGATGAAGTCGAGATCTTCCAGGAAGTTTTTACGGTGATACTGAACGCCCAGGGCGGGGGAGACGCTGGCACCCTGATACTTCCGCGTGTCCTGATTCCCATTAATATCGCTTTGGGAAATCGTAAGGAGGTTGAGGAGATATAAATTCGCCCGTGTATAAAGTGCGAATCGATTCTTCTCACCTTTGTAAACGTCCCAGGTAACTATGGGACCCACACCGGCCTTGATCGTTTTCTCAAAAGACTTCCGTTCGTTGTCTGTGAACTCGTAATTATTTTTGTAGTACCGGAAACCAATGTTGATGCCGTAGAAATAGCGATCCTGCTCATCACCAGCAAAGTTTCTCAGAAAGGAAACGTTGAAATCGATGGGCTGATTATAGCTCTTCGCCTTCACAGTCTGTTTGTAAGGATAACTCTGGTCATAGGGCTGGTTCATTCCGAGAAGTGCCTGCCCTCTGATGCCACCTTCGCGCTTGAGAGGATAATCTCTCAGTAACGGTTCCTGCAAACGGTAATCGGTACGATCTTTGTTATTGAAACGTGCTTCCCTGAACTCTCTCTTATCATTGAAATAAACGTAGATATGTTCAGCGATGACATAAGCACGTCGCCCTCTGCGATCGAGAACCGGAATGAACTCATCTTCAATATGGCCGTTGAGAGATTCATCACCCGGGAAAACCTGATCTTCTTTCCACTCCGGTTTCTCAGAGAGTTTCTTGCGGACTTCGAGCTGTTTCTTTGGATCGGGAGCGAGGTAATCATATTGAGCATCATTGCCGACAGAGGGATGAATCTTAATCACATCACCTTTACGTAAGTACTGAACGACTTTGGAATAACGGCTTTTTTCCTCAAGAATCGGTGCTTCAAGAACCATCACAACTGCTTCGAGTGCATGGGCGAGGGATGGGAGGACCAGGAGAAAAAGAAAAATCATTTTCATTCAAACACCTGGGAAAAAGAAACACCATAACTATTGTTAGTCTGGTTATTCGCAATCACTTTCGTGCGCCCTTCCTGCTCTTTGAGGTTCAACCACTGGGCCTGCACAAATAAACCGAGAACGAATTCGCCCCAGCCATTTTTCACTGGATGTTCAAAGGCGACGAGGAAGTCGGAAGAATTGAACTTGATCGTTTCCTGACGGTCACCGAAAGTTGTGTCTGCACGTGCAAATGGACTGACTCTGAATTGTGTCTGAAAACGGAATGGAAATTCCAGAATGGTAAAGTCTTTGGTCTTGAACATCGGGCCGATAGAAGGGGAGGAATAGACAACCTTGCCGTCGTTAAGAAGATTGTATGAAGACCTTTCGTAAGTGAATACTGCTCCGGCGTAGATGGGCCAGTTCCACTTTGCCGTTCCCCGAATCCCGAATTGAGAAGTATTCCCGTAGCGGGCGCGGTCGTCATTGAAAAGATCTTTCATATAACTACCATCAACAAAACCTGCGTAGAAAAATGGCTCAGGCACAAAATTAAAGCCGTCATCGTATTCAGCTGCGATAATGTTTTTCGGAGCTGGGGTGTATTGATCAGGTGGCTCGAAAAGATTTGTCTCTTCGTTTGTATCAATCACCTGATGACTTAGAATTTTATATTTGGATTTGCCTTTACTGACGAGGTACTTGAATCCTCTTTCATCTTCGAGACGGTAATACTGGATGTTCATGTTCTTCGGCACAGTCATCTTCACATCATCCTCGATACGGATGACATAAGAGCCGGCCTTGACCGAACCAAGTCCGATTCCACTTGTAGTAATTTGCGCCATCGTCACAGCTTTTATCGGATAAACAAACTTGCGGGCACGAACGTTCTCTTCTTTGAATTCAACCGCAGGGGGTTCCGTCTGATAGTCAGGCATCGTCTCACTCAATCGCTCCACAGCTTCAATATCCAGGTCTTTATCCTGAGTGAAGGCAGTCAGAGGTAGGAGAAGTAGCCACCACATTTTTTAGAGTCCCCAGTGCCGGAGCAGGTGAGCCGATTTTTCGAGGGCCTCGAAATTACCTCTGTGCTTCACAATCTCATGAGAAATTTTTTCAAGATGAACCCATTTTGCGTTCTGGTGTTCTTTCGGATCAATTTTAACGTCCCATTTTTTATCGAGGACAATCAGAAAACATTTTTCATGGCAGGTACGTTTTTTTTCATCGACGAAATTGTGGGCGATTTCAAGATCAATAATGTCGACGATAGATTCAATGTTGAGTTGAGTTTCTTCAATGGCCTCACGAAGCCCGCCCTCTTCAAAAGTTTCACCTTCATCAATTTTTCCTGTGACGTTTTGCCAGTAACTTCCGCGGCGCTCATTAGTCTTCAAAATCAGGAAATCAAAAGATTGACGAGTCGAGTCTACGACAGCGAGAACTACCTGCGCTTTTTTAGTTTTATTTTCCATGACTTAATTATGAAAGAGTTGATTCGTATTGTCCAAAAACAAGAGTGAGATTTTAAGGAGTTTGCCTTGCGTAACCGACGAATGTGATCAACTTATCGATTGCGTCATATTGCTCGGTTTGATATGAAAGATGGATGAACGATTTGAATGTGATTCTCTTCAACATTGCCCAGTCTATGCCTGGCTTTTTATTGGCCATTGTCGTTCACGAAGCATCACATGCATGGATGGCGAACAAATTCGGTGATCCGACAGCTAAAAATGAAGGTCGACTGACCCTGAATCCAGCCGCGCATTACGATCCACTCGGGACAATTTTCTTTCCTCTCCTTGCTGCCTTTACAAATTTTGCAATGATTGGCTGGGCCAAACCAGTGCCGATTGAAGTCCGCAATTTCAAGAAAATGAGACAGGGAATTTTTTGGGTGAGCTTCGCTGGACCTCTGTCAAACCTGATCCTCGGATGTTTATCAGCTCTGATCCTCGCCATTATCGCGACAAAAAGTTCTGCAGATTGGGGCTATTACGCCATTTCTCTGCAAATGCTGCGTTTTTCCGTCATGATCAATTTCATTCTCGCGTTCTTCAATCTCATTCCTTTACCTCCACTGGATGGCTCGAAAATGGTTTCTGCATTTTTGAAAGGTGAAGCACTGAGAAAGTATGAAGACTTTGCACGTTACACACCGGTAATATTTATTCTGATCATGGCGCTGAGTTTTATGGGCGTTCATACGTTAAGTTACGTTTTGATGCCCGCACAGGTTCTCGCGAATTTTATTCTCTTCGGATTCTTAGGTCTCATGGGAGGGATCGGATGACTGAAAATGAAATCCTGGTAAAGGTTGATCGCTTCGACGGCCCACTCGCTCTTCTTCTTCATCTGGTTCAGAAAGAAGAGATGCGGATTCAGGACCTCGATCTTAATACGATCACTCATCAGTACCTCGAATATCTGCAGAAAATGCAGGATCTGAACTTCGATGTTGCCGGCGAATACCTGTACATGGCCGCAGCACTTCTTCACTTAAAATCACAAACTGTTGCCGATGAATCTCAGGATCAAAACCTGATCAAGATCACAGCAGGAGAACTGGGTCTCGAAATCCAGACTCGTGGTGACCTGATCAAACGTCTTGAAGAACTCGAGCGCTTCCAGCGCCTGGGCCAGAGACTCTGGGCCATGGATAAAAAAGGTCACGAAATTTTCGTGAAGCCGAAAGTGGATCGCAAGGCGATTCAGGATTCGATCCTGACACCGATTGATCTCCAACAACTCACAGAAACGATGATGGATCTCATTCGTCGTGAAAAACGCAAATACACAATTGTTCGCCGCGATCGTCTCTCTATTAAAGAGAAGCTGATCCGCCTGAAGACGATGCTCAAAGAAGGCGAGACGACTGAGTTCTCTAAACTCCTCGATGAGAATGAAACAGGAATTATTGATAAAGTGATTACCTTTATCTCCCTCCTGGAGCTTGCTCGCTTGAAAAAGTTACAGATTTATCAAAACGAAGATAAAGGTTCGATCTACATCGACGTAAAAGAGAGCCTTGATTCATTTGATCCTGAATCGGCCGATGGATTCGACCCTGAACAGAACCAGAAAGATATCGCTTCAGCAGCTGCACCTGCTGAATCGACCCTGCAATAAGGAACACACATGGAAGGCACAAACGACATCAACTACGAGTGGGATCTTTCAACTGAAGAAGTTGCCCTCGAAGAAATGGCCGCGGAAACCGATATTCCTCCTGATTTTTCTTTCGAAGTTAGTCACTTCGATGAAAAAGAGCAGGAAGACATGCTCTGGCAGGCGCGCACGGGCCTGAACGTCGACACACTTTGTGGTGCGATTGAAACGATCATCTTCATGTCTGACCGCCCGATCTCAATACAAAAAGTTAAAGCTCAGATCGATACAGAAATTCCCTTGCGCGTGATTCACGAATCACTCGTCAGACTCCAGGCCGGATACGAAGAAAAGCATCACGGTGTTCGTCTGATCGAAGTTGCTGATGGGTACCAGTTCCGTACGAAAGCGACTTACTCGAAGTTCGTGCAGAACCTGTTCAAAGTAAACTCACTTGTCCTCACGCCGACAGCTCTCGAAGTTCTTGCGATCATTGCGTACAAGCAACCCGTTTCAAAAACTGACGTTGAGAAAATCCGCGGTGTGGATTCGTCTCACATCATCCGTGCTCTCATGGACAAGCGCCTCGTGCACATCACGGGTCGCTCTGAAGAACTCGGACGTCCATCACTCTTTGGAACGACCAACGAATTCCTTGAGGTTTTCAACCTCGCAGATATCTCTGGTCTTCCACCAGAGTACGAACTCGAAGAGATGGCGACGAAGAACAACGTCGGCAGCATCGCGGACATCAAGTCCGTTGTCTTCCGTGGAAACACAGCGAAGTTCAACGTCGATGAGCTCGAAGAACTCGACCTCCTTTCACAAAACATTTCAGACATTCATTCGGATACAAGCTTCACGATGCTTTTAAAGTCTGAAGAGAAGAAGAAAACAGACGGCGATAAAACAGTCCGTAAATCTGCTTTTGATATCCTCGAAGATTTCGTGAACCGCGATGAATCCCTGAAACAAAACTTCGCTGCGATCATCTCGAACACATTGATGAACGTGGTTGATGCAAAAGTCGTCGACATCTCTCAAGAGGGTGTGATCTTCAATGCCCCGGATATCGATGAAGAGTTCGAGGCCCTCAGAGCGAAAGAAATCGAAGAAGCTGATGCCGAAATGGCCGCTCATCAAGGAACTGAACTTGAGAGAGAAGCTATGGAGCTGGAGAAGGCCTTGGATTTCGCTTTCGAGCAGCTAACAGGTGAAAAACTCGATGATACAGAGATGGAATTCGACGTCGATGGCGACGAAGAAACTCTGGACGAGACCATTGATGAGGCCATCAATAAAGGAAAAGACTTAGATCTTGACCTATCGTTTCTCACAGATGTAAACACAGAGCACAACGAGACTGGCGACCAATAAATCCTTATAAGGTAGGTCGCTTTTCTCTCTTTTTTTAACTGCCGGGAGGCAGATAGGAGTTCAAATGACTGGTAAGTCTAACAATCAAGACATTAATGTACGTCTCCACAAAGTCATCGCTGACTGCGGGATCACTTCGAGAAGAAAAGCTGAGGGCTATATTCTTGATGGTCGCGTGACAGTGAACGGCAGTACCGTGACTGAGCTCGGAACAAAAGTTAACCCACTCACAGACACGATCCAGGTTGATGGCAACACGATCGAACTCTCTGCCATTGATAAAGTTTATATCGTGATGAACAAGCCACGCGCTTATATGACGACACTTTCAGATCCTGAAGGCCGTCCGACAGTGATGGAACTTATCTACGGTGTTAAACAAAGAATTTTCCCTGTTGGCCGTCTCGATTACCTCTCTGAAGGTCTCTTGATCCTCACAAACGATGGTGATCTTGCGAACATGATCATGCACCCGAAATACGAAGTCGAGAAAGTGTACGAAGTTAAAGTCTTCGGTCACGTGAATGAAGGTATTCTCTCTCGTATCCGCCGTGGTGTGATGACAGAAGACGGTTTGATGAAGCCGAAATCAGTTCGAGTCATTGAACAGCTCCCGAATAAGACATGGCTCGAGTTCCGCCTCAATGAAGGTAAGAACCGCGAGATCAGAAAAATCTGTGATGCTGTTGACCTCACGGTTGATAAACTCCGTCGCGTAGCTATCGAGGCCCTGAACATTCAGACTTTGGGTGTTGGTAAGTATATGTTCACAACCCGCAAAGAACTTCTCAAGGCCCTCGGGATGAACGAGCACGGCGAGAAGACGATGCAACGATCGTTCCTTTCGATGAAGAAAACTCTCAATGTGACGAAGATGGAAAAAGTTGTCGCTAAGACGGCACGTCCGGCCGATGACAAACGCTTCCACGCTTTCCGTAAAGAGAACTATTACGAAACTGTTGCTTCAATTAAAGAGACGAAGATTCGTGAAGCTGCTGAGAAATTGATGCTTATCGAAGACACGGTTGCTCAGGAGCGTGCTGCGGAGTTCGCACGGACGATGAAGAAGACTGAACCGAAAAAAACACGCGGTTACGGCTACTAAGAAACTAAAGACATTCTCAACATGACGATGCCCCTTTTTAGGGGCATTGTTATATCCAGGGATAGTAAAAGCTTTAGCTTTTACGGCGGACAGTATGCCGCTGGAGCAGGAGAAAGAGGCGGCGATTTGTATGGATATCAAAATCAAAAAAGGCAAGATCCTCGTTTACCGTGTCTTCGACATCGGTTCGGAGATCAACCTCGATACCCTTGAAAAACTCGTCGAAGATCAGCATCCCAAAGAAAGATTCAAACTTGATCGCAAGCCTAATGTCTCACTCGTCATTTCCCGCACTCCGGTTTCCATGGGACTGGGTCTCGTAGAACTAAATGTGATGGGGACGAAGGTTACCGCAGAGTTGTACGTCAGGGTCTGGCACTTTGGGACCGTCTCATTCTCGTTCCACATTCCGATCGAAGAAAGTACGACTTGGTTTGAGCTCGTGAAAATAGCGAGCTGGCTTGAAAAAGATGGCAGTGAGATTGATGAAATCGCCCGCATGCGATCAAGGCAGTTTCAGCAACAGATCAGGCCTGCGATTCTCTCGCTAACTCAATGGAGCATCAATGAAGATTACGTTATCTATTTTATCCAGGAGCTGGAGGGACTGACTTCGCCGCTAGTGACTTTGCCGGAGAAGGTCGACGTTCCCGCACTCATCCTCGCAGAAGCGCGGGAAGTCCTTGCAGATTCTCTGAAGAAAACGATCATGGAAAACATCTCTCAGTACTCCGTGGATGATCTCGTCGTCGTCGACTGGAACTCTGCCCTTGTGATCGAGCCCTCCGGTTCGATGGACGTTCCATTGGTTATAGAATTTGCACTCAACCAGCTTCTCGAAATGCGATTCTATGATGACCTCCTAGACCAAAGACTGAATGCGCTTTACAGTGCGGTGGCCGGAAAGAAGCGAGGCCTTTTTTCAAATAAGTATTCACGTCAGGCCGAGGAAGCGGGCCAGATTTACCTCGAGATCTCAGAGATTGTTGAGAACGTGGAGAACTCATTTAAAATTGTGGGGGATTTTTATCTCGCCACGATTTTCCGAGCGAGCTCGAAAAGATTTCGTTTCGATGACTGGCAGAAAAGTATCAATGAGAAACTCTCGAACCTGGCGGAGTTTTCGAAACTGCTGCATTCAGAAGTGAGTGAGTCGAGAAGTCAGATGATGGAAATCATCGTCATCATCCTCATCGGGATTGAAGTCATGCCGTTTTTGTATGGGCATTTCGTGAAATGAAATTAGTTTGTTAGTTCTTCACCTGAGAGTGAACTAGTTATCGACGTTGCCGACTTTATTGTCGTTCATGGCATCGTTGAGGAAATCAACGGCGAATTCCACGGCTTGATCAGCGTAATTCATTTGCTTGTTTTGGTTTGCGAAGTCAGCTTGTTTGATGAGCTCAGCAGCTTTTTTTACGAGCTCAGCACTGGCATCAAAGTATTCTGATTCTTCTTCGGCCGTAAGAATATGGGCCATGAGTGAGTTCATACTTTTGATCAGACGAACCTGCACCGGAGTCAGTTCTTCAACATTGAGTTTGATCAGGAGTTCTTTTTCTTTCTGACTCAAGTCTTGCATTTTGCATCCCTTTTTAAGCACCACTAAGTCTTTATCGGGATGGGGACGCTGGAAATTTAGCTATTTATGCTGGAGTAAAGATTTCAAGTAAAAAAAAAGGGGAGCGATTTGCTCCCCTTTAAAGTTTTAGTGTCTGATTTTAGTGAGCGAAGAAGCACACACCTTTCACATCGTAGTTCACTGTTGTGCCACACTTGATCTTAAAGCTGATAGCGTAGTCGCCCATAGAGCCTGATTTAACGGGAACCATGTTGAACGATGACTTACCGGTCAGCATGATCTCGCCCATTTCGTTTTTCTTGCAGATGTTCGAGATCCGCGCGCCGTACATCTGGAATGTTACCGGCTTCTCAAGTATTTCCCAACCTTCCTTGATTACAGTCACCGACTGATTCGTGTAGCCGACTTCCGGAGCAGAATCAGCGAAAGTCACTTCATAAAGAACTGAGGCGCCCGAAGCAGCGTTTTTACCCGTACAGTTGTAGTTCACAGCTGCACCAGCGAAGACGTTCAGAGAGCAGGCAAACAGACTCATAGCGATCAAACTTTTCATAAATAACTCCGTAAAATTTTGAGAGATGCGGCTGAGTAGCATGGTCAGGGGCGATCTCTCTAGAGAGGCCGTAAATTTAACAGGTTAAGACTTTTGCAGGATGAGAGGCTTTTATCTTTACAGAGAGGCAGCTGGGGCGTATAAAAGCTTAGATTCACAAGTTTCTCTCAGTCGCGGGATGGAGCAGTCTGGTAGCTCGTCGGGCTCATAACCCGAAGGTCGTAGGTTCAAATCCTGCTCCCGCAACCAAATTATCAAGACGCGAAAGCGTAAAAAATATCGGGATTCGGCATCAAAACCGAATCCCTTTTTTATTTCTGCAAACCCCTCCAAAACATATCAAAAACAACTAAAACCAGAGGGGAAACCGTTTGGTTCTACTGTTGTTACAGGTCGTATCCGAGGTCACTGAAAGTAGCTTGAAGGACATCTATGAGGATGCCGAATGGATGCCTGAAAACTTCAGGCAATCTTCCTTGGATATTTTTCCAAGTTCGTAAGGCGCAGATTCATCTCATCATTGATTCCCAGGCATCCTAGTGGCCTAAAGCAATGACTCTGCCTACAGATTGAATGATAACTTCTTCACTTGCTAAGTTTGCATGTTGAGATGCCTAGAATTTGGTACGGAGGGCACCAGCCTGATAGCCCCGTGAGTACCGGGACTATTCCCAGCAAGAACCAAAGACTCTGAGGACCTACAAAGGCCATGGATATTAGTCCAAGTCCTGCAACTACTCGAACAACTCTTTCAATTGGGTGGATGTTTTTTTTCATGTGTTACTCCGATTATTTTGAGATGGGCAGAGCAAGGCTATTCCAAGCAAGCATCCCACCTTCCATGTTATATATATTTTCAAAGCCGAACCCTATCGCTTGGGTGGTTGCTTTTCCAGAACGTCCTCCCGAGTGACAGATAAAGATCATAGGCAATTGCTTATTTGCTGTTGCTAAAAAGCTATCGAGTTCCGGGCCAAGTGTTACTAGGCGTGATCCTTTAACATGACCAAGTTCTCCGACATACTCATCAGGTGTCCTAACATCGACGAGAGTTACTTCTTTCATCCTCTCAACATCTTTTGCCGTAACAGTGGGTATCCCGTCTTTTATAAAACTTTTCGTAATCATAATCTCTCCTACAACTTTCCAGATCGTAGATCAGTTACGAGGGGAATTTTTAAATAAGATTTTCCGTTCTCTTCATGGTCGGGGAGATGTCCTGCGGCGATGTTGACTTGAATGCTTGGGAGAAGCAAACGAGGTGCATTCAAGGTTTTATCTCTTGCGGCTCTAAATTCAACGTAGTCCTTCTCACTGGTGTGATCAGAAAGTTGAATATTGGATTTTCTACTTTCACCGATAGTTGTTTGAAAGCGCATCTCGCGACCGTTGGGAGAGTAGTCGTGTCCAACAAACACTCGAGTTTCATTTGGTAATTTATAGAGAGTATTCATCACCGATTGATATAAATCGTGGGCACTACCTTTTGGAAAGTCACAGCGGCCTGTTCCGGAATCCGGCATAAACAAAGCATCGCCCGTGAAGGCTGCATCTCTAAAAAGATAGGTCATGCAGGCAGGAGTATGTCCTGGTGTAGGAAGAGCTTTCATTTCTAAACTGCCAAACTTCACCTGCTCGAAATCTTTAAAGAGATGATCAAATTGTGAGCCATCCACTTTTAGATTTGGCAGATTAAAGTGTCCTTTGAATACCTCTTGCACAAGCTTGATCCTCTCACCAATACCTAGAACGGCTTCTGGGAAACATTGCTTAAGAATTTGAGAACTAGAAAGGTGATCTGCGTGGGCGTGGGTTTCGAGAATTCCTCTTACGCGAAGTTTGTTGCCAGTAATGAAGCTTAGGACTTCTTGCAGACTTAAGTCTTTTACCTTCCCTGATGGTGGATCGAAATCCAGAACTGGATCAATGATGACTGTATCTTTCGTAGATTCATCAATGACTAAATAGGTAAGAGTAAAAGTATCACGATCGAAAAAATGTTGGATTTTCACAAGAACTCCCATTTCTGTCTTGTGAATCATTATACACCCATCTTTTTATTATTCAATTGATTAATTGAATATAGAGAGTATGATATTAATCAGGAGATTATATGGATAATAAGCTTAACGTATTGAAAGAACGGCAAGAAGACATCTTTGTGTCCCTTGCCTCACTTTTAGGAGCCATGGCTTCACCTGTACGCATTCGTCTCATCCATTTTCTTTCTCAGGCACCTCTTACCGTTGACGTCATGGCCAGCAAAGTAGATGAAAGTATCGCCAACACTTCGATGCATCTGCGCAAGATGCTCAATGAGAGGCTAGTGAGTGTAGAGACTCTTGGTAAAAAACGCTTGTACTCTCTGTCTCCTGCCGTGCTTGAGTTTTGGGAAAATTATCAAGATTTTTCACAGAAACTAGATCCGACTTTAAAATTAGAAACTCGTGATGTTTATGGCGATATAAATTGGACGAACTCGCTAGATGAGACAAAAAAATTATTGCGCGCGGGAGACGTCATCCTACTTGATGTGAGGCCTCGGGATGAAGGTGTCGGTGAAGATGACTCAGTCTTGGTACTGCATATACCTCAAGCTGAACTTAAGTCGAGTTTAAAGAAAATCTCTAAGAAAAAGAAAATATTAGTTTTTTGCCGAGGAAGACTTTGTGCTCTCTCCGCTTTTTCAGTGAATTACTTGCGTGAGAACGGCTACAAGGCCTATCGATTAGATATTTCCTGGAATGTCGTCAAAGGAGTCGTCTACGGTTAATGCAATTGTAGGTGGAGTCCTCATAAATACGGGCGATGCAACCAATTTTTCGGTAAAAGGATTGAGAGAAGAAACAGTCTTAATCATACTTCAAAAAAAAATCATCAAAAACATTAGCAAATAACGAAAAATTCACGGGAAAACGTGTTCAATGGTTCGAGTTTTCTCTTTTTCGTGTAACTAAACTTTTTAAAACTCCTTAGAGTAACCGATACGCATAACATACTCACGAGATTGACCTGGGTAAGGAGTAGCGGCAGTGTTGCCACTTTTTTTGTAGGGCTGAGCATAGTAAATATTTCGATTCAAAATATTATTTATCCCCCCTCCGAGCTCGAATCCACGGAAAAACAAATTAGTATAATTCCCAAAAATATTAGCAATCAACTGATTTTCTAGTCTGGACTCTGCCAAGGCTGAACCATTCCAACGAAAGCCAGTGGTGGCCATCAGATACCTTAGTGAGGGTGTTATTTCGAAATTGTCAGAAACCTTTATGATATCGCTGATAAATATCTTGTGTTGAGGAGAACCGATAAGGGCCGAGCTGTTTTTTCTAGATTGAAAAGGTGGAGCTCTTAGTGAGCTTACTTTATATGTGGAATAATTAAGGGTTAAATCATGGCGGTCTCGCTTGAATTTCAACTCGCTTTCGACCCCCAGTGTTTCTTCACGTTTATAATTACTGTAGAGTTCTGTCTCGGTGGACGCATCGTATGAATAAACGATTATGTCTTTAACTGCGGTTGAAAAGAGATTCATATTCCATGTGAGAGAATTACTGAATCGATAACCTACTTCTATTTCTCCGGTGGTTGTCGTTTCTGGTTTAATGTTTTCATTTAAAGAAATGTTCTCTAATACCGGTGCCCTGAAAGCTTTTGCATATAATAACTTTAAATGGGCCCTGCCAAAGACCTTAGTCACTCCAAGACGAGGTACAAGAGTATGGTTAAATTGTTCTGGCATGTCATACCGGATGCCGCCGGTTACATTTGCAAAGGAAGAAGAGAAATCAAACTGAGAAAAGATAGCAGTGTTTTCGATGTGCTCGGTACTACTATTATCTGAACCATACCCTGATTGACTTCCATCAATCTTGAGTTTAGTTAAATCTCTGCCTAAATCGAGGGAGTTTTCAATGCCTGTATTTATATTTAAATTTTTGTTAAATTGATACTGCGTCTTTAGTCCGTAGAGTTTTCTCTCAACTTTTTTACGATAGTTATCTCCGAGCTGAACTTCGTCCTTAGCATTCGGTTGAAAATAGGAATACTGAACCTTATTCTGATAATAGAGATGCAAATTTAATTGGTCAGTGATGTTATCCTGAAAACCAACTTGATACACGTCCATTAAATAGTCATGGGGAACGGTCTTACGAATTGTGCCCGAACCAGCCGTGTTTTCAAGATCTCCATAGAGAATGATGTTTTCTGTATGATGATTATCCTTGATGTAATTTACATAGAGCGGCTTATATTTACTGCGGAGATTTAAAAAATTTCCGCCCATTCGAGAGTTGCCGTTACCTAGATTTGCCGTGGTCCCGTTTCCGTCGGTATAATTCCTGTCCGTAAAATTTGAGTTGTTGTATGACCCTTTCACGCTGAGGTCCAGATCGCCTTTCTTCTGACCAAACATGAAATTGTTTGTGGATTGGGCAAAGTCTTTTGATGTTCTTGCATAGGAGCTTGAAACTTTTATTCCCTTAAGGTCTTCACCGTCTTTGGTTGTGATGTTGATCACTCCCAATTCTGCGAATCCTCCATAGATCGCCGAGCCGGGACCACGAATAATTTCAATCCTTTTAATTTGTTCTGCCGGGTAGTGATTAGCGACAAAAAGGTCCCCGTATGAACGCTCATTCATTTCAAGACCGTCAATTAAAAGCAGGACCCTTCCTTCCTGACTCCATATTCCACGCATAATAATGGATATATTCCCCATGATGTCGTGGCCGAAGTTTATTCCAGGAACTGTTTGCAAAATATCTTTTAAATCTCTTGCCCCTAAACTTTTTATTTGTTCAGCAGTAATAACAGAAATAATACCTGCAGCTTCATTTAACGGCTTTTCTGTTTCCGTTGCGACCTTAACTTTAACTTGCATTAATTCTTCTAAGCTCAAATCAATTAATTCAGATTGCGCATTTGCTACTGAAGTGAGCATTCCAAAAGAAATTAAAATTATTGTCTTTAATAACATGAGATCTCCCTACTGAGATTAAACATCAAATTCAATTCGGAATCGGGTATTCTTGCATGAGCGATCATAACGAAGCTTTCCATTGTTTGCTTCCATAATACTGGCACTGATGCTTAAACCAATGCCCGTTCCCTTGCCCAATTCTTTAGTCGTATAAAATGGTTCAAATAATCGCGCTAAAATCTCTTCGGGAATGCCATTTCCCGAATCCGTAATGTAGATGCCTATCTTGTTTTTTTCTGTGAAGCTGTCAACTTTGACCCATTTAATTGTATTCTGTTCAATTGCATCGTAGGCATTATTTAAAAGATTAAGTACTACC
Source organism: Bacteriovorax stolpii (assembly GCA_945883845.1). Classification (GTDB taxonomy): domain Bacteria; phylum Bdellovibrionota; class Bacteriovoracia; order Bacteriovoracales; family Bacteriovoracaceae; genus Peredibacter. Next base: position 3,203 of record CAMCYI010000029.1, on the reverse strand, counting down.
TGCCCAATTTGGCTACTTCTGCACATGACCTTCATTTCGCCCTCTGTGATATTTATCTCCAGCGCGACATTGTTTTTCGAATATCGATTTTTAACAAAAATTAAAGTGTCCTGAATAACTTTAAAAAGATCGGTTTCTACAAGTGGGTCCTGTGAGCCATCTCTGGTAAATGAACGAAGACCTCTGATAATGGTGGATATTCGTTCGACCATATTGTTGATGTCAGCTGAAACCTTATTCAGGATTTTTTCGTCAACCATTTTTTCGTTGATCATCAGGTTGAGAATATCTGATGAGACTTTTATCGCTGCGAGGGGATTATTTATTTCATGAGCAATACCGGCACTCATTGCACCGAGGGCGGCAATCTTACCTGATTGAATTGCCTTTAGACGTTCAATATCTCTTTCAGAAGTTCTTTGAGAAACTAGATTCTCTAGATTCTGGTTCATCTTGATGAGATTTTCACTGGAGGAGCGGATGATACCAAGGAGGTGTTCAAATTCGTTTACGAGGATAGTTATTTCGCTGTACTGGTTTCCACCTAGTAAGTGGTGTTCTATGATTGATAGTTCATAATTTTTGCTTTGACTGATTGAGGCCATACTGACCCCTAATGATTTAATTGGAACTACAACCTTGCTAGTTAGCTTATCCATGACGAATTGACTTATTAGAACCGCAAGGATGGAAAATATAATTGTTCCGCTGAGAATACCCAGGAGTGTCGTTAAAAATGGAGCAATTGAAATGAGAAGCACCAGACTGCCCAGTATTTTTTTATCGTTGTCTAATATTTCATGATAGTAGTAAAAAAGATGCGACTCAAGATGTGTCCAATGATTGTGTTTGCTCTCTATAGAAGCAGCGACCCCATCTTTAGTACTAACCATTAATTTATTTTTACTATCGTAAATGGAAGCAGTTACAATTTCGCTCTCAGCTTTTAGAGTTTTAAGGACTCGACTCATTTCATTTCGGTCTTCAAATATCAATGCTGGTTCGATATTTCTTGAAATAAGCTCACTCGTAACTGCCACCCTGTCTATGATATATGAGCGATAAGATAGAACTTCAAAACTCAACAAAATGATCGTGAATACAAACACAATAGAACTGGTAAGATATAGCTGATTGGTTTTTAAGGCCTTAGATATGGAATTTATTTTCATTGAATAACCCGTTTGGCCAGATTCAATAAGCGCGAATTGATTTTAATGCCAAGGTCTTGAGCTTTTTTATTGTTGATTTCAAAGCCCATCGTTTCATCCGTGGTTATGAAATTGATAATAGCCCCTTTTGCAAGGCCATTTATATTGTCTGAAATTATTAGACCCTGGACATCTTTCATTGCCAGGTGAGATGGGAATTGATCCCCTTCAAAGTAAAGAATATTGAAGAGTGACAAATCCGATTTTGGTGTCAGGTGAATGACTTCAAATTTAAGTTTTTTTTGTTCTTTGCTAAGAATAACCTGACTAAATTCTGCGTAAGTCTCTGGGCTACCCATGTATCCGATTTGATAGACGGAAGGTTTTTTATTGAATTCAACAAATCCAATAAATTTCAGAATAAACGTAGCCTTCAAAGTCAGCGGAGTGGTATCTGCCCCAGAGGAATGGGGGTTGAATAAAGTAAAAAAAAGAATGAGTACACTCAAAATGATCTTAAGCAACTTCAGGTCCAATAAATTGTTGAATCGTTGAAAGAAGTTTAACCATATTCACTGGCTTCTCGAATACAGCTGATGCTCCTAGCAGTTTCAGAGTATCCAGGTCTTTATTTGTTCCACCAGATAACATGAAGATTGGAATAGAGGATTTTAAGTCATTTTTTAAGGCATTCAGTAGAAATGCTCCATCACCATTTGGCATTTGGACGTCGCTCAGTATTAAGTTTATTTTTTTATTATCGGCCAAAATGAGTAAAGCCTCAGATCCAGACGAAGCTTCAATCACATCAAATCGTTTCATTTTTAAATAAATCGACAGAAGTTCTCTCAAATCTGCTTCGTCATCCACTATTAGGATACAGCTCATTTTTTTCTCGCATGAAGTTTATTGAATTATTTTACAATCAAATGGTTAAATATTAATTTTTATTAAATCTCAGGAATATTCTTCCCGTGACTCGGAGATTGCCCTCGTTGGTTATCAATGGTTTTAGATAAATTCTCATTGATAAATCTTAATGAATTAAGAAGTTTTGCGGTTGATTTTGCAAGATTTTGGAACAACCTTTCAATTGCAAAAAAATCTAATTTTTGAAGCGGGAAGAATAGTTTTTTTATTTTTTCGCGAGTCTATGACTCTTCGACTTTTCATGGGGAATTTTTCGGTGAAAGACTTTAGTCCAACGCCCATGTCGCCTTTATGGAGCTGGCAAAGCTATCACTCAGTTTGAAAATCTTTAAACTTGGATTTATTTAAGATCTAGTTCACGAAGACGAGAAATGGCTTCACTTTGGGGGCGTAAGAATTGAAGATGACATACTAATCACAGACCAGGGACCAGGAAAATTCCCGAGAGGGATAGTCCTGTAAGTCTAAGTTACTTTAAAAAAATCCCTTAACGTGTTTTAATTTCTGGGCAACAACAACTCAGGAGTTATCTCATGTCAATTCCATGGAAATGGATTTCCGCACTCTCATTACTCGTTTCGTTTAGTTCTATGGCCCAGGTGGTTCTTCCGCCTGTACCGGTCTCGGGACCGATGGCTTCTCACTCATGTGTGATTAATAAAGGTGCCTTGATTTGTTGGGGAGCAAATGAGTCTGGACAGCTTGGTGACGGAACAAAAGACGCTGCAGGATCATTATTACCAGTAACAATTATTCCTTCAGGTGTGACAGCTGCATCACTCGGAGCAAACCATTCTTGTGCGGTAGTGACTGGGGCCTTACGGTGTTGGGGAAGTAATTCAAATGGTCAGCTTGGTTTAGCAGTGGAAGTAGATGAAGAGCTTCTCCCTAAAACTGTTATCACTGCAGGAGTTACGGCTGTTGCAGCGGGCGAGAATCATACTTGCGCAGTAGTCGCCGGGAAAATTAGATGTTGGGGTTCAGATGCAGAAGGACAGCTTGGAAATGGTTCAGCATCTTCTGCGAACGTTTACTCTACAACTGCTGCGCTCCCACGTGCGGGTGCCACTCGAGTTTTTGCTGGTGCCAACCACACTTGTGGACTGTTTGGACCGGTGTTGA
>CAMCYI010000028.1 GCA_945883845.1 Bacteriovorax stolpii | reverse complement strand
AAGAAGCCACAAAGCTTCTGCCGCTAGGCAAATATTTTTTAGGTACAACACTTACTACTATTCCCTTATCAATAGCTAATTCCACCAAATCATCGAGAACGTCGTCGTCACTTGCATTAAGTTGAGATTTATTCATAACAACATTCCCTGTCTCGGGGTCGACTTCACCAAAGTGCATACAATCAAGTGATACGCATAGTTGTATGATTTCTCCTTGAAGGATCTTGGGAGCTAAATATTTAACGGAGTAAATATCATCCAGGGCTTTGTTATCATTTAACGCTTTCATTACAGACTGGGTATGTCTTTCATTAACAATCTGAGCAAGCCTTAATCTCATGATTGAAATTGCGTTTTGCGGAGAGGCGATACGAAATGAATCATCATAAAAAGCAATGGGTAGATTTGTCTTTTTCCAAAAGGTGTCTGACTGCAGCTCTTTAAAAGATGCTCCGGTAATTCCCAAGATTTTAGTTGTGCTTAGGATAGATCCTCGGACTTCCTGCTGTAAGAACTCTAAAAACTCTCTAAGCGACTGTCTATCAAGTCTAGCTGGCCAATCAGTCTTAGGTAGGATTTCTGAAGGCAAGTAACTATCAATCAGTGTTTCGCTTACTGGATTTACCCTATATAAGCTTGCGCCACTTTCATTGAAATGAAGCAGAAGTGAATCAACATACTCGTGTGATGCGGCGACAATTGGTTTAATATGAAAACTCTTAGCGACCACTACCCTGGGTTGCATCCTTGTTGGTAACGGAATCAAGTTAGTAATCCCGTTGTGATGAAAAATGGCCAAGGTAACTGTACCCTGTCTCATCCATCGATCCCACTCTGGAGTCATGATCTCGAGATTTGGATGTCCGCTATTGGCCATAAGACCATTCGCGGCTTTAAGAAGAGCTGTAAAAATCTTAGCTGGTGCAAAATCGTTCCATTTAAGTGGAACGTAGAGAGATAATGCCGGTTGGGAATTTGTCTTGATACTTCTCAAATGGTCCAAATGATCGTGGTAAATATTACTCATAAAATTCTCCTGTTGTTAATTTCGACTTGCGATTATTTTTAAAAAGACGGTCACTCTCACTGCTCAAAAGTTCATTGAATCCATCCACTAGTTCAGCGGTAGCAATGTAAAAGTTCTGTGAAGACTTTTTCATCTTCAAATTTTTAAACGTTTTCCCTGTAACCATTGAACTGACGGTGAATAGGTCCGGACCTGCTTGATTTGGTGAATTCTCCATCTCTAAAGTGAGAGTGACCTTGTGATCGGCCAGAGATGGAAACTTCTCTATGACTGGCTCAATCTTCTCTTTTACAATATCTCTCGCCAGTTGAGACGGTTCAAGGTTTTTAAATACGATTTTTAACATGATCCCCTCCATGTTCCGCAGAAGTGCGGAAGCTATAATCAAATTCTAGATGGATACTTGAAATTGCGAAAATGGATAAAGGATATCGTGAGGTTCGTTTTACTTGATACTATATAAACTAGAGCAAGAAGCTCTTCATTAGCTCCGCAGCTATAGGGTTAGCGATTTTACGATGAGATGAAATTAGAAATAATTCTTCAGTAACGTTATCCAGTTCACCTATGAGTATAAGCTCGCCGGATAAGACTTGATTTTGAACAGTGTGAGAAGCTGCTGGAATCATCGCCATGTTATTTATGGCCATTAGTTTTTTAAGGGCCGTATCTTGAGTCTCAGCGACAATATCTATCGATAGCTCATTTAATTTTAGCCAGTGTTCTAGGTCGTACCGCATCTGACTATCGTACGTGGGCAAAACTAGTGGTTGACCATCTAGAGACTTTGGAAAATTCTTTCTAAGTTTTTTAAATTCCTGAGCACCGTAGATTCCCAGGTTTCGCTTTGATATGACTTTGTGATAAAGACCTTTGGTTGCTTCAAGCTTGGGTAGAAAATTCGTGATGGCCAAGTCAACCTTATGAGCTGACAAATCTCTCATGAGTTCTTCAAATTTTCCTTCTACTAATGAAATTGAGCATGGGGCAATTTTCAAGGCCGCTTGAGTGAGCTGGAGCATGACTTGCTTAGGAATACTATCCAATGCTCCCAGCTCGATGTTGATTTTACTTGGCTTCAATCTATCATGAAGGGCCTCATACATCTCTCCCCCCATCTTGAAAATATTTCGTGCGTATTCAAGTGCCAGAGTACCGTGTTCGGTGAGAATGAGTTTCTTATGTTGCCTCTCAAAAAGTTTAACCCCAAGACTATCTTCAAACTGCTTAAGCTGAGCACTTAATGTGGGCTGTCCGAGAAGTAACTTTTCAGCAGCTTTGGATATGCTGTTGAGTTCAGCGATCGTCATAAAGTAATAAAGATGATGATAGTTTAGCCAGTGCTTGTTCATTATCGCTCCATGAATCCCGATTTCAACGATCTTTCATCCATTTGCCTTCCGTACTGGTAACCAGGGGATGAGATCTCTCCCAAACGTCTACCTTCAAAGGAAGAACACGACATCAATACAGCTGCACAAACGAGGACCAATAAATTAGACATAAAGCCTCCATGTCGGATTTATGGTCTTGCTCTTTACATTCAAATCGGGCCGAAACCGTGATGACGACTTGAAAACTCGGATTGAGTGAGCTACTCCCCACACAATAAGATTACCATTAATTCCAAATCATTTAAGTAGATAAATAATATTCAGTGAATCGTTTTAAGAGATGCTTTCAGTGATTCGCTCTGATGGAGAAACGCGTGAGATCCGCGCTGCCCTCAGTGTTTTAGCCTGAGGAACTCGATCGTGAATCTCTGAAGACTCTTATCACCCGAGTTGCAAGCCGAATCCCAGAAGGCAATCTTGTACAAATCTACGGTGCTCCGACCGGCTTTTTCTCTTTTTGATTTGTAATACCCTTATATTCTTCAAGGGCAACCATCCAAGTGTTGAGTGCCGCCTCTTAAGTGCGCTGAATGGCATTGAAGGTTTGGAGAGAGCGGCTTGCTGGTATAACCCCCGCTAGATAAGGCTTTTTAAAGCACTCCAAATTCGATAGAAGAAAGAAAAGGGGTTTTATGAAATCAATCTTGCTACTTGCTCTTGCGTTCTCCGTTTCCAGCGCTTTCGCCGTTGGACCTGCGCCTGAAGTAAACCCTCTTGTTCTTCGTTACCCTCATAATAAACTTCTCGCTGATCCTATTTTCGAAGGGATCGTAAAACTCTCTAACTGCTCAGGCTCTCTTGTTACATTCAAGGGCATGCCAAAATCTAAGAAAGCTCTCGTCATGACCAATGGCCACTGCGTGGGCTTCACGAAGATGGGTGATGTGATTACGAACAAACCAGTCACGCGTGTGGTTTCGGTTTTTGATGCTGATAAAAAACTTCATAAGCTCGATATCACCCGCATCGTTTACGCGACTCAGTCTTACACTGACGTTACTTTCTATGAGACGACCATGTCGTACCAGGAAATCGAAGACCAATATAACGTTGAAGCACTTACAATCGAAGATTCGCTGACTGCTGTCGGAACGAAGATTGATGTCGTCTCAGGCTATTGGGAAATTCTCACGAGCTGTGAGGCGGAAGCTATCGCTAAGATTCTCAAAGAGGACATCTGGGTGTGGTTGAATTCTGTGCGCTACTCTTCAGACTGCATGACGAAAGGTGGTTACTCTGGTTCACCGGTTATCGCACGTAACACACGCACGATCGTTGCGATCCACAACACTGGTAACAACGGTAAGCTTGATTGCTCTGATAACAATCCTTGCGAAGCTAACCCATACGGAGAAGTCGTCTTTCAGGGTCTGAATCGCCGTTACGGTCAGCAAGTTTACATGGTTTACAGCTGTCTCGATGAAAACTTCGACATTGATCTCGGTATGAATGGATGTGAGCTGCCTAAACAATCATGGTAATTTTTTAAAACCAAGCTTCTCATAGATAGATTGTGCTGGTTGATTTCCCTCCGTCACATAAAGACAACACTCATCATATCCCTGGGTCTTCAGCGCTTGAAGGCCCAGTTTTACGAGATGCTGTGACCATCTTTTGCCCTTGTAATCGGGATGAGTCATCGTGAAGGCCAGCAAGGGCATTTTATTTTTTTCAAAAAACACAAAGACGGCTGCTGAAATCATTTTTCCTTTGTCCATGGCGACGTAGGATGCGGTCGGTAAAAGAGTACCGTACTTACCTGCTAAAGTTGCTTTCACTTCTTCAATTGATTGGGCAACTGTTTCATCGTCGTAATCCATCGTTCCGAAGTAACCTTCATGCATAAGTTCGCCCAGAGCTATTGCATCAGCGGACTGCAAGACGCGCACTCCATGAAGGGGCCCTAAAGGTTCGGCGATTAACTTCTTAACCATGTGGTGACGCAGTCTCATAGAGTGGATCTTACAAGGGAGAAAAGCCTTTTGTAAAAGAATCTCCTCTCTTACAATGAGATCAACAACTACTCAGGGGAGAATTTATGATTCGCTGGATTCTTATTACACTCATAGCATTCACTTCTATAGCTCATGCGGATACCACTCTCAGTTTGATGGGCAGTCTGAACTATAACAATCCTGATCCGGATGAGAGTACATATGATGGAAAGTCTGGCGGAGGAGCCGGTGTAGGGCTTCGCGCACTCATGGGAATTAGTGATCAGCTTTTATTCCGCTCCGGTGGAGGCCTGGTTTATAAGAAATTTACAGTCGAGTCCAATGGGGCAAGCAAAGGTGACTTTGATTTCTCTTTCACTTACCTCTCCATCCCTTTGACACTGTACTGGAAAGCATCTCCGCAAGTGGGAATTTTCGGAGGAACATCATTAAACGCAAAGATGAATGATAGTTGTGATGCAAATGGAGACTTCGACACATGTGAGATCGATGAGGAGAAAGCTGTCGTTTTTCCTGCCATTATTGGGTTTGATTTTAATTTTACAGAAAGATTAGGGATGGAAATTTCATACGAATACGGAATGACCGAGACTGCAAAAGATTTGAAAGTTCACTCAGCCGTTGTTTCTTTATTGTACCACTTCGACAACACTTAATTTTCTTCAAGAGTGCCTTCGTTAGCAATATGCAGGCTTGTCGATCTGTTTATTGGATCCTTATTCCAGGCCATCGAGAAGATGGGGAAGTTCTGCACAGAGAACGGGGATCCCTTGCGCCTGAATGGGTGCGCTTTTTTTGTCGATCTGTGCAGATCCAAGGAGTGCTAAGAGGTGAAGTTTGATCCCATCAATCAGAAGAGGTGATGGTGACTTAAGGCCGGCGTTTCTGGCTGCCTCAACTTGCTTCGGGAGAAAATAAGCGAATCGATAAACGGATTCAAAAATGTGCTTCACCATGCAGTGATATGACGGAGTTTTATTAAGTTCAACGACGGCATCAAGAGACAGTCGTTTCACTGCATCCATATCACCGACAGCAATCGCCTTTTTCAGCTGTGCTTTGACCGGGCCATAGTTAAATGGAACAAACTTGTCCGTTGGAATTTTAATGTTCGATGGATCGAAGGTGGAAGTCGCATTAATGCTGACAAACTCACGACAAAAAACCGGTACACCTTTTTTCTGAAAACCGGATGCACGCAAATCATAAACCAGGGCCATAGGAAGTGAAAGTCGTTCTGTTAAGATGAGCAGGTTATAGACTTCGTCCGAATGACCTTTGGTGAGACGGGAGTAAAAATGTTTTCTCGCTGTATTGATAACAATGGATTCATGGATGTGATGGGCGAAGCAATTCGTCTCTGGCGAAGACGCAGAAACTGTCTGAGACAGAGTTAAAAGAATGATTCCCAGTAGGGCCAACTTCATAGGAGAAGGATATCACTGCCTGGGGCTTCACATGGCAGTGATGAAATTTTTTCAGTGCTTCATGATCTTTCCGAGACCGATCTTATGTTCCACTTTCCTGTAAAGGGTTGGAATGAAGAGAAGGGTCAGGAGGGTGGCGGAAATCACACCTCCAATGACGACCAGAGCGAGGGGTTTCTGAACTTCGGCACCGAGTCCGGTAGAAAAGGCCATCGGGAGAAATCCGAAGATATCCGTGAGGGCAGTCATCAGGACCGGGCGCAGGCGAAGCTCCACTCCCTGATGGATAATGTCATCACCACTCACACCTTCAGCTTTTAGATTATTGAAATACGTAATGAGGACCATCCCGTTGATCACAGCAATACCAGAGAGAGCGATGAAGCCAACGCCAGCAGAAATACTAAACGGCAACTGGAATAAGCCAAGGGCGATGATTCCCCCTACCCACGCAAAAGGAATACACGCGAAGATCATGAGGGACAGGCCCCAGTTGAAAAACGCGTAATAAATAATCATGAACACCATGAGGAGTGTGATGGGGAGAATGATTGAGAGTCGTTCTTTTGCATTCTGGAGGTTCTTAAAGTTACCGCCCCAGACAAGATCAATACTCCGAGGAATCTTCACTTCTTTTTCGACTCGGGCAGCGGCTTCATTGACGAAGGATTCAATGTCGCGGTTTTTGACGTTAATGAGAAGAGCAATCCTGCGATTGGAATTCTCCCGACTGATTACACTGTGTGTATCTATCGAATCAACGTGAGCAATTTTCTCGAGAGGAATGTGCAATCCCTCGCCGACGGTGACCGGAACTTGCTTGATGTTATTTAAGTTTGCACGGTCTTCCTGAGTCATCCGAACCATGAGGGGATAGCTCCGGATGTCTTCGTAGATCCGGCCCGCCTGGATTCCTCCAAGAGCAATCTGAACGGTCTCTAGAAAGTCGGCGTTACCGAATGCGAGATTATCCTGAAGAGTTTCGTTGGCAGTGATCTTTAAAAGTTTATTCTTACCCTGAACATCCATCTCAACATCCTGAGCTCCCCGGACCTCACGGATGATCTTCTGAAGTTTTTCCCCGACTTTCACGATATCGTCGAGGTTTTCACCAAATATTTTCAATGAAATATCAGAGCGAGTTCCTTCAAGAAGCTCATTCGTGCGCATTTCAATGGGCTGACCCATCATAAAGGATGCTCCACCGGGATTTGCACTCAACGCTTTCAGAATATCTTCGCGGATTTTGGCGCGCGTGTAATCGGCCCGCCACGCGTCCTGTGGTTTGAATTCAATGAACATGTCGGCGAAGTTCACTCCATTCGGATCATCCGGAACTTCAGGTGTTCCGATACGGGAGAATACAGTTTTGACTTCAGGAAGCTTTAGAAGTTCTTTCTCCAGCCGCATCTGTTCGCTCACCACGTGATTGGGAGCAATGTCTGCGCGACGGACGACTCTCACGGCAGCACTCCCCTCATCGAGACGAGGGATGAACTCACCACCGAGTTTCGTAAACCAGAAAAGACTTCCTCCGAGGATCAGAAGCGATGAAATTGTCAGACGCCAGAACCGCGGCAGTGACCAGTTGAGCATCGGGAGATAGGCCTTCTTGAATATCTTCAGAGTCAGCGGATCTTTTTCGGATTTAGGAGGATTGAGGAAAATATACGCGAGGGCAGGCACAGTCGTGAACGAGAGAACGAGGACTGCAAGAAGAGCGTAAATAAAGGTCAGCGCCATGGGTGCGAACATTTTCCCTTCCACTCCAGTGAGCATCAGAAGCGGCACAAAAACGAGAATAATAATGATACGCCCGAGAGTCGTCGCTGACATGATCTCAGACGTCGCATCGATGATGATGTCTCGCTTAGGTTTTCCCTTTTCTGATTGCATCTGACGAAGACAGTTATCGATGATGACGACAACACCGTCGATGATCACCCCGAAATCGAGAGCACCCAGGCTCATGAGGTTTCCGGAAATTTTCGTATGGGTCATGATGATAAACGTAATGAGAAGACTTACCGGGATCATCACTGAGGTAATGAGGGCCGCTCGCATGTCACCGATGAGAAGAAGGAGGACGAGAATCACAAGTCCGCAACCAAAATACAAATTATGGTTCACAGTCGCGAGAGTTTCATTCACGAGAGCAGCGCGATCGTAGACCGGAATAATCTTATACTTATCCTTGTACTCTTCGTTGATGTTCACGATCGCCTTTTGAAGTCTCACAGCTACCTGACGAGAGTTTCCTCCGGCGAGCATAAGAGGCGACCCCACGAGGGCCATTTCTCCGTTCATCGTGGCAGATCCGACGATGAGAGTTTTATCGAGCCTCACGTCTGCGATGTCTTTGATGAAAATTGTCTTCAGGTTTTTAGAAAGACGAATCGGGACATTCTGGATGTCATGGATGTTCTTCAGAAGTCCGGCACCCTGGATGAGAACCTGTGAATCACCTTCTTCATAATAACTCCCACCCACGTTAAAGTTGTTGGCCTTCAAGGCATCAACAATCTCCCTGAATGAAACTCCGTTGAAATGCATTTTCTGAATGTTTGGAAGAACGAAATACTGCTTCTGATACGAGCCCATCGTATTGACTTCAGCAACACCTTTCTCCTTCAGGAGAGCAGGTCTCACTACCCACTCCTGATACGAGCGAAGTTCCATCATCTCTTCGAGAGAGAGTTCGCTGAATTTCTTGTTCACCGGAACGATGGCATAGTGAAAGATATCACCAAGGCCCGTAACAATCGGTCCCATGAAAAGCTTATCAACACTGGGAAGTTCGTCTTTGATGTTGGTCAATCGCTCTGAGATAAGCTGACGGGCATCGAGGATCTTTGTCCCCTCTTCGAAAATAACAGTTATGTGTGATAGTCCGAAGCGTGATACCGAACGGACTTCATCAATCCCTTGTATCCCGTTGAGTGATTGCTCAATCGGAAAGGTAATCTGTCTTTCAACTTCTTCCGGGATAAGACCACCGGCGAGAGAAATAACCTGAACCTGAGTGTTCGTTGTGTCCGGTACTGCATCAATGGGAAGTTTCTTATAACAGTAAACTCCGTAGAGACAAATAATGAGCGTGACGAAGAGAACAACGAAGCGGTTATCAACGCTGAACCTGATGAGGGATTTCATAGACTGAGAACCTTGGTGCCTTCTGTTGCCAGAGGGACATTATTAATGATGAAAATTTCCGAGAGATAAGATCCAAGATCCAGTTCGAGAGTGTTCATCTTATTGATGAGGCCGACCTGCTCCCGCTTGTAAGTGAGAAAAAGCGGGATAGAGATCAGGCCACGCTTGAAGAGATCACGATTCGTGAGCAATTGTGCCTTAAGGTTCTGGTCCTTGCGAAAATCCATGATCTGCTTAAAGAGGTTCATGTAGCGTCGATGATTGAGTTTGAACTCACGATCCATTTCCTGTTGGTTAAAGTCCAGGCGTTTCTGACTACGTTCGATATCGATGGATGCGGCAGACTTTAAACCCTGATTACGGTCAAATACCGGAAGAGGAATTATGATTCCGACACCGAAAATATTGTATTCACGTCGATTGAATTCGTTGAGCTGCCAGATGGGTCCGACCTTGACGTCCGGAATGGCCATGGCCTGTTCATAACGAAACTGAAGCTTGCTTTTTTCGAGGGCGAGTTCGCTGAGTTTCGTGAACATGGATTGTTCTGGAATGTATCTGACGCCATTCAAGTCCGGCCACACATTCTGTTTGCTCTTTCTGAGTTCAAGATCAACTTCACATTCGGAGCGCGTAATCGTCTGATAGTACTTTTTAATTCCCTGATGTTCATTACTCAGCTGGGTAATATTCAGAGAAAGTTCTTCATCTGCAATTTCCAGTGAACCTTTTTCCAGAGTCTGTTCAGCTGAAAGGAAACCCACTTTTTTATATTTCTGTAGGAGATCTCCGATGACTTCGCGAATGGAGTCAAGTCGCTCTTTTTCTTCTTCGATCTGTTTGTGCCTGAGCATGGTGAGGAAAAGCGCGCGCACCACTCTTGTCTCTTCGACCAGTACATTGATGTCATTGATGGATTTGTCCGCACGAACGACTGCTCCACGCTTGTGCCGTTTCCCCCAGGTCTGGAGATGAAACCATAAGCGGGTTTCGGAAGTAATGTTATAAGAGCCGTACTGGGGGCCTGTTGTTGTGAAGTGCTCAAGCTCAGGATTCAAAAACTTCTCTGCGTGTCGAATATAACCATCAATCATGCCTCCTTGTTTCTTCAGGAGTTCGACATCAATCTGCTTATCAAGTGCTTCCTGAATCAGGCCGTAGGCATTGAACTGCACACTGCACTCTCTTGCCATTGCCGGAACAGTGAAAAAGATGGCGGCCAACAATACGTAAACAAATGCTGAAAACTGCTTAGGCATAGAGAAGTCCCGTAAAAAGATAAGAGCTATACCTTATTGGAATCCCACACCCCATTTTGGTCAACGGAGATAAATTTCCGTTTATAGAAGGGTCATTCTTTTTAGGTCTGTATCAGAGCCTTTCTCCGACTGAAAAAGTCGCTTCCTGCTTTTGCAATTTTTTCCTTACACAATGATGCGGGCTCGTAACTTATACTGAATACAGGTAATTAAAAACAGGCCGTCATGAATCAACCTCCTGGTCCGCGAAGTTTTCCGGATCTTTTGCGCATGCTTTTTGCGCGCAAGAAAAATCCTATCAAGCTCTACGAGGATATATTCCGCGAGTATGGTGACATTGCTTTTTTTCAGCTGGGTAGCTATCGCTTCGCCATGCTCAACGATGCCGATGCGATTGAACAGGTCCTTCAGACTGAAGCTAAGAACTTCACCAAATCCACAGGCTATGAAAGATTTAAACTCATCGTCGGAAATGGACTTCTGGTCAGCGAAGAAGATGTATGGAGAAAGCAGCGCAGGCTCATGTCCTGGGCATTCGCTTCAAAAAATATTGAACGCATTCATCATGTCATGGTCCAGGAAACTCAGGACCTCGTTGCACGCTGGCAAGGCAAAAAAGATATAGATCTCGCTGAAGAAATGAATCTCATTACTCTGCAGATTATCAGTGTCTCACTTTTTGGTAAGAGCCAGATTCATGAGGCCAATGTCATTCGCGAATCACTGCAGGACATGCTGAAATATCTTCAGACTACAAAGCATCTCTGGATTCAATTTCTTCTCTGGCCTCTTCCACTTAAGAACAAAAGGGAGCTTGCCCTAAAGATTGAAGCTTCCCTGCCGTTTAAGGATACGAGAAAATTCTTTAAAGCGATTGAAAATGTCGATCGAATCGTGAACGCCATGATCGTTGAACGGAAGAATAAAAAAGAAAGTACAAACTTCCTTGATGCCATGATCGAATCAACAGACAGTGAAGACAACACGCAAATGACGTCTCAACAACTCAGGGATGAAGTCGTGAACATGCTGATCGCGGGGCACGAAACAACGGCCAATGCCCTGACATGGACCTGGCGCCAGATGATAAATCATCCCGAGGTCTACGCACGGGTGAAAGAAGAAATGGGACGTGTTGTGGCCGGAAATGCTCCGACCTTCGAGGAACTTCCCCATCTTGTCTACACCAAGGCCGTGCTGGAAGAATCCATGAGGCTTTATCCACCATTCTGGAGAATTTCCCGCAAGAACTACGCGGCTACGACGATCAAAGGTTACGACATTCCGGCAGGAACAAATGTCATCGCTTCCATTTACACCATTCAGAGAAGTGAAACGCACTGGCCTGATGCTTTGGTATTTAAGCCGGAGAGATTTTTGGGTGAAAATAAAAATCATCACCGATTCGCATTCATTCCATTCGGAGGAGGGCCGCGCGCCTGCATTGGTTCTCAGTTTGCTATCTTTGAAGCACTGACCATCATGACAATCTGTATGAAAAACTATGATTTCGAAAAAAAATTCTCTGAACCTGCAGAGTATTTTATCAGTCTTACCCTTCAGCCCAGAGACGGTTGCAAAGTTGGCCTCTCTCCTTCCGGGAGTAAGAAGTCATGAATTCGATTGCACTTTTTCATCAGAATGCACTTAAGCATCCGGACAAGATGGCCATTGCGGATATCAAGCACGGAATTCTCAGTTTCCGGGATATTCTGACTTTGAGTTCACAGGTTCAATCCAGGATGAATGAACTGGGTCTGACGAAAGACGATTCAGTTCTCGTCGCAATAACACCGTCTCCCCTTCTCTATGGGATCATCTGTGGTCTCATGGGAATGGGTGTAAGAATTCTCTTTATTGAGCCATGGCTTTCGCTCGATCGCATCAGTCACGTCGTTGAATCGATTAAACCGAAAGTTTTCATCAGTGGTTTGATTGGTAAAATGTGGGGCGGACGTTCCCGCGCCATTCGCCAGATTCCGCACTGGCTTGGACCATCAGAATTTCAAAGTTCATCTACCGGAAGTTTTATCGTTGAAGATCTGTCAGAGGCCCATCATGCGTTCGTTGTTTTTTCTTCCGGGACTACCGGCGCACCGAAAGGTGTCGTTAGAACTCACGCGTATATGCAGAACATTTACGAAATTTTTACTTCCCTTGAACCACAGCACTGGACGAAACCTGATCTCATTATCTTCCCAAACGTCGCTCTCTTTCACCTCGCGACAGGAAGGGGTTCAGTCATCGTTCCGCACAAGTGGTCTGAAAAAAATTTGCGCAAAACCATTGAACTCTGCAAAACTTATGGTCCACCGACTCTCAGTACAGGCCCCGCATTCCTGAAAACACTCCTGGACCTGAATCTTCTTAAGGAATTTCCCTCGATCGAAAGAATTGTCATAGGAGGAGCTCTCACTGACTGTGGCATTCTGGAAAAAGTCTTTGACGTTTTTCCTGATCGCAGGTTTATGCACATCTACGGTGGTAGTGAAGCTGAACCAGTGGCGCTCATGGATGCGAAAGAAGCAGTGAAACTCAGCCGGGAGAAAGGTTACTTTCAGACTCTTTGCCTGGGCAGCGTTGTTCCGCAGGTAGAGCACAAAATGAAAGACGGAGTCCTCTGGGTCAGCGGACCAAATGTCGCAGGCGAATACATTGGAGACGTATCTGAGAATAAAGGGATCAAGGAAAGAGATGCATCCGGAAAACTCTGGCACTGCATGGGTGATCGCATGGTTGAAGAGAACAAACTGGTCTGGTACGCAGGACGGGAATCTCAGAAACCAGAGGACTTTAACCTCGAACAAAAAATTTACTCAGATCTTCAGAGTTCTAAGTGTTTCATTCACAGAAGTCTAGACCAGAAACTTTATCTCGTTGGTGAGAATGTTTCTTCTGAAAGACTTCGGAATAAATATCCTCAGATTCACCAGATCATCACATCAAAAATAGTAAGAGATAAACGGCATCGTTCACGCATAGACCGTAAACGAAGTTTGCCTAAAAGTTTGAGGATAAAATGAAAAGATTCATGATTTACCTGAATGAGCGATCGCCCTTGCCGGCGCTGACGTTTCTTTCAGCGGGAATAGCTCTCTCGCCGATGGGAATCGACCAGTCATTTTCCTGGCAGTTATTCATTCTTGCCATCGTAGTAAATAACTTTCTCTTCATCCAGATGCGGCTTGGAGATGAGCTCAAAGACTATGAAACGGATAAGCTCATTAATCCGACCCGACCATTGCCACGTGGATTGTTCAAGACCAGAGAAGTTCAAAAACTTCTTGAAATTTTCCTTACTATTCTTATTGGTGGAGGACTGACAATTGGTGTTGTGTATTCTCCTCTTGGCGGCAGTGCCCTGGTTCTTGCTTCGATCTTCTCCTGGCTGATGTATAAGGAATTCTATATCAGTAACAAGCTTGATAAGAGTCCGATGATTTATGCCCTCACACATCAGGTGATTGTTTTTCCACTTTTTGCCTGGCCTGCTCTCACGATGGATCCAACGATACTTGAAGACAGGATTTTTATCGGCTGGCTCGTCGGTAACTTTGGAGCTTCGTTTACATTTGAAGTGTGCCGCAAATTGAACCCTGCCGCTCATGAACTTGCTAAAACTTATGCCCATCATTACGGAAGAACGAAAACAGTTCTCATCTGCTGCGTTTTCATGCTGATCTCTGCCTACGGTTCGTACTTTGCACAGATAGATCTCTACGCGATTCCGGTTCTGGCGATACTTCTTATTTCGCTGATTACCTGGCATCAGAACCCACAGACTTATAAATTTCCTGCGGGCATTTCCGCTTTGTCATCATCCGTCCTTCTTTGGACACCCGCTATTATGTGGCTTTACAGAATTTGGAGTTAACGATGACCAGCTATATTCTTGATTCTCAGGACCCGATGGACGTGCTGGAGAAATTCAGCGGCGGTAAAGCTACTAATATGGCGAGACTGGGCCAGTGTGGAGTCGCAACTCCTCCGTGGTTTTGTGTATCAGGGACCGCATTCGCAAAATTTCTGGAACAGTTTAAAGGCCAGGACCTGTGGTCATACTCGCATCAGAAGATCGAAGAACTTTTTGCTGCTGCGAAAGTAGATCCTGAACTTGAATCGCAGATTGCATCAAGGCTTAGCTCTCTTCAAAAAGGACAATCATCTTTTGCTGTGAGATCTAGCGGTATTGGTGAAGACTCGGTCGAAAATTCATTTGCAGGCCAGTTCTCCAGTTATTTAAACCAGAAAAATTTTGACCAGATCATCAGGTCTTTACGTCTCTGCTGGGCTTCGGCGTTCACAGAACGCGCCCGTTCTTACCGGCATGAAAGAAATATTTCAACGACTCATTTTTCCATGGGAGTGATCATTCAAAGAATGATCATTGCCGATGTGGCCGGTGTTGGCTTCAGTCGAGATCCGATCCATCCGATGAAACGAGAGCAGATGATCATCAGTTCCGTATTCGGCATCGGCGAAGGTCTCGTAAGTGGAGAACTGGATGCAGATCACTATTACGTCGAGCGCGGAACTCTAAAAATTGAATCCCATCTTGTGAAAAAAGATCATTACTATACCAAAGACGAAAATGGCGGACTTCTCAAAAAAGATGTTCCAGCTGATAAAAAAGATGCCACGAGCTTAAGTGATGACCAGTTGAAAATCATCTCGGCTGCGATGATCAAGCTCGAAGATAAACTTTCACTTCCGCAGGATATTGAGTGGGTTTTCGAAGGAGCAGAGTTTTTCTGCGTTCAGACAAGACCGATCACTAGTCTTCCCGTTCCTGCCTTCTTCAGCGCAGGCATAAAGGGCGGACAATATATTCTCTGGGACAACTCGAACATCACTGAATCCTACAATGGTGTGACAAGCCCTCTGACTTTCAGTCACATTGCCCGCGCTTACCGGCAGGTCTACATCCAGTTCTGCGAAGTCATGGGTGTGCCGAAAGACCTGATTGAAATCCACGAGCCAACCTTCCGGAACATGCTGGGTCTGGTGCGGGGACGTGTTTATTACAATCTCCGGAATTGGTATCAGATGATTTTCCTGTTTCCATTTTCGGCAAAGTCCAACAGCTTCATGGAAACGATGATGGGAGTGAAACAGGATCTCAAGCCGGAAATCCAGGCGTTGTTTGATTTCACAAAAAATCCTCCTGCATATGGTGGATTCCAGAAAATTTATATTCTTGGACTCAACGTCTGGCGCATCCTTAAAGTGAACGCCATCATAAAGGAATTCAAACAGGACTTTGATCGCGTTTACGATAAAGCAAAACTTGTGGAATACTCGAAGCTCAGCGTTCAGGAACTCATCGAAGCCTATCATAATCTGAATCAGGAACTTCTCTTCAAGTGGAAGGCTCCGATTATTTCAGATACCCGCTGCATGGTTTTTTTTGGTGTCCTGAAATCGCTTACTGAGAAATGGATCACGAAAGACAGTACGCCTTCTCTCTACAATGATCTCCTCGCAGGTCAGGGAGACCTTGCCAGTACAGAACCGACGAGAATTCTCATGCGGATTGCGAAGAGAATTCATGAAGGTGATAAGGACCTTCGCGAATGGTTTGCCACTAACAACGCAAGGACCGTCCTGGCAGGCCTCAAAGCTGGTAAGGCTCCGGAGATTTACAAGGAGTTTAATCGCTACATCGATCTCTACGGTTTCCGATGTATCAACGAACTCAAACTCGAAAGCACAGACCTTCACGAAGACCCAACGATGGCAGTAGATGCAATCCTCAGTTTCATCAAGATGAAAAACGTTTCGATTGATGACATCATGGCCAAGGAGCACTTGAAGAATCAGGGTGCCGAAGATGTGGTTAAGAAAAATGTCAGCGGCTTCAAGAGAGTTATATATTTCTGGATTCTGAACAAGGCCCGTCTTGCCGTTAAAGATCGCGAAGACCTGCGACTTTTGCGTACAAATATTTTCGGGATTTGCCGCAGGATTTTCAAGTCTCTCGGTCACCGTTATTTTGAGCTCGGACTTCTTAAAGATCCGATGGATGTCTTCTACCTCAGTGTGGATGAAATTATTGCTTATCAGGAAGGAAGATCATTTGAAGTGACGTTCCTCGATCTCGCGAGTACCCGGAAGAAGCAATTTGATATCTACCGTAAAACGACGCAGCCACCGGATCGTTTTGTCTCGGAAGGAGCTGCAGGACTTAACTTTCTTTATCCTCAGGTTCTTGCAGATAATGATTTACTGGCCGCTGAAGCACCTGTTTCAGATGATCCGAATGTCCTTATCGGAACTCCTTGTTCTCCGGGAATCGTAGAAGGAATCGTTCGCGTTGTCCGAGAAGCTGAAGATGCTGAAGGCCTCAACGGTGAAATCATGGTTTCGGAAAGAACTGATCCAGGTTGGGTTCCTCTCTTCCCTTCGACTTCCGGACTACTCATCGAAAGAGGAAGTCTTCTTTCTCACTCTGCCGTTGTGGCCCGCGAACTGGGTATTCCTACAATCGTCGGAGTTCAAGGTGGATTGATGAAAAAACTTAAAACAGGTATGCGCGTGCGCATGGATGCCGGTAAAGGCGAAATCAGGATTCTGGAATAGTTATGCAAGTAAATATCGAGAGACTGGCCGATCCGAAAGATGAAGCATTCATCAATGCCTTCATTGAACTTCGGGATATGATAAGAGCTCCGGAGTTTACCGTCGTTAGTCCGTCCAACGCACAGACAAGAGGTTTGGTTGTCTGGGGCCTCTCGCACGAAGCGGCTTTCTGGCTGGTGAAAGATTCAGCTGGTAAAGTTGTGGCAAGGATCTGCGCAAGAGTCAGTCCCCATATCAAGAATCACGGAACAATGGGCATGTTCGAAATTGACCTGAAGTCACCGGTTCGCGATGAGGCTTTTCAACTTATCCTTCATGCAGCTCAATCATGGCTGTCAAAACACAACGTAAAAGAAATCGCTGCACCCATCGATATGAATACTTGGTTTAGTTATCGTTTCTCTGTTTTCGGAGATAAGTTTTTCCCCCGTCTCAAATGGGAACCAACGACTCCTCCGGAGTACACTGAACTTTTCAGGCAGAAAGGTTTTACAGATCTCGCTTTGTTTCACACTGTTTTTTTTCCGCATTTCCGGATTGGTAACTGGTGCATCGGCACTGGTCCGATGAAAAGATCGTACAAGCATTTGCATAAACTCGGTTACACACTCAGACCCATGGATAAGGAAAATTTCGTCACCAAAGAACTACCTGCCTTTCATGAAATCAGTCACGAAGCATTCAATGATTCATTTCTTTTTGAGCCTATTGATCTGCCTACATTTAGTTCTCTCTACGCCGGCGCTCTTCAGGTTTATGACTTTTCTCCATCAGCAGTGATCATGTCTCCTGAAGGTGAAGTCGCTGGCTTTATTTTCGCTTTCTATGACGGAGATAATCTCGTGATTAAGTCTCTTGCTCTGAGAAAAAAACATCAGGGCCTCAATCTTTCATCTGGCCTTATCTGGAATGCTGCCCGCCAGGCATTTAAGCTGAACAAGAAAGGCACAATCTCCGCTCTCGTTAAAACCGGAATTGCCTCTGAAAGTATTGAGAAAAACGTAAAAAAGACTATGTGGTTTTCCTGGGCCCACTATTACATTTTGCTTCACAAGGAATTGCCATGAGTAAGTACTTTCAGGGTCTCAACTACGGACTCGCGAATGAAGATACCTGGAT
Source organism: Bacteriovorax stolpii (assembly GCA_945883845.1). GTDB lineage: Bacteria > Bdellovibrionota > Bacteriovoracia > Bacteriovoracales > Bacteriovoracaceae > Peredibacter. Next base: position 21,609 of record CAMCYI010000028.1, on the reverse strand, counting down.
TGAGTACAAACTCTGTCCTGAGAAGCCGACTTCAATTTTCACAGTGTGCGGATCAGGCAGTCGTGTGTTACCCCTCATTGCCCGCAATCCTGCTGAAATTCATGTTGTCGATCTTTCTGATACACAACTCGCACTTTTCCGCCTTCGTCTCGCGGCCGTCAAGAACCTGAGTTACGATGAATTCCTTTTTTTGCTTGGATACGTCAAAAAATCACCGGAAAATTTAAAGCGCTCTGATCTCTTTCAAAGGCTCGGTCTTGCAGAGGATGATAGGAATATGTGGAAAGGACAGCAGACTCTCTGGGAAGAACAAGGCTTTATTTACCTTGGGAAGTGGGAGCGCCACTTCATGAACATGGGAAAAATTTTTCAGAAACTCACGATGACAAATACCCGCCCCCTTTTCGAGGCTAAAAATCTGGAAGAGCAAAGATCGCTATTACCAAAATACTGGCATCGCAGGATCTTCGATATCTACACCCAAATAATCATGAACGAATGGGTCGCGAATAAACTTCTCTATAAAGGTCACTACGCTGGTTCAAGCGATAATAAAACGATGAAGGTATCGGCTGCAGAATTTGTTTACCGCGAAGTGAACGATCTTTTTCAAAATACCTGGATTCGTGGCAACTATTTTCTCAACATGATTTTCCTGAATGAAGTTTCGACTCCCGAAAGTTACCCTGCGGAATGTGACAAAGAAATTTTTGAAAAAGTTAAAAAATCACAGACGAAAGTATTTTGCCATCAGCAGAATCTTCTCGAACTCATGCTGAAACAAGGTCATGATTTCTACTCGCTCTCCGATACTTTTTCTTACATGAAAGACGAAGACGTGAAGGATTTTTTGACCAAGATTCCTCATGGAAAAGACCCTCATCCCCTGATCGTAATCCGTACTTTTATGAGGAAGCCATCTTTCAAGATCTCGGCCCCATGGAAGACTGACGAGAAATTGAATCAAAAACTGGCCCATGAAGACTGTACGCGGATGTACGAGATGTGTGTAATTTCAACAGATTAGCGTCAAACCATGACTTGCAAAACATGTAAAAGTTGCATCGAGATATCGTTTTAATACCGCGCATTAAAATCAGGGACTATAGTTTTCCTATTGCAACAATGTATCCGGGGATGTCTTTATGGCCAAAATTTCTATTTACCTGAATGCCAATGCTTCTCAAAGTGCTGGCTCATATTCTCAGGAAGAATTTAGAAAATATTTTTTCCGACATGAGGTCAATGTCCATGCACCTCAGGGCATTGATGCCTTGAACGATAGAATCAATACTGATCTCACTGATGGAACAGAATATATTTTTGCAGTCGGCGGTGACGGTACAGTAAGTACAATTTCTCAGAACCTCATCAACAAAAATATCAAGCTCATGGTTGTTCCTGCTGGAACGGCCAATGACTTTGCCAAAGAAGTCGGGATTTCTTCAAATCTTAAAAAGATCTCCCACATATTCAATGCTCAAACGACAAAAAAAGTAGATGCGATCAACATCAATGGCCGCTACATGATTTCAAACGGCGGCCTTGGAATGGCGCTCGAAGTGGCAAAGAGAGTGAACAAGCTCAGACTTGAACAACCGACGTTCAAGAAAATGATGAAGACCTTTGGTAAACATACTTATTCAGCAGTCTATGCTCAACAGATGCTGGCCAAGCCTTTTGTGACCCGTAAACTGATGATCGAATCACCTGATTCGCCACTCCTCGATCCACGTATTGAAACGGCCCTCATCCTTGTGAACAATCAGGAGTACATTGGCGGTAAATTTCGCGTGGCCCCTAATACAAGAAATGACGATGGTAAGTTCAACGTAACGATCTTTCTTCATAAAAATCGCATGGACCTGGTGAAGTGTACTCTTCAGATGCTCTCTGGTATGTATCCAAAAAATGACAAGGAACTGATCTCTTTTGAGACCGACAAGCTCGTCCTTAACGCTCTTGATGATCTTCCCCTTGAATTTTTCGGAGACGGGGAAATATTTGAAGAATCGAAGGTTCTTGATATTTCTATTGCTCCATCTGCCCTCGAGGTCTGTACATATAAAGGTACGGAAATCTTATGCTCCAGCTACACGCTGGATAAGATCGAGATGATTCAATGAACATACTTCTGACGGGGCCTACGGGCTTCATCGGAAAGCGGCTCGTGCGTAAGCTCGCCTCTGGCGGGCATTCTCTTTTTTTACTGGTAAGACCAGCAAGCCTTGCACGTGCAAAAGAAATGTTCAGCGACATCACTGAGCTGACCTACATTGAGGGCGATATTGAAGAAACAGATGTCGTAAAAAACATTTTTACCGTTTCGGCTTACCTTGATGAAATTGATGCCGTCGTTCACATGGCTGCTTTTTATAATCTTGAAGCTTCTCTTTCAAAATCCTATATCAACAACGTGATCGGAACTCAGAACGTCCTTCATTTGCTGGCCAAGATGAAAAACGTAAAGCACTTTCATTACTTCAGCACTTATGCCGTGAACCCGATTGCTCAGGGTGCAGTGAATGAGGATTATCTCCTGCAGGATGATCTGCCATTTAATGATGAATACTCTAAAACGAAGAACCATGCAGAACACCTGGTCAGAAAGTTTCAGCATCCTACAATGAAGACTGTTATTTTCCGTCCGGGGATTGTTCTGGGTGACTCTCAAACTGGTGAGATGGAAAAAGCCGACGGTCCATATTATCTATTCGACTTTGTTTTGAAGTTTAAAAAATATGAAAAGTTCAATTCGAAACTTCCTTTTCTTCCGTTGCCTATTAAAGAAAACTCTTTCCTGCCTGTTCTGCCGGTAGATATCCTGACAGACTGGTGCTCGACGATCATCTCTACTCCTCCTACAGCGAAGCTACGGTGCTATCATATGGTTCCACAGCCTGCGATAAAAACGAAAGAGTTTCTGGAAGCTTCCCTTTCCCTGCTTGGTTTGCCTCTCAAGATTTTGCCACTGTCCCAGACCAGATTAATCGCGCCATTTCTTCCACTGCTCAATATTCCTAAGCAGGCCGCCTTCTATATGAATCAGCAAACCCACTTTGACCGCTCTCATCTGCAGGAAGATTATCCTCAGCTCCTCTCTCCACACTATCAGCAATACCTTCCTCAGCTCATTGAAGGTTACCGGAGATTGAGAGGATGAAAGAAATCATCAAAATTTCCTTTGAAAGTGCCCATGATAACAGTGATGTAGAGTTGGATATCTCAGGCGAGAGAGTTCATGTCCGCTCGCTTGGTGCTGAATACAGTATTGATCTTGCCCTGGATCTCATCAAAAAATTCCGTTATGAGTGCGATGCTTTTGCCATCTCAGGTTTTCCTCAGGAAATCAAACTTCAGAAAAAAATCTATACTCATAAGTTCATCCAAGCTATCAAGCAGGCAGCCGAGGGAACTCCGGTTCATGATGGAAGCCTGATGAGAAAAGCTGCCATGCCCTGGGCGCTGAAGAAATTTCTGGATCAGGATAAGTTTTTTCTCGCTCACAAGAAAGTCGCTTTCTATACGGGGCTCGTGCAGTGGAGTTACCTCAACTTTTTCGAAGAACAGAACTGCAAACTGATCTTTGCTGATCTCTTTTTTTCATCGGGAGTGCCAGTTGCCCTGACCGGAATTCCTGCTCTCGAAAAATTCCTGAAGATTAACGGGCCCATGCTAACAAGACTGAAGCTCAAGGAAAAAGCGATCAGGAATTTTAATTCCCGTGAAGCTAACAGTGCTGCCATGAGAAGCTTTCAGGAAGCTGACATTTTTGTCCTTCACGAATCACAGTTAAAATTCATCGACCTCAATAACCTGACCGGAAAATCAGTCATCATCGACCGAATGTCGCCGGCGACTGCCGAGAAACTATTTAACGCCGGCGCGGACAGAGTCGTAAGCCTTTTCCCTGAAGAAAGTAACAGTATGGCCTCTGCTTCAGTCATTGAAGCTTCTATTGCTGCTCTTCACGATGATAATCGCCTGACTGAAGAAGATATTCTTCATCAGATTGAGAAAATGAATTTCAGTCCGAAAGTGGTCTTAAATCCACATCCGACTCAGACACGTGACAAATTCGCCTTTATTATTCATTTCCTTTCGAAAAAGCAGATTGCCCTCCTTCCCGGCATGCAGTTTCTCGAAGGCACATCCTTGCTTGAAACTGCAGAAAGACTTACCGGAAAATTACCCGGGTTTCATTACTGTCAGATTACAGGCATTAAATCTGAATCTACCGGCAAGGAAGTGATAGGAGATCTCTATCTCATACCTGCAACACCTAAAATTCTACTCGAGACGAAAGTAGAAAAGGTTTATCACACTCTCGTCGATATTTGTCATAAGGCCCATCACAGGGGTGCGAAGATCATCGGTCTTGGAGCTTATACGAAGATCGTCGGAGATGCCGGTGTAACAGTGAATGAGCGTTCACCCATTCCATTGACGACCGGAAATTCACTCTCCAGTGCTTCAACTCTTTGGGCAGCAAGTTTCGGGATTGAAAAGATGGGTCTCGTTCAGAAAGAAAATCAGCAGTATCAAGGTACATGCATCGTGATTGGAGCTACAGGCAGCATTGGTAAAGTATGTGCGAAAATTCTTTCGCGTCAGTGGAAGAAGATTGTTGTAGTTGCTCCTCGTCCTTACAAGGTTCTTGAACTCGTTGAGTACCTCAAAGAGTTTTCTCCGCAATCAGAAATTATCGGTACCACAAATCCTAACAAGTACTCTCCGGAAGCTGATCTCATTGTCACTTCGACATCTGCTCAGGGCGAGCGGGTTCTTGATATCGATCTTGTAAAACCAGGGTGTGTAATCTGTGACGTCAGCCGTCCATTTGATATATCTCTTGAAGATGCGGCAAGCCGCCCTGATATCCTCATTATCGCCAGCGGAGAAGTAGAACTTCCGGGCAAAGTAAAAATTGAAAAGACCATCGGACTTCAGGGAGAAACCGTCTACGCCTGCCTGGCAGAAACTGCACTTCTTGCAATGGAAGGACTCCATGAGAGTTTTTCGCTTTCAAGAGATCTCTCCTACGAAAAAGTTGTGCAAATTGACCGGCTTTCCAGAAAACACGGAATCCGTTTAGCAGGCATCATGGGACATACGGGAGAAATCAATGAGAACGAGATTCAATTATGTCGTGAAATGGCGCTGAAGAAACTTGGATTAAAACCGTAATCAGTACGTTTTCATCACTTCAAACATAATTCTGTCGTCAGTCCGGTAAAGGCCAAATAGACCTTTCGCCTTTCGCTCACCACTCAGAAAATCTGCAGTGACATTTACATTCCATGACTCATATTCAAATGCATTTTTTAGCTGAAGCCACTGATCGCCATGGCTGTCACCGACAAAGAACATCGTCGATGGCTTCCAGAATTCAAAATATGAACTTTCGAGTTTCATTCCAATGAAGTTCCGATGATAAGCAAAATCATTCTGAATCTGAGCGCCCAATGACCAGGTTTCCCAGAGTCGATCTAAACCCATTAACTGCTGATAGTGATTCTTTTCTTCAAAAGTGATGGGTCCAGTCTGAAAGTTGTCTTTCATTGTATAAAGAACATCACCACGGAGTACCCAATCGCCAAGGACATAACTTGCTGCCATTCCCAGTGAGTTCACCATGCGATCTCGCTGCTTGATATTGAAACCCGTAAAGGGATTTCCCGAGAGCGAGAGTACGGTTGGACGAGCAAAGTGGTGATAGCCAAGAACGCTCATATCCAGTCCATTCTCGAATAAATACTTGAACCGTGCACCGTATTCGTAGTCTTTAAACCAGGGTCTCTCGACTACACCCCCCTCGTAACCAAACTTTCCTTCAGTAAGGTCATACGGTGTTCCTTTATAGGGTAATCGGTCTCCGTTATCCCAAAGAGTGAGCATCCAGAGAGTTTCAAGACGATCAAAAGTGTTTTTCATATTGATCCCGAAGACTGAGCGCTTTGCCCAGCTGAGATCGTTAAGAACGTAATCTGAATAGTCCCTGGGATTTGCAACATCGAGAATCTGCAAGCCAAATGTTTCACTGAAGCGATAACGGATAAAACCTGCCTGAAAAGAAGTCTTATCAAAAAGTAATTCCGCTGAAACATTGACGGGATCGACGAAAAAATCTTCATTGGTTGAAACGGGATCGAAAACCCTGAATTCAAAATTTCTTTTCAGTATGGAAGTTTCAAGTAAGACTTCATCGCGATATTTCATCTGCACAAAGTTCAGGGCATTGTCGTAGTAGTTATCGTTGATGAAGTAAGAACCGCGAGTGCCCAGAATAAACGACTTTTCAGCATCATCCTGAGCAAAGAGAGTTGTCGCAAAGAAAAGCAGGCAGAAGACGGAGACTTTCATTCCAGATTTTTCTCAGAGAACATACTGTCTGGAAGTTTTCTCACGGTCATTTTTTCGATAATAATATCTGAGGTGTTTGAGGCTTTTAATTTATCAACGATATGAATGACAGATGGTCGTTTTTTTCCAGCGAGAACTGTATATTTGAGGTAGTCTGCAGTCTTCACTACCTTACCAGTCATTGTTAAAAACTCGGCTTTTAGCGGTTGAAATGAATACTTGGCAACGGTAACTCTGATCTTTGCGTAAGTAAGGCCTTTCTTCTTCTGATCAAGAAACATCGTGTACGTACGCTTGTCTTCTTTCTCGATCTTAGCGTTATAGTCTCCGCTCCATCTCATCCGTGAGATATCTCCGTTAGCTGCTTCGCCTATTAATTTCTGGCTTAGTGATACACGTACTGAACGCTTCAGGTTAGGAACATACACCCACATGTTTTCATCGATCATGAGCATGTTTCGGCCCACGAGTTTTTTTGGACCAGATACTTTCACAAATGTTTTTGTATTGCCTTTCAGTGAGACTACAAACGTTGAATCTTCTGACTCGGTAGACGATTTAATGCGGACACTCATCAAATAAGATTCGGAAGGATTCCGGACATCATCAACCTTCTTCAGGATTTCTTCCGGCGTAATAGCTGCCAAGAGTGTCAATGGAAGAGTTAAGATGACGAAGAGAACGATTGAACTCATTGAGCATTCCTTAAAAGATCACTGATTGGTATACGTACAACTTTACGTCCTGCCAGGTAACTTCCCAGAAGTGTAGAGGAAATACCGATAAGAAGACTCACAAAAATAAAGTAGGGTTGAATTTCAAGGAATGTGATGAACTGACGAGTGATTCCAGGACCAGGAGGCATTTCAATACCATTGGAAAGAACAGTGAATGTCAGCAAGTAAGCGAGAATGATGCCCACGACAGTTCCGATCAATCCAAGGAGTAAGCCTTCAGTGAGAATAAGTATCATGATCTCGCCCATCGATTCACCGTTAGCACGCAGATTTCCAATTTCATTTTTTCTTTCAAGAATAATGGTACTGACGGTATTGAAAATACCAAGGATAACGATCGTAAAGATCACAATGAGAATGAAGTTAAACTGGGCCTGAAGAAAATCGACAGAATTCTGATAGTAGACCTTGTCGAGAACGTTAAAGGCGGTAGCTTCAATTTCTGGAAACTTTTTTACTGACTCAGCAAAGTCACCCCAGTCATCCAGGTTATGAAGCCCTAAAGCAGCATACTCAATTTTTGTTGTATCAAGCAGTGCCTGGGCCTTATCAAGCTGGATTTTAAAAAACATGTCATCAAATGATTTCATACCGGAATGAAAAATTCCGGTGACGTAAAAATCAAGGCCATTAAGACTTCCATCAACCGTATTTGCAAGAATGGTCACACGATCACCAATATCCAGGCCGAGTGCTTCCGCAAGCCCCTTCCCCATGACAATTCCATCTTCTTCATTCGAAAGATTCTTGCCTTTAACGACGTTGATGGTATTGAAAAAAGAATTCTCAAGTGGTCCTAATCCACCTTCACCAAAACCAGAAATACTACGGTTACCGTTATTCACAAGACCATAAAAAGAAACTCTTGGAAAAACATGTGCGACTAATTTGTTAGCTGCAATTTCGGCAAGAGCAGGATGATCTTTTTCAAGCCACTGTTCCCACGGCTTTTCCCAGATACTGGCGCGGTAACCTGTGCGGTTTATCTGTCCATGCCCATAGCGGGCATGAATGGTATTCTCACGATACTGGTTCATGATGCCGGTATTGAAGCCGTGATAAACCATAAGAGAGCAAATCCCAAGAGCAACTGTCACGAGGACTGCAAGAGTTCGTGTTTTTTGTCGGGTGAGATTTTTAAAAGCAATTTTAAACAACATTATGTCTCCAGTCTTCCGTCATGGAGACGGATGATTCTGGGAGAAGCTGCAAGAACCATCTGGTCATGGCTTGCCATGACGATAGTCACTTTTTCATCCTGATTTATTTTTAAAAGATAGTCGAGGATCGTGCGACCTGTTTTTGAATCAAGGCTCGCAGTTGGCTCATCAGCAATAATTACTTGTGGTTTCTTCGCCAGCGCACGTGCAATGGCAACACGCTGCCTTTGACCACCGGATAATTCATTCGGTTTTTTTTGGGATAAGTCTTTGAGGCCGACAGTCTCCAGCGCCCACTCGACTCGAATCTTTCTTTCAGCGTCCGGAATTCCTTGCTTCACAAGGAAGTACTCAACGTTTTCGTAAGCAGACAGAACGGGAAAAAGATAAAAATGCTGGAAGATGAAACCAAACTCGTGTCGTCTCAGTTTATTTTTCCGGAGTTCATCAAGTGAGTGAAGATCCTGATCGCGATAAAAAACTGATTGGGACGGGGAATTTTCAATGAGACCCATAATGCTTAAGAGGGTCGATTTGCCCGAGCCACTGGGCCCGGCCAGTGTCACAAAATCGCCTTCTGGAATATTCAAAGAAACGTCCTGAAGGGCCTTGAATTCGGCTTTTCCCAGGAAGTAACTGAAGCTTAAGTTCTGAACATCAAACATATCCCTAAATTTTAGGGGGCTTCCTGTGTTTGTAAAGGAAGGGTAATCAACGCCTCCAATTGATAAGTTTTGTCAGGTTTAAGCAACCTGCCACCATACGAACGCTCTAATCGCTGCGAAGAGGAAAATACATTATTTTCTCAGGAGATTATGAATGAAAGCAGTCTTCTTAAGCTTTTTGTTTTCAAAAGTTTTCAAGTCTTCATCTCTCATCTTATCAAGTTCTTTTGAAAGATCGATATGAGTCATGGGAATCCCGAATTCTTTGAGGTGAGTATCATCACGCTTTTTAAGTTCGACGAGAATTCCCTCTCCGAGGTCGTTGATAAGAGACATTGTTTTTAACATACGCGAAGGAATCTCCTTCGAGAAGTCTTCAAGCTTGAGCATCTTTTTGACCACAGGCCAGAGAAAAGTTTTACGGACCTTGTGAATCATTCCACCTGCCATTTTGGCCTTAAAGTTATCTTTCAATTCGTACTGATGCTCATCCATCCATTTGAAAATAGCACTCATGATCGCATCTTTCTGACGCTGATCGCGAGTAACACGAAGGTCACGAAATTCTCCAATGAGAGTAAAACGTGGATCAATTTCCATGTCGCCGGGTTCGAAAGTCTTTCCTCGAACAAGGTTAAGTCTCTTAATCAGACCTTCGCCTTTCACAATCTCATTCGGATAAAAAGGAATTGTAAATTCTCCATCGCTCGCCATCTGAAATGCGGCTTGTGAAACTTCAGCACATGACATCGTTGTATGATCCTTAAAATCAAGATCGTAATCGTACTTGATCGGATTTTTTTTATCGAGACGTTCTTTCACAAATGCACCCATAAGGGAGACTGCACGCTCTCCAAGCTTTTCATCTTTTGATCGTAACCATAGAATGCGTCCATTCTCATTTTTCAAAGCATAGTCCAAGTCATAGAAACTCACTCCTACGCCGACGTAAGATTCGATTGTCTTGATTTTCTTTTCCTGAGGATCTTCGTAAAGACTGACGACGTGACTGAATTGAGTCGGACGCTTGCCGAGTCGTGCAATCATGGCAGAGAGGAAACTCAAACCACGGGAAATGAAAAGATCTCCCGATTTAAACTCCCCTTGCCCTTGAAAATGAAAATAGGCCGGAGAAGTATCTCGGATGGGAAAAAATTCCTGTTTAAGGAAATCAATTTCGGAAGGTTTTTGATGAACAATCTTACGACCAATTTCAAGAAAATAATCTTCTACAAACCGGAGCTGGCGGAAAGTTGTCTGAACTTTTTCAACACATTCTGGCGTCAGCTGATCTAGCGAATGGTGAACATGCTGACGGATTTTCCATGAATTTTCTGCGATTTTTTCTGCTTCCGCTGAAAGCTGAGAAAGGGAGAATTTTTTGACATCAAACTCATCGATACCTTTTTCAAGCTTTGAAAGATAAGACACACATGATGTGGGAAAGAGCGGATCTTTTACATCACGAAGAATTTCTTCTGTGTCTTTTAGAGGATTACTCAGCTGAGGCGGTTCGAGATCTGCACCGGCCGGAGACCTTTTAGCAGATGCCGAAAGAGAAAGGAAAAGGACACACGAAAATAAAAGAAGGGTTTTCATGACTCCCTCATCGGACGGATGAGGACTGATCCCAACTAAAGAGTCAGAGAAAAACACCAGCATTCCTGACCATAATGATCGTCATTAAACCCCACTGCTTTCCCCCCAGCGAGCCTTAATGAGCTCATCGTGGCTTCTCTTGAGCCATTTGATTAGGCCTGCTTCACAGATGGAAGTCGTATTCCGCTAGTTAGTCTCGTTTATCCGTCGAAGAAAAAATTTCAAGCGCTCGAGTGAATCTCCAAACGTTTTCAAATTCAATTTCGTTTTCATGGCAAGCTCTTCAGGATGAAGATTTTTCTCGCCCATGGCAGTAAAGATTGTAAGCATGGCGGGGGGCATGGATCTCAGCTCTTCAGAAACTAATTCCTGTTTCTCAGAAGCTTCGAGCCTGGCGAGTTCAAGATATACGTCCCGGACCAGAAAATCGATAGGGTGTACTGGAACAGAACTTTTTGGAGTCACGATGGTCTTGGGAATCACTTCAACGATGACAGAGTCCATGTCCTTGAACCTGGAAAGGTCTTTCAGATATTTTTCTTTAAACTGAAGCTGACTTACTCCACCGCAGTCGACCAGAACCTCGTCAAGTCTTGTGAAAAGATCCTTCAGGTAAGTCACCTGAAAGGGATTACTTTCAAAATAGGGAATGTTTTCAATGGAAATTGAACTTCTACAACTCTCAAAAAAAATTCGCTGCTCGTTTTCAAGCGCCGGATCCGGATAAAAATCATCAAACGACAAGTCGGCCAGGATGGGTTGGGCAAAAATAGCGGCTATGTCGTCGAGCTTCTTTTCAAAGACGTCGAGTTCTTCATCGCTAAAAGTATCTTTGAGTGTTTCGTCGAACTTTTCCTGAAAATCCTTGATGATGCTTTCCATCTCTTTAAGGCCTAGCCTGGAGTATAAATAATGCGCTCGTGTCATATAGAGATCGGTCCTTCAGGAAATAAAAACTACCTTACAAAAAAATCTCTGACGATTATACATTCAATGATAAAATCCTAGCATGCATATAAGATCCACACAGCTCGATTTTTTGGGATATCCATGACCAGTCGGACCAAGAAATCCCTGCTGAATTTTACCACTTCAAGTCTTAAGACTTTCGGCATCCTCATCGTATCATTCGTCGCAACTCCTTTGCTTCTTAAGTTCATTGGCCCGGATCGTTTTGGTACATTCAAAGTTCTCACTGAAATACAGTCCTATCTTGGACTGGCAGAAATGGGACTTCTGGGTGGTATTGCTGCGAGCATATTCTCACTTTCACACGGTCCTGATGAAAACGCTCTGATGAAACTCTTGTCTGAAGCAAAAAGATCTTATTATAGGATCACCGTTTTCACTCTTCTCGCCGGTGTCTGCATTCTTCCCTTCCTGAGAAAACTGACGTCCTGGCCTTTCCCTGATTCATGGGATCTGTATGTTTCGTTCATCCTTATTTTTTCATCTGCACTTTTTCTTCCTTCAAATCTCCATCGCGTTTATATCGACATAAAAAACCGCGGATACGTTCTGCATGTCACTGGACTCCTACAAAGTTTATCTTTTACCATCATTGGTATTTCTCTCGCCTATCTTGGATTCCAGATGACATCTCAGGCGATTGCTACTTTCATCTCTGGCGCACTAGGTGCCTATCTCCTTCATCGAAAATCGGGTATTAAAATTGCTCTTTCTCCACCTGAACCCGAACTCAGAAAGAAGATTTCAAGTCATCAGAAGCCACAGGTCCTGAATGAGCTTGCAGGGAAATTTTGCTATAGCTCTGACCAGATAATCTTATCCATGATTCTCGGTCCCCTTGCGGTGACGAAAGTATTTTTAAGCCAGAGAGTTGTGCAGCTGATGCAGCAGCAAATTGTGAGTCTCGGTCAGTCTCTCTACGCATCTTTGGGATCAATCTACTATGAAGAGGATCGAGGCAAAGAAAAATTCGCAGAAAGATTGCTCGAAGTCTCAAAGATGATTTCCATGGTGGCCGTCGCGGGCCTCGTACCGATCTGTGTGCTGAACGAAGCCTTCATTGAGCTTTGGGTAGGTAAAGAGTTTTTACCGGCCAATGCCCAACAGATCGTTTACGTTTCTGCCATGAACGCGTTCTTCATGGGTATTTTCAGCTTCTGGGGATATCTGTTTACAGTCCTGGGTCGCGCTGGTGAGATGACCCGACAGTTTTATTTTCAGGCCTTAATAAATGTATGTGTGAGTATTTTAGCAACCTATAAATTGGGACTCATTGGCCCCCTTTTGGGAACGCTCACAAGTTTTATTCTCATCCCATCTTGGGTCTATCCGCATCTCCTTCATAAGAATTTCTCCGTTCCTCTTGTGAGGCTCTTCGCTTCCATCTACGTGCCGGTACTTGCGGGGATCGCGATGATCTTGCTCATTCAGCAATCACCGCTTCAAGTACATCACCTCGGCTGGATAAAATTTTGCCTTACAGGTGCACTAATTTTCATAGCAAATGCGTTAGTCACATTTATTCTCCTTTTTAATAAGAATGAAAAAGTGCAGTTCCTGAACCGCATCCGGAAGCTTTTAGAGAGGAAATAGTCTACCAAAACAGTCTCTCTCGATCTTCTCGACATAAATTTCGGGAGGCCTATAATAAAGCTTCACGGAGAAATGTTGAATATGAGTCAAACAATTGAATCACTTTTGATCTCGATGACGAGGCTCATTCCTCTCAAGAAAACTTATTCTCTCGCTTGGCGCTACAGCGAGGCTCTGGTCAAAAAAAATAAAAATCAGCCACGAATCGGTAAAACTATTTATGGTTTTTCTATTATGGGCCAGCTTCAGGATTACTTATTCCGCTCAATTTATTTCAAGGGTACTTACGAACAGGAAATCTTCGATATCCTGGATAAGTTAGTTTCAAGAGACCAAATCTGGTACGACCTTGGTTCAAATATTGGCTACTATACGATGTATTTTGCAACGAAGACAAAGCTTGTTGTTGCCGTCGATGCGAATCCAGAACTCACTGACCTTCTCGCGAAAACTAAAGAAGTAAATCTTCTCGGCAACATTCATATTGTAAACCGCGCTATTTCTGACCTGACCGATGAAAAAATTGAATTCTTTATTGCAGTCAATGATCTTGGACGTAGCTCCGCCTTGAAGTACGACGATATCAGTGACCTGAAAAAAATCGAAACGACCACAACGACTGTTGATACACTCATCGCAAACGGTGAGCCTTCACCATTCGGAATGAAAATCGATATTGAGGGATTAGAGATCAAGGCCCTGAGAGGAGCGAAGAATCTGCTCAGCAAGGCACCACCAAAGATCATTGTGATGGAACTTAGCCAGAGGCCAGGGGTCTTAGCTCAGCCTTCTGAGATTATTGATTTTCTCAGAGATTACAAATACACACCATACCTGATCAGAGATAAAAAGCTCGTCCTCATCTCACAGGAATTTCACCTCACTCCCGATCTTGATCCGAATGTCTTTTTTATGCATGATTCATTTAAAAACTGGAAGGCCTGAGAACTCAGGATTCTGACTACAGACTTAAATAAATCTTCTCCACGTCACTTACCATTCGTTCCTGGGAGTATTCTTCACTCACAAATATTCTGCCATTTTGGGCCAGCTTCTTCAAATCATCAGTCTTCTTGTTCTGGTACGAAGTTATAATGTTCTTCAGAATCAAAGCAAGCTCATCAACGGCATCAGGTCCTGCTGCATTGAAACTCAAACCCGTCTGTTGATCCTTAAGTACATCCCGTACTCCACCCTCATTTGATCCGACAACCAGGCATCCCATGCCCATCGCTTCCGCGACCACAAGCCCGAATGGCTCAGGTATCGTGGAGCTATGAATGAAAACATCCAGTGAGTTGTAGTAGTCCTGCATATGAGAGACGTGATGTTTCATTTCAACGATGTCTTCTAGTTGATGTGTTTTGATCAGTTCTTCAAGCTCTCTGTAATAACTCTGATCACTCTCCGTTTTCGCCGATCCGGCGAGTGAAAATTTGAGTGGCAGATCAGCTTCACTGTTTCTCAATTTTACAAGCGCCAGCAGGATATGATGAAAACCTTTCCATGAGCAAATGCGTCCTGCACTTCCCAGGCGACAAAGTGGGTTTTGAAAGATTTCTCTGGAATGCAAAGATGCTACTCCCAGATGAATCACTTCTTCAGTCACGGCGACTGGACCTATGAATGACTGATGATGTCTCACTTTCAGGTCCTGACTATTGTAGACAATGACATCAGACGGAAAAAAGTTTCCTATTTGATCGAGCTTTCCATTCACAGGTCCGTGTTGAAACCAGACTTTTTTGATGGGTAATCCCACAGCTGCTATGGATGAAGTGATATGCGCATAAGGCATGGTGTGATGAAGAACATCTGGATTATATTTTTTAATGATGCTTCTTATTTCCCGCACGGCACGGGAAAGAGAAAGAGGGTGAGAAAGCTTGAATTTACTTTTGAGAACAAAAACCTCAGTCCCATTTTTTCTGGCGAGTTCAGCAGCGTCGCCATCGCTGTAAAAGAGTATGGCACATTCAATATTCTTATGTTCTTGATGGAGTCTGGTGATGTCGACGACAAATCTTTCAGCTCCACCAAGATACCCATTTGGTGAAACATAGAGGACTTTCATGTTTTTCTGGCGCAGACGAACATGTTATCGCTAAATCGTCTTCCCCGAAGAAGGCCACCACTTAAATTCTGCCAGGTGAAGCCACGAAGACGAGGAATTGAGACTTTTTTTTCACGGAGAAGAATTCCCGCGAAATGGTAGATTTCATTACCTGATAGACCGAGACTTTGCTTAATCTGCGGACTCTCTTTGGTGAGTTCCTGAGAATGATTGACCGTAGTCATCCGATATTCCTGTGTCATAACTATGGATAAAGTTTAGCACCATTTTACCTCTGGATTGAAAAAATTAAAATTTACTTCATACTATCTTGAAAACTTAAATCTTCGGGAAACAAGACATGTCAAAAAGAATTCTCGTCACAGGCGGAGCAGGATTTCTCGGATCTCATCTTTGCGAAAGACTCCTCTCGGAAGGCCATGATGTAATCTGCCTTGATAATCTTTTCACAGGGCAGAAAAAAAATATCGTTCACCTCCTAAACAATCCGTACTTTGAATTTGTACGTCACGACGTCACCTTCCCGTTCTATACAGAAGTCGATCTCATTTATAATATGGCCTGCCCAGCGTCTCCAGTTCACTACCAGCATGATCCGGTACAAACGACAAAAACAAGTGTTCACGGAGCGATCAACGTCTTAGGACTTGCGAAGCGTACGAAAGCAAAAATTTTTCAGGCATCCACAAGTGAAGTTTACGGTGATCCGGAAGTTCATCCACAGAGCGAAAGCTATTGGGGAAAAGTGAATCCGATCGGCATAAGAAGTTGCTACGACGAAGGTAAAAGATGTGCTGAAACTCTGTTCTTTGATTACCATCGTCAGCATAAAGTGCGCATCAAGGTTGGAAGAATCTTTAATACTTATGGACCACGAATGCATCCGAACGATGGTCGCGTAGTCAGTAACTTTATTGTTCAGGCCTTGCGTGGAAAAGACATCACCATTTACGGTACGGGAAATCAGACACGATCATTTTGTTACGTGGATGATCTCATCGAAGGAATTTCAAGGTTCGTGAACTACGATGATGAATTTGTGGGGCCTGTGAATCTCGGTAACCCGGTCGAGTTTTCAATGCTCGAACTCGCGAACAATGTAATCCGCTTAACGGGATCACGATCAAAGATTGTTTTCCAGCCATTGCCTTCCGATGATCCCAAACAAAGACAGCCAAATATCTCGCTTGCGAAGCAGCACCTGAACTGGGAACCGAAAATTAATCTCGAGTCCGGCCTGGTGAAAACGATCAGTTATTTTGATGAACTTCTTAAAGAAATGAAGACTAATGGCAAGGAACTCCCATGAAAAAATTTCCACATAACGTTGTATGGTGGGCACAAAACCCGGGCGAACTCGTCCGTCGAATTGCAGGAAAAGTTTATCGTCGAATTCATCCTCATGAGCCGTGGATTTCTCTCGACGCAATCAAGTACTGTCAGAAAGAATTACCAGCATCAACAATAGCTATCGAATGGGGAAGCGGCCGAAGCACAGTGTGGTTCGCAAAAATCCTCAAGCGCATCACCAGTGTTGAAGATAACAAAGAATGGCATGGTTATGTGAAGAACCGCCTGAACGAACTTGATCTCAAGAATGTCGATTACAGATTTGTACCTCTCAATCATCCCATCACTGAACCAACTAAAGTTAAGTACGACAAGGTTCCAGATTACGTTGCTGTCGCCAATGATTTTGAAAATGAAAGTATCGACTTCATCATCGTGGACGGTCATTATAGACAGGCCTGCATTCAAGCGGGCATGCCGAAGCTCAAAAAAGGCGGCCTGCTTCTAGTTGATAATTCCAACTGGATGCCGAGAGCAGAATGGGGAGTTCCTCAGAACTGGCCTGTCGTTCACTGCAGCCGCGGCTTTGACGGCGAAACGACCATCTGGCGTAAGCCTTAACTTCTTCGGAAAAATTTCTGCGCGGGCATTTCAATGTACTTGTATGCGAAGACAGATAGAAGAACTGTCGTCGAGAGATAGAGAATAAAAAATCCGACCCCATATTCCATTCCTAATGATGAACGCAGATGGTTCATATAGAACAGCCAGGGAACATGCAGAACATAAAGTGCGTAACTCGCGTTCCCTAATGAATGACTCACAGAGTTTGTAAAAAGCTCACTTCCACAGATCTTTCCTTTTGCGAGGATGTAGATCATGCCTGTAAAAATCGGCAGAAGAACAAGTCTGACCCAGATCCCTCTCGGCCATTCCGGATTCACAGCAACAGCGACGACTCCACAGATAAGAAGTAACCAGAAATATATTGATGATGTCGCTTGAGACTTAATTGTCACTTCTGAGTTTCTTTCAGCAAACCATTTACCCAAACAGATACCTGCGATGAAGTCCGTCAGTCTCAGAAGTGGAAAAGAACGCCAGAATGTAGCAAGCTGACCTTCTTCGACATCCATCCCTGCTCCTTTCCAAAGTAACAGATAAATCAGGGCCGGAAGAATCCAGGAAACGATAAAAAGCAGCTTCGTTTTATTCAGGCGAAAAATTACAGGCGCGATAAACGGAAACGAAAGATAAAAAAACATTTCTGTGGAGAGAGACCAACCCGGGGGGTTCCAAGATGGTGTGATTCTCGGAATCCACGACTGAATCATCGTCACATGTCCGATGAGAGAGAAAAGAATCTTCGCCCATGCCACGGCAAGAGTATTATCCGATAAGAACTGCAAGATGCCGCGTGGAAGGTCCATGGCAATGCCCAGAAGATATAACGGATAAATCCTGCTGAATCTCGCCCGGAAAAATTTTTTATTGTTTCCTTTGAGCTGACCATTCTCAATGTACACGTAACTCAGAATAAATCCGGAAAGGATGAAAAAAAAAGTCACAGCAGCGTCCCCGTGAGAAATGATATTTTTCACCCATTGAGGAAGTTCCGCATTTGCTGGACCCAGCAGAAAGAGCTGATGAAAGAGAACGACATGGAAGGCAGCAAAAAAACGCAGCCCAGTGAGCTCGCGAATCTCTGTAACTTGTTTTGCCATCTAATTCAGACTCCGGAAAAATTGGTCAGCATGGACTTCAGACCTGTGCCCCTGATACCAGGCAAAGGCCCCGGCTGCGATTTTCTCAGCGTCCTTGAGAGAAAAGTCAGTTGGTATATGGTCAGCGAAAAGAAACGTTTCACCTTCGATCGCCTCTTCAGATTTCTGATCAGGATAAAAATGTCCGACCGGTAATACACCATGGGCGCAGTAGGCAGCGAAGATGCCGGACTTCGAAATATAGGTTGATGGGTAATTAAAAAATCCAATCATCGATTCACTGAGGATAAGACTGACCTCATCTTTTCCGAGCACACCTTTCTTCACAACGTTCACTCCGGAAATAACAGGAAGTTCAACTGAAACCGGGGAACCAACATCAATGATGGTTGAAATACTGAACACGCGACAGAGCTTTTCGAGATGATCCCGAGAAAATTGGTACACGCGCTCTCTCGGACCAGGACTTCCAAAAATCACAATCTGATTTTTTCGCGTTCTTAGCGGAAGCACGGCCGTTGGCTCTCCGATGTTAGAGATCACAGGTTGAGAATACTTTGCCCCAATCATCCTCTGATAGAGATTAAGACTGGTGAGTTTTTCATCACTAAGAACTGAGAGTTTTCTGACAATGTAGCGCTGAACGGGAGAAAGCCAGAATTGACTCGTCCATACTGGTCCAAATGCGAAGAGTTCATGAAACATTGTTACCAGCTTGAAGGGCCGCTCTTTCTTGAGAGAACTCAGTCCGCGGAGCAACCAGACCGGGCACCCGCGCTTCGCATACCCATAGCCAACATAATGAAGGAGAACTGCTGACTCAGGTGTGAGAAGATGTCCCACTAAATTTATCAAACTCGCCTGATCTCTTGAGCCAATTTTCTTAACACTGAAGCCTTCAATCTGGTCTGCCCCACTCCAGGCCGGATCGAGGACGACAAAAGTCGTTTCGACGTCATGGCGCGACTTCATGGCCCGGGCCATGACGAGAGCATAGTCACCTACTCCATCCACTCGTGGTGGAAGGCGTGGAACAATGGAAAGTACATGTTTCGGATGCATGAGCATATTTTAGCATGTCCCTTTGAAAAAATAGTTTAAAATAGATTCATGGAAGGTAAGAACAGATTCAGCCTCGTTGTCATAACGAAAAACGAAGAAAATAACATCGGTGCCTGTCTGAAGTCCGTGCCTTTTGCGGACGAAGTCATTGTTGTGGACAGTGGAAGCACTGACCGCACAAAAGAAATCGTAGAAGGCCTTAAGGCCAGGTTCATACACAACGACTGGCCCGGTTACGGAAAGCAAAAGCAATTTGCCCTCGATAAAGCATCGCACGATTGGGTTCTCCTCCTCGATGCCGACGAATACCTGGATGAAAATCTTCAGGCGGAAATAAAATCACTTCTTGCGGGTGGTCCGACGGAGGATGCGTATCGCATTCCCCGGAAGCAGATTTTCATGGGCAAGCTCTGTCACTACGGCAAGTCCGTGGATCATCCAGTGAGACTCACCAACCGTCGCAAAGGCTCCTACGATTTAAAAAACATCCATGAATCTTTTGTGACAAAAGGATCTCTGGGAACACTCAAAAATTTCATGATTCACAACTCGGGTATCACTGTCCTCGATCGTTGTAAAAAAATCATGCGGGATTTTGAGCTGGAACTTCAGAACAATAACTCTCCAGACATGACGGCAGCGAAAGTCGTCTTCGATCCTATCAGGTATTTCTTAAGTTATTACCTGAGACATCAGGGCTACAGAGACGGTTTCGCAGGTTATGTCATGACAGCACTCTTCGCTCTGCAAATGTTCATCCAGAACGCCGGACAGTACGAAAAAAATCTTTTTAAACCCGCGAATCAGAAAATAGACAGGAATTAACGAGCTTCGAATGAAGGGCGTAGCCCTGTTCTTTGAGGTAAGCGTAGATCGGATCGCTGGATAATTTTTCAAGCTCGAGGCCCAGGCACTCGACCATGATATAGCGTGGTCTGTAGTGATGCCAATTGTTGGACTTCAGCACTTCAAGATCCAGTCCTTCCACATCAATGTTCATGAAATCGATTTTTTTTCCGGAGGGTACGTACGCAGGAAGAATCTCAGACAAGGGAAGGACTTTCACGTCGATAATCCCAGCGATCTCTCTTCCTTCTTTTTCCCTGGCGCGGGATAATTTCTCATCAAAACTACTCAATGCGGGTTCTTTGAATTTATAAAACTTCAATGTACCTGGAACGGGACCTACTCCCACAGAAAGATTCGTATCACCATCGCGCCGACCTTCAAAAAGCTTAATGCACTCAGGATTAGCATCAATGTTGATCCCTCGCCAGCCACGCTGGTAAAAGAGGTTCGTATTGGACAGGCAGTAAGGATGATGGGCACCGATATCCACGTAGAAGCCATCCCGCTGGTCCTTCAGGAGATTGGCAAGGAGGCGGTCCTCACCTTCCTGGGCAAAACTTTGCTCACCCACGGATTGTTTTCTGAGCTGAATGCGGCCAATGATTTGTGCGCCAAGAGATTGTCCGCAGACTCCAAGTATTAAGGCCTTCAATTGTTTTTTTAGCACGGGTTCCTTTTCAACCTACCATTCTTTTTCAGATGAACTAAAATGAAAGAATGATTCAAAAAAATGGATTAACCAGTTTTTTTAAATTTACAGGAGTTCTGGATTTTCTCAATCCAATTTTTGCACAGCCGACCTTTATTATCTGGATTTATTAAATGCGTAAACTTAAAATTCTCATGTGCTGCCAGTTCCCTTTGAAAAAGAGCCTCGGTGGTCCTAAGGGATACATTGAGGTCGCTGAAACTTACCGCAGAGCTGGTCATGTGGTTGACCTTGTCGGTATCAATGAAATCGTCGGAGACGATAAACCATTCCTCGACGAGCAATGGCGAATTGATTATTTTCCGGAGTATCTCAAGTCATACATCCTCTCACATCATGCAAACTATGATGTGATCGAATATGAGGCCATCTACTTGCCTTTTGATCTCAGAGCTGAAGTCAAAACTCTCCTCGTTGCCAGAAACGTTCTTCTGGAACTTCATCTGAGAAAATTCAGCCTCCCGAGGTTTCCGGGTTTCAAAACTCTCATTTCACATTTTGTAAAAGGTCCCGTCAGAAATTTGCGCCTGAATCAGAGGATCAACCAGTCTCTTAAAGGGATCCATTTCGCTCACCTCGTGAACGTCTCCAACAACTCTGATAAAAACATCCTTAGATCAGCTGGTGTTCCGGAGAATAAGATTGTTATGCAGCCATATGGCATTACAAATGAAAAGTTCGAAAAATTCCAGAGTGCCAGAAATAAAAAAAGTCTTATCGCTAACGAAATGAAAATCGCCTTCGTCGGAAGTTTTGATAAGCGGAAAGGTGCTGTTGAATTTCCGGAAATCATCCGGCATTTAGTGAAGTCTCAT
>CAMCYI010000027.1 GCA_945883845.1 Bacteriovorax stolpii | reverse complement strand
TGGCGCGGGAATGAATGGTCGGCAGAAGTTTTTGTTCAAAGGCATTAAGGATAAAAATCGTGGAAGTTCCGGTTGGTTCTTCAAGAAGCTTCAGCCACTTGTTCGCGACAATATTCCCGATGCGCTCACCTTCAGTGATCACGGCGATTTTTCTTTTGCTCTGAACTGATTTGTATTCGAAGAATCGGTTTACCGTTTCGGCTTCGAGAACGGTGTAGTCAGCAAATACTTTTTTTTCTGTCTCAGAGACGTTACCTAAAACGAGGACATCCGGATGATCCTGGAGGTGAGTGATGCTCTGCTTATGGCCCTCAATCTGCTGATAGTAGCAACGGACAAAGTCGTGCACGAAACTTAAAGCGTCTCTGCCTTCGACAATATAAAAATGAGCGAGTGTGCCGGCTTCGGCCCGTTTTAAGAGGATGTCCTTGATGTTCATGGGAGAATTTTCTCCAGGTCTGTCAGGAGAGTCTTTGTGATGTCTTCAGGAGAAACTGAAGCATCCACTTTGAGAATCCTGTCCGGAAAAATTTCTGAAAGTTCGCGGTAACTATCAATGAGCTTTTGATGGAAATCTTTTTTCTCAGATTCAAAATAATCTTTTTCGTTCCCGCGCTTGTCCTGGCGCTCGTACGAAGTCTCTAAAGAAATATCCAAAAAATAGGTGCGGTGGGGAAGCAGGTTCAGGGGATTATGCTGATGGAGTTCAAGCACGGTCTGGTATCCCAGGCCACGGCCCTTGCCCTGATACGCCAGCGAGCTGTCGATATAGCGATCAAGGATCACAACTGAACCTGGAGTCAGGAGAAACGGCAAGATCTTTTCCTGAAGCAATTGTGCACGCGAGGAACAGAAGAGATGTCCTTCAGCGAGCGGATGAAGTGAGTACTTACTTTGAAGAACGGCTTCGCGAAGCTTTTCTCCGAAAGTCGTGCCACCAGGTTCACGCAAGGAGAGAACGCGGAGATTTTTACCTTCAAGGAATTTTTTTAAGAGTTCAATCTGCGTCGTTTTGCCGGAGCCTTCGACGCCCTCAAAAGAGAGAAACAAGCTCCCCGGAGTTTCTGGTGAGCGGAATTTTTGTTTAAGCTGTTCGATTGGATTCACGCCATGATTATAGGTTTGCCGCGAAAATGCGTCTAACCCATTTATTAGAAATCGAGGTTTTTTTAGGAGATTTTTTTAGAAATCCGAGACTTCTTCAACCTGAGGCTGTTCCAGAGGCTGTTCAGCAGGCACGGTGTTCCCGTTCATGGCCGCATCAAGCGACTGATCCGGGTTTTGTGTGTTCTGAACGAGTGACTCTTCAGTCTGCGGAGCTGTCGGCTGCTCTTCAAAGGCCTGTTCGATCTGAGGATCGCGCTCGTCGACTTCCTGATGAGTTTCAATATGGGTCGGATAGCTTGATTCCTGGAACTCATTGCGCGTGAGATTTGATCTTTGCGATCTGAAGGGCTTCACACTACTCGGACGACGCTGGGAATTTCTCTTTCCATTGTCATAGTTCGCAGCACTTCCGCTGATCGAACGCTTTAACTGGAAGTCATTCTCTGTGATGAGGTAGGCCTCTTCGCTCGGGCCGCCGAAGAAAAAATATCCGGACATCACGAGGGCCACCATTCCTACACCAATGGAGGGTAGGGCCCATTTCATCGATGAAGAAATCTCAGTTTCCTGAAGTGACTCGATCTTGATTTCATCAATTTTTAAAACCACGAGCTGTGTTGTTTTTTGTCCGAGGAAAGCAAGGCCAGACATGTTTTCCTGGTTGCTGGCCTGGGCTTGAGCGCGTGCTTCGATTTTCTCGAGCACTTTGACTTTTGCTTCCTGGAAATCTGAATCTTTGGGGCACAGAGGAAGTTCTTTACCCGAGTGAAGTTTGTGAGAGAAAACATCCATGTGGAAGATTTTTTCCCAGGTCTTTCCTTCATCCGTTGAAACGGCATCCGTCAATGAAATGAGGCCGAGTTCAATTTTCTTTTCCATGTCTTCAAAAGAAAGCGGAGCTGAAACTTTTCCCAGCTCGAGGATCCAGAACCATTCACCTGGCCCTTCCTCTTCCGGAAGAGGCGGAGCTACAAAAATATCTTTGAAATCTTCGATGTTCTGAAAATATTTCCAGTTTTCCTGGTCCATTCTGGTCGCAAAAGCACCGTCGAAATCAGCTTTGTTATCGTAAGCGTAGTGGCGGAGGGAAAGTGTTTCGAAAGGACCAAAGTGCTGGTCACCAATTTTTAGGTGCCACAGCTCATGAGCATCGAGGCCCAAGTCTTGAATGGTGTCATCCGTCAGTGGTTTTAGATCAAAAAGGGACATGCAGGTTCCTTTGGTACTTAACCTTTTTCGGCGCAGGGGGGCAAAACTTTAAAAATGCACAAAGAATTTTATTGGTATTTTGACTAAGGGAGCTCAGCAGAGGATACTTCTCGGCATTGTGAGGTGTTAGGTGTTGATGCTTGAGAGGGTTACTCGGATTAAAGATAGGTTTATGAAGTTCAGTGATTGGGAAGATCGCTACAAAGAGCTCATCCTTCTGGGCCGGGAACTGACCCCTTATCCGGAAGACAAACGCGATGATAAATACAAAGTAAAGGGATGCCAGTCCCAGGTCTGGCTTTATCCTGAATTCAAAGACGGTCGGGTTTATTTCCACGGTGATTCAGATGCCCTGCTCGTGAAAGGGATCGTGGGTCTTCTGACATCCGTTTATTCCGACGCCACACCAGATGAGATTCTTGCCACTCCACCAGAATTTTTAAAAGAAGTCGGGATTACCGAACACTTATCCATGAACCGTTCGAACGGTCTAGCGAGTATGATGAAACAGATCCAGATGTACGCAGTCGTTTTTAAATCCATGCAGAAGGTTTAATTTTATGATGATTCGCCCGCGCAGAAATCGCCGTAACGAAGTGATCAGGTCCATGGTGAGAGAGAATATCCTCACTCCTCATGATCTCATTGCACCGTTGTTTGTGATCGAAGGAAAATCCAGTCGGATCGCGATTAATTCCATGCCTGGTCAGTCTCGTCTCAGCGTTGATGAACTCGTGAAGGAATGCCGTGAGCTTTATGCCCTGGGTGTGAAATGCGTTTCTTTGTTTCCTGCGATCGAGGACAATCTTAAAACAGCTGATGCCCGCGAAGCTTATAATCCCCAGGGACTCAATGCCCGGGCCATCCGTGCCGTGAAAGAAGCCTTACCAGACATGCTGGTCATGGCCGACATTGCTCTTGATCCGTATTCATCTGATGGCCACGATGGCATCGTTGATACAAAGACCGGTGAGATTCTCAACGATGTGACGTTGGAAATTCTCGCGAAGCAAGCAATATGTGAAGCGAATGCCGGTGCAGATATTGTGGGCCCTTCAGACATGATGGATGGCCGCGTAGGATTCATCCGTAAGGCACTCGATCAGAACAGTCATCACAATGCTCTCATCATGAGCTATACCGCAAAGTATGCGTCCGGTTATTACGGGCCATTCCGTGAAGCTCTCGATTCCGCTCCTAAAAAAGGCGATAAAAAAACTTATCAGATGGATCCTGCTAACGGCCGCGAGGCCCTTCGTGAAGCGGCCCTCGATGAAGCTGAAGGTGCAGACATCCTGATGGTGAAGCCTGGCCTTCCATATCTCGATGTGATCTATCGTCTTCGTCAGGCCACGAACCTGCCGATTGCCGCTTACAATGTGAGTGGCGAGTACGCGATGATCAAAGCGGCGAGTGAGCGCGGCTGGATTGATAACGATAAAGTAATTCTTGAGACTCTCCTTTCTTTCAAACGCGCAGGTGCGGATACCATCCTCACGTATTTCGCCAAAGAAGCGGCGATGCTCCTGGGGAAATAGATGAAAGGTGTGCTCGGCTTAAGTCTTCTTGCCAATATTGTTCTCGGATATTTTTATTGGAATGAAGTTTCAAAACCCCATGTTGAAAGAACTATTATTGAAGCTCATGACGAACCTCGCATCGTGGAAAAGAAAATTTTTGTTCGTGTTCCTGAGAACAAACGGGACGCCCAAAAATCCCCGGTTACGACGGCCACTCCTTCAGTAAGTGGAAGTGCTCCCACTCCGATGCTCGAGTTCGATCAAAAGGCCTTTGAAATTGTCGTGGAAAAAGTGGGCGAGGATCGTGAGCGCATTCTCCAGGATCAGCTCGAACTCACACCGGAAGACCTCCAGAAGATCGAACAGGTGAAAAAGAGCTTCTACAAAGAAGCCGATAAGCTCATCCTTGGAAGTGGTGAGCCGACAATTGAGCAGAGACGTCAGTTACTGGACCTCGAGGCAAGTCGTGAGCAGGAATTCTCCCGCATCATGGGGGAGAAAAAATGGCAGCAGTTTAAGAAACAGCGGGACGACTACAACAGGAAGAACTACGAGAAGCAGATCGAAGACAACTCTCTCTTCATTCCTATGGAAATCTAGTTTTATTCTTTGCCGGAGAGTTTTCTCTCCTTTTATAATCAAGACATGCATATTCTCCTCGTCCGCTTCTCCAGCATGGGAGACGTGGTGCTGACTACTGCCACTATCAACTGGCTCCATTCGCTTCTTGGAAATGATCTGACGATCAGTTTCGTCACGTCACAGGAATTCACATCACTTCTTACAAACCACCCAGGTGTAAAAACCGTCATCGGTTTCGACCGCAAAAATGGCGAGAAGTGGAGTGACCTCATAAAAAAAATCGAAGTGGTAGATGATCAGAATCCTGTGGACCTGATCATTGATCTCCATGCCACACTGAGATCCCTGCGCCTGCGTTTTTCTTTCTTTATGGTTCCTGCACTCACCATAGATAAGCGTCGCTGGGAAAGATTTCTTCTGACTAAAATTCGCAGTGTAAAATTAAAGAAGTTCTTTTCTGTTGAACCTCAGGTTGTCCGCATTCTCAAAGACCTTGAAGCCATTTTTCAGGATACCCGTGCTGTCAGACGCACAGAAGAATTTCGTAAAGGTCCTCACGGAGAACTTACGTCACTCGGCGGGCACGTCCAGCAAAAACTTACGAGACCCTACATTACTCTGGCACCAAGTGCATCTTTCACATACAAGCGCTGGCACATTGATTCCTACATGGAGCTCGTGCGAGAGCTTCTTGCGAAAACAGATAACGATATCGTGATCCTCGCAGGGCCTGCGGATAATTTCTGTGAAGTTTTCGATACATTGAAAAGTGACCGTGTTCATAATCTCCAGGGAAAAACATCCCTGATTGAATCCATGGAGTACCTCAAGGGTGCAAAACTCACAGTCGGAAATGATTCCGGGTTGAATCACATCTCAGAGGCCTACGGTGTGCCGTGTGTGACTCTTTTTGGACCGACGGATCCGCGTTTTGGATTTGCACCTCACGGAAGAGATTCTGTCACGATCTCCCGGGATCTGTGGTGCAAGCCCTGTTCAACGACGGGGTCAAAAGACTGTTACCGTGATCGTCACTACTGTATGGAAGAGATCAAGGTGAAAGAAGTCCTCGATGCATCTCTCTTGGTCCTGGGAAGGGCCTTATGAGTTTTCTTTATTGGTTCATCCATTACATCCTGACTTTTGTTTCCACGTCTTTTTTCTTCTGGCTTCCACCGCTGCGAAAACGCCTGAGCTTTGAAGCAAAGAATCTTTCTGAGAACGGCTCGCGCAGTTTTTCTGAGACAAAAGAAAAGGCCGACCTGGCCTTTGAGTTTTCTAGTGAAGGGGAGTTCCAGCAGGTAGCGAGCCTGATCGCTGATGCTCTGACACTTGGGAAAAAAGTTGAACTCGTCTTTTTTTCACCGAGTGTAGAGAAAGCTATACTCGATCTCGCATCAAAACATCCGACTCAACTTCGCTATCTGCGCTATCCGATTGCAAGCTTCGGCTTTAGTAAAAGTTTTTCGGCCTGGGTGACTTCACCTGAGCTCATTCTTGTTCGCTATGATCTCTTTCCCGAATTCCTCTTCTGGTCCGCACGTCCGGGACATACTTTGAAGATGGTATGGGTCACGTTCAAGAAAGAACGCTCTCTGGGAAAAACAATTTCAACGTATAAAACAAGCTTCCTCAAAGCGGCTAAGCACCTCGTCTACGCCACTCAAAGTGACCAGACCCTTGGCGAGACTCTAGGCCTCAAAGGTTTTGCCTTCGATTTCCGGATGGAACAGATTGAGAGACGCTTAAAAATGAAAGATGAAAAATTTGAAATTTTTTTTTCATCTTATCTTCAGCTCAAAAGAACACTCGAAAAGTACCCTCGTGAAAAACGCCTTATCATCGGAAATGCCTGGCCCGTGGACATGGCCCTCATTAAAAACCTTCCCCTGGATTTTTTCATTCTGGTCGTTCCCCATCAGCTCGAACAAAATATTTTAAACGAGATGATGCAATCTCTAAAAGATTACGGTCGCTCACCACTTCTCATGGAAGAAAATTTTCCGGGAGAGTCATCAGCTTACGTCTTAAATAAAAAAGGCGTGCTGTGTGAACTCTACAGTGATTTTGGCCACGCCTATGTAGGTGGAGGTTTCGGTGTCAGTGTCCACTCTCTTCTGGAGCCCTTGGTTGCTGGTTCTGAAATGATTTCCTGCGGCCCGGTTCATCACCGTTCAACAGAATTTGATCTGGCGCGGGACCTCGGATCGATGACAGAAGTCAAAAATGCTCTGGATTTCCTGAATTGGATGAGCTTACCCCTACCTATTGGCAGTTCCCGTGATAAAATATTAAAAGTTTCCGCCCAGTATCCCCTTATAAGGAAGGATGTTCTTTCATGCTGAAGAACCGCTATCAGGAAGTTCTCGTAGGTCTCAATCTCATGTCTCTCATGAGAGGGATAGTCTCGCTTTCCCGCAAGCGCTCAACTCTTCTGATTGGAGATCATCGTTTTGAAGCAGACAGTTTTCCCGCCAACTTTTTATCTGAGATGGAAATCAAGGCCCTCCTGCGTTTAGGGACAACTTATAAAATTCCTGAGCTCGTCGATCTCCGTCAGTTTCTTTCTCCGGGAAGTCTCCATTTTGTGATGGGGGAGACGAGACTTATCATTGGCAAAAGCCCTTTCGCAAATCTCAGAGAAGTTTTGCGCAAGTTTCCTGAGCTCGTGGAAAAAATAGAACTGCAGGCGATTCTCGCTGAATCTCCTGAAGTTTTTAATGCATTTTTCTTGGAAGAGATGAAGCGCTTCGAGCAGCTGTGCTTTGAATCCTGTTTCCGTCCGAAAGGTGTACGCTTTGATCTTCAGGGTCCAAAGTGGTTTAAAGATATTTATAAAAAATTCGGCGAATACATCAACCGCGAATATGCTGTCTCGAAAGACCTCAAATTTTCTGCACTCCTGCACCTCCTCGGCGTGACGGCAGAAGAAAAACTAAAAACGAGATTGGGCCCGGAAGAAATTCCATTTTATTTTTTCCGCTTACTCTCACCGGTTTACAGGCTCCATGATTTCCTCCTCACAACCCAGCTCAAGCGCAGGCTGTTGCTCTTAGGCGGAGACTATAAAGAGAGTTCCGTTCAGTACTGGCAGCTGCATGAGAAAAAATTCGAAAACCTTCTCCTCGCAAGCTTTGAGGGAGTGATCTCCGGTGAGCGTGTCCTGTTTTTCTCGCATTTTCCTGACGAAGTTCCTTTTGGGATTCGCTCTCCGTATCCGCTTTTCAGGAAGAGCCAGATGACTCCGGTCAAACGCATGGCCTCGCCGTTTCCGCCTACAGCACTCACATTTATTGCTGACCCTGATCTCCTGGGTTCTCTGACTCCCTACAGGGTTCTGGCCAGTGAGAATGAAATGGTTTCTTACCAAAGTCCCTATCCTGACCTACCTGGGTCTAAGTCCGAGTTCTACGATAGGCCCTTGATAGAGTCCTTCGAGAAGGACGCTCAGGAACTGCCTTTTGAGGCCCTTCCAAGCACTCCTCAGGGAATCTTGAGTGTGACCCTCGATCTTCGTCAACTTCGTGAGGCACGCCGGACAGAGGCGCCTGTGCTGGCCCGTCTGCCTATGGACATAGCTGAGGACGATGAGACGATCCAAGGTTTTGAATACTGGGGCCCCTTCCGCTACCGTGCTTTGGGACTTCTTGCTCTCTGCTATGGTGTAGAGGGAGTTTAGGCTATAATAGGTCTATGAAACGTCTTCTTTCCCTGCTGAACCAAACAGGCCAGACCGCCGTCGAGTACCTTCTGGTAACCGCGGTATCGATCACTCTTGGGATCACGTTTACAAAAAAAGTTTCCGGCATCCTCGTTGATAATCCGAACAGCTTTATTGGTGGGTATATAAGACGCTACGATCAGTTATTGAATAACGATCGGGGTGGTAGACCCTACAAGACATTCCAGGTCCAGAGGGCCGCTTCCCGCAGACGTTAACCCGAACCCTTTTCACATCTGATAACATTTTGGACTTTCCTTAATCATCTCTGGTCACCCGCTCTTAAACCCCATAAATACGTAAGTCTTACTCTAAGTCGCTAAATTTCGGTTCCATGTCAAAATTACATTGAGCGTTATTTCCTCAACACCGCAAAGCGTTAATGGGATATGTTCATGCCCAAATTGGTTATAAGTTCCTTTCGAGGAGGAAAAATGAAAAAGAATATTCTATTAGCTTTGGCATTGTCCCTGACCTTCGCCACTGCCTACGCCCAATCCGGGGAACAGCTCGTGAATTCCGAGCAGATCGATGTTGATGGCTACCTTCGTGAGAAGCAAGTCACTGACGGCGAGCTTGAGCAGATCAAGTCTGAGATCCGTAAACAGAAGAACGAATCTCATTTGAATAAAGAGAAGACGAAAGGCTTTAAAGAGCTCTCTAAAACAACGGAGAAACTTTCTGAGACAACAGAAGAATATCTGGATGAGAAAAAAGATGCTCAGAAAGAAATCGCTGAGTACAACAACAAGATCAAATGTCTGATGGAAGAGAACCCAGGTGTTGAGTGTGACAAATATATCAAACGTCGCGCTGAAGAACTTCCAGCTATCCCGGCACCAGCTCCGGTTGTTCAGGAAGTTGCTGTTGCTCAGGCCGCTCCGGCCGCAGTTTCTGTTGTTGAAGCTCCGGAAGAAAAAGAAGGAATGGGCGAATTGCCTTTCGAAACAATCAAAATGCTCGTTGAAGGCGGAGTAACTAATTACTCTGGTGAGAAAGAAAGCCTGACAGCAGATGCTGCTGGTCTTCGTATTGAATCAAACATCAACGATCGTTTCAGCATGGGCTTTGGTATCAACTACGCTCAACTGACAACTCAGGATTACGCGAACAATAGTTTCGACTACTCTTATGCAAACAACTACTACGATGATTACGGTTCACAAGGCCGCGAGATCAACTACGGTAAGCTTGGTTTTGATGTGAACGGTAAGTTCTTCATTACTCAGGGCAGACGTTTCCGTCCTTTCGTTGGCCTGGGTCTCGGCTACAACATGGCGAGCCTCAAGTACAAGAACAACAACTCTCAAAGATACTTTGATACATCTGGTGGCAACTATAACAACTTCGGTAACGAAGAATATAGAGCTAACTTCATGACTGGATCAATCATGCTCGGTTCTGAGATCATGATCACAAGAACGATAGGTCTTAACCTGACGGGTACATTCGCTAAAGGCCTCGGTATGTCTGGCGAGAATGCTAAGAACCGCAGCAACAGTCCGGACCAGAGACGTCTCGGCGAACTTGCTGAAGATATCGTTAACTCAACATCACTTTCTATGTTCGCTGGTCTGGTGTTCGTCTTTTAAGACAATACACCTTCCTTCGAACGTAGAGTTTCTCCTCGAAAAAGCTCCCTCCCCCAGGGGGCTTTTTTCGTTTTGCAACTAATCTACCACGCATAGACCGCTGCCACTCGGTACGAGTCGTAGCGGTTATACAAACCAATCAATGTCGATTTTGGCCCGCGCAAAAACTGTGTTGAACCTTCAAGGCTCCAGCTGTTGGTGAGTCTTCTGTTTACGCTATATTTTGTCACTGATGAATTTCCGCGCTGATCAAAAATTCCGCCAGCAAGAAATGTCGTCTCTTCACCCCATGGAATGCGGGCACCGATTGATATGGCCTCTTCAAAGAAAGATCGAAGGAAATTGATTTGTGTTTCGACCTGACGCTTCTGACGGATGTATTCGCCGATGAAGGTCATCATCCCTATGGAAGTTTCAAGATTTTTTTCTAAGGATCCAACGACGGTGGTGGTTTCATCGGGAACGCGACGGTCATTCATGGGTTTGAGCCAGTTCATTCCACCTTTGATGGCGAAGCCTCTTGGCAGAGGAAGGGTAAAGGTACCGGCTATGGCCTGATGACGATAATAAAGCGGGATCAGGCGCACAGGAGAGTCAACGAGAAGCACCTGCTTGGGATCGACGGAGATGAGGCTCGCGTTTACCTGTGTGAGCAAATAGGGACTTTGAGACAGACCATTGTAGTAGAGGAGCTGAGTCTCAAGGTTTTCTGATTTGCGCTGAAGTTTCACGGCCACATTATTCCTGAGAGCATGCTGGATTTCTTTGTCGCCAAGATATTGATAGCGCACATTATCGGGAATGCGGAATTCAGTATCGTAGGATTCGATAGGAAGACGGTTTTTGCGGGGGAGCCAGGGACTGTGCTCGCCTGGGAGAACGGGTTTTGTCTGAACAGGAATGTAGAAGACTTCCCAGCTCCATTTATCGATTTCCTGGGACATCGAGATTCCCGGAGAAGAGTAGGTTACAGGGGATGTGGGATCGACCCAGTTTTTTGAATGGACGAGGTCAGCGGGGTTCACGATGTCGGGGCCATCGACGGCCATGGTTTGAAATCCTGCTTTGATAAAAACAGAATTAAACTTTCTCTGGATGTAGAGATTCTTCGGGTTCCACTGAAAGGTTTCAACACTGTCTTTGGCGATGAAATCTGTGCGTACGAAAAATTCTGCTTTCGCGCGCCAATGGGAATTGAGTTTGTTATCCAGGCGAAGCTCGGTCATGAGTCCTGATTTCTGAGATGTCGCAACGGTCGTTGTCGGTAGGGTCAGCGAGTTCAGATACGGTCCCGCGTTTCCACTGAATTTCCATTCAGAGAATGCTGTGACCGGGAGAAGAATAAAGAGGAGGAGTACGGGCATCATTTTGCAACGATAGCATACTCCTCCATGTCACATCAATTTTCTTTAAGGCTCGATTGCGAAAAGTCATCTGATGACAGACCCGCGTTCACTTTGACATCTGTCAGTAAAACTTCAGTGCCGCGTTTGTTCATGTGGTTTTTTACAATGAGTGAATGCGCGCGCCACACTGGACCAATTTTTTTATAATCCTTGAAGGCCACAGTCTTTTTCAATTTTGTCTGAACGAAGTACTGCGTTTCTTGAGGAAGGAGGTCACTTTTTGAGATTTTGGTAACGACTTTAGAGTAGTCAGATTTTCCTTTTGCCGGAGTGATTTCTATCCAGTGAAATTTTGCATCACTCTTCTGCATTTTTACCGACGCTGACTTGATCGCTTCGGAATTCAGGTCTTCAGGTGAGATTTCTGATCCGAGAAGTCCTGCTTTGCTTTCACCGGTAACAAGGCGTCTGACCTGTCCGCTCGAAGGAAGGAAGATCCACTGCATTTCGTTACCTTCTGTATCCACCTGCCCGAGGAAGGCCATGTTCTTAATGTCGGCAGGCGATTCAATGCGGGCCATGACAGAAAAGCCATTCTCGCGCATCGTCTGCAAATTGATCATACGTGTTTTAACTTCGCCATTTTCTTCAATGATTTTCATTTCCACTTTTGCTTGGTCATCTTTCGCATCAAGAAGCTTCTGGGATTTTTTCAAGATGTCCTGCGCAGAATCTCCTGCGTGTGAGATTGATGAAATACTGAATACCAACATGGCCGTCATAGTGAGTGGCCTAAACTTTGTTTTTCTTTGCGGGCGATAGAGACCCGGAAAAACTTTGAGCATTGCTGGAAGACAGAAAAGGTCAGCGGCGAATCCTGCCACAATCGATAAAAGCATAAACCCTCCAAAGGTTTGGTTCATGGTGAAGTCTGAGAATATGAACAGGGAGAACCCTGCAAACATAATGAGTGATTCGAAGAGGCACGGATTGCCTTCCTGAAGCATGGTCTTCTCAAGGGCATTCTCCTCGTGAGAGAGAGAGCGAAGACGGCTCAGGACGTAGAGCGTGTTATTGAAAGCAAACCCCAGGGCAATGGAAAAGATGAGAGCGATGCCGGGTTTCACAGCGACCTGAGAGAAGGCGAGGACCGTGATAAGGGCCGCTGGTGGAATAAAGTTCGGGAGACACGAAAGGACCGCCCATTTGAACGAGCGGAACATGAAGATGAGGAAGATCCCTATGAGGACTAGGGGCTGCCAGAAATCATAGATGAGAGAGTGAGAAACTTCATTATTGATCGGATGGGCGTAGGATGAGAGACCGCCCTGGCTGAAGTTGATTTCCGGAAAGATGAAATCGAGGCGGTCGAGAATTTTTCTTTTTGTTTCTTCAAGCTTCATCCCGGGGATGTCTCGGAGCTTGAGAGCTATTCGTAATGACTTTCCATCTTCAGTTAAAAAATGTGCGAGAGGGTTTTTCGGCGCAAGCGTAAAGAGAAAAAATGTTTCTGCGATAACTGCCGGGCCTGCGAGAGATCCTTCCGGCATGAAGTCGGGCACACTCATCGCGAGACCAACACCTTCAAAATGTCTTAGTTCCTGAGTTGCTTTTTCGAGGCGATGAAGAGCGTCCGGACTTTTCCAGAAGCCATCAAGTTTTGATTCACCCTGAATATCATAAGAAAGTGTTCCACCAAATGATTTATCGATCCATTCTGTGCTTTCACGGACAGCATCTGAGCGGGGAAGATCATCGAAAAGGCGTGCCGAAAAATTTAATTTCTGTGAGAGGAACACACCGCCTCCGAGAAGCGCAAACATCGGCAGAAGATATGCAACAGGGCGATTGATCCCTGACAACGCCCACTTCGCAGGTTTGTTAAACCAGTTGCGAATGCTGGGATCAACCCAGGGAAGACAGGCAAGCATCATGGCCTGGTTGAGTATGGCGACGAACGAGAGAATGAGGGCGACGACGAGACCATACTGGCCGATCAGGGGAATGCTTGAGGGTGCGAGAGCAAGGAATCCGAGTGCGGTCGTTGCTATGCCCAGGCAGTTCGGAAGGAAAAGTTCTTTCAATGTCTGACTAGCGAGAGTCCATCTCTTTTTGAAATCTCCTTCTTCATGATGCTGAGACCAGAGATGGAGACTATGAACGAGCAGACTCATGACTGACACACTCACGATCACCGGAAGTGTGACGAGCAAGGCATTCATCGAAATGCCAAAGGCACTCATGAGGCCAAGAGTAAAAATATTGGAAGCCGCGAGACAAAGAAACGAACAGAGGATCGCTGACCAGTGTGTAAAAATCAGCATGAAGACAAGACAAAAGACGACGGACGTTCCGATCAGAAAGATTGCGAGTTCATCGTGAATGAGATGGGAGAGTCTCGTCTGAAGGAGCGGAACTCCTGCAGAATGAATGATGGCATCCGGAAAATTCTGTTTCAGAAGATCATGGATCTCATTTTCAAAGGCCATAAGTTTCTGCTGATTTTTTTCCAGAGGTTCGATGACGAGAAGTGTGGCCCCCAGATCTTTTGTCACAAGGAGTGGATGAAGAAGGGGATTAGCGAGAATCTTTTCTTCCCAGGATGAGGCCGGAGAACGGTCAAAGACGTTCCCGATGGTCATCACTTCCTTATCCTGAGTGGCCTCTTCAATGTGCAGAAGAGAAAGAATCTTCTTCACGTTGTCTTTTTCTTCGATGGAAGACGTAAGAGTCTTGAGTCTCAGCATGTTGTGTTTTTTACCCCAGGCACCAGCCGAAAGTTCGATCACAAAGAGATACGGAGATTCTTTTTCGAGGCGAAATTTCTTCGTAATCGCATCGTGGCCTTTGAGGAGAGTATGTTCTGTCGGAAAGAACTGATCCAGAGAGTATTCGGTCTTGAGTCCTGGTATCATCCAGCCACTCCAGGCGAGAAGGCACAAGAGTCCGCCAAAAAGCATATGCGGAAAATACTTTTTCATCTGTTACTCCCAATCCATGGTGATTAACGTATCTTGTGTGCGGAAGTTTTGCAGTTTCCAGGCACGGTTACCAACTTTGAGTTCCGGAAGTTCGGCCTTCACTTCTTTTTTAGAAAAAAATCCGCCTATGGCGTTCTTGAAAATATCGGCAGCGATTCTCTGATCAGGTCTGAAAATCATCTGATAGAGGGCGCCGAAACTGTAGGCCATGTTTAGGGAAGCCTGGCCGGTTTTGAAAACGATGGCGCTGTTTTTCACCTGAACGATAAAGGTCGTCGAGAGTGAGAGACCAAAGTTAAGATAGTCGATAGGAGATCCACCCATGGAGGCCTGGAGAACGCCATTGATTTTAAGAAGTCCAAGCCAGTTGGCAGTCTGCGAATTTGTCACAAGTTCATAGCGGGATTTATCGAGTGATAAAAGAAAAGGCGAGTTGGAGGAAAAGCGGCGAAGATCCGGCCAGACGAGAAATTGCTTGAAACGTGACTTCATCAATGATGAAAACTCATCGATGGTTTGAAGGTTCGTGCTGTTGGGTACGAGGGCCAGTAACTGGTCACTTAAGAGTGCATTGAAACCATTCCGGGACATAATGAGCTGTGGTTTTACTGATGAAAGAACTGAATCAGTAATGGCCGGAAGTTCGACATTGCGATCTGAAAGGAGCGGATAGTCCGCATAGATCATGATCCCTTTCTCGTGGTTTTCCATGGCACTGATTTCGAGCTGGCCTTGAAGGTTCTGGTTCAGTTTCATAAAACTTTCTGACCAGAGAGAGACGAGACTTTCCTGTGCCCATGGTGTGACGAGTTCAGAAAGAACATCAGGAGTAGAGAGAAAAGATTTCACTTTTGCGGTCATGAGTTTTCCCAGACCTTCAATGCCGTTACAGCTGAATGCCGAAAGGGAAATTGATTGGGCCGGAATGGATATACTGAGTTCTTTCAGCTTCGGGAGAAGATTCAGATCAGACTGAACGAGTGAGGCGGCCACTGCGAGAGAAACATTCTGAACGATTAACTGAACTGGAGTGCAGGTTGATCTCACTCTGACTCTGATTTCATTTCCGCCCTGTTCGAGAACCACGACCTGATCAATCGCGATGCCTTCGAGCAGAACTTCGAAGGCCAGGTTTTCGGTGCGACCAGAAAGTCCGCTGCTGTTCACGGCAACATCCTGCAAAGTGCTTTTCAGGTGCCACGAAATTTTTTTGATGGAAGGAGTAAGCCCACGTGAAGAGAGTGAAAGATTTTCTTCAACTCCGGACTCATCAATCTCGGTGAGGTCATTCACGACACTCGACTGCATCACGGACCATGGGATCCACTGACCGAGCTTTAAAACGCCTGCGTGAAGGGGTTGGGTGAAAAGAATGAATGCGAAGACAGCAAGAATTCCTTTCATGAAGATGACCCTCCGGTGGTCTGCTATGAATGATTCGTTGTCTCCTTCGACCTTTGCGATGAAAAAATTTAAGAGGGGTTAAATGGGGGATAAGGCCGAGGAATTACAGCAGGCAAAATCCCCTGAAGCGGACTTCAGGGGAAAGGGAATTTATTGGCAGAGGTTCTTTTTTGTCAGGAAGTAAGTGCAGCCGCCTGTATTGAGAAGAGCAGAGTTTTCATCGAGGAGTTCGATATAACCAGTTTCAATAGTGTTACTGTCGTAGCTACGATAGAGTGGCTCTTCGCTGGAGGTTTTCCAGTACTCTGTAACCTTGTTCGTTTTAGGAATTCGAACGAAGATACGCTCAGTACCATTCGCGTCGACAGCGGCCTGATACAGATGGTAATTACCTTTTGCCCCGTCATTGTAAAGACCGAGATCGCCCGCAAAAGCGACGTTCGCAAGAAGCAAGCAGGCCATGATAAGCATTTTCATTATTCAATCCTTGTTAGAGTTCTTCTTTTCATTCTAGGAGATCTAAAAAATTCTTCCAGAAGAGCGTTTTTGCCTTTGAAATCTGCGTCATTTTCATTCACAAAAAGATAAAGTCCGACCATTTTTCTTTTGTCTTCGTTCACGCTCGGTGATCGCTTAAAATAACAGCAATAATATTCTTCAAGGATGAAAGCATGAAACCAGTCTATCTCGTCGATGGAAAACGTACTCCTCAGGTCAAGGCCGGAGCTGAGCTCAAAGATATCGCCGCTCCTTACCTAGGCCATTATCTCATCCGCCACCTAGTGGATAAGTACGCTCTACCCACTGACAGCATTGATGAAGTCATTATTGGCAACACCGGAGCTCCGGCGAAATATCCCAACGTCGGCCGCGTGATAGCACTCGAAGCTGGTCTTCATAAAAAAACTTCCGGTTACACCGTTCACCGTAATTGTGCTTCGGGCATGGAAGCTCTCTCGCAAGCGTATGTGAAAATTGCTCTCGGCAGATCTGATCTTCTCTTCGCCGGTGGTGTGGAGAACATGACTCAGATGCCTCTCATGTTCGGTAAGCAGATGACGGATTTTTTCATGGAGCTTATGAAAGCAAAATCTCCGGCGCAGAAGATGAAAATCTTCGCAACGTTCAGACCACACTTTCTCGCACCGGTGATTGCCGTCGAGCAGGGCCTAACGGATCCTTTCTGCGGACGCAACATGGGCCAGACGGCAGAGACTCTCGCAAGAGAACTCGGCATTTCACGTCGCGAGCAGGATGAGTTTGCGAATGCCTCTCACCATAAAGCGGCGAAAGCGACAGCTGAAGGGAAGTTCCGCGAAGAGATTCTTCCGATCACAGCAGGATCGAAGCTCGACAAGATGATTGCTGATGATCTTGGTTTCAGAAGTAATTCAACAGTAGAAGGGCTCGGCAAACTCAAGCCTTATTTTGAAAGAGAAACCGGAACTGTGACGGTAGGGAACGCCTGTCCTCTGACGGACGGTGGATCGATGTGGTTACTTGCTTCAGAAGAGGCCGTGAAAAAATATAATCTCGATCCGATGGCTCGCCTGGTGGATTACCACTTCCATGGTCTGGAGCCTGAGCGTATGGGTCTCGGTCCTGTCATGGCGACTCACGGAGTACTCAAGCGCACGGGCATGAAGATGTCTCAGATGGACCTCATCGAAATCAATGAAGCCTTCGCTGCTCAGGTGATGGGATGTATGAAAGTCATGAAAGATAAATCGCTTTCAGCAAAATGGGGCATTGATGAAGTCATCGGCGAAATCCCTCTCGAGAAACTTAACGTCAACGGTGGAGGGATTGCCCTCGGTCACCCGGTTGGTTCAACCGGCTCACGACTTGTTGTGACTCTCGCTCACGAACTCAAGCGCCGTCGTCAGAAGTACGGACTCGCCACACTTTGCATCGGTGGCGGTCAGGGTGGAGCGGTCATCATTGAAAACTTAAAAGTCTAAGGAATATTTTATGAGCAGCTACCAGCATATCTCTTTTGAAGTAAGCCAGGACATCGTATGGATTGGATTCGGCGTGAACGAAAAGAAATCCATGACAACACTTAATCGTGATTCTTTGATGGAGCTTAAGGCGGCCGTTGAAGAAGTGGCGAAAATGCAGAATAAGGTTAAGGGCCTTATTTTCTTTTCGCACAAGCCAGGAGTGTTCCTCGCGGGGATGGATATTTCCGTCATTAACGGATTGAAGTCTGAAGCCGAAGCTCTTCGCGCCCTGGATGAAACTCATCCCATCTTCAATGGAATTGAAGATCTGAAAATCCCAACGGCTGCGCTCGTAGATGGAGTTTGTCTTGGTGGTGGTCTTGAGCTTTCCCTTTCGTGCAAAAAGATTTTTGTTTCTGATAATACGAAAACGGCACTCGGACTTCCTGAAGTTATGCTCGGTGTTCTGCCGGGCTTCGGTGGAACATACAGACTACCCCGTAAGGTGGGTCTTACTTCGGCGCTGGATATGGTTCTGACA
Organism: Bacteriovorax stolpii; assembly: GCA_945883845.1. GTDB lineage: Bacteria > Bdellovibrionota > Bacteriovoracia > Bacteriovoracales > Bacteriovoracaceae > Peredibacter. The sequence continues at coordinate 24,286 of CAMCYI010000027.1, read as the reverse complement.
GGTCGACAGGTCAAGAACAAAGCTGCGATCAAAATGGGTCTTGCTGACGCTCTCCTGCCTTCTGAAAGAATGAGAGAGCTGGCCCCTGAATATCTCCTGAACAGAAAAACCGGCAAGAAAAAAACGTTTAAAGAAGAATTTCAAAGTGCTGCCATGGAGAGTTTTCTTTCCCGAAAAATTATTTTCCAGAAGGCCCGTGAGAAGGTGATGGAAACTTCAAAAGGTTTCTATCCGGCCCCTTTGAAAATTCTCGAAGTGATCGAAGGAGCGTTTGGTAAGAATCGCGCTGATGCCCTTGCTCTTGAGCAACAGGGTTTTGCTGAGCTTTCACAAAGTATCCAGTCAAAAAATCTTCAGCACATCTTTTTCCTGACTGATCAGTCGAAGAAGCTCGATAACAAAGATAAAATTCCTTCTGTGAGAAGAGGTGGCGTTCTCGGCGCCGGAGTTATGGGTGGTGGTATCGCCTGGCTCTTTGCCCAGAATAATCAGGCCCCGATCATGAAAGATCTCACTCCTGCTGCTCTAGAGCTCGGACTTAAGCAGGCGTCACAGAATTTTTCTTCTGCTCTCAAGCGCAGAAAAATGTCTGAGGATGAGTTTAACAGGAAGATGCGATCGATTGAGCCTACGTTGAATTTTGAAGCCTTCAAATCGGTAGAACTTGTTGTAGAAGCAGTCGTTGAAAATATGGAAATCAAGAAAAAAGTCTTTAGTGAAGTTGAAGGTTATGTAAAGAAGGACTGTCTTCTTACGTCGAACTCATCTTCGCTTTCCATTCAGGAAATGAGCAAGGCCCTGGTAGATTCCTCGCGCTTTGCGGGTCTGCATTTTTTTAATCCCGTGAACAAGATGCCTCTCGTGGAAATCATCACGCACGATAAATGTTCCAAAGAAACAGTCGAGGCCCTTCTGAAATGGGTTATTGATTCGAAGAAAACTCCGATCGTCGTGAAAGATGGTCCGGGCTTCCTTGTAAACCGCATCCTGGCACCATACCTGAATGAAGCTGGCTTCCTTCTTGAAAGTGGCGTTTCAGTCGATGATCTCGATGGAGCAGCACTTAATTTCGGGATGCCGATGGGGCCATGCCGCCTGATGGATGAAATTGGGATTGATGTCTGTGTGAAGGTTGGAAAGATCATGCACGATGGCCTTGGAGAACGTGCTGTTCCAAGCACTCTCGCGCAAAAACTCTACGATGCAAAACTTCTTGGTAAGAAAAATGGCAAAGGCTTTTACCTTTATGACGAGAAAGGAAAAGTCACCGGCAAGAATCCGGAAATATCTAAAATTCTGACGGTCAAGAAAGTTCAGAAAGAAGAATCAGTTCTTCAGATGCGCCTTTTCCTTCCGATGGTTAATGAAGCGGCTTACATCTTCGCAGATAAGATTGTCGACAAGGCCGACACGGTTGATATCGGCATGATCTACGGTACCGGCTTTCCTCCGTTTAAGGGTGGACTTCTGCGCTGGGCAGATCAGGAAGGCCTTGATCAGATTGCAACCCGCCTGGGCACGTTTGCCAAGGAAGTGAACAAGGATCGCTACCAGATTGCACCTTTCCTTTCCATGATGATTGCTGATAAAAAGAAGTTCTACGATCTTTAAGGGTTAGGGGACTTTCTAAGCATGAAGAGCTGGCCTTTTTTTAGCTATTTTTTCACTTATATCCTGCGGGCGAAAACCCGTCAGCGTTTGCTGTTTATTGCTGTTCTCGGGCTCTTCATTTCTTCGTTCTCTCTGCTGGTTATCCAGGGAATCATGGGAGGCCTCCAGAAAGGCCTCATCGAGCGGTCCAAAAGTGTTCATGGTGAACACGTCCTCCGCTTTCATGAGATCACGTCGGAATCTCTCGACGGGATTAAAGAGAAACTACAAAAGGCCGGACTACGTTATTACTCAGAAATAGAAATAGAAGTGATGTTGAAGAAGAAAAATTTCATCGCGCCTGCTAAAATCCACGGAATTGAACTCGATGATGATATTCCGCAATTTCTTGCTGAAAAAGATTTTGCGGGCATGATCATGGCCAACGAACTCGCGAGCAAGATCCAGCTTAAGTTCATGGAAGAGTTTCAGATGATTGTTCCTGGAGTCACTGATTCCCTGATGGGTGAGATCCCTCGTTTCGGAACCACTGAACTTTCAGATTTTATTTACACAGAAATTCCTGAGGTGGATGAGTTTGAGTCCTGGACGAGAATATCCTTTGTCAGAAATCTTCTCCGTAAAAAAGGCATCAATCAGCTCCGCATTTTTGGTGACGTACCTGCATCCCTGAAAAAATCCATCATGGAAACTCCAACGGAAGTTCCCTTTGACTGGATGACTTGGGAAAAAATGAATGGTGCCCTCGTGTGGTCGCTGAATCTTGAAACGAAAGTCATGCTCTTCCTTTTTGTGAGTATGACGTTTCTGGTCGCCATTGCCATTACGAGTGGATTTCTGATTTTCTTTTCAAAGATTCAGCGGGATCTGATGAGTTTCTGGATCCTCGGTATGGGCCAGAAAAAGATCATTCAGCTCACGTTTAAATTCACTCTTTTGCTCTCCGGGCTCACTGTTTTCCTGGGGGGAATCTTCGGAATCGTCACTCTCAAGTTACTTGAGAGGTATGGTCATGATTTGATGCCAGATATTTTTGTTGAGAGGCAACTACCCGTAGATTTAACCATATCGAATATATGTTTAAGTCTTCTTATTCCTTTTGTGATTTCGTTTATTTTCAGCTGGTTTTCATTCGCTGCTTTTCGCAAGGAAAATCAATCCTTTGTCCAGATTGTGCGCTCTCTGAGTTGAGAGCTACTTTTTTTCCCGAAAATTGCCGATCACGATAGAATGAGATGAGCAACTTCACGGCCATCTTAAAGGATTTTCGATGACTGATTTAACGAATATCGCCAACTTTTTTCCGTCATCATTTCTCAATAACCCGAACCGACCTCTTGGTTTAGGTGAAGAGTTTTCACTTTGTGAAAGTGGGAACATGGTTTTTCACTGGGCCGATTTTTTCGAAACATGTGATGTGATCAAAACCCGGATGGTTGAAGACGAGATGTTGAAGCTTGATTTCGAATCCCGCGAAAGAGGCCTTCAGAAACTTGCTGATATCCCGGTATGGATCAAGACTTCATCGAAAGTTCACCAGAGTAACATGTACGAGATCTACGAAAAATTTATTATGAACCAGGCACAGTTTATCGGTGGCATTGATCCTTTCGGGCCTCAGGATATTTCTTTTATCTCAGGAACCGGCCCGTTTAAAAACATGGCCATCGCTGAATGTTTTAACCAGGCCACATACAAAGATTTCGTCCTGGTTAATCTCCTCAAGGGAAAACTTCCCCGTCGAGATTTCCGTATCCGTCTCAAGTCAAAAGTTCTCATGGAGCACGGAGATGACCTTCAGGGTGCCACACTCATAAACCTTGAGCAGTTGACGACCAGTGGACTTCTCCTTTCTCTTGATTCAGATTCTTTTCTCAGAACTCCATCATTCCGTGGACGTGTACGCCTGATTCTCGATACAAAGTGTTTGTCGGACTCCATTGGAAAGGGCCTTTCGGAGCTTTCATCGCACCTTTCACAGTATGCTTTTAATCTTCTTTATTCTTCGAAGAAAGAAGATGGAATCGAACTCAACATGTCTGATGTCCACGTAGAGTCGAGTTTTGATTTTCTCAAGAATAAAAAAGTGTATCTCTTCATTTCCTACCATACGTTGAAAAAAAGCAGCCCTGAGTCTGCCCGAGTACTTGAAGAATTTGTAGGTTATTCGAAGACTCTGGCCCGTGATCATTACGGACTTCAGGTATCGCGATCGGCTTAATTCAGGAACTTTTCTTTTCTGTGCCGTAGTCTACGAGGTAGGCGGCACTCTTCTCGAGATTCTTTCTTCTCTTATCGTACCGTTCTGTCGTTGTGATGTTGGAGTGCCCGGCGAAAGTCGCCACGTCTCTGATAGCAACTTGTTTCGTGTCGAGAAGGTGCGAGATGGCCGTAGCACGGCATGAGTGCGGAGAAACAGCTTTATTGATACCAGCGCTTCGGGCATAGCGGTCTACGACCCGGTAAATGGTTGATCCATCCATAGGCCTGTCATTCTTATATTTAATTTCTGTCTGCAGAACATAGTCTTCGGGGCCAAGTTCAATTCCTTCATCTTTTAAATGCGCAATATACTCACCGATTTCTTCGTACACATAAGCATTGAGAGGTATGAGACGAGTCTTATCACCCTTTCCGTGAATGCGCAGAACCCAGTGTTCACGATCTGAAACGATCTGGTGACGCTTGAGATTCGTGAGCTCAGAGCGACGCAGGCCTAGATGAAAAAGCATAACCATGATCAAACGGTGAGTGCGTCCCTTGTGGGTCGAAGTTTCAGGTGAATTGATCATGCGAAGAACTTCATCATCATCAAAGGCCACCGTCGGAGATTCAGTCTGAACTTTCGGAAGTTTGACCGTATCGAGAGGATTGTGATCAATCAGACGGGCCGCCACGGACCATTTCATAAAAGAGCGGATGCAGACCAGACGACGGTTGATCGTCGCAGAGGCTAGTCCACGCTCAAGAAGATGATCGCGGTAGAGCTGGAAGTGAAAAGACTTGATCTCAGAAGGGTGTCCAATGACAACACTTCCGGATTTCAGGAAATCGAAAAAGAATTTCAAATCCTTGATGTAGGCCTTCTTGGTATCCGGAGAGAGAAACTGAACAAGGAATTCCCGGACGAAATCATGGATGTCTGATTTCTTCTGAGAAGCCTCCTCGAACTTGCGGGCAAGGTCCTGGTTAACAACAACACTGAGGGCATGAGATTTCTTGGCCATGATTTATTTTAAACCATCGTGGCAAAATAGGAAGAAGGCACGATATAATCATAAAGAGAGGTAAACAATGACCACTATGATTCTTTCTGCCATCGCTGGTGTCTTCATCGGGGCACTTCTCTATCATCTGAGAAATCAAAAATTCATCCTCGACTACAGGCTTCTTCAGGAAAAATACCAATTGCAGGAGAGATTTCATCAGGAATCAGGCGAAAAGCTTGAGCTCAAACTAAAGGACCTTTCACGGGAAATTTTCGAAGAGAAGTCCCGTCGTTTCCGTGAGGATTCACTTAAAGGCATGGAGATCATGCTGAATCCTTTCCGTGAAAAGATGACGGAATTCTCCCGCAAGGTGGAAGAGATGCATCTGGCAGACACCAAAGACCGCCTCAAGCTTCATTCTGAAATTGAGAGGATTGTTTCAACATCTCAGCGAATGAGTGTGGAAACGGAAAATCTCACGCGCGCATTAAAAGGGGACGTGAAGGTTCAGGGGAACTGGGGTGAGATGATTCTTACCCGCGTATTGGAAGCTTCCGGCCTGCGTGAAGGTGAGGAGTTCACTCTTCAGGGGAAAGATCGGGGATTAAAAAATGAAGAAGGTAAGACACAGATGCCGGATGTGATCATCAATTTGCCTGAAGGCAAGCATCTGATCATTGATGCCAAGGTCAGTCTTGTGTCCTATGAGCGGTTTGTGAACGAACAGAAAGAAGAAGATCTCGCGCTTTTTCTTGATTCTCTTTATGCCCATATCAAAGGACTTTCACTTAAAAGTTACCAGAATCTTGATAAGATTCTTTCACCGGATTATGTGATGCTCTTTATTCCGATTGAAGGAGCATTCATGCTCTCACTTCAGAAGGACAAAGAATTACTCTCCTACGCATGGGAAAGAAATATTGTTCTCGTCGGCCCTTCCACTTTGCTGGCCACTCTTCGTACTGTCTCAAGTCTCTGGCGTCAGGAAAAACAAACGAAGAATGCGCTCGAGATTGCGCGTCAGGCAGGGGCACTCTACGATAAGTTTAAGGGTGTGTCTGATGACATGGATCAGATCCAGGGTCACGTAAAGAGAATGGGAGAATCTTTCGATAATCTAAGGGCGAAAATGTTCAGCGGCAAAGGAAGTCTTGCGAGCCGCATGGAGAATCTCAAGGAACTTGGAGCAAAGACTACCAAGAGCTTACCAGAAATAGAAACCTGAGTATTCTTCTCGAGACGATTCGGCAAAGTTATTATTTTGAATGATAAGATCATTCTCCCTTAAAATGAAGGGACTTTATTCAATCAAAATTATGACCCAATTAAGGGTTTAAACTCATCAGGAGTAAAAATGAAATTCGACAACAAAGCTCTCGCACTTTCTGCGCTTCTTCTTGGTTCTGCATCAGCTATTGCTGCTGACGCTGCTAAGAAAGCTGACGCTCCAAAAGACGAACAGGTTATGTGTTACGGAGTGAATACTTGTAAAGCACAAGGTGCATGCCATGGAAAAGTAGACAGCTGTTCTGGAAAGAATAACTGTTCAGCAGAAGCCAGCTGCGCTGGTCACAACTCATGCAAAGGCAAAGGCCTCTTGAAAATGACGAAGAAAGACTGTCTTGATAAGAAAGGCACAGTGGCCTCAAGATAATGTTCGGAGTCGGATTACGTCATCAGCATTTTCCTTATCTTCTGAAGGCCCTGGAAACGGGGCCGCAGGAGATCGCTGTCGACTGGTTCGAAGGAATTACCGAAAATTTTTTTGAAACCGAAGGCAGACCATTGCAGGTTCTGGAAAAAATCCGCCGTGATTTTCCTGTGTCCTTGCATGGAGTTTCTCTTTCAATCGCGAGCTCGGAAGATCTGGATCTGGAGTACCTGAAAAAAGTGAAGACACTTTATAAGCGCATTGATCCTCTCATTGTTTCTGATCACCTGTGCTGGACAGGTCACAAAAACCGGAATCTTCACAATCTTCTCCCTATCGCCTACAACGAAGAGTCACTCAAATGGCTTGTTCCACGAATTCAGAAGGTACAGGATTTTATCGGCAGGCCCTTAGCACTTGAGAATTTGTCGGCTTATTTTGATCTTCATACGTCGACAATGACGGAATGGGATTTCCTGGCGGCACTCTCCAAAACTTCCGGCTGCAAGCTTCTTCTCGATATCAATAATGTTTTTGTGAATTCTGTAAATCATAAGTTTGATCCGCAAGTTTATGTTGATGCCATTCCGGATTCTGCCATCGCTGAGATTCATCTCGCAGGTTACAGTGATATGGGAACTCATTTATTTGATACTCATTCCTGTCAGGTGTGGCCCGGCGTCTGGGATCTCTACCGTCATAAGATGAGAAATGGACTGCATGTTCCTGTCCTCGTCGAATGGGATGAAGAGATACCCGACTTCCCGGTTTTAAGGGCCGAAGCCACAAAGGCACGGACTTTGACTGAGGAGATGCGGCGTGGATAATTTTCAGAGAAAATTTCTTGATGGTGTTCTTGGCACACTAGAAGTGAGTCCTGAATTCCTGAGGCAAATGAAGCCGGCAGGATCGCTGACTCCAGGACAGGTGATGGATGTTTACCGAGTTGATTATAAATTACGTCTTAGAGAAGCTCTGGGAAAAAACTTCGAGGGTGCATGGCTTCTCCTTGGTGACGATGAATTTACGGCACTCAGTGATGAATATGTTCAGTCACACCCGTCGGCTTTAAGAAACCTCACAGGATATGGAGATGAGTTTCCGGAATTCTTAAAGATCAAAAATGTCGATGAGCTTACCTGTGCCATGGCCTCATTTGAAAATACGTACTGGAAACTTTTTCATCAGGCCTCACGAAAGCTCAATCCCATTCTTCCTGAACAGATGATGGACAGAGAGTTTGATCTCTCAGATCTTGTTCTGATTGAATCGCCGATTCAAATTTACCGGCTCTGGCTTAAAAGAGAAGGTTCTGACAGTGAGCTATCTCTGGATGATTATGATAGTGAAGAGAGAATTGCCTGTTACAGGCTGGAAGATCGTGTGGAAGTTAAGTTTTTGTCTCAGGAGCAATTCAATCTTTTGAAATTAATCCGCGAACAAGTCAATCTTAATAAAGTCTTTACTGAACTTGATGCCATGAACATTCTCATTCCTCAAGATCAGTGGCAACTGGTTCTGGAAATTTTGACAGCTTTTTAAATTAGTCGCTTGAGAACATCCGAAAAACTTATTAATCTGATTCTGAAGATGAAAATATGATGTCTTCAGGTTAAAAGTGGTTTTGAACTTATCGAATACTAAACTTGTTACTCCCTGAGGAGATGATTTTTGAAATCCAAAATGCCATTGTCAGAAATTTCCTCGATCATAGATTCCGTTCACAAGAGCTTTGAAAGCTGGCGCGAAACTCCAGTCCCTGACAGATGCCGCTTCATCGGTAAAGTCGGTGAGCAATTGCTCGCTCAAAAATTAGAACTGGCCAGAATCTGCACTGAAGAAATGGGTAAGCCACTTCGTGAATCCATCGCGGAAGTAGAAAAGTGTGCACTTGGATGTAAGTACTATTCTGAAAACGGCGAAAGCTTTCTTAAAAATGAAATCATCAAGACAGAAGGGCAGGAGAGTTTCCTGTCCTACAGGCCATTGGGAGTAGTTCTTGCGGTTATGCCGTGGAATTTTCCCTTCTGGCAGGTGATACGGTTTGCAGCCCCGGCCTTATGCGCCGGAAATGGTGCTATCCTGAAGCATGCTTCTCAGGTTCCAAAATGTGCTTTAGCGCTTGAGAAAATTTTTCAGGATGCAGGACTTCCTAAAAATATATTCAGGGCCCTTCTTATCAGCTCTGATGAAGTCTCTTTTGTGATTGAAAATCCGCTGATCCGAGCGGTGACTCTTACAGGAAGCACAGCTGCCGGAAGAAAAGTCGCGATGAAAGCAGGTGAGTGTCTGAAGAAAACTGTTCTTGAACTCGGCGGCTCTGACGCTTACCTTATCCTTGCGGACGCCGATCTCGATCACGCAGCTAAAACACTCGTGCAGGGGCGTATGTTAAACGCTGGTCAGAGCTGTATTTCTCCTAAGAGGCTGATCGCAGTCAAAGAAGTTTATCAATCATTTAAACAAAAAGTTTACGCAGAGATAAAAAACTATTCTTACGGCGATCCGATGAATGAAGGCAGTCACATCGGTCCCATGTCCCGGATAGAGCTTCGGGATGAACTTCATCAACAGGTTTTAAGAACGATCCATTCAGGTGCCGAGCTCATGTACGGGGGGGAAATTCCTTCTGAGAAGGGCGCATTCTATCCACCGACTTTGCTCACGAACGTAAAACCGGGTATGGCAGCTTTTGACGAGGAACTTTTTGGTCCCGTTGTTTGTCTTATTGAAGCTGAGAATGAAAAACACGCTATCGAGCTCGCCAACAAATCTGAATTTGGTCTGGGTGGAGGTATCTTCTCCCGGGACATTCAGAATGCCCGCAGAATCGCTGAGGAGCATTTTGAATCGGGAGGGGTGTTCATCAATGACTTCCTGAAGTCTGATCCTCGCCTGCCGTTTGGAGGGATAAAGGATAGTGGTTACGGTAGAGAACTCTCAGCACTTGGGATCCGCGAGTTTGTTAACGCGAAGACTATATTCATTAGGTAAGCAAGGATTTGTCAGGATCTTTCATCATGAATTCTGTTAGTCTTTTTCTATGAAAGTTTTGTTTCTAATTTTTATTCTCTGTTTGTCATCCGCTGCTCCCGCATCAAGAGAATTCTACCTGCGTCTTTCAAAAATTCTTCCTTATCCAACTGTGCTGACTGAAAATTCTTCAGCTCAGTTGATGGATTCAGTTCAAGCTCTGATTTCTCATTACAAAGTGAAGAGGGCAGAACAAGCTTCGTTCGTCACGTACGTAGGAAATGAATTTACTCTTTCTCATAAGCTTCCTTTAGTCCTCGAGACAACTTTCGGCCCTGCACCAGTGGATGGACTGTGGATTGCCCATGGTGCCATTGTCCGCACAGCTAAAGAAATTGGTCTCTCGGATAAAAATGCAGATACTCTTGGCTGGCGAATTCAAAAAAATATTGTGAATGATCTTGGTGGAAACTGGGATGCTTATCTTTTGTCGATGAACGTCACTCTTAAAGACAGCGATCTTCTCGAAGCAAGAGATGAGCTCACACTTAAAGTGAAATTCACTCAGTCATATGACATTCCTTATCTCGCAGGGTATTCCACAGAAAAACCCTGGATGCTTTACATTGATAGCGGGATTAAAGATCCAGTCTCCATGCCTGACGGAAGAAAGCTCCATACAATTCCTTTTCTCCTTCTTCACGAAGCGTTCGAGAAGGCCTTGATTGATGAATTAAAGCTGACTGAGAAGAGTTATCTGCGGACTCATCAGCTGGCCCAACGTCTCGAGAAAGAAGCTGTTGAGGTCACTGGTTTTGCCTGGAATGATTATCAGGGGAAGATCATGGCAGCTGAGATAGCACGTGCTGATGACGAAAAGAGAGTCTTAAACCGGGTGCCAGCGAACCTGGATCTCACTCCTTATCGGGATTACAAGGATTGGCAGCTCATCCGCAAGATGAAGAAGGCCATGCTTCGATCTCATTTGTAAATGATTCCTGACAAACTTAAATGTACACGCAGATAAAAAAAGGCCCCACTTTTGAGTGGGGCCTTTTTTTACTGGTTATTTGATCTGATCGTAAACATTTCCCGGCAATCCTGAGTCAGGGCATTTTGTTTTTTCCGCAGGCAACTCATCATGTGGTCATCATCGTCGCTCTGGCATCCGAGTCTCTCAGCTTCCTGAGCACACTTGATTTCAGTGGCCTCATCAAATTCAACTGTATTTCCTGCAAAAGTCTGTGTCGAAATCAGCAGCAGACTTAAATAGATAAACTTTTTCATAAAATCTCCTTTTAGAACTTAGACGCTAGTCTCATGATAATTGAACCAATAGCGTAGGGAACAGAATAGTTACGTTTCGTGGAGTAGTTCACAGCGTGGCCGAAACCGAGCTTGTGCATCCATTCGTGCATCATATTGCTAGAAACCTGACTTGCGTTGTACTTGTTGAAGTACTTCTTATTCATATTGATGTACGTGATGCTTGGGTTCGTCCAGCCGATCGTAGTGCTGTTGTCAAAGTAGAGCTTCACGCCAAGGTCCATTCGATTGTTTTTCGACGGGTACTTGATCTCAGCGGCCGCCAGGATCTTTGCGTAGATCTGAGCGTTCGTCAGACCTTTGTTATCCACAAAAGTTTTTTTACCATTGTAAGTGTGATTCAGGATCGCATTCCGGAAAGCATCCGTAGCAACGATGTTCTTGATTTTTCTTTCGGCATCACTGATCTTTTTTTCCTGAGCACTAGTCATATTGTAGGTCTTAACATTGGTATCAAAAGTGTAAGCGGCAGTTGGAACTGAGGCCTGCGAGTTAAAAGCAAAAGTCACCGATAAGATCGCAGTCGTTAAAATTCTTTTCGTCATCTTCATGCAAATACCTTCCTTGGTGTGTATGGTTAGGTGTGTTGTCTTATGATTTCCTTAAGCCTGCCTTGCAGGTATTTTTGATGCAACCCTTGATGTGTAAGAAAGTTTAATTTCGGAGAATTTTCAGTCGCTTATAAAACTGAGTGAAACAAACTGATCAGAATAAACTTAAAAGTGTCGTTCAAATAAACAGGGAATTGTAGAAAGTTTAGACATTAAAATGAGTTTTGTTTTTATCGTGAGTATACCGATCAGCTTTCTATGAAATTCTCAATACTACTTCTGTGCATAAGTTATCTTTTCGCTTTTTCTTCATTTGCTGGTGAAGATGAGAAGGACAAAATTTATGTTGAGACCTTTGGGGATGATATTGATCCATCAGAGCTGAAAGAGGACAAGCGTTATATCGTCAATCAGAACAAGCCGGATAAAAGTTTTACGGGTGAGCTTCCCTCACCAACAATACAGAAAGGGATGCTTGCCAAGGCCGGGTTTGAGAAAGACCTGATGAATATGGATCAGATGGACCTTGATATTCTTTGCTCAAAGCTCATGAGAAGACCCTTTGAAATCGTCATAAAACAATATCCTCATCTAGATAAAAATAAACTGTTGGTGCTCAAAAACTTACTCCTTGAGAAGATGCCATGAAATATTTCATCCTGACTGTTTCATTGCTCCCGGCTTTTTCCGCGCATGCATTCAACTGTACGAGGGCCGTAAATCCATCATCAATCGTTCTTTTCCTGGACACCAGAAATTCCACCGCCGAAATTGAATCCGCTGCTCGGGCGGCCTGTTCGCGTGGAGAGACATTCAAACGTATGCCATCACCGGGGCAGACGATCAACCAGGCTTCTCTCACCCGAGAACTTTCTGCCCTGGCAGGTCAAAATAAGGCCGTGACGAGTATGGTGATCTCTGGACATAACGGGGGAGGAGCGATCCACGGTGATGCGGGACATGGGATCGATAAGTTCGAAGCTATCCAGTCGTTTAAAAGTGCCTACAGAAATAAACCTGCGCTCCTCAATCAGTTTCAGTCAGTTTACTTATGGGGATGCTGGACCAATGGTCCCGGTGAAGTTGCTGTCTGGAGAAGCCAGCTTCCATCTTTAAAAATGATTTCTGGTTTTATTGACATGGCCCCCATCAACACGGCCGAGGCAAGCCATACCATCCTTGGTGGGTTACTTGAAAGAGAAAGTAGCCTGCTCGCCGAAAGCAATAGAAATTCTCTCAGACGGAGTCTCTCCCTGATTGAAAACATCAATCAGACTTATGCCTCAGTGTACATCGAATCTTGTAATGAGAACCTCATGTACTACATTAAAAATAATTACAGAGATGACTCTTTGAACCCGAGCTCGCCTTATAGTGGTGGCACGCATTTTCTCAATTACGATCAGAATTTTTCCTGCACCGAACTCGCTCCCCAGATCCGTGCGAACAAAGAGCTCTTCATGCAGTATTATCTCGGTCAGATACCGGTTCCTGCTGATACGGCCAATGGTCCCCTGAGGCAGTTGTACTCATTTGCACGTAATACATCTCAATGTACCGATAGCATGTGGGAGATGAATGGAGACAGACTTCTTATGATGACCTTCTTTGATAACGTGAAAAAGAATTTTGCTAAAACTTTTGCACCTGAAGTTGTTAGTGCCGCTGATGAGTATAGAAAGATCATAGACGAGATGAATTCTCCAAGCTTGGTCAATCTCTGGAACCTTCCTGTGATGAGCAACCTCAAGGCCTATATGAATGCCGGAGGAAGCAAGATTTTCAGGCCGGATGCAGCGACTCTTCAAGGTAAAAGCAGAATGCAGATCAGACAGATGATCATGCAGCTCGACGGCATTTCAAAACATGCTGCCATGAGTGTTCCTGGCGTGGCACGGAAGTTTGCGAACCTGAAGGTCCTGCAAAGTATAATGGAAACTTATCTCTATCAGATGAATCCACGTTGTATGGACTTTCTGGAATGGCATGATTACGATCCTACTTATGCTCCTTCTCCCGCATGCGGCTACAATAACTGATGTCACAAAATAAACTGAATCACCAACTCATTCTTCCCTGTGGTGCGGTCTTAAAAAACCGCATCGCAAAATCTGCGATGAGCGAGGCCCTTGGTAATTCCCGCCACGAAGCCGACGAAAACCTGCAGAAACTCTATCACCGCTGGGCCTTGGGTGGAACAGGACTTCTCATCACAGGTAACGTGATGGTCGATGCCACTGCCCTTGGTGAACCGGGAAATGTCGCCTTCACAAAAAATCGCGGCATCGAAGATCTTAAAAAATGGGCCGAAGCTTCAGTCATAGAAAACACTCATGTCTGGGTCCAGCTGAATCATCCGGGGAAACAATCGCCGAAGTTCCTGAGTAAAGAACCAGTGTCTCCTTCGGCCATTGCGTTCGGACCTCCTCTTGGAAATATGTTTTATCCTCCGCGGGCCCTCACGGAAAAAGAAATTTTTGACATCATCGAGGCCTTTGCTTTCGCTTCGAAGTCCGTCAAGGATGCAGGATTCACTGGTGTCCAGATTCACGGTGCCCATGGGTATCTTGTCAGTCAGTTTCTTTCGCCACTACACAATCAAAGACAGGATCAGTGGGGCGGATCTCTCGCCAATCGCATGCGGTTTGTGATGAATCTCTATCAAGCAATCCGCCAGAGCGTTGGTCCTGCATTTCCCGTAGGCATTAAACTGAATTCCGCAGATTTTCAGCGCGGAGGCTTCACTCAGGAAGAATCGATGGATGTTGTTCAGGCCCTTTCTGAAAGAGGAATGGACCTGATTGAAATTTCCGGTGGAACTTATGAGGCACCAGCGATGACAGGTGCAGCACCAGGAAAACAGAAAAAAAGCACGCAGGAAAGAGAAGCGTATTTTCTCGGTTACTGCGAAGAAGTGAGAAAGAGGGTGAAGACTCCTCTCATGCTCACCGGTGGATTTCGCTCACGAGAGGGAATGGAAGAGGCCCTTCAAAGTGGCGCCTGTGACGTGATTGGGCTCGCGCGCCCGCTTGCGATCAACCCGGATTTTTCAAAAGCTCTTCTGAGAGGGGAAAATATCACGAGTCCCGTAAAACCTCTCTCAACCGGTATCCGCGCTCTCGATAAACTCGTCCCTCTCGAAGTCACCTGGTACACTCATCAGCTCCAGAGAATGGGGAAAGGTCAGGAACCGGACCCGGATCTCGGTGAGATTAAGTCGATACTTTCAACTTTTATCACCATGGGAATTCAGAATCTCCGGCGTACCCGTACCCGCTAATTGTCTAAAATATATGCACTGTCGCTTTGATAGTCAGGTTCTGGATGGTTTTTCCCCTCAAAAAGCCTTGGACAGATCTCCGAATTGGCTCGAGGATTGCTAAAGATACATTATGAAGAAGCATTTTCTATTCACCCTTTTTGCCCTCTCCACCCTTGCCCTGGCACAGGTGGATGTCCCTCCTACGCCGGTACCGGTTGCTGAACCGCTAGGTTCGTACTCGCAAGGAACTCTTCTTAACGGAGAGGCGATGCCGGAGAGCGGGGAGGGATTCGTGCAGCTTTATCGCGACACCAATCGCTACTACGCCACTCGCTCGATTATCCAGATGATCATAGATACGGCCAAAGAGATGAATCTGAAATATCCAGAGAGTGACAGGATGCAGTTAGAAGAAATGAGCGGACCGAACGGCGGGGACCTTGACCGCCATTCATCTCACGAGAATGGACTTGATGTGGACATCCAGTATTACAAGTTAGACCGTGTGGAACACAATCCACAAACGGCAGGGACCCTCTATGCGACTCCGCTGGTGATCAGAAACAAAGTTTCACCCAACTTTGACCTTGAAAGAAACTGGGAGTTTGTAAAATCCCTCCATCGACATGGAAAAGTTCACAGAATTTTCATGGATCAGAAGCTTAAGAATGCGCTTTGTTCATATTCCCGTCTCCGGAAGGATTTTCTCCCGAATACTGAGGTCCTGCGAAGCATTCGCCACGTTGAGAACCACAAAGATCATCTTCATGTCCGTTTGCTTTGTCCGTTGAATGCCAGACGCTGCATCCCGCAGGAAGATCCTCCGAAAGGTTCCGGTTGTCCCTGATTCGGGGATTGATTAACCCAAAAGTTAGGATTAACATTTGAGGGTGAAGAACATTCTTATCATTTTTGTTATTTTGTTCAGCCTCATTTCTGCGGAAGCAGCAGAACTCTCGTGTTTGTGCTTCTCTGATTCTACCTCGCACTCCAATTCTCAGGACTCCGTCAAAAAAGCAGACCATCATAAACATCAAGATGAATCGGCCTCTGATCATCAGGACCATTGCCAGCACACCTGCAGCCAGTGTCATTTTGCTGCAGTTGTTCCGCGCTTCTCTTATTTCACTGGCACTCACTCACAGATTCAGGTCAACTACATTCATTCAGATAAATCACCCATTGCAGTTTCACTCTCGCTCTACCGGCCTCCCATCTCTTAAGACGTTCTTTCCTTTGTAATTTTTGATCTTCTCTAAGGATAGCTTGTGCTTAATTCCATTATACGTATGGCCTTGCGACAAAGGCTGATGATCCTTGTGACGAGTATCGTATTACTTATTTTAGGTACCTGGCAGGCGCTGAATTTACCTGTCGATGTTTTTCCTGATCTTAATCGGCCCACTGTCACTGTGATGACGGAAGCGAGGGGTCTCGCTCCTGAAGAAACTGAGGTTCAGATCACAATGCCCATCGAAAATGTCCTGAACGGTTTGCCGGGACTTTTGCGACTTCGTTCATCCAGTGGTCCCGGAATCTCGATCGTCTATGCTGAGTTTGACTGGGGTACTGATGTCTATAAGAATCGCCAGATTGTGGCGGAGAGACTTCAGCTCGCCAAAGAAAAACTTCCACCAGATATTTCTCCCATCATGACTCCGAGTTCGTCGATCATGGGAGAGATCATGTTCATCGGACTCACGTCTCCCAAAGGAGTCGTAGACTCGATGGAGCTGAGGACCCTGGCAGAATGGACGATCAGGCCAAGGCTTCTTGCCATTCCAGGTGTCAGTCAGATCATCACGATTGGAGGAGATCTGAAACAGTTTCAGATTCTTGTCTCTGCTGAAAAAATGCAGGCGAAAGGTCTTACAGTCGAAGATCTTAAACACTCTCTCGCAGAGATCGGTTTAAATACTTCCGGTGGATTTATTGATATTGGTGAAAAGGAATTTCTCATCAGAACACTCGGTCGCGCAGAGAATGTGGATCACATCCTGCAGGCCTACGTGGGTCTTCATCTTGGGAATCCTGTGACTGTCGCAGATATTGCTGAAGTTAAGATAGGCGCACACTTTAAGCGTGGCAATGGTTCCGTCAATGGCAAACCCGCGATTGTCATGACGGTGCAGAAACAGCCGAACTCTGAAACTGTTAAGCTTACAAAGCAGATTGAAAAAGAACTAAAAAAACTCAAGAGTTCGCTGCCTCCCGGAGTTGAAATAAAGTCTGATCTTTTTAAGCAGTCACACTTTATCGAAAACTCCATCGGCAACGTGACCGAGGCCCTGAGAGACGGGACCGTCATGGTGATCATTATCCTGATGCTTTTTCTTCTCAACTGGCGCACAACGTTTATTACGCTCACAGCGATTCCTCTCTCTTTCGTCCTGACGGCGATCATCTTCAAGATTTTCGGCGTCAGTGTGAACACGATGACCCTGGGCGGACTTGCTGTGGCGATCGGCGAGCTCGTCGATGATGCCATCGTGGATGTTGAAAACGTTCACCGGCGTCTTATCGAAAACCGTTTGTTGTCTACGCCAAGGCCAGTGCTGAAAGTGATCTATGATGCTTCAGCGGAAATTCGTAATTCGATTGTCTTTTCTACTCTCATTGTCGTCCTGGTGTTCGTACCCTTGTTTGCACTCGATGGACTTGAAGGAAGACTCTTTGCGCCGATGGGTCATGCCTACATCATTTCAATTCTTGCTTCACTGCTGGTCTCGCTTACAGTGACACCCGTACTTTGTTTTTACTTGCTCGGAAAAGAAAAGAAAAATTCCCACGAGAACAAAGACGGCCCCTTCGTACGGTATCTGAAAACATTTGCATCCCGGATCCTTGAGCATACGTTGAGGCATCCTAAAGTCGTTTTATCCATTGCCGGTTTCGCTTTCATTATCGCCGTTGCCGCTGTTCCTTTTCTCGGTCGGGATTTCCTGCCGAGTTTTAACGAGGGATCCGCTACACTTGGCCTGCAGGCCACTCCGGGAATTTCCTTGTTCGAATCAAACCGTAAAGGTCTTGAGGTTGAGGCCGCTCTTCTAACGATCCCCGAAGTGAAATCTACTACCAGAAGGGTCGGCCGTGCCGAGATGGATGAGCATGCCGAAGGTGTGCACTGGAGCGAGATAGATGTGGATTTCAAGGACGGTGGGCGACCTAAGGAAAAAATTTTTGAAGAGATAAGAGCGAAAATCAAGGTGGTCTGGCCGGAAGTATTTCTCAACGTCGGCCAGCCCATCTCGCACCGACTTGATCACATGCTGTCCGGAGTGCGCTCGCAGATAGCGATCAAGATTTTCGGACCTGACGTCGTCGAGCTGAGGCGGCTCGGCGGTGAGCTTTATGAAAGGATTAAAGATATTAAAGGGATCAAGGATCTTCAGGTCGAGCCGCTCGTGCAGATTCCGCAGCTCAAGATTTTCATCGATCGCGAAGAAGTCAAACGCGCCCGCATCAGCGCTGGCACGATGGCAAGTGAGATGGAAGCTCTCCTTAACGGCTACAATGTCGGGAATGTCGTTGAAGGACAGAAGACATTCGGGATTCTGCTAAGGCTCGACGAAAAATCCCGTTCAAACCCGGAGACGATAGAGAACATAAACCTGAAACTTCTCCCTACTGGTGACCAGGTGAAAGTTAAAGACCTGGCGAACGTCTACAAAGGGAGTGGCCCCAACATGATCAACCGTGAGGGTCTTCAGCGTCGCCTTGTCGTGTCGGCCAATTCCCAGGACATTGACCTGAATCTTCTGGTCAATGCAATCCAGAAGTCGGGTAAGGAGATTGAGTGGCCCGAAGGCTATCACATGGAGATCGGTGGACAGTTTGAAAGCCAGATGAAGTCTTCCCGGAAAATGATCTGGCTTGGTCTGATTTCCCTGATCATTATTTTCCTGGTTCTCTACTTTCATTTTAACTCGAGTGTCCTCTCGTTGCAGGTCATGTTGAATATTCCACTCGCCTTGATCGGGAGTGTAGCCGCTGTTTATCTGACCGAGCGGTCTTTCTCTCTCGCCTCCCTGATTGCCTTTGTCACTCTTTGTGGGATCGCCTCCAGAAACGGCATCCTGATGATCTCGCACTATCTGCATCTCATGACGGAAGAGAATGAAGCCTTCAGTGGAAAGATGATCATTCGTGGAACGCTTGAGAGACTTGTCCCGGTTCTGATGACAGCACTCACAGCGATTCTCGCTCTTACGCCGCTACTGTTTGCGAAAGGCCAGCCAGGAAAAGAGATTCTCCATCCGGTTGCCGTCGTCATCGTCGGAGGACTGATCACATCCACTCTTCTTGATCTCTTGGTTACACCCGCTGCCTTTTATCTCTTTGGTGAAAAAGCATCTAAAAAATCGTTAGATAAAATTGAACGTTTAAAACATGAGGAGTTCATATGAAATTTTTAAGTCTCGGTCTTATGCTCGTTTCTCTCGTCTCGTTTGCACACGATGGAGGCCATGGCTCTGTTGATGAGGGTGGTAAGTTCGGAGGTATCATGTCGCCGGTCGTTGACAATGCGGAAGCCGGAAAAGGGCCTAAAGCAAAAACACTTTTTAAGGCCGAGCTTGTGAGAGCAGAGTCCGGGAAGCTCAGTCTCTACATCTTCGATGATAAGATGAAGCTCGTATCGCTGGATCAATTCGGGCCTGAGGTAGACGCAAATCTGGAAGTCAAAAAGAAAGGGAAGTTCACGTACTTCGGCAATTTCAAGCTCACGAAGCACGGGAATCACTTCATGGGTAACCTTCCGAAGGTGGAGTTTAAGCCGTTTAACATTGACCTCTATCTCATGAAGGATAAGACAAAACTTTTCTCTGGATTCTCAAATCTGGACTAGGATGAAAATGAAAAGTGCACTTTTATTTTTGATGTTTTCCACATCCGTTTTTGCGATCACGACGGTCAGTGAGCAGAATCTAAGGGAAGTTGTGAGCAGGAGTCCTGAGCTCAGGAGTATGCGGGAACGTCTCGCTGCTTCTGAGGTCATTAAAGGCTCTCTTCTCCGCTCGTTTCTTCCGAAGGTTTCAGCGACCTACGGCAGAGAAAAATACACCACCGGGCCCTACTACTGGGTGAATCAGCCGTTCGGTGGAATCCAGGCAACGATGAACGTTTTTAATTCGGGAAAGGACTCGATTGAAAATGAGAAGAGGTCTAAAGATGCTTCGATTGCTGCCATCGATGCGTCCATGGCGCGCTCGCTTGTGATGACGGAGATTAGAAAATCGATGTCTCACTTTGCTTACCTTGAAGAGATCAGAGTTATCCTTGCAGATGCGCTGGGGCAGAATGTAACAAATCTAAAAAACGCGCAGAAACGTATCAACGCAGGCCTTGGCACCCGGACGGACTTGCTCGACTTTAAACAACAGGCAGTGCAGATCGAGCAGGAAATTGAGACCCTCGTTTATGAACAAGGAGTCGCCCTACGACTTATTTCAACCTTGATCGGCCAGCCGGTCGATCAGGCATTACAGGTTCAGTATGAAAATTCCCACCCGGAGCACGGCAAACTCACCGTGGAGACTCCGACCTTAAAGAACTCTCTCATACTCCAGAGGGCAACCCTCCTGTCTGAAGTGGCCCAGCTTGAAAAGAAAGAAGCTGATCGCTGGTGGACACCGAACCTCGAGCTCTATTCATACGCCCTTCGACTTGTCCAGAAAGAGCGCGAGTACCCTGAACCTGGACAAAGAAACGATGTCGCATTCGGGTTCAGGTTTACGCTTCCGTTCTTCGACGGTGGCGAGGGTTTTAAAACCGCGCACAAGCTTGCTGCTCAGGCGAAGGCCGTTGAGTTTCAGGCAGAGGCGAAGCAGCTTGAGGTCGAAAGGCTCGCGAGTAACGCCGTCAATAATCTAAAACTTGCTCACAGACTCATCCACGGTGCTGAACAGAACGTTGAACTGATGGAGGAGTATAGAAAAGGTATTCTCTCCGAATACGGCCGCGGAATAAAAAACTCGCCGGACGTTCTCCAGGCGAATCAGCGCTGGATCGAAGCGAAGACCCGGTTTGCGGAAGTGAAGAAGAATTATCAGTTTGCGAATGCTGATGCGACTTACCTGAAAGAAATGAGTGCCCAGTGATGGGCATTCATCTCTTTTATTTTTCAACGGAAGGCTTCCATCTTTTTAAGAGAAGCGAGTTGGTTACGACACTGACTGAACTCATGGCCATGGCGAGTCCCGCGACGACCG
The DNA here is from genome assembly GCA_945883845.1 of Bacteriovorax stolpii. Lineage (GTDB taxonomy): Bacteria > Bdellovibrionota > Bacteriovoracia > Bacteriovoracales > Bacteriovoracaceae > Peredibacter. The sequence goes on along the minus strand of CAMCYI010000027.1, from coordinate 3,494 downwards.
GACTGAGATAACCCATGGCCGCCAGTGGAATTCCGATGACGTTATAGATGAAGGCCCAGAAAAGATTTTGCTTAATTTTTGAAAATGTCCTGCGTGAAATTGAAATTGTATCCGGGATCAAAAGTGGCTCACTTCGCATGAGTGTCACACCGGAGACATTCATCGCCACATCCGTCCCGGATGACATGGCCATTCCCACATCAGCAGTTGCAAGCGCGGGCGCATCGTTTATTCCGTCTCCGGCCATGGCGACAACTTCGCCTTGCTTCTGAAGACTTCGAATAATATCTTTTTTCTCGATCGGCGAAATCCCTGCATAAGTGCTGTTTATTCCCAGTTCCCTGGCCACGCGGTTCACGCTGCCTTCATTGTCGCCTGAGAGAATCAGGGTCTTAATGCCAAGCTTGTGAAGTTGCCTGATGGTTTCCAGGGCCGAAGGTTTCAGGGCATCGCTGAATGAGACAAGACCCAGGACCTGAGAACCGGCATCGAAGAGAAAAGATGTCGTTTCACCAAGGGCCTCTCTTTCAAGGGAGAGCTTCTGCATGTCTTCAGACAGTGCTCCGATGATGAGTTTTGAACTTCCGAATGAATACTTTTTTCCGTTCAATATTCCTTCAACGCCTTTTCCAGCGAGTGTTTTAAAAGCAGTCACTTCAGAAGAAATTATTTTTTTATGAAGGGCCGTGTTCCTGATCGCCAGGGCGAGGGGATGCTCACTTCCCCGTTGGAGGGAAGTAATGATTGAGAGAAATTCTTCTTCACTGTTCATGAGTGTGTGTATCTGACTGACAACAGGTTTTCCCGCAGTCAATGTACCTGTCTTGTCAAAGGCGACTGTAGTCACTGAGTGAGCAACTTCGAGGGCCGCAGCGTCTTTGATCAGAATACCGGCCTTGGCCGCAGCTCCCGTACCCACCATGATGGAAGTGGGAGTCGCGAGTCCCAGAGCACAGGGACAGGCGATGACGAGAACTGACACCGCATTGATGATGGCCGTTTCCCATTCTCCGGTTAAAAGTCCTGTCGCCATGACAGTGATAAGTGCGACGACGAGAACCACCGGCACAAAGATTTCACTGATCCTGTCGACGAGCCGCTGAACCGGAGCTTTTTCGGCCTGTGCATTTTCCACAAGACGGATGATTTTAGAGAGCATGGATTCGGTGCCAATAGCCGTGACTTCCACAGTGATCATTCCATCCACATTCATGGATCCACCAACGACTTTGTCGCCGATATTTTTATGAACCGGAAGGCTTTCTCCCGTGAGAAGTGATTCATCAATCTGTGTTTCACCCTGGCGGATCAACCCATCAGCGCTGACTCTTTCACCCGGACGAATGATGACGTGATCTTTGCGGCGAAGCTTTTTGAGAGAAATTTCTTTTTCCATGCCATCTTTTAAAACTCGTGCCGTTTCCGGCTGGAGAACCTGAAGCTGTCGAATGGCCTCAGTTGTCTGAAATTTTGCTTTCGCTTCGAGATATTTTCCCCAGAGTACGAGAGTGATGATGACGGCCGAACTCTCAACATAAAGGTGCGGTTGATCTTTAATCAGCAAATAGAGGCTGAGAAAATAAGCTGCCGAAGTTCCTAAAGCGACAAGAAGATCCATATTACCGGCGCGCGCGCGAATGGCACTCCAGGCAGAAACATAAAAACGTTTTCCGATATAAAACTGTACAGGGGTTGCGATGATCATTTGAGCAAGGCCAGGGAGCATCATGTGAACGCCGAACACAGAAAAGATCATCGGTACAATCAGGGGGAGAGAGAGCAGGGTAGAAAAGTAACCAAGATATTTCAGTTCAAGGAGTTCATCATTCTTATTGCGAATTTCTGCAGACGGAAGTGCAGCTTCATAGCCAGATTTTTCCACGACACTGACGAGATCGCCGGGCGTAAGAACCGCCGGGTCATACTCAATACTCGCCTTTTCCGTCGCAAGGTTGACAGAAGCAGACAAGAGTCCTGGCGTTTTTTGCAAGGCCTTCTCGACTCTGCCCACACAACTTGCGCAGGACATGCCATAGATATTGAGACTGATTTTGGCGTTCATATGATCACTTTTCCTCAAAGCATCATAATGATTTTATGATATGATGTCGATTCTATGACACCTAAATTTTTAGCTGAGTTCCTTGGGACGATGTTCCTCGTGATGGTGGTACTGGGTTCCGGGATCATGGCCATGGACATGTTTGACGGGCATGCCGGTCTTGCCTTGCTTGCGAATTCGATCGCCACTGGGGCGGGTCTTTTTGTTCTCATCCAGAGTCTCGGATCTCTCTCTGGTGCCCATATCAATCCCATCGTCACTTTTGTTGAAGTCCTCTGGCAGAGAATGCCCGCAAAAGAAGGGATTATTTATGTCCTCGCTCAGTGTCTGGGCGCCTGCGCAGGGATTCTCCTTGTTCACGTGATGTTTCGCTATCCTGTGTTCCAGATTTCTTTTGTCGAGAGGGCCGGCTGGCACCTGTGGATTTCAGAGTTTGTCGCGAGCTTCGGGCTTATCTGTGTGGTTGCACTCGCAGGTAAGAAGCATGTTGAGTTTGCACCCCTGGCCGTTGCTGCCTACGTCACTTCAGCGTACTGGTTTACATCGTCGACGGGTTTTATGAATCCTGCGGTCACTCTGGCAAGAACACTGACGAACACTTTCGGAGGAATGGCACCGTCCTACTTCCTGCCATTTGTTGTTTCACAATTCACAGGTGCTTTTGTCGCCTGGCTCGTACTCAAAAAACTCCGCTCTTAAAAAGAGAAAGGCCCGGTTTCCCGGGCCCTCTGCTTCGTTCACACTAACGACAATCTGTTTCCCACGGCCAGCACCAGCCGTTACCGTCGTCATCATCATCATCGTTATCACCATCATCATCTCCGTTGTCGTCGCCGTCATCCGGTTCTGGAGTCGGATCAGGCTGCGGCCACGGAGAATCGTCAGGATCTGGATTAGGAGTTGGGTTTGGATTCGGAACAGGCGGGAACGGAGTCCAGTCACCGTCATCATCAGGAGTATTATCGTCTTCAGAGTCAGAGTCGTTTGAGCCTGCATCGTTTGACGGTCCTGGAATAATAACTGTTCCTGTTCCCGGAATTTCGTATGAGCCTTCAGGTGCCGGACGATCCTGGCCTTCCTGAACTTCAGCGACTGAACCAGGAGTTACGTCCTGATATGGAGTGCCGACATTTCCTTGATGAGGTTTTAAAATGGCGCAGGCTATAGGGAGAGTCTGATAATTTTTCCATCTCTTGTATCCTGCAACTGACTCTGGAAGATTTTTATCAATTGATACACCCTGAATGATCACAACTCTTCCAACGAGGGAGAATCCGCCATTCGGGCTAAGTTTAACAACGTTATCATCTTTGATTATGTCTACAGATTTCAGGTCTCGCCAAAAGCGATCAAAATTTGTGACTTTCATGTACTCATAGCTTCCATTTGGAAAAGCTTTTGGCCATGCGCGATTTCCTGAGGACTGAGAGCC
>CAMCYI010000026.1 GCA_945883845.1 Bacteriovorax stolpii | reverse complement strand
GAACATCACACCAATCTTCATACGAAGCTGGTTAATAAAGATCACGGTACAGTTCGATCTGGAGATTGAACCAGTGAGTTTGCGGAGTGCTTGAGACATCAGACGTGCCTGAAGACCCATGTGTGAATCACCCATGTCGCCTTCGAGTTCTGCTTTCGGAGTAAGAGCAGCTACTGAATCGACGATCAAAAGGTTCACAGCTCCAGAGCGCACGAGCATGTCGGCGATCTCGAGAGCTTGCTCACCAGAATCTGGCTGAGAGATAAGTGTATTTGGAACATCTACACCGAGCTTGCCTGCGTACACAGTATCAAGAGCGTGCTCAGCATCGATGAAAGCAACAGTACCGCCGGCCTTCTGGCATTCAGCTGCAATGTGAAGAGTGAGAGTCGTTTTACCAGAAGACTCTGGTCCGTAGATTTCAACGATACGGCCCTGAGGAATACCACCAACACCGAGAGCAAGATCAAGTCCGAGTGAACCAGTCGAGATTGCCGGGATTTTTTCTTCGGCCTGTTCAGTACCGAGGCGCATGATTGCACCTTTGCCGAACTGCTTCTCAATTGTAGAAAGAGCGAGGTCGAGAGCTTTCTTTTTGTTTGCTGTGTCCGAGATGTTTGTGTTCACGTTCTGATTAAAAGCCATGTGTTTCTCCTTCAGTATCTATCAATAAAAGTTATGAAGATGTGTGTTATTACATTCAAGCTAACACGCACACTTCGTTTTGAACAAGCGCAATCATGCAATTTTTACGGAAATAATACGGAAGCTAGAGATTTGAATTATTTAGCGATTTGTCGTGATGAGTTAAAAAAATGTCACGACTATTTTGGTAAGAATTCCCGCAAACACACCACTTACAACATCATCAGTGATGGTTCCAAAGCCGTGAGACATTTTATCAAAGTAACTCGCGGGCCAGATTTTATAGATGTCAAAAAGTCTAAATAAAGAAAACACTAAGAAGAGTGTGGGAAAATCCACCACGCGCACAAAGGTCCATGTAATGAGCATACCGATGACTTCATCGATCACAATCCACTGCGGATCTTTCAATCCGAATTCCAATTGAACATTTTGTGCAACGAGTACGGCAGCGACATAGAGAACGAGAATGATTCCCAATAAACCATAAATGTTGACGTTGAAATAATGCAGAAGATAAATCAGCGGCAGTGTGGCAAGACTCCCGACAGTGCCTGGAGCTTTCGGTGATTTACCAGTGTAAAACCAAGAGAGGAACAGCATGTGTGGCAGGCGAGGGCCTTGAATTTTTTGCTCTTTCATAGAATGTACGCTAGTTTGCCTTTCCATCAATTTAAACTCTCTTGTTGAGAATGGCAAAATGGCATTACGACCAAGCTATTTAGAGGATTATCGATTCAACTGGGAAACCTTTGATGTGGTTTGCAGTGGGAAATCTTCCCTTGATGCGACCAACTACCTCACTGAACTCTACGACAAGCAACACGTTTCAAATTTCTTAAATGGTTATGGCTTCGATATTAACGATCCGGTTGAAAGTGCCGAGCTCTTCGGAATTTTTCAGGAAGCCCTTCAATTCATCAAGCGCTATTTCCTAAAAGAAGGAAACCCGGATGGTCTTGATATGCGCGTGCCGAACTATCTTTATTCGATTACGAACATGTCTGAACTTTTTCTCGCGGCTACAGGGCATGCAAGTTTTAAGCTCAAGACGGAAGAATCTCTCTGGGCTGGAATTGTCCTGAAGGTCATGCACACGATTCTTCATGCGGACAAGGATCTCCGAGCGAGATACTTCTCCACAGTTCAAACGCAGATTTTTGACCGCTTCTATAAATTCATCCACCGTGATGAAGAGAACCGCCTTTTTCTGAGAAATGATCAGGGGATGACGATTCCATTATACGATTTTCAGACGAAAGCGAAGAAAACCCGCGATTCCATCATCATCAAACTTCTCCACAAGCAGGAGAACGTTGCCGAAGAACTCTTTGACAGAATTGGGATGAGGATCATCACCTACAACAAACTTGATGCGCTCAAGGTGATCAAGTTCCTTCACCGGAACTACGTCATCATGATCAATAACATCAAGCCTAGTCGTTCGCAAAATACCCTCGTCGATCTGGGTCTGCTCCGAAGAAGAATGTTCGCGCTCTACAAGGATTCGATCAGAAACCAGCTTGATGAAGATACGTTCTATCAAAAGCTCAATGTTCTCATTGAAGATTGCGTGCCGAATTCAAATAACCACGAAAACCGACATACATCCGATGAATACCGTGCGATTCATTTCACCGGAAGACAGCTGATAAAGTATCGCAACCCGTTCATGAGTTCGTTCAATGAAGTGCGGAAGCAGGCATTGAAAGATAAAGAAAATCCTCTTTCTCAATCTCTTCTGAGTCTTGATACGTCACCGATCTCCCGCGATGTGCGTTTTTTCTATCCGTTTGAAGTACAGATTACTGATTATGAAAGTCACTTGAAGAATACTCAGGGTGAAGCTTCTCACAATGATTACAAGCGGGCGCAGTTGAGATCGGCCATGAAGCGTATCTTCAGGCCGATCCTCGAAATCAAAAATTATCAGGTCGATTAGTTTAAATTATCTGCAACCAAACGGGTAGATGTCACCGTTGATCGCTAATGTCGCTACAGTCTTATCTACATTCAAAAGCATCGCTTTCTGAACTCCCGCTCTTACAATTTTTGATTCGTAGTTAGTGAGCGTAAGTATTCCCTTGTTCGAACTGTTGAATCTCGCGAACTCAGCGTTTGAGAGCTTCACAATCATCTCTTTATCAGTAACTTTAACTTTGTGGTCCAGATTGAAAGGATGAGTCTTAACTGAAACCAGAATAGCTTGTACTTTGGAAGTTGAATCTTTCAGGCTGTGCCACATATAGACTCTCGAAGCATCACCGCTGGTCTGATCGTTAAAGCACTCAATCGGAAGTGCTGCGAAAGCAGAAGTTATGAATGCAGATAACGTAAGTGCGATGAAGAATTTCATAAAGTTCCTTTGGTTTGCTTAAATCATTTAAGTTATGTCTTGATTCTAACAAAGCAGGAACTGTGCCAATTCGATTTGAATAAAAAAGAGAAGTTAAACTTCCCTAAACGGACGAAGGGCCAGTTCGGCCCTTCGTTTATCATTAAGAGTGTATATAGTTTTGACAGTTAGTTGCAAGGAACAGAGTTCAAACGGTAAACACCATTTGCAGCTCCCGGCGAAAGAATCAGGTCACGGCCTTCAGATTCATCTTCAGTTGAATTTTCTGTGTGATAAAGAAAGAGAGCACTTGATACTTTTAGGAACGCTTGCTTGCCTTGATCGTCGAAAAGAAAGTTTCCTCCATCAGCATCAAAACCACAGTGAAGTGCACCTGTAGCGATTCTGCATCCGCCACCACTGGAGAACTTTGTATGACCTTTAATTGGCTTACGAGTTTCAATTTCAATTGAGTTATAAAGATTATCTTCCTGTGTGAGAGTCACGCGGATTGTTTTTACCTGCTGCTTAGGATTCTGTCTGAGGTGTTCTGCTGAGTACTTGCGTTCGAAACATATTGCTGTCTCCTGCGCAAAAGCTGCACCGGTGAAAGAAGCGAGAATGAGGGCGAATAAAGCTGTTTTCATAATGAGTCCCTTTTAAGGTTTTTATTATGCTAATCCAGGTCTGCTGGGGTGCCAGATGTGATTGAATAGTTTTTAGCTGCTGATCAAGTTTTAGACATCAAACCTGTGGATACTGCGAGATAAAGAGTTGAATTCTGTCGTTCACCATTTGAGGGAAATCGGCCTGGGGTACATGCGATCCATCCTTCAGAAAATAAGTTTTGGAATTTGGAAGGAGGGTTGCGAGGGTTCTTTGAAGGTGGTTGGGGATAACCCCATCCTTGTGTCCCCCGATGATCAGAGAAGGCATAGTCATTCGGTCGATACAGGAAATGATGTTTTGCCTGGTCATTTCCTCGAAGAGCTGGAGAAAGACCGGTAAACCCAGCTGGGAAACTCTGTTCAGGTAAATATCGACGAACTCTTCAGAAACTTTGTGGGCGTTAAACCCGGCATGATGAATGAGTTTTCGAATGACCGGATTTGAGGCACTGGCCCAGATTTTATCAAAGACCTTGGGGAATTTCCCCTTTGCCATCAGGACTATAGGCATGATGAATTCCATGACGTTTGAATCAAACATGACATCTTTCACCGGCAGGAAAGTTCCAGATATCAAAACCATTGAATGCACCAGAGCTGGATAATCTTTAGCGAGCTGGAGGCAGACATTCACACCCATGCTGTGGCCAAGCATCACAGCATTTTTGATCCCAAGAAAGTGGCAGACATCATGAACGTCTTTGGCCATCTGGGTAAAATTCATCTTCGAGAGATTATCTTTTCCGCTCGATTGAAAGTGCCCGCGGTAGTCATGGACAACGACCTGATAACCGAGCTCGTCAAAATATTCCGTCTGAAACTGCCAATGGTGATTACTGCAGACAAGACCATAGTTAAAAACCATTACTGGTTTTTTCTCATCAATGACGTCGAAGTTCTTCAGGAAATAAATCTGTTCACCGTCATCTGTCTTATAAAAATTGGCAATATTATTTTTGAACATGTTACTTCATCATCTCACTGATTTTTTCAATGACTGGCATGCGGGGAGAATCTGATTCCATCAGGAGATTCAGCTTTTCGTTTAGGACGGTTTTCTTAGAACGATCCGGTGTCGACTGGAAGTCTGTAATTTTGACGGAAGTTTTTCCAAAACCGATGACATCACCTTTCTTTATTTTTCTGATCGAAGTTGCTCGCTTGCCGTTAATCAGAAAAAACTCCACACCTTTCTGTGGATGAACCAGAAGTTCATTTTCCAGAATCTCTATCATGAGATGAGAAGGCTGGATGGAATTGTCTTCGATTTTAAGGTCTCCATTCTTCCTTCCGAAATAAAGTTCGTTCTTAAAGAACCTGAACTGAGTCCGGATATTGGCGTCGGGAGTCTCTATGACATCTAATGCGATCATGTGTTTATTATAGTATGAGACTGCGGTGAGGTGAAGGAGAACCCGGGCATAGTAAAATGATCAGGATTAAATCGTGTCGAGAATTTTCTGGTCGCTGGCAAGACGGGTGAAGTGAGGTTCGAGTACTTCAGGCTTTGTCCGGATTAACTCGTTAAGATCCCGCACAACCTTTTCAAGAATATGTGTGTGGGTGAGAAAGTTTGCCAGCTTTTTCGTCGTGACGGTCCCGGACTGGTCCACTCCGAAAAGATCACCTTCTCCCCGAAATTTAAGATCCTCTTCGGCAATAACGAATCCATCTAGATTGTCTTCAATAACTTTCAGGCGCTGGAGAATTTCTGGATTTGGATCCTTATCCAGAATGAGAAAACAAAATCCAGGTTTGTCTCCGCGACCGACCCGCCCACGTAACTGGTGAAGAGAACTTAATCCGAACCTCTCAGGTGAGTAGATGCTCATGATTGTTGCATTTGGAATATTTATTCCCACCTCAATGACACTTGTGGAAATAAGAATGTTGATTTTTTTGTCGCGAAAATCTTGTACGACTTTTTCTTTCTCATCGGCCTTCATCTGACCATGTAGCATCTCTACTTTAAAATCCTTAAAATTTTTCTGGTATCTGGCAAAGCCTTCTTTCACGTTTTGTAGATCAAGAGTCTCACTTTCTTCAATGGCCGGAAAAACGAAGTAAGCCTGCTCTCCAAGATTGAGCCTGGCTTTTACAAACTCAACATACTTTTCGTAATTCTGCTTTTCGGTGATCCTGGTTTTAATTCCCTTGCGCCCGCCAGGCATGACTTTAATTGACGAGATATCAAGGTCACCGTATTGAGCGAGACTAAGAGTGCGTGGAATTGGTGTTGCAGTCATAATGAGGCAGTGGGTGCCTTCACCTTTGGCCACCAAACGCAGGCGTTGCTCAACGCCGAACTTATGTTGCTCATCAATGACAGCGAGTCCGAGTTTCTTAAACTGAACCGTGTCCTGAAAAAGAGAGTGAGTGCCGATGATAAGTTTGGTTTCACCGGAGAGAAGTCTGGCGAGGATGAGTTTTTTCTCCTTCGCCTTGGTTGAGCCGAGGAGAAGTTCGACTTTGAGTACCGGATCGAGTGTTTTAAAAGATTCAAAGTGCTGTTGCGCGAGAGCTTCAGTCGGACACATGAGTGCCACCTGATGACCTTTATAAATGACAAATTGCGAAGCCAGATAGGCAACGATAGTTTTACCACAACCAACATCACCCTGTACCATTCTCATCATGGGATGACCGGAACCAAGATCTGAAATAACATCGGCCAAAACTTTATTCTGGTCTGTTGTAAGACTGAAGGGGAGTGAGCGTTTCCATTCATCAATTTCTTTTTCGCTGACTTTGAAAACAGGCGCATCCTTACGCTTGATAAATTTACGCCGCGTCTGGATTTTTAACTGATCAATGAGAAACTCTTCATAGATGAGTCTTTCTTCAGCTGAAGATTTTACTTCACGTGAAAATTTCTCTACCGGCAATTTTCCGTGGATCACGCGGAAGGCTTCTCCAAGGCTCAGCATGGAGTCGTAATTGAGTTCAGGGAGAGTCTGCGGAATCTTGTTCCACAAATGGCCAGGAATCATGTCGATGATTTTTTTCAGGAGAGTTCCGCCGGTCTTATTCACTGTCGGATACTCAATAATGTATCCATTTCCTTGTGCAGTTTCCGGATTGATAATTTGTGGATTAATGATTTGTTTTTGCGCCTTGAATTCCTGGGCCTGTCCAAGAAAAAGAATTTTTTCCAGTGACTCGATTTGCTTTTTTTGATTCGGATATAGATTGAACCATCGAAGACTCAGAGTCTCACTCGATAGATCATCTTTCACCACGACATATCCATTGTAGAGCAAGATGTTGCCCTTACCTCTCCTTCCAAAGGCAGGCTTGATATCAACATGAATGACTTTTCCGGAACCTTTGAAAAATTGATTCAGTTGAGCTTCTCGGAAAGGCTGGATTGCTGGCATCTGATGAATTCTCAATGGAAGAATCCACAGGAGATCCTGAAGAGTCTTAATACCGGCGTCGGTAATCTTCTGAATGGTAGGGGTGGGTTTCTTTCCTGAGAGTTCTTCAAGCGGTGAAGACCAGCTCAGTTCAGATGTACTTGACGGCCTGGACTTCATAAATGAGGTCGCCTTTCGGGGCCTTCACAGTGACTTCGTCACCTTCTTCTTTTCCGATCAGAGATTTTCCAAGAGGAGACGTATAAGAAACTTTCTTTGGATCAGTCATGGCTTCATCTTCGCCAACAATCTGATAGGTGAGTGTGATTTCTTTTTGCTGATCATAAATCGTGACAGTGGCACCGAAGACGATTTTTTGTGCCTGAACAATTTGAGTATCAATCACGCGTGAGCGCGAGATCTTACCCTGAACATCCATGATCCGGCCTTCAATGATGGATTGTCTTTCTTTGGCAGCATGGTATTCAGCATTTTCTTTCAAGTCACCAAGTTCGCGGGCGTCTGAGATGGCCTGTTTTATGTATTCGCGCTCAACTCTCACAAGATGATGAAGTTCATCTTCAAGCATTTTCTTTCCGACGGCTGTCATCAAAACGTCACTCATAACTTCCTCAATTGAACCTTATTTTTTGAAAAGTGCATTGGCCTTAGCGAGGGCATCGGCCTTGGCTTTCTCTGCATCATTCGCGCCTGATCCTATCTTAAAATAGTCACAAAAGTTAGCTTTCTCTTTATCTGTGACCCTGTCTGCGGATGGTTCACGGCACTCATTATAGGATTTTACATCGTAAAACCCACAGTTACGGCAACAACGTATATCGGTCATGCACTTGGGGCAGACATCTCTGCGGCCAACCATGACCTTAAGACTATCGGGAAGGACTTCCTGGCATTTATAGCAATGAAGGGACATCAGAACTCCTGGCTCGCACCGACGCCGAATCCATAGCCGTTTTGTGGGTCAGTCGGAGAGAAGAAAATTTTGGGAGTATTTCTCTTATTGTATTCTTCGACCGATTGAGAAAGAAGACGTTCGTTATTGTATTCCATGGTCCGTGAGACGAAATAGTTTACCGTAATCAATGTGAGTCCCCCAAGAATGAGAAAATTCTTACTCGTGACAGTTTCGTTTTCACCTTCGGAAGTTCTAAGGACACCGAAAAGAATCATTCCTGCACCGAGTGTACTGAAGGCAGCACTCTTCCAGTTCAATTTATTGTTCTCCTGATACTCATCAAGAAGAGCTTTGGAGACCTGATCTTTCTGGAGATAATAACGAAGGCCCTCACCACGATTTCTACTGCTCACATCCACCAATACTTCCTGATAATTGATCGTCGCTACACGTGAACAAGTCTCCGCAGACCAGGCGGTCACGGAGATCAGTAGAAAGAGGATTGAAACAGTCAGTTTTGCCATGGGTAAATAGTGCATAGCTACGCATTTATTGGTGTTAGAGCCATTTTACCTTACCATAAAACAAAAAAGCGACAGTCAAAAACATGGATCTGATCAAAACCGGAATCGGTATTTCGAAAACAATCAAGAATGTCTCGCGTTTCAGAGAGATTCTCACTGTTTTGGGCCGCCATGGATTCTCGGAATTGATCCTCAAGTCGGGCCTCGACAAAGTCATTCCCGGATTTGTTTTACCCGCCCGCGTCTCAGAACTCAAACGCGAGGACCTGAGTAACGATGAATGGTGGCAGGTTTTCGGTTCCCAACTCAGAAAAAGTTTCGAAGAACTTGGACCTAGTTTTATCAAGCTTGGGCAGCTCCTTGCGACACGTGAAGATATTCTTGATCCGGCACTCATTAAAGAGTTAAAGCACCTCCAGAATAATGTGAAAGGCATTCCCTTTGAGCAGGCCCTGGGTGTTATTGAAGCAAGTCTTGGCAAAAAAGCATCGGTAGTTTTTAAGCACATTGATAAAGAAGCAATCGGAACAGCATCGATTGGTGTCGTTTATAAAGCTGAACTACATTCCGGTCAGAAAGTCGTTGTGAAAGTCAGAAGACCCGGCATCACGAAACTCATCATGACGGATTTCGAAATCCTTGTCTTCATTGTGAAGAGTCTTGAAAAAGTTTCTTCCGAACTTCGTTTCATGGGCATCTCAAAGATGATTTCTGATTTCTTCAAGAGCACACAAAATGAATTGAACTTCATGGTGGAAGCGCAAAACTGTGAACGCCTCAAAAAGAACCTGAAGGTGATTGATAAGGATGGATTCCTCGTTGTACCGGAAGTTTATCGTGAGTGGAGTAGTCAGGACATCCTTGTCCTCGAGTTCCTGGATGGTACGCCCTTTAATCAGTATCATTCGCTCGAAGAGATCGGCGCTGATGTTGTCGTAAAGCTTGAAAAGAGCATCGAGCTCTTTACTCATACTCTTCTTGCCGATGGATTCTTTCACGCTGACCTTCACGGCGGGAACTTCTTCGTCCTCAAAGATCGTCGCATCGGTCTGATCGATTTTGGCCTCATGGGTACCTTAAGCAAGAAGAACCGAGCGAACCTGATTGCGATTCTGTACGCCGTTGTGACTTACAATTTTGATAATCTTGTTTATGAATTTCTCGACGTTGCTGAATATGAAAAGGTTCCTGATCACGAAGAACTGACCCGCGATATCAAGGATGCGATTGCTCCTTACATTGGTTTGTCTGTCCAGGAAACCAACATGACGGAGCTGGTGAGAAATCTCATCCGCACGCTCAGTAAGCACGAGCTGTATCTTCCACGTGAATGGTTTATTATTTTCCGAGCGCTGATGACGTTAGATGGCGTAGGTAAGTCGATCGGACTTGACCTCAATATCTTCAAGGTTCTCGACAAGGACCTTCCTAAACTCGTTTCCGAGCTCCTGTCGCAGAAGAATGCACAGGAAGAGCTGATGTGGGTTGCGAAAGACGTCCTGACGTCGGCCAGGATAATTCCAAAACATTTGAAATGGTTTTTAAAAGAGATTTCTAAAAACAATTACTCGTTTGAGCATCGGATCCAGGGGCTTGATGAATTCAGAAGTAGTTTTGCCCGTGCAGTTTTTGTTCTGGCGTTGTCGATGCTCGCCGGAGTTTTTATTCTCTCCGGCGTAATCTTTGTTCGAGATATTTCCGTTTCTCATATCCGGGACATTCCACCCCTCAGCTGGATTTTCTGGGGGATCGGAGTCTATCTGATGGGCCGGATGACCATGCTCCGCAAATACTAATTATTCAGGAAATACGTCGGAGGAAATTCACCTCTCGTATCATCGTACGGAACCATCTGGCTTCCGAGTTCCTTATACTGAAGAATGCGGCTTGCTTTGTACTCGAATCGATAGATGGGAAGCTGGCCGTGTTTCCCTTCCTGTTTCAAAACTCCACTCACCGTTGAATATTTCACGGCTCCGTTGATTGTGTCAGTCTTCACATCGTAAAATTTCTTCGCGTATTGATTGTTCGCAAAATAAGTCTTCATTTGATTCTCAATCAGGAATGGCTTGATGACGTCATCGAGAGTTTTTCCGCTGACCGGTGTAACCGCTGTCGGAATCGTATAGTACTTCACGTCGACAACTTCTTTTTTGCCGTCGTTGTTCCAGTCAGTCACGTCGAAGTTATCAAGGATTGTGAGCTTAACTTTTCCAAGATCAGGAATCGCCTTCGGAAGGATATTTCTGAGCTCGATAAGATCTGATGTGTCCATGCGGTGACATCCGTGCGAAACGTAACCACGACGAAGGAACCAGACATCAAGTGGAGCAAAATTTGTGATCGGACCGTGGAACGCCACACCTGATGGTTCAATCAAAATGAATGGAAGACCACCGAATTCATCATCCCACTTATCAGACCACCAGCGGGCCTCAATTGTTCCATAAGACATGAGTTTGCGGATCTCTTCTTTCGGCTGATCGAACGGACCATCAACTGTCGCAGCGATAGGATAAACGTACGTGATATTTCCGACGTAGCCGGCCTTTCCAGTTGAAGCCGTGTAAGTAGATGTATTATGCGATAAGAAGAGTGCTCTCGAGTTGGCGACCGAGATCAGAGAATCTTTTAATTTATTATCTGCTTTCACAGCTTCCGGAGTCAGAGTCTGGTCCTTAAATAAGTATCTCAATATGGCCGTGCTGATGCGTGCGCGGTACTCATCAACAATGCCCGCGTTCTCAAGTGACTGTGCATTTCGTTTTGGATTAAAAACTTCCACACCCTGGTTTTCGAGAACGTGAGCAGAATATTGTCCGGCGATTTTCGCCCAGGCGATTGATGTATCTTTCGTTGGTACACTTTTAAGACTTACAAGCGGATGAAGAACAAACTTCGGAGCAGCAAGGGTCTGGTCGATCTGTTCCCAGCGTTTGTATAAATGTGCGCCGTAATTATCAATTTTCGCCTGACTGACCCAGCCAGTAGCACGAAGAGTAAGACTCATTTTGGAAACTGTAAGCTCGAGCTCAGGGCCTGAGAACTTCGGAGCAGTACCTACATAAAGATAGCGTCCCACAGTCGCTTTCGCCTTCTTAGGAGTATCCATGCCTTCTTGTGTAATAGGGCCGAGGAAAAAAGCATGCGCTGGAACCGCGAGGATCGCTGCGAATGTGATAATCGAGCTGACTAACTTTTTCATTTTTCCCCCAAAGGAAACCTAAGTGTTCCTTGGGGATGAGCAATTCGCCTGCCAGATCAGCTTCAATATAGTGACAGATGAGGAAATAAAAGTGTCTATAGTTTAGACACTCGATGGATTCTGTGTGGAAGCTGGTGCTTATTAGAAGCAGGGTTTTAGTGCAGGTTTCTGTGTGATGTGATTGAACTTTTGTGTACCGTCTGTCGAAGTTGCACAGAACCAGACATACTTTGAAGGATTCAAAAGCCTGTTATCGATTCCGCACTCTTTCACGGCTTCTGCATTTACATCAACACCTTTGGTCTGAGCATCTGCCTGAATTTTGGCAATTCCTGCAGGTTTACAAGCGTTCACAAGTTTTGAATTTGAAATCGCAAAAGATGAAGAGCTGAATGATAAAATAACGAGTGCTATTATTGTTTTCATAGTGATTCCTGCTTTTTTTAAATCTTACCATTATTCAAAAGTTGGCTTTTGGGAACTGTAAATTTTTCCTGGGATGAGTACTTTTTTGATACCTAGATGCTATCCAGCCCTGAGATAAATAATGGATATTTCGCCACATCCACCTCTTCAAATTGACCCGGCCCGAAAATTCCCCGTAAGAACTCTTCTGAATCGAGTGCAAGAGTCTCATCCTGAAAATCAAAATATACTTCTTGCTTCATCACATTCACATTCCTTACCGTCATCGCTCCCTTCGTCATGTCGGCGATGAGGGCACTGAAATGCTTCATGTCGGCCGGTGCCAGGAAAAATTGAAATTGATTATTTTCTGTATCCATGAGGGGTTGTCCAAGCCAGATTTTTCCAATAGAAGAAGCTTCTTTAAGCCACGCACGTAAATCCGTCACACTTCCATATTCATAAATAATGCCTGTCAGATCCTGGCCCTTGTTCATGAAAAAATAATCTGTGATGTTTTCACCGGATTTTTTTATGTAGAGATCTGCACTTTTTATTTCTTTGAGTGAATCCCAGTCGGCTTGAGTTCTGTCGAGAGTCGTATACTGGGACGCGAATGATTTCTGATAGAGTTCCTCGATTTGTTTTTGCTCTTTCTGATTCAGGAGATGAAACTTTGTCGGCTGAAGTGTTGATGTCTTTGAAGATTTTGGAATTTCAAACTGATCACCGCAAAGATGAAATCCGTACTTCTTATAAAGAGTCTCCTGATCACTCCAGAGAAAGAATGCAGCGACATCACTTCTCTTTTCAGCCAGCACATCCTGAAAAAGAGTCTGAAAATGTCCTTCACCTCTGTGTTTCTCATCGACAGCTATCCCACCCAGCATACAAACAGGATGTAGATTCTCCTTGATACGGATCATTCTCTCTTTCGCACCAATATGAGCAATCACATTTTCGTTCTCATCGAGCAGGATGAAACAGTTGTGATGATTTCTCTCTTCAATAAGGGACCCGAAGTCCTCTTTGAAGGAAAAAGGCGAGTGGTAGTCGAAGGATTTCTCCACGAGCTTAAGGGTTTCTTCAAATGATGAAGGATTTTCTTTTAAGTTCGTGATCCGGGGGAAATTATTGCCCATGGGTAAACCTCTTTAATTACAATAATTTAAGCCCATTTTGAGATATTTGTCGAATATTTCTACAACTTCCCTCAAGTCTTTTGATGCATTGTCGAAAAGTTAATCACGAGGGTCACTAATGATCTTCGTCACTCCTCTCATGGATTGAGAACGAGTGAAACCCAATCAAGGAGGATTTATGGGTTTAAGGATTAACACCAACGTTTCGTCGCTAAATGCGCAAAGAAACTTGGGCGTCACACGTCTCGCATCTCAGAAGGTTTTGGAGCAGTTGTCATCTGGTCAGCGTATTAACCGCGCAGGCGACGATGCAGCAGGACTCGCAATCTCAGAAAACTTGAAAGCACAGATCAGAGGTCTCGGTCAGGCAGAAAGAAACGCACAAGATGGTGTGTCTCTCGTGCAGATCGCAGAAGGTGCATTAGCAGAAGTCGGAAACATTATGATTCGTCTCCGCGAACTTGCAGTGCAGGCAGCTTCTGATACCATCGGGCCAACAGAAAGAAAGTTCCTTAACGTGGAATTTGAGCAGCTTCTCTCAGAAGTTGACCGTATCGCGAACTCTACTGAGTTCAACAGAGTTCCACTTCTTAACGGTACTGGATCAGTCTTTGATATCCAGATCGGTACAAGAAATGACCCTCTCGTCGACAGATTAACGTTTGATGCTTCGTCGGCAGACGTGAACGTTGCAGCTCTTGGTCTTAACCTGGCTTCAGTGTCAGACAAGATCTCGGCTCAGAACTCACTCGCAGCGATCGATCAATCGATCCAGAACGTTTCTGGAATCCGCGCTGACTTCGGTGCTCTTCAAAACCGTCTTCAGTCGACCATTAACAACATTCAGATCTCGAATGAAAACTTGTCAGCTGCAAACTCTCGTATCAGAGATGCGGACATTGCTTCAGCGACATCTGAGATGACACGTACGAATATCTTGATGCAAGCAGGTACTTCAGTATTGGCTCAAGCGAATCAGTCTACGACGAACGCGATCAGCCTTATTAATGCCGCTTCTCAGGGCTAGTAAAGCCCTGAGGACCCTCCTCGGGAAACTGTGGAAGGCATTGATTGAAGTAATGTGAAACGAATCCTGCAAAACTTGTAGTGGGTGTACTAACAAGCGCAGTGGTGGAGAGGTGTGCCTTTTTTAAGACAGACCAAACCAACTAACAACAACAACACGGTGGACATGAAGTCCACAAATGAACATGGAGGTTCACAATGCTAACAGGAGATTAAAATATGGGTTTACGTATAAATACAAACGTTGCGAGCATCAGTGCCCAACGTGCGTTAGGTGTTACTAAGACTAACTTGGACAATAATCTACGGAAGATGTCCAGTGGTGAACGGATTACGCGATCTGGTGACGATGCTGCGGGCTTAGCCATCTCTGAAAAGATGAAGGGCCACATCCGCGGAATGCGCCAGGCGAAGAGGAACTCGGATGATGCCATTTCACTTGTTCAGACAGCTGAAGGCGGCCTCAACGAAATCTCGTCCATCATTATTCGCCTCAGAGAGCTCAGCGTACAAGCTGCCTCTGATACTGTCGGCGATCAGGAAAGAGGTTTTTCTGACATTGAATTTCAAAACCTTCTACAAGAGATTAAACGAATCTCGGAAGTGTCAGAGTTCAACGGTAAGAAACTCCTTAACGGAACTGGCGGAATGTTTGATTTTCAGATCGGGATCCATAATGATCCATTCAACGATCGAATCTCATTCGACGCTAACCGGACTGACGCAACTCTTGAAGCTCTTGCCCTCACAGCAGAAGGCATTAACTCCAAAGAGGGAGCACAGTTATCATTGTCTAAACTTGACGATGCGCTGGTACGGATCAACGGAACCCGTGCCGACTTGGGAGCACTACAGAACCGACTGCAATCAGCAAGCAACACGCTCGCGATTTCAGAGGAGAACCTCAGTGCAGCCAACTCTAGGATTCGCGATGTAGACGTTGCGGCTGAAACCGCTGACATGGCTAAGAATAATATTCTTTCCCAGGCCGGTGTCTCAGTCCTCGCTCAAGCGAACCAGGCCCCGAACTTTGCCTTGAAGCTACTTGGCTGATTAACCACCCACTTACCATCCCTCGAATGAGGGATGGTTTTTCTTTTATATCGATACTAAAAATTAAATTACTCAACTAAAACTTTCTATCCCCTAGTGTCTGCCTTTCCTGGCTTGTGATAAAATCTCTTCATGAAGAAAACGGTTCTCATCGTCGGCATCAATTCATTCGTTGGATCGAACATCGCTGAAATGTTGAAAGACGAGTTCCGCATTGTCGGAACGTACAACAAGAACTTCGTCAATATTCCTGGAATCACCTGCTATCCGATGGATGTCATGAAGAAAGAATTCGTGATGAACCTCATGAGCAGGATCAGGCCAGACTTCACGATTTATGCTGCCGGTATGAGCTCTCTCATGGAATGTAAATTACGACCCAAATATGCTGAAGCCCTGAACGCCAATGGTGCCATCAATGCGTGTACGGCCAGTGAACGATATGGATCCCGGTTTGTTCTTATCTCTTCTGCATTCGTGATGGGTGGAAGTGATACTTTGTATAAAGAAGGCGATACACCTTTCCCGAATAGTGCTTACGGTACTTCACTATCATCAGCAGAGTTTTACGTTCAGCGCTCCTGCCTGAATTATCTTATTCTTCGCTGTTCGGTTCTCTATGGAAGAAGTCACAATCCTCTCCATCCGAACTGGTTCGAAGTTGTTCAGGCTTCCCTGGCCAAAAATGTTCCATTGATTGCGGATACGTCTGTGACCACAGGATTTCTCGACATCACGATTCTCGCCAAGATCCTCAAGGCAACTTTCCAGGGAAATGTTTCTAACAGACTGATACATATTTCCAGCAGGGATTTCATGAATCGGAATGAATTCGCACTCGCGTACGCCAAAATTTTTCACAAAGATACGAACATGATCCAGAAGACTTCTGGCAAGTTTCCACTCGATACCGAAAACAAGGCCGGCAACGTAGCTTCACAGAATTATTGTTTTAAACTTGATACATCGAACGCAGAAGAATTTCTGGGCACAAAAATGCCGTCGATTGAAGAATCACTTCAGTACACTCACAAAAGAATGTCCCAGAATTGATCAGCGAGAAGAATTTTTGATGAACTCAGTGAGATAGTATTTCACGAGTGGCTCAATCTCCACCGGTTCACCCTGAAAGCGCCAGGTGATGGTGTTAAAAGGACCGACGTGAGCTTTAATTTCATGGATGGCATGAACAGACTGGTTTTCACCTGCGAGTCTGGCAGTAAAGAGCCCGCCGTTGTTTGAGAGAAATCCAATACTGATAACTTCTGGAGATCTTCTTGCGACGATCAACTTAAGCGAATTACGGAAAAGAATAAAATCATTCACAGTATTAGAAATGCGAAAAACTTTGATCCCGCGTGAAGTGTCGCGATTTGAACGATATTGATTGAAAAGAGCAACGTAGTACTCAAATCGATCTTTCAATTTATTCACGAATGCGAGTGAAGATTCCTCAAGAAGGGCCTGCGTATTAAGGTGATCATTGAACCGGATGACTCCCGATTCTTCCATGTTCACTTCTTCCAGAGCGAGATTCTCGATCCATGAAACATTTTGGTAGTCATTAACGTTGATGAATTCCATATGTTTAATTCTTTGGCTTCATCGAGCCAACGTCAAGGTAATTATCTGATAGGGGCACTCTTGATTCTAAGAGTGATGAGAGGACGAAGAAAAAAGAGGTCCGGGAAGAAGACTTTAAACGGTTTCGCGCCCCTAGAAAACTAGGTGGGCGCAATTAGTAATCACTTTAGGCTTCTCACAATCTGGCTCCATTCAGAGACAGGCAAGCATGCACACCATGATCAGGGACCGCTCCCGAAAATAAAATCGTAGGGGCGAAACTTTATGGCTTCGACCCGGACCCGTTTATGATCATATCGTATTTCGATAAAGTGAGTGAGAGGCAAGTTTCTCTTTTTAAGCCTCGAGAACTTATGTTTATTCAAGTTATTTCAGGTGGTTGTGAAGGCAAGTAAAAAATACACGTATAATTGACTAGATGTGTTATAATTTAAGCCTGACGCCAAAAGGATCTAAAGTTTTGAACCCTTCGGGACGATAAGACTTAGGTATCCTTTAAGGAGGATTATATGAAAAACAGGATCTTTGCCTACCTCAAAGATGAGACGGGGCAAACATCTACCGAGTACATTCTGCTAGTGGCCGTGGTGGCCACGATCGTTATTAAGTTTAAAGGTGCTATCACCAGCAAACTTTTCGGAGCAGACGGTAACGGTGGTATTTTAGGAACAGTACTGGACGAGAGCAAGTTTACAAACTTCATCGACACCCAGTAATAGCCGTATAGGACTTACCTTTACGGCTATCGTTACCTCGCGCTATCATGAATCTCATGAGAGCCAAAACTCGTGGTCAAGCCACGGTCGAGTATATTTTCATTCTCGCGTTCATTCTATATTTCAGTGGTAGAGCTACGGGCCTTTTTGGGGACTTCTTTCGAAATAACATGGGCAAGGTTGGTCATTTTCTTTCGATGAATCTCGTCGTAGGCGTATGTCCTACAAGATGCTTCTTCAGCAGCTACCGCAATGGTTATAAACCGCAATGACAACCTGGTTATATCTCCTTCTGGGTCTTGAACTGATAGTGATCTCAGCGATTGATTTACGACATAAAAAGATCTCAAATCTGTGGAGCATCCTGAACGTTACCATCGCGATCATCGCCTGGTTCACAGAGCATCTTGGGCCATGGAATTTCCAGGTTCTGTTGTTTCCGGTGGGTTTTATCATCATCGGGTTTTTCCTCTTCAACTGGCGCATCATGGGCGCAGGGGATAGTAAGCTTCTTGCCAGTTTATTTCTATGCCTCCCGCTAAGCTACCACCTGATTTATTTTGAGCAGCTACTCTATTCCACAATGGCAGTAGGATTTATCCTGCTTTTACTTCGTATTTTCAGATCATGGCGTGAATTCCGATCGCTCCTTATGAGTCAACATTGGCAGGGACTTCTGACTATGATCAAATCTCACTTTAGCTATGCCCCGGTCATGTTGCTTGCATGGGTCCTGATGGGAGTGAAAATTTGGTTATAAAAAAACAGTCCGGTCAAACGATGGTGGAATACATCCTGCTTCTGGCAGTAGTCGTTTCACTCGTTATTACGTTCACCCGCAGTGAGATGTTCAATCGCTATTTCGGGGAGAGCGGACAGTTTGGTGCAGCTATTAAAAGAAACAACGAATTCACTTACCGGCATGCTTATGGCGGTGGGGTTGATGTTTCCCGCACGACGAGAGACGGTGGCACTCATCCTTCTTACTATGATGCTGAAGGTGGCGGAGGATCCCGATTCTTCGGGGGAAGAGATCCATACCCATGAAAAAAAATATTGCCCAGGCGGGCCAGTCTACCATCGAATTTATTTTTACGTTTGCGTTTGGACTCAGTGTAATTCTTCTGATTTTCAACGCCGCTATGAACTACACGACTGGTTATATTGTTCACTACGCGACTTTCATGGCGAGTCGAGTTTACCTCACGGCCGAAAACTTCACAGGAAGCATGGCCGACGGTGGTCTATCTTCTGTTTCTAGTGCAGAAGGAAAAGCGACTCGTGCTTTTGCGGCCTATAATCTTCAGATTTTTAATATCAAAACTGAAGACTTCGCGATCAACAAGTTGACTGGCGGAAATGGTTCAGAATATCTCACGACGGGTGCGCGCACTTTGTTTGAACAACGGATTGATATTTTGGGAAGAGTTGCCGGCCAAAAAAAGCTCGAGCTTGTTTCGGAATCATTTTTAGGAAAAGAGCCGAGTCGTGCGGCCTGTGCGGCCAGAGTTTGTTTTGCGGTCACGAATCAGCAAGAATGTACTCCGGATATGGACATCACTCTTTTTGATGATGGGTGCTGACATGAAATTAAATCAAAAAGGTCAGGCTCTCATTGAACTCATTGTTTTCCTGCCATTGATGTTCACCGTCTATGCCATCATCAGTGGTTTCGCCAATGCCATTAATGGTTCCATCAATCAGCAGAAATTCACCCGTTCATATTTTTATTATCGTATTCAAAACAACTCGACGGTTCCAAAACCTGATAAGGAAAGAACCTACAGTCAGTTTTCACAATTCGGAATGTATTTCGTAGGTTGGAAACTCTCGTTCGTCGACTTTCAGCCCATGGCCCCCTGTTATAAAGTCAGTATTCCGATGCGATCAGCACCACGGGACAACTGTACCGAATCCTACTCTGAACCGAATACTTTATACATGCGGGTTGGTACTGTGTACGGGGTCTGTGGAGCAACTTACTCGTATCGAGGCCCCGAAACCATCATCATGATTCCGGATACGGCCAATGTCTCATTCTCAGCAGTAGTCGACCCAAGTGGTTGCCTAACCAGCAGATAAAGAACCCTTTTTCCTCTCTGCGAAAATTTAAAATCTGGTATCATTAAGTCATCGAAACTGCATTCAAAGTTTAGGACGAACAATGAATAGTCGCGCTTTTACAACCAGCCTTATTCTCGCGTTAGTCGCGGTGCTGATGATCTATTCTTACATCTCAAGTCGTGAAACCGAACTTATCAGTGAGTACGGAAATATGACTCCGGTTGTAGTCGCTAGAGAAGACATCAAAGAACTTGAGATTATCGATGATCGAAAAGTTCGTCTTGAAAACGTTCCTGCAAAATTTCAGATGCCAGGACATTTCAAGCGCGTGGAAGATCTCTACAACACGATTGCTTCAATCCCAATTAAGAAAGGTGAACAGATCACGCAGCCACGTGTGACTTATCCAGGTGCTCAATCTGGTCTTGCCCGCCAGATTTCCATAGGGAAAAGAGCAATTTCTATTCCTGTGAATGAGAGTCAGGCCGTGAGCCGATTGCTTAAGCCTGGAGACCGAGTAGATATTCTTGCAGCAGTCGATTATGCTTCTGGTAAAGTTGAAAGAAGAAAAATGAAAACGGTTCTTCAGGACGTTCTTGTTCTCTCAACAGGTCTATCCGTTACGAATGCCGTTCCGTTAATCAACATGAAAAACGAAAACGACACACGCCAGATGAAACTGAACTCGTACACAAACTACAGCACAATTACTCTTGAGCTAACTCCATTTGAAGTTCAGAAGATTTTATTCCTTCAGAGTTCAAGTGGCGGGACAATTTACTTCTCGCTTAGAAATAACGACGACAAGACAATTGAGCGTATCAGTGCCACCCGTCTCTACGACGTTCTCGGTGAAGATGCAGCGGAAGCGAAAACATATTTTGCTGAACAGGCCGCCCGTGAAACAAAACGCGTAGGGGGCCCTTAGAATGCTGCAGGTCCTGGCACTCACCATCTTTCTGGGAATGACAGTATCCTCTCCCGTTTTGAGAGCGCAGGATCCTAATGCCGCTGGTGCAGCTACCAGTAGTGCGAATCCGGTTGTGGAAAAGGATCTTGAGGTCGCTCTCGGTATCGCGAACATTGAGAAAGTAGATTTTGATTACAATACAAAAATTTCCATCGCCAACGAGCAACTTCTAAAGCTGAAACTCTATCCACAAAAGAGAGAGCTTGAATTTAATGGATTGAAGCCTGGTAAAACGACCGTGATCA
Source organism: Bacteriovorax stolpii (assembly GCA_945883845.1). Taxonomy (GTDB): domain Bacteria; phylum Bdellovibrionota; class Bacteriovoracia; order Bacteriovoracales; family Bacteriovoracaceae; genus Peredibacter. Next base: position 23,145 of record CAMCYI010000026.1, on the reverse strand, counting down.
TTCGTGATAACGTGGGTGATGTTCGTCTCCGTTATACAGTTCTTGTGACAGCGACCGGTAAATCAAATGAAGTTTCCGAACTTCGCGAACTCATTGGTGACGTTGAGGGACTCGAGATCGGTATCAAAGGTGGAAAAGTTTTCGTCGGCGGTGAGATTGTCGTCCCGGAAGATATTGGACGGGTTTCAAAAGTTTTAGCGAGCTATCCTGGTGTTCTTACTCTCATCGAACTTTCACCGCAAACTCAGCGAGTGATTGCTCGTAAGATGAGTGAAGAACTTGCGAAGAACAACCTCAAAGATGTCACAGTACGTGTCGTGAATAAAACTTACTGGCTTGAAGGAGTCGTAAGTAATGAAGAAAAAAAGAAACTCGCTCTCATCATTGCAAAAGCATATCTTCCCCCAAAAATTCTCTCCATTGCTACTGGTGATTCGCGCTTTGCGACTCCGGAGCAGTCTGACATCATTGACTTCATCGCTGTTAACGAAAAGAAAGAACCTCAGCCAGCACCGAAAATGGTGAAGATCACTTCGCAGTTTGTTGAGTTAACCAAAGAATACGGTAAAGTCTTCGCCTTTAAATGGGCCCCACTCATGGGTGCTGATGAAAGTAGAATTTCATTCGGGCAGACGCCTCAGGGTAACGTGACTTCCACGTCGTCTGGTACACTGAGTGCTACGATTACAAATTTGTTCCCCAAACTGAATGCAGCGAAGTCTGCAGGGTATGCGAGGGTTATTCAGTCAGGCATGGTGATCGTTCGCGATCAGCAAAAAGCCAACATTAAGAAGAACACACAGATTCCTTTCGCGCTTGGTTCAGGTGATTTTACCAAGGCCACCAGTGCTTCTGTCGGTATCACGATGGACGTTCAGCCACGTATTCTGGAGCAGGAAAAAGTTGAGCTACCAATCAGCATTGAAGTAAGTCTTGGTGATGGTAGTACTCCGCCGAGAACAACACAAAACTCTATTAATACCAATCTTGTCATCAAGTCGAAAGAATCTGCAGCTATCGGCGGTATCGTGCAGAATCAGTCTTCAACAAATTATGACAACAATAACGATGATCCCGCACCTTTTACGGTCGCGCCGGGTAGCGGGGCCGGAAGTGCGGGCTCGCCATTGTTCCGTCTCTTTAGATCAAAAAATTATCGTACATCAAAATCGCAATACGTGATGTTCGTGACTCCTGAAATTATCGAATCTGCAACTGCAGGTACAGAAGAGATCAGGCGCAAATTCCGGAGAAGAGAATAATGGCCGGACATATTATTACGATCATTGGCGGTAAAGGTGGAGCTGGTAAGTCGCAGGTTGCGGCCAACCTTGCATTTGCTTACGCCGCGGAATTGAGAGCGAAAGTTCTCCTCATGGACTTTGATCAAAAAGCTTGTGGTGACCAGAACATCATCACGGGTTTGAAATCTAAAAAAAATCTTAAAGAGCTTGCTGAGTTTAACGGTGCGATTGATCCGAGATCCATCCAGCTGTTTACAGCCGAGCATAAAGCAGGTGTGTCTTTCATCGGAATGCCGACTGAACCTTTGCTGGCGAACCAGATCAATGAAGAAGGTCTTGGAAAAGCACTCAAAGCTGTTGTGAATATCTATCCTGTCACGATTATTGATGGTGGTAGTGAACTTTCACCTCTGACGTTAAAGGCCCTGGAGTTTTCGACGCTCATTTTCATTGTCGCTTCTCCCGATCTTCTTGCTGTAAACCAATGCAAGCGTATGTACTCCGATCTCATTACACTTCTCTTTCCAAAAGATATGATTCAGATTCTGGTGAACCAGGCCGTTAATGGTCACCCTGTAAGTCCCGATGTTATCGGTAAGCAAATTGGAAAGCCTGTCTTTCACGCTATTCCGCGGGATGATGGAAACTGTACGGCTGCTCTTTCGAGATCAACTCCGGTTTTTATCGGTGCCAAGAACGCTCCGTTCTCGAATGGTGTTATCGACTGTGCCCGTAAACTGATTCAAAAAAACGTTCTTAAAACTCTTGAGAAGCTGACGAAGCCCCAGAATGCATCGATGCCTTCGGCGAGTGGAAGTTCAGGTTCTTCTTCATCCAGTGCAGAAGATAAAAAAGCTGATCAATGGACGAATCTTAAGGCGCGCATCCATAAAGGTCTCGTCGAAGAGATGGATCTTTCAAAGCAGAGTGATAACGATCCAAAACAAAAAATTATTCTCACCGAGCAGACGAAAAAGCTCGTGGTTGAACTCTTAAGTAAAGAAGACACGAAGGGTATTCTGGCCACCCGCGAAGATATGAACCGTATTGTGAAAGAGATTCTCGATGAGGCCCTTGGACTTGGGCCCCTGGAGAGTATGCTTGCGAACAAGGCGATCTCAGAGATCATGGTCGTCGGCCCTAAGAAAATTTATTACGAAGAAAGCGGCCGTGTAAAAAAATCCGAGATCACATTCACCAATGATGCTCAGGTACGCCAGGTCATTGAACGTATCGTTGCGCCGGTTGGCCGACGTATTGATGAAAAAACTCCTTACGTAGATGCACGCTTACCAGACGGGTCACGTGTACACGCCATCATTCCACCATGTGCGATTGATGGATGCTGTATTACGATTCGGAAATTCCCTGAGAAACGACTTGATTATAAAGACCTCGTTAAATATGGCTCAATGACTGAAGAGATGGCCGACTTCATGCGGATTTCCGTTGAAGCTCACCGAAACCTTGTTGTTTCGGGTGGTACAGGGTCCGGTAAAACAACTCTCGTTAACGTCCTTGGTGCATTCATTCAATCTGATGAACGAATTATCACATGCGAGGATTCAGCCGAATTGAACTTCCCTCAGGATCACGTTGTTCGTCTTGAAACACGTCCACCTTCTCTTGATGGTGGTGGTGAAATTGATATTCGATGTCTCGTGAAACAAACCCTGCGTATGCGCCCAACACGTATTGTGGTGGGAGAGTGCCGTGGTGGTGAAACTCTTGATATGTTACAGGCCATGAACACTGGTCACGATGGATCAATGACTACCGTTCACTCAAACTCACCAAGGGACGCCGTTTCACGTCTTGAAACTCTTGTTCAATACGCTGGAGCTGGACTTCCTCAGAAAGCGATTAAAGAGATGATTGCCTCTGCTGTTCACATGATTGTGCAGCAGTCCCGGATGGATGATAAATCACGTAAAGTGACATACATCACTGAGATTGGCGGTATGCAGGGGGATGTTATTACTCTGCAGGATATCTTTATCTACAAACAGGAAAACATGGGCAAAGACGGAAAACTCATTGGTAAATTTCAGGCCACGGGGTTTATTCCTAAGTTCATCGAGAACCTGGAGAAGAAAGGTTACAAAGTTCCGCGTGGACTTTTCATCAACAAGACATGAAAAAAATATTTTTTATTTTTCTTTTATTATATCTGCAGGTGGCTTTTAGTCAGACTGCTGATGTGGTGATAAAAAAAATAGAACCCAGCAGCTGGGATCAGTTTCTGAGACTGATTGGACTTAAGGGTGTGATCATAATCATAGGTACTCTTATATTTTTTTATAGCTACAGAAATTCGGTAAAGCTTTTCAGCTGGATTGATGAGCAAACTTACGGTACCCGCGATTACATTCTCAAAAAATTTGAAATCATGTTTATCGAAGTTGATCCCCAGAGAATTACCTGGGCCCTTCTATTCATGTCTTTCGGTATGGGAAGTCTGACTTTTATGTTCTTTGCTTTCATCGGAAAGCTCTACCTTGCTATCCTTTTGGGGATCGTGATGATGATTGTAGGATGGAAGTCACCAAAACCTGTTGTCGATTTTTTCGAAAACCGCAGAAAGAAAAAATACATGCTTCAGATGGTGGATGCTCTCAATCTCATGGCCAACGGACTTCGTGCTGGTCTCACGGTTCCACAGTCCATCGGCATGGTCGTGGATGAATTACCTCCACCAGTGTCCCAGGAATTTAACTTAGTCCTTCAGCAGGCAAAGATCGGGGTTCCCCTTGACGAAGCCCTCGAGAATTTGAAAAAGCGAGTGTACACAGAGGACAACGAGATGTTCGTCACAAGTGTCAACATTCTACGCGAAACCGGGGGTAATCTTGCCGAAACTTTCGACACTATTGTTTTGGTGATCCGGGAGCGGGTAAGACTGCAACTAAAAATTGACACCTACGTCGCGAGCGGGAAAATCCAGGCCTACATTATCGGGGCCATGCCTTTTCTAATGATTCTCATGTTCGGGCTCGGTGATCCGGACTATTTCCCTCTTCTTTTCGAGACCGTACTAGGCATACTTGCCCTTATCATCATCTGCGCTATGGTTTCTTTCGGAATGTGGGTAATATTTAAGATAATTGATATTAAAGTTTAGGGTTTTTGACACCGATAATTCACTTAGACTTTTTCTCTGCAAAAGGGTGGAAAATATGAAGTTGATGAAAGGATTCTCTCTGGTTCTGGCCGCGATGATGGTGAGTGCATTCACCCACGCTGGCGTGAACTTAAAAAATGGAAATTTCTACATGTCGTACACCGACATCGTTGTTCCGGGCGGTGGTAAGAAACTCGAAGTTACCCGCACGTATAACTCGAAGTCCACTGAAGTCGGCTGGTTCGGCTTTGGATGGGGTAGCGAATTCGAAACAAAACTCGAACTCTCAGCTGATGGTTCAGTGATCATTCACGAACACGGTTCTGGAGCGAAGACTCGTTTCACTCCGAAAACAGCCATTGATGCTGGAGCGGCAGCTCAGAAGATTGTTGCAGAGATGAAGAAGAAAACAGCTCTCTCAGAAAAATCAGCTCAGGAGCTGACTGATAGACTGAAAAACAATGCTGAACTTCGCCACACATACGCAGTGAACTTCGGAGTGCAGACTAACATTGCTCCGGGCTCAGTTCTCTATTCTAATGATCGTGGTCCACAAACTCTTACTGTAAGTAAAGAAGGTTACCGTCGTGTGCACAATGACGGTCGCGAAGATCTCTTCAATGGCCAGGGTCAATTGACTAAGGTTTCTGATAAGTCTGGATACTTCATCGGCTTCACATACAAAGACAACTATCTCCAGGCGATCAAAGACTCTCAAGCCAAGCAGATCTATTTCTCATGGTACCCAGAAGGTACTGTTAAAGAAATCTGGTCAGCCGGTGATAAGAAGACTCTTTATAAGTACCAAGGCTCTGATCTTATCTCTTCAAAAGACGTTGGTGATAACGTTTACGAATTCGGTTATGACAAGTCTCACAACCTGAACGAGATCCGCTACTCTGATAAGACGAAGATGAAAATCGGTTACGATCCTAAGACCTTCTTCGTGAGCGAAGTTGCTGACCGTAACGGAGAAGTTACGAAGTATGTCTACGGTGCGAATCCTAAAAACCCAGACGATCACTACTGGACTGTTGTTACTAAGCCAGGCTTCGACGGTAAACCAGTTTCTAACCGTTACGAGTACGAGATCAAAGTGAAAGACGATGGTTCACGTTACACATACCGTATCTTAACTGAGATCAGCGGTATCAAAACTGAGACAATCTACTCTGATAACTCTCTTCCTCTTAAAATTGCCCGCGGAACTCATGTTACTAACTTCGAATACAACCCTCAGGGTCTCCTTGTTAAGAAGAGTTCTACGAAAGGTGAATTCGTTAACATCGAGTACGACGACAAGCTTAACAAGATCAAGAAAGTTACTAACAACGATGGTACAACTCAGTTCGAGTACGATCCGAAAGGAAACCTTGTTAAGGCGTATAACAACACTGGTAAAGTCGTTCTTCTGATTTACGATACCAAGGGCAAGATCTCTAAAATGGTTGATCAGGATTCACCTACGTCTAAACGTATTCTGGCATTCAAATACAATGCTCTCGGTAAGCCAGTAGAAATCGAAATGGAAAAAGTTGGTAAGATTAATGTTGCCTACGATAACTACGGCGAAATTAAGAAAGTTGATTCAAGTGCAGGCCACAAGATGGCACTTCAAGTGACTCAGGCTTTCCAGAATCTTTTAACCATTGTTAAGCCTGCTGGCGTTAACCTGAACATGTAAGAGAGGTCCTCTATGAAATATGTACTTTTAACTATGCTTGCTCTCGGTTCTTTTTCTTCAATTGCGGACAACTCGCAAAGTGCCCCTGGCCAGGTTGATCCACTCGAATGCGCTTGCGTGACTTGCCTCATTCAAAACGGCGTGTGCGTGAGATATGACGATAATACGCGTACTCGTGGAGACGTTTCCAGACCACGTAGCGCTCGTCCGACAGCTCCGACAGCTTCTGGTCAGTAAAACCAGTCTCATTTTTTTTAAGTCATAAGCCCCTCTTTTAAAGAGGGGCTTTTTTTTGTCTATTTTTTAGACAGGTGAACCAATACTTTCAGTGAGTTCTTGGTACCGCTCTGAAGATCAACAACTTGGCGCTCATTCCCTTGGCATCCAGATTGCTTCAAAAGACCCAGTAGCAGTTGTTTGCTAAGGGGGTTTTATGAAATTCGTAAGTTTTCTTTTCTTAATCACGTTGAGCGTCTCAGCTTTTAGTTCTGACGATTCATCTCATGGGCAGACGAGTGGTCAGCCATGTCTTCGCTCTGCTGAGAGTAATGACCGCACGCCTGTGACTGATAAGAGCGATGAAGCTTTTAGGAAGAAACAGAAGAAAGCGTCTCAGGCTTCAGAACAATAATCTCGACCTAAATCTCAAAGGGCACCTGGTTGTAAGACCAGGTGTCACTATTTTAGACAGTATCTGCTCCATCTGATCATTTTTCACTTTCAAGGCATCCAAAATCAATGACTTCCTCCCGTCAGAAATGGCCCATTTATTGTAATGATAAGAGCAATACGCTTTAACAGGGGGAACCTATGAGACTCTTTATTTTGATTATGACCATCTTTACGATTTCATCTGCAATTGCAGAACAAACGACGACTGATTGTCAGTCTATCAATAACACCCGCGAAGTGGTTCTGAAGGATTCAACCCCCAGACCAGTCGAAGTTAAAAGTGCAGTAAAAATTTAACGGTGAGTTTTAATAAGAGAATCGAGCTGCTGTTTTTCCTGCGGCTCGATTAATTCTGCAGGCTCACCTACTGCTCCGGATCCGGCACGACGGGTAGATGAAAGTTTGGATTTTACAGAATCAACTTTAGGAACAGAGTTCTCAAACAATTTCTTCGTGAATGCACTGGTCTGCTCAGCACTGTAATCATAAGCAGAAATTGCTCCTCGCTGAGCAAGCTTAGTTGCTGGAGAAATCACTTCATAAATATAGCTGAATACAGTCTTTTCGCTGATCGTGATTGAAAGCATACAAATAACAGCGACAGCAATTCCAAAAAATTTGAGTACTTGTTTCATAACTTATCCTAGCTGAGGGCCTCAAGACTATATTCCGTGAGAACACAGAATTGAATGTCTTCAAGTTCCAGGTCATATTTTTGAGTCATCACTCTGAGGGCCGTGTTCACTTCCAGGGAATTCATGTTCAGGCGGGGAGCTGAAAGTTTCACGCGGAACTTACTAAGATCATCATCGAGGCTGATTTGGCGGCCGATGAGAATATTCATGGATTCTACAAATAAAGGGAAAATGTAATTTCTTTCGGTCGGAGTAAGCTCATGGCCATCGAGGCAGAGATAACAGGTGATCGCACCTTTGATCTCTCCGGTGATTGTGAACTGTACCCGGAGATTTTCTTTAGAATAGATCGGGTTTATATCTGTGCGATGTATGAGCCTTACGTTTTGAAGGATTTTGAGTTCGCCAATTCTGGCCACTTCGATAGGTCTTAAAACTTCCATGTTTTCTCTCCAACTCATTCGTCTGAATTTAGTCCGACGATTTTTTCCAGTGAGTCTAATAATTGTTGTTTTTGAATGGGCTTGGCGATGAAGTCAGAAGCACCGGCGCCAATAGCTTCCAGAACAATATGTTCCTGAGAAAGGGAAGAGATCACTATGACTGATGTCCCTTCAAAGTTATTAACGATCTTTTCTGTAAGTTCAATCCCGCTGACATCTGGCATGACGATGTCAGTGATCACGATGTTCGGTCGCTTCTCCTTAACCATAAGGAGTGCCGTCTCGGCATTCGCTGCTTCGCCTACGACCTGATAGCCTTCCTCAGATAACATTTTACTGATAATGCTGCGGGAGAAATCAGAGTCATCGACGATCAGGATTTTTACTTTGGAAACATCGGTGCTGCTCATTCTTCTAGAATAGCAAATTTCACGGATAAGAAAAGAAAAAGGCCTCCCGAAGGAGGCCTTATATTAAGCGGCGACTTGATCGTTTTTCTTGGGTGGACGTTTAACTTTCTCGTCCTTACGTTTATGCTGGTCCATATCCAGTTGACCTTTATAGTCCACTAAGGCGATGGCGAGCACTTCTTGTATGTTCTTAACTGGTATGAAATTGATCTTCTTGCGGTAGTGTGCCGGAATATCCAGAAGGTCTTTCTGGTTCTTCCACGGAATGATGATTGTCTCAATTCCCGCCCTCATCGCTGCCAGACACTTTTCTTTAATCCCGCCAACCGGAAGCACTTTACCAGTGAGAGTGATTTCACCCGTCATCGCGATATCCTTACTGATGTAAGAATTCGTGAGGAGAGATACGATCACTGTTGCCAGTGTAATACCTGCTGAAGGGCCGTCTTTCGGAATACCACCTGCAGGCAAGTGAATATGGATTTCGTTCTCTTCAAAGAACTTCTCGTCGATGCCTAGTTCAAGGGCATGACTGCGAATGAAACCCATAGCCGCTTGTGCAGATTCTTTCATGACATCGCCAAGCTGACCTGTGAGGGTAATCCCGCGACCTTTCATTTTTGTAGCTTCAATGTGGAGGATTTCTCCTCCTACAGATGTCCACGCAAGACCAGTTGCAACTCCGACTTCATCAAACTCGTTAGAGTCTTCACGTGAATAAATCGGTGGTCCAAGAAGCTCCTCAACAGTTGCTGAAAAGATGTGTGTTTTAGCATGTTGACCGGAAGCTATTTTCTTCGCCACTTTACGGCAGAGGGCCCCCACTTGTCTTTCAAGGTTACGAAGACCGGCTTCTCTGGTGTAACCAGTGATCACCGTCTCTACACCTTCGTCACTGAACTCGATATGATCGTCAGTGATTCCGTGTTCATCCATTTGCTTCGGAATGAGGTATTTTTTAGAAATCTGAACTTTTTCTTCCTGGGTGTAGCCAGCAAGATTGATGATTTCCATACGGTCACGGAGTGGACCTGGGATCTGATCAAGCACGTTTGCCGTTGCAATGAACATGATCTTAGAAAGATCGTAGTTCAGGTTCAGGTAGTTATCTCGGAAGGAACAGTTCTGTTCAGGATCAAGAACTTCGAGCATTGCTGAAGCTGGATCACCTTTAAAGTCTGAACCAAGTTTATCAATCTCATCGAGAAGGATAACCGGATTAATGGTTTTACATTGTTTCATCGCCTGGATGAAACGACCTGGCATCGCGCCGACATATGTACGGCGGTGACCGCGGATTTCAGATTCATCTTTCACACCACCGAGAGAGATGCGGACGAATTCGCGACCAGTTGCTTTCGCAATTGATTTTCCGAGTGAAGTTTTACCAACACCTGGAGGACCAGAGAAGCAAAGGATCGGGCCTTTCGCCGAGCTACCTTTCAGTGAACGGACAGCGAGGTATTCCAGAATACGTTCTTTAACTTTCTCAAGATCAAAATGATCTTCATCAAGAATCTCTTTCGCAAAAGTAAGATCTGTTACTTCTTTGGATTCTTCGCTCCATGGGAGGTCAGTCATCCACTCAAGGTAACTTCTGAGAATACTCGACTCGGAAGAGTCAGGATGCATTCTTTCAAGGCGACCAAGCTGCTTGAGAGCTTCTTTCTCGGCATCTGCCGGAAGTTTCTTGGCAAGAATCTTTTCTTTAATTTCACCGAACTCATCGTTCTTGTCCGAAGACTCGTCGTTGAGTTCCTGTTTCATTGCCTTGATCTGTTCGCGCAGGAAGAATTCTTTCTGCTTGTTCAGGTCATCTTTATTGTTATTTGTTTTGAGTTTTGCCTGTTGAGTAAGAACTTCAAGTTCTTTGACAAGAATCTGATTGATGTGCCCGAGGCACTCGAGCGGATCATTGATCTCAAGAACTTTCTGGCCGTCAGTAACCTTAAAGTTAAGATTAGCTGCTACGAGATGGGCCATGCGAGCTGGATCCTGGATATCTTCAAGTACCATCAAAATATCTGGTGGAAGAGCCTTACCGATAGAGATTACCTTTTCGAGATTTTCTTTTACAGTACGGATCAATGCTTCAGCTGAAGCTGGGTTCGTTGGAGCAACTACTTGCTCAACTTTTTCAACTTTCACCTGATAGAAAGGTTCAGTTGAAACGAACTCTTTGATTCTTGCTTTTGCCAGACCTTGAATAAGAATCTTGATTCTTCCGTCCGGAAGCTTTCTGATTCTCATAATCATCGCCACAGTTCCAAGCTCATAGATTTCAGCTGGAGTCGGGCTTTCTGCAGTGATGTCCTTCTGTGAGGCAAGGAGAATCAAGCGGTCAGTTTTGTTGTAAGACTCTTCTACCGCGCGGATAGAAGTCTCTCTTCCAACAAACAAAGGCAGGATCATAAACGGATAAATGACGAAGTCTCGAACCGGCAGGAGAGGGAGCGTTTCCTTGAATTCAATCGCTTCTCCCTCATAATTCGTAACCATATTGTTTTCTCCTATAACGTAATCGCTCTTCCATGAAGATCAAAAGTTTCATAAGATAAATCGGGAAAAACAAAGACTTGCTTGAAGGATATTTCAGATAAAGTGAAGATTTTTTACGTTATAACCGAGGTATTTCCTTTCTGTTCTCCGAGTGAAAGTCTATGTCTCTCTTGTTCTTTCCATAGCCTGCGTGCTTTAATTATTTGAGGGTATTTGTTTAATTAAGGGATAATTCATATGAGCAACTCAATTGGTATAGTGATACTGGCTGCGGGCAAGGGTACTCGCATGAAAATCGACACTCCCAAGGCCCTTGCTCCCGCTCTGGGAAGACCACTTCTTGATTACGTTGTGAGTGCTTCACTGGATTTCGCAAAAGACTGCGCCCTCATAGCGGAAATCGGCGTTGTGATTGGTCATAGAAAAGAACTTCTCGAGAGCTGGTGGGAAGGACATACATCCAAGAGTGCTATGAAACTCGCTTGGCAGAAGCATCAGCATGGAACAGCAGATGCCCTAAAAGCTTGCTTTAACGATCTCCCTCAATTCTGGAATCACCACTACACTCTTGTGGCGTGTGCAGATACCCCCTTGCTCTCTAAAGCTGAACTCGTTTCACTCTTCAATGTTCTCAAAAATGATTCTACGCTCGTTGGTGTTGCTGCTACTTTTGAAACACAAAACCCAACCGGATATGGGCGTATCGTCACTCAGGGAACAGGTTTTTCTATCGTCGAAGAGAAAGATGCCACTGAAGAACAAAGAAAAATCAAGGAAGTAAATTCTGGTTTTTATATTTTAAAAACTTCCCATGTTAAGACCATTCTCTCGACCATCACAAATCAAAATAAGTCAGGCGAGTTCTATCTGACAGACCTTTTCAAGCCTGCATATGCTGTCAAACCAGTGAGATTTCCCTCGGAAACTCCATTTCTTGGAATTAATACTATGGAACAACTCTCGAACATCAGCATGATCCTGAGAGATCAAAAATTGAAGCAACTTTTCGCGGATGGAGTTCAAATTCTGAATCCGCAGTCTTGTTATATCGAAAATAATGTCAAAGTCGGCATCGGCACTGTGATCTACCCAGGCGTAACGATTCTTGGTAAAACAGAAATCGGATCAAACGTTATTATTGAATCAGGTTGTTTCATCAAAGACAGCACTATTCACGATCGTGCAGAGATCCTCGCAAATTCTTATCTGGAAGAGGCCATCGTTCATAACGAAGCAACAATCGGACCGATGGCAAGACTTCGTCCTGGTGCAGATATCGGGCCCCTTGCAAAAGTCGGGAACTTTGTTGAAGTCAAAAAATCCAAGCTCGGTAAAGGTGCGAAGGTTTCACACCTAAGTTATGTCGGCGATGCCGAGATTGGCGAAAACACCAACATCGGGTGCGGGTTCATCACCTGTAATTATGATGGGGCCAACAAGCATAAGACCAAAATCGGCAAGAACACCTTCATCGGCTCCGACTGCCAGATGATCGCTCCCGTGGAAATTGGCGATGACGCATTCGTAGCAGCAGGCTCAACTATCTCAAAAAGTATTCCAGATGGCGGGTTCAGCATTGCTCGTGCCCAGCAAGTGATTAAAGAGGGCGCAGCTAAGCGATTCATCAAGACGAAAAAAACCTGAGCACTCTGCGTAAACCTAGTAAGAGTCCCCCTAAAATGATAGCTTTTAGCCCTTAACTTTCACTCTGATAGTAGGGGTTTTTATGTGCGGGATCGTGGGATACTCTGGGCCTTCAAATTCAGTTGGGCCGATCATGGAAGGATTATCTCGTCTCGAGTATCGCGGATATGATTCTGCCGGCATTTGTCTGAAGATGAATGGTGAGCTTGAGATCATCAAGAAAGAAGGAAAGCTCGAAAATCTCAAAGAGCTTATCAAGGAACAAAAGCCATTCTCTCATACTGGTATCGGCCACACACGTTGGGCCACTCATGGTGCTGTGACAACTGATAATGCCCACCCGCACGGAAATGAATTTTTCGCCGTGGTTCACAATGGTATCATTGAGAACGCTGGCCCTCTTAAAAAAGAACTGCAGTCGGAAGGTTTTGTTTTTAAATCTCAAACGGATTCTGAAGTCTTTCTCGTTCTCCTTACAAAATTTTTCAAGCAAGGTTCAAATACACTTCAGGCGATTTCAAAAGCTTTTACCACAATCACCGGTAACTCAGCTTTTGTTATCATTGAAAAATCTTCTGACAGACTTTACTCAGTGAAACGCTCAGCTCCTCTTGTCGTCGGAGAAAACGAAGAGACACGTGAAGTATTTGTTTCTTCCGATCCATTTGCCCTGATTGGATTTGCTCCGAAAATCTTCTTCCCGGAAGACGCTGTCATCTGTGAAGGCATCGTCACTGCAACCAATGTGAGCTTCAAATTCCACGAGCTCGACCTCACTCCTTCAACACGTTATAAGTTCCAGGGTAACTCAATGACCATGGACGCGACTTCTAAAGGGCCATACGAACACTACATGCTCAAAGAAATTCACGAGCAACCTGGTCTCGTTGATAAGCTGGCCGCCTATTACATCAAGAATGAAGGCCGTAAAGTTCTTGATTCCCTGAAAGGATTTAAAACTGCGAACTGGCACTTCACTGCTTGTGGAACTGCCTGGCATGCAGGGCTCGTGATTAAAAATTATTTTGAAAGTATCAATCGTCAGCGCACGTCAGTTGAAATCGCTTCCGAGTTCCGATACAAAAATCCGATTCTCTCAAAAGATGAAGTGGCACTTTTCATTTCTCAGTCCGGAGAGACTGCAGACACTCTTGCTTGCCAGGAACTCTGTAAGGAGAAGGGTGTACCAACGTATTCGATCGTTAACGTTGAAGGCTCTACACTTTTCAGAAACTCTGATAAAAACTTTCTTATCCATGCCGGTGTTGAAATTGGAGTCGCATCTACAAAAGCGTTTACCCAGCAAGTCCTCACAGGCTACCTGATGAGCCGGGCGATGGAAGGCACTCTTGATGATCCGAAGCTTTTCGCTGAGGTTAAACTTCTTTCTACACGCATTGCCGAACTCTGTGCTGATGCTGAATCAATCAAATCAATCGCTGAAAAAATTTATACAAAGAAAGGATTCATTTTCACCGGCCGTGGGAAATATTTCCCGATTGCTCTTGAAGGTGCTCTGAAGCTCAAGGAAATCGCTTACGTTCACGCCGAAGGTTACGCTGCCGGCGAACTTAAGCACGGACCAATCGCACTCATTGATGAAAACATCGTGAATATAGCAATTGTAGGTCCTGAGCTTCTCGAGAAAACGATTTCTAACGTTGAAGAAGTGAAGGCACGTCGTGGAGTCATCATCATCGTTGGTCCTAAAGGAAATCAGGAAATCGAGCATCTCGCTGAGGGATATATCGGTTTAAACTTCGAAGGTCTCCCGAACTTAAGCCCGCTTTACGCCAACGTTGCACTTCAGTTCCTGGCCTATCACGTGGCCTCTCTCAAAGGGACAGACATTGATAAACCTAGAAATCTCGCTAAGTCAGTAACGGTAGAATAATGAACTTAGATTTCCTGAACGAATCCCAGCGAGCAGCCGTTCTCCAGACCGATGGTCCGGTTATGATTCTTGCCGGCGCAGGCTCAGGAAAAACCCGCACACTCGTAGCTCGCATCCAATATCTGCTGGAAGAAAAGCGAGTCAGTCCCTATCAGGTTCTCGCAGTGACATTCTCAAACAAGGCCGCTCGTGAAATGCGTGAGCGACTTGCTCACAGTTCACAGATCAACATCGGTACACTTCAGGTAACAACTTTCCATGCTTTCTGCGCCCGCGTTCTGAGAATGGAAGCGACCTACCTCGGCCTTTCAAAAAACTTCACCATCTATGATGACGGAGAAACTCAGGCGATCATTAAAGCGATCCTCAATCGTCGTGGGATTAACCAGAAAGAGCTTTCACCCTATACAGTTTCTGCATTCATTGATGGACTCAAGAACCTTGGCTTCTATGTTGGCCTCCCTAAAAACCAAGACGTGGAGAAATACGCAGAAGATCAGCGACTCTTTGATATCTTCCTGGAATATGAATCTGAACTTCACCGGAGTAATGCTGTCGACTTCGGAAGCCTCATCACTGGCGTCCTCCAGCTATTCCGTTCGTTCCCGGAAGTACTCGAAAAATATCAGCAAAAATATAAATACGTTCTGGTAGATGAGTATCAGGATACCAACCGCGCTCAGTTTGAACTGGTTCAAAAAATTTCCCACCATCATCGCAATATCTGTGTCGTAGGTGATGAAGATCAATCCATCTATTCATGGCGTGGGGCCGATATCCGGAACATTCTAGATTACGAATCCATCTTCCCGGAAGCTAAGCTCATTAAGCTTGAACAGAACTACCGTTCATCAAAAAAAATCATTGAAGCCGCTTCTCAGGTTATCTCCCGCAATCTTGCCCGTAAGGGAAAGACTATGTGGACCAATAATGACGATGGAGATCACATCCGCATTGTGGAATGTCGGGATGACAGGGCAGAAGCCGAGTATGTAGGTTTAGAAATCAGAAAACTTTCTCAAGATGGAGTGTCGCTCAAAGACATTGCCGTTTTCTATCGTAATAACGCTCACTCTCGCACAATCGAGGATGCTCTTCGTAAGGAGAAATTCCCCTACCGTGTCGTAGCGGGTATCAAGTTCTACGATCGCAAAGAGGTCAAGGATATGCTCTCGTACATGAGAGTCGTGGTGAATAAGAAAGATTCCCTCGCCTTAACCAGAATCATCAATACGCCTGCTCGTGGAGTGGGTGCAACATCTCTGAGAAAACTTGAAGACGAAGCTGTTCGCCTTCAGCTCTCTCTTTACGAGCTTGTAGAAAAGGTCGTTGAAGATACTTCAGAGTTCAAACACCTAGGTCTATCCGGAAAAGTTCAAAGTGCACTGGCCCAGCTTGTTCACTTGATTCAGGAAGTTCAGGTCCTGGAGATTCAAAAACATCCTCCAACTTTTAGTTACGAAAAACTCCTGAATGAATCAGGTTACTTCGATTTCCTTCGTGCAGATAAGAGTTATGAGGGTGCCGCTCGCCTTGAAAACTTAGAAGAGCTCATGAGTGCGATTAAGCAGCATGAGGAATCTGAATCAGAGCCATCTATAGTCAAATTTCTAGAAGACATCACGCTGGATACCAGTGTTCAGGTCGAAGGTCCGCAGGACCAGGTATCTTTAATGACTGTTCATGGTTCCAAAGGACTTGAGTATCCTTACGTCTTCCTGATCGGTATTGAAGAAAATATTTTTCCTTCTTATAAAAGTCTCGAAGTCGGACCAACCGCTCTTGAAGAAGAGCGCCGCCTTTTTTATGTGGCCATGACCCGTGCGATGAAAACTCTCACTGTAACATTTGCTCAGGCCCGAATGTTGTGGGGAAGTCTGAAATTTAATGGCCCGAGCCAGTTTATTCATGAAATTCCTTCTGAGTATTACCAATGGACCACATACCAGACCGGCCCTAAGAGACTAGATAGGCCATCATTTCCTTATGATGACTTTGATCAGTCTTCGAACCACGATGATAAGGTCTTTTACCGTGAGAAAGTTTATCAACAGCAAAAAGTTGTTCAAAACCTCTCGAATTATCCTACGGGGGCAAAAATAATCCATGCACTTTACGGAGAAGGCACTGTGCTTGATTCCGAAGGACTTGGCCAGGATGAGAAAGTCACCATTCTCTTCCGCGATGGCATCAGAAAGAAATTCATGGTGAAGTTTGCCCCTCTACAAAAAGTATAACGAAAGGTTTTAGGCAGAGATGAAATTTTCATTAAAAACGATCGCAGTCATATGGGTAGTTCTTTTGCTGGTTGTCGGCGGATTTATTTACAGTGCTTATTCCCGTTTGAAACCAGATACTTTCGTGACACTTGTCAAAGAGCAGATTGAGAAAAATTATCCGGGTGCTGAGCTGAGTGTTGGTGAAGTTGATTACTCAATGACTGTCGACTTCAGCCTTCACATGAAAACCCTCATGCTCACCAGAGGTGGAAAAGTTCTTGGCAGCATTGCTGACATGGAAGTGAAAATTCCATGGTGGCTCCTTCTTTTGAACCGCGGAAGTGCTCACATTAATATTTCCGGCCTTGAAATATTTGTCGAACATGATCCTGAAAAACTCCCGGATCCTGTCCAGGAAGCAGAGAATAAAAACTCGCGGACAATCAGAGTCGTCCTTCCTAACTATCTCGCCGATGCCAAGTTTACGATCAAGGCTAAGAATATTTCTTTTCGCGATATCGCAACTTCCCGCCGTTATATTCGACTTTCGAAACTTCTCGTGAGGGAGTTTCAATATGGTAAGAATTCAGCTTTTGAATTGAACATACCCATCGAAATCAATCATCGTGGGGCACAGTATACCTCTGACCTCTGGTTGTTCGGAGATGTGACACCTGAGCAGAACATGTGGCTCTTGAATTACCGTGGAGAGTTCAGAACACGTGACAGCCAGGACAAGATGCAGATGGAAGATCTGATCATTGACGGCAAAGCTTCCTTTAATCCGTCTCATCTGAATGTCGAATCAACTCTTGATCTTCTTGTCGAGAAAGAATCTGTCGGAAAGGGGTCTTTCAAGGCAAATGACAATCTTCTCAATATCGATCTCAAGCTTCATAAATTTCCCCTCAGTTTTATTGAGATGGTAGACCAGGAATTAAAGAATCCTTTTCTGAAGGAAATTTCAGGGACATCTTCCGGACATATCAAACTTTCTAAATCTGCAGACCAGGATTTTACTCAGTTAAAAGGCCGGCTTGATTTTGATGGACCTATCACTCTCGGTGAAGCCTCTATTAACGGGAAATGGAAACTCATCGCAGATGGATCAAAGTGGGAAACGTCCTTCATTAGTCCAAAAGGTGAAGTGAGCTTTTTTCGCCGTTCACTGATTGACTTCAGTCGCGGCATTATCAGCCAGTATAATCAGGAGCTGGGCTTTTCAGGAGTGGATTTTGCATTAGGATCGCCAACGCTTTTATCTCTAGGCCATCTCATTAACGACCCTTCAACGATCTTCTTTAATTCTACTGTCTCTTTTAAAAAGTGCCTCCAGGATAAGAAGATTATAGATGGAGAAGTGAAATACGGAGTTTCACCAGATCAGCGTTTCTACACAAGTCATCTCGTTGGTGAGGGTTCTTCACTGAATATGAACTATCAGGAAAAAAATGCACTTCATCAGCTTTCACTTGATGCCCATAATTTTCCTGTGACAGAAAATTTCCAGATGCTTGATCCCTACTTTAAAGCAAAGAATGCAGTTCTTACCGGAAAATTTGAAGGGAAGTGGACAACAGTCTGGCATGATGGAACTTGGTTATCGACATTAGATCTTTCAAAGCTTGATAAAGCCTCCGGCTTATTGCCTGACTTAATTTCCAAAGCAGCTCAACAGTATAACCTCGATACGGCAGGTTTAGTTCATCAGTCCTGGATGTTCTCACATAAAAATAAAGTCACGAATGTGACCTCAGTTCAGCTCGATGGAACCGATCCGGCTAAAATCTCAGGTTCACTTTCTGCCGGTGCTAAAACTCCATCTTATCTCATTCTTAATTACCCCAAGAACAAACTCTGGAAGCCGGTCAGAAAAGATCTGACAGATCACCTTATTCCGACGAAGGAAGTTCCATGAACGATTCTCATCGTCCAATTATCTGGAAAAACCATGAACTCTTCCTGCTGGATCAACGAATTCTTCCTCATAAAGAAGAATTTATTCCTGTAAGAAATATCGATGATTGCATTCAGGCTATCAAGGATATGGTTGTTCGTGGAGCTCCCTGTATTGGTTTCACTGCTATTTACGGGATCGCTCTGTGGGTAAAGCAGTTGACGGATCTTACAGTTGAATCCGCCCGCAAAGCCGCCGATGCGATGATTGGTGCAAGACCCACGGCCGTGAATCTGTCATACGAGGCCAATCGTTGTTACGAGATTATTCGTATTGCCTTGAAAGATGGAAAATCAAAAGAGCAGATCTATGACCAGTTGGTCGAACATGGCTCATGCCAGATCGAGGAGAGTGAAGAGAAAAATACTGTCATGGCGGAAATTGGAATTGCAGAGCTGAAGAAAAAATATCCGTCTAAAAAATGGAATCTGATGACCCATTGTAATACAGGATTTCTTGCCTGTGGTTCTCTGGGTACTGCCCTCGGCGTAATCTCCCTCGCTCATCGCAAGGGTCACGTAGAGCATGTCTACGCCGATGAAACGAGGCCTTATCTGCAGGGCTCGCGCCTGACGGCCTTTGAACTTGGAAAAGAAAACATCCCATACAGTATCGTTGTGGAAGGTGCAGCTTCCTATCTTCTTTCTCACGGCAAAGTGGATGCAATCTTTGTGGGTGCAGATCGTATTGCTGCCAACGGAGACACGGCCAATAAAGTAGGAACTGCAACTCTGGCCATTGTAGCTCATCATTACAGAATACCATTTTATGTCGTCGCACCTGTGAGTTCGTTTGATATAACACTCGCCCATGGAAAAGAAATTGAAATTGAAATGCGCGAGATGAATGAGATTACAGAATTTCGAGGACAGAGAATTGCGCCAGTTGGTGCGATCTCCGTCAATCCAAGTTTTGATGTGACAGATCACCAGTTGATTACAGGCATTATCTGCGAAAGAGGCCTGATCAATCCTGCTGTTAAAGGCGATCTGGTAAGAGTGGTGAAATCATGATGAAAGACATCCGCGCCTCGATCGATATTGGATCTAACAGCGTCTTGCTCCTCGTGGCCGATATGAGCCATGGAAAATTCAGTGAACTTTCCCGCAGGAGTGAAATCACCTCACTGGGCAAAGAGCTTGATAAAAACAAGGCATTTCACGAAGAATCAATGGAAGCGACTTACGAGGCCCTGGCTTCTTATGCAAAAGACTGCGACCAGTTCGGAGTTCCAAGAGAGCAAGTGATTGTCACAGCAACTGAAGCAGCGAGAGTCGCTAAAAACTCTGCTGATTTTTTCACGAAAATAGCGATGGAACTCAAGCTCAATGTTCAGGTCATCAATGCTCAGGGTGAAGCCTATTATTCTTCACGAGGAATCCTCTTCAATACAAAATTTAATAGCGACGTTATTACACTGATGGACATAGGTGGTGCCTCCACTGAGCTCATCCGCTTGCAGACAAAAGATTTTACAATCCTCGAGACGATCAGCATGCCCGTGGGTGCAGTCCGTGCAGCCCAGTGGCTCGACGATGGATTGTTTGTGCAGAATCTGCAAAAAATCTTCCTGGATTTCCGTAATGACATCGATAAGTTTCAGACCAAGGAACTTTACTGTGTTGCCGGCACGATGACTTCTCTCGGTAACATGCACCTTGAGAAAAAAGTATTCGTTGAGGATGATGTTCATGGACTAGTCCTAAAATCAGACGATATTGACTTGATGTTCAAAAAATATGCCGAGTGGGGACCCGAGCAGTTCCACTCAGCTTTTCCATTCCTTCAGAAACGTTCTAAAAGTATCCGGGGTGGGCTTCACCTCGTTTATCACCTGACTCACAGGCTTCTGGTCAAAGAGCTTTCTATCTCGACCTACGGTTTACGATTCGGTACGCTTTTAGAAGGTAAGATCAAAAAGGAACATCTCTATGCTTCAAGGTAAGTTCCCCCTCGATAATAAAAAACTCATTTTTAAAGAAGGCGAGACCGCCACCAAGCTCTATATGGTTAAGAGTGGGGAAGTGATTTGTCTTAAGCAATCCAAAGACCGCCTAGTCCCGATTTTTACTGCTAAAGAGAACGATATTATTGGTGAGAACGCCATGGTGAGCGGAAGTAATTATTCCTATTCAGCAGTCACAAACAGCATGGTTGAATTGATCGAGATTCCTGCCTCTCATTTCAGCACAGTCTTTCGAGAGGCCCCTGAGTGGCTCGTAGAGCTCACCACGACGATGCTCAACCGTTTCCAGCACACAGCTAATCTCATAGCTGAGAACAGAATTATCCATCCATCACTGGTTCAGGAAGACAAATTTACGTCTGAGTTTGAAATCGAATGTAAAAAGATGCTTTCTTAGTAGAACTGAATCACTCGACCGCGGTGAAGGCTCATCGCAAGCTCGAGAACTTTCTGTTGAGCGCGGAAGCACTCATTACGATTTGAAGTCAGGTCCTTCTGCATGATATCGAAGGCCTTAAGTGCCATTTCTCTTGGAACAAGAGAAAGAACGCGTCTTTGATTTTTTGTGTGAACGAGACTGAGGGCAAGTCCAAGAATAGTAGGTTGAATTTGAGAAACGAGAGTTTTCAGGCTTCCATCATCCAGGTCCCAGATACTTTCAAATGAAATACATGATTCAGTAAGTTCTTTCGCAAGAGCAGGGTTACGATTGCGCAGATTTCTTAGGAGCTTAGCTTTATCAGCTGAGTCCATTTTCTGGAGGAGCTCAATGACTTGTCTCTTGCCATTGATGAAGATCCCGCCGTTTTCCGCATTTGCATTCTTCTGAGTCATCTCTTCTCCCTACTGGATCGGATTGTTGTTAGGACTTAAGCATCAAGTTTAGTTTTTGCTTCTTCAAACTTCATCGCGGCTTTCTCAAGATATTCCTTATGCTTGAGTTCCTGATTCTGAATAACTTCTTCGTGATTCTGCTGAACCTCGGCCATTTTTTCTGTCTGAGAAACTTTCAGATCATTGATCATTTTTTCGTAGCGCTGAGTTTCAGAAGTAATTCTTTTCGAATAATCTTCGTGAACTTTTGCTAGCTTGATTTCGCCCGAACTCTTCTCTTTGCTGATTTCAACATCGTAATCTTTCTTAATGCGGGAGATGAGTTTTTCACTCTCTTCCTGCACTTCTTTCAGTTCCTTATCATTCGCAATATCACTTTTGCGCAACTCAAATGTGTGACGCTTGTTTATAGCCTCTTTATTCTGAGTGATCGAAGTCATGTTAGGAGCACCGGACATAAGCTCTTCCTTGATGGGTACTAATGCCTTTCATGGCATTATTGACTATAATACAGAATAGGTATTACTCCCCACAAGACGGGCAAAAAGTGATACACCGCCCTTCCTAATACCTGAGTTAAAGCTCAGGTATTGAGAAGCACTTGAATTGAATAAGAAAGGGGCTTAGGCTTAGGGAAATGTTTTTAAGAACTGACTTTGAAAATTTTAAAAAGTGGCTGGACCTGGACATCAACTCGATTGCCTGGGAAGGCCGATATGCCGAGTCTTTCAGTGCTTTCTGGGAATCTTTCTTTAAAGACAGTATCGAACCCAAAGAACTCGGCGAGCGCTTCGATTTCGCCAAAAAAATTGCAAAATCCGGCCCTCTTATTTCATGGCTGAGCTGGCTCTTTGAAAAATTTATATCCTATTCTTTTATTCATGGTGGTTATTCAATCCGCGAACTTTCGATGATGTTCGATCTTCAGGAGAGAACAGTTTCCACCATCCTCCGTGATCATCTGATCAAGGTATATCCTGCTTACGAAGATGTTATTAATGAGAGCTTTCAGGTTAGTAACGCCAGCTCAAAAAATCTTTTCCTCACGTTTCCAGAGATTGAGACAATCCTCGGTCCGGGTGCTCGAGATAAGGGAACTTTTGAAGACGATATCCTCGCTCACATGGAAGTCACTCTATATCCTGATTGGAACAACCTCGTAAAAGAAGTACGTAAAGATATCCTGCTTCTCAAGGTCGACTTCGAGCATTTCAAGAAACGTGCTGCTTTTAAAAGACAAGTGCGCTTCCTCCAGGAAGTTTTGATTCTTCTTCTCATTTTAAGTGTCATCGTGTTCGCGCTCAAAAATACCAACAAGTGGTACGAAGACTATCTCGTGAACAAGATCACACTTTTCGAACCAAACTTTTTCTGGCTCGATAAATCTCTCACGTATCAGGAGCAGGATCTGCTCGCGAAACAACAGATTGATCTTTCCAACAAAGAGCTTGAAGAACTCGAGCGCATTGAAGCTCAGCAGGTCTTCACCGAAGAAACATCTGAATCACGTTACGATCCTGAATCTGATGTGGTGGTCTTGAATTCAGTGAAAGATGTTCCCAAGAGTTTCGGTGAAGCCGAGACTGAGCAATCTGAATACGAAGAAAATAAGAAGGGCGGTTACCGAGATAGTTCTTACGCTTCTTCTAATAAGAAAGCTTACCGAATCATGATGGCTTCAGTTGAACCCACCACGCTCAAAGAGAAAATCTTACCCCTCATGAAACGCTACGGAATCAGCCAGGTCGATAACGTGAAGCCCGGAAAAGAGATTCCTGGCGGCCTTTACTTTAACCTCACCGTTCCTTCAAAGAACCTCAAAGACTTTATGACGAGAGTAACGTCGCTAACTGAAGCAACAATTTTTGAAAGCGCTTCTCAAGGTGGGGATGTCGCTGGGAAGAACCGGGTGTTTATCTGGAT
>CAMCYI010000025.1 GCA_945883845.1 Bacteriovorax stolpii | reverse complement strand
GCAGAAATTTATCCGCAGACTTTAAGTTATGTAGAGAAAAGCATTTTTCGAGATCCCTTTCTTCCGCACATCCCGAAATTCGGACTCGCACCAAATATCCAGGTTAATGACAATACTTTTGGCACAGACAAGCTCAGCCACTTTGCTTCCACTGGCCACCATTACTATGTGATTTATCAAAAAGCTCTGAAACTCAATCCAGATACGGAAGATGCAGAGAAGATGGCCATTCAGTATGGAGTTGCGGACGAAAAGATGGTCCACGGTTATTGGGCAAGCGGAGTTTTCAGCTACGCTGATCTGGAAGCAAATTATCAGGGCCTGCTTTTTTACAAAAAACTTTGTGGCGGCAGCTCATCTTACCTTGCCAAAGATCAGGCCGGGCAATGGCAACTGTTGAGATCACCGGATATCAGAGAGTACACAAGTCCATTCTGGGATGAGACTTTTAACAGGTCATATTTCGTTGAAAGAAACTGGAAGAAAGTTTCAGCTGTGATTAAAAGCGATTACTGTGAAAAAAGAAATCTTCCACAAGTACAAAATAAATTCTTAGGTTACCAACAGCGGTCCCAGGAAACTGCCTATTCAAAGTACATTTCGACACTTATTAAAAACGGCAAAGCTCCTGCACCGCAGTCAGTTGACGAGCTTTGCCGAAACTAAAATTTATTTTTTTGGCATCAACCTGATAAATTCTTTTCTGATTTCTTTACTGAGAATATCCGCCATCGTTTTACTGCCGGTTTCTTTCAGGTATTCCTCACCGATGGCCTTAAGCTTCTCTTCATCTTCAGTCTGAATGGGAACCTGCCGGACATAATCGAGATTCAGATTTTTCATGTTATCCGGACGAAGGTAGATTTCTCCACCGGACATTCCGGCGCCGATATTGCCTTTCGTATCGCCGAGGATCCACACCAAACCACCAGACATGTATTCACAACCATGGAAGCCGATGCTTTCAACGACAGTAACGGCACCACTATTCCTAACAGCAAACCTGTCTCCGGCCTTACCGTGTACAAAAAGAGTCCCACCAGTGGCGCCATAGAGTGCACAGTTACCAATAATCGAATTTCTCTCCGAGACATAGTTCAGATCATCAAGGATTGGCGTCACCACGATTTTTCCGCCTGACATTCCCTTGGCGACAGAATCATTGGCCTCGCCTTCGAGACGAATATCAATCTCTTTGACGTTGAAGACTCCAAACCCTTGACCAGCAGAACCAGTGAAGTGAAGAAATGTTTTCGCCGGAAGATTCTCAGATGACTTGTTGATTTTTTTCAAGGCATAGAGACCAGAGAGAGTTGCAGGAACGGCACGGTCACAGTTTGTGATCTTCAATTTTTGTTCGGCTTTCGCACTTTTAATAATCGCCTGGTTTAGACTACCTTGTACTTCGACAAAGAATGACGAGGTCAATTTAGGGTGATCATACTGATGAATAAAATGATCGAGCTTGATACTTCTCTCTTCAATAATGTTCACATGTCGTGGGTTTGTCCCAAGCAGATGATTTTTTCCTGTCAATTCTTTAAGTGAAGCAATCCCCATCTCACCGAGAATCTCACGCACTTCGAGTGCGAGACATTCCAGAAGACGGACAACCTTTTCAGAATTTCCTTTATAGAGGGCCTTGAACTTAGGTGCGTGAGTTGCAATACCAGTCGGACAGGTATTTTTCTCGCACACGCGTGCCATGATACATCCTTCACTGACAAGGAGAAGCTTACCGAAATCAAACTGATCTGCGCCGAGTGCAGAAGCGACAACAATATCCTTGCCTGTGATGAATCCACCGTCGGCACGGAGAACGATTCGATTTCTCATGCCATTATCGACGAGAGCACGATGTACCTCAAGAAGACCAAGCTCAAGGGGAAGTCCAGCATGCTTCATTGAAAGTAATGAAGCTGCACCTGTTCCGCCGTCTCCACCTGAGATCTGAATGATATCTGCGCCGGCCTTCGCCACACCAACACTGATCGCTCCGATGTTGTCGCCGGACACGAGCTTCACAGAAACCTTAAGAGCAGGATGAAGTTCTTTAATCTCATAGATCAATTGCTTAAGATCTTCGATGCTATAGATGTCGTGTTGAGGAGCTGGAGAGATTAAGTCAACACCAGGTGAAGTAAAGCGGGCCTTGGCAATTTCTTCAGTTACCTTGGCACCCATCAGCTGGCCGCCTTCACCAGGCTTAGCACCTTGAGCGATCTTGATCTGCACTTCTTCACCATTCACCAGGTACTCAGCAGTGACACCGAATCTACCGGATGCAATCTGCTTAATGGACGCAGCGATCCCTTCAGTCTCGTAAAAAGGATTCTCTCCTCCTTCTCCACTGTTACTGCGACCTTGAATTTCTCTGAAGGCAATAATCAAATCACGCTGGGATTCAGCGCTGATAGCACCAAAGGACATGGCCCCGCTGCCGAAAGTCTTGAGAATTTCCCGGTGAGAACTAAGTTCATCGCCACTAAGTTTTTTACCTGCTTTAGGAGCGAGTAAATGACGGATCAACAGTGGTTTTTGATCGAGTTCTTCAGACAATTGCTTGAATGAAGCCAGAGATTTATCGACAGAATCTTCCTGAAGAAGTTTATGGATAAATCGTGAGCGTGCGGAAGTAAGAGTATGACTCTCGCCCATTTTGCCGGAAGCTTGCTCTTTGAATATAAAAGAATTCTGAAGCTCA
This sequence comes from Bacteriovorax stolpii, assembly GCA_945883845.1. Classification (GTDB taxonomy): domain Bacteria; phylum Bdellovibrionota; class Bacteriovoracia; order Bacteriovoracales; family Bacteriovoracaceae; genus Peredibacter. Next base: position 43,066 of record CAMCYI010000025.1, on the reverse strand, counting down.
CCGTCGTATACTCGTGACGATTTTTTCATGAGGTCAATCAGCATGTTGAGAGAGTAACCTCCCATGACAGATTTCTTCCCTTTAAAAAATGTATCGAGAACGTCTTGTCCAAGACCGACCGGAGTCAGGAGTTTCGAGCCCTGATAAGAGCGAAAAACTGAAATCCCTCGCTTGGACATCACTCGGAGAATTCCTTCTTTCATCGCTTTGAGTAGTGAGCGTTCTCTTTCCTCGTCAAAGAGCATGGCGAGTTTTGGGTCTTTTGATGCAAGTGCAGTTTCAATGGCCATATAAGGACAAACTGACGAAGCACCATAGCTTAAAAGACAGGCAAGCTGGTGAGGATTTCGAACGTCACCAACTTCCATGATCAAAGAAATTCTCTGACGGCGACCAGTATTGTTAAGTCCAATATTCAGATAGGCCATCGCGAGAATAGAAGGTATCGGAAGCATTTCCTGACTGGCGTTTCGATGACTCAAAATGATCAGACTGAAACCTTTTCTTAAAGCCATCACAGCTTCATCCCGGATTTCATCAAGTCGAGTTGTAAATTCCTCAAGTCCAGCAGAACGTGAAAAAGTTATATCAATTGTAACTGACCGAAGATCACGGTTCTGATTATTATCACTGAGACTCTTAAGGTATTCCATTTGCCCGAGAGAAATAACAGGACCGTCTAGTTCCAGGCACGGTTTCAAAGGTACAAATTCTTTCGCTTCAAAGATGTTAGGCTTTCTTCCCAGAAAAACCTTCATGTCTGTGACGATCTTTTCACGAATATAATCAATCGGAGGATTCGTAACCTGCGCAAAGTCCTGATAGAAAAAATCAAAAATCGATCTCGGTTCCTGAGAAAGGAACGGCAGGCATGCAGTATCCCCCATTGAGCTCAGGGGTTCTTTTCCTTCAGAAGTCATTGGAATAATAATTCTCTCAACTTCATCTTTCGAAAAATTAAAAATTTTCTGAGATGGGAGAATATCCTCGCTGATGTGCGGAGGCGGAAGATACTTAAGAGGGATGGTCTGCGCATCAAAATGTGCATGACGGTTCTCCTCGAAGTTTTTTGGATCATTGAAATTGATACTGCCGGAAAGAGCGTTGATCGTGACGGACTCTCCTGATGAAAGAGCACCTTTAGCGAGAATTCTCTCTCCCTCTACATTGAAAACTCCAGCCTCTGATGAAAGATAGAAATAATCTTCACTTCGTTGCCAACGACAGGGACGGAAGCCGTTTCGATCAAGACGGGCACCAATATATTTTCCGTCACTGAAAGAGATCATGGCCGGGCCATCCCATGGCTCCATTCCCCTGCTCCAGAATTTATAATAATCGCTCTGAGGATCCGCGGGAGGAATCAGAATGGCGAGGGTCTCGGCGAGTTTAGGAATACTACTGCGATATCTGAGCGCTTCTGCGATTTCGTTCAGACTTCCTGAATCACTGATACCGGAATGAGTAACGAGTTCATCTTTGCGAAGTCCGAGATCTTTTTCGCGGGTGATGGCCCAGGCGCGGTTTCCCTCGATTGTATTGATTTCCCCGTTGTGGGCAATGAGACGGAAAGGTTGAACTTTATCCCATGTAGAAATTGTATTGGTGCTGAAGCGGCGGTGAAATAAAGCAAAATTCGCTTTATAATTCTTGTCCTGCAGATCGAGATAAAGTTTCCCAAGATCCTCACTTCTACAAAGTGCTTTATAGATGATGTTTCTTGGTGAAAGTGAGGCAAAAAAGAACTCATGATGAATTCCGTTTTCTTTTTCCTTAGAGCGAGTCGTCTGGCGCGCGTGATAAAGGAGACGCTCGAAAGAATAGATCGTACGGCAATGATCTGGTCTCAGAATCACGGCTTGAATAATTTTCGGCATGATCTTAAGTGCAAGCGGACTTAGAACGGAAGGATCGATGGGAACTTCCCGGTACTCTGCTACTTTTAGACCGTATTGCCAGAAAGTTTCTTCGAAAACCTGCAGTGATATTTTTTGTCTGGCAGTGTCTTGAGGAATGAAAAGAAATGCAACAGCGAACGTATCACGCTCACGATTAAAAAGTTCGTAAGGAATAGAAGTCATGATACCGGCACCATCACCAATGTTATCCGGACCAACACCTCCACGGTGTTCAACACAGTTCAGGGCATGAATTCCTTTTTCCAAAGTAGAGTGCGTCCTTACATTTTTTAAGGACACGATAAATCCGACTCCACATCCGTCTTTTTCCACGAGGTCTCCTGAATGAAAAAGTGATCACTTCATCATAAGCCATAGGGGCATAAAAATGACAAATTTTTGTATCTAAAGACTAACATAATGCTAGGACTTCAACCTGAACCCGGAGATGCTTATGGAGTATCAATATTAAATCTGGAGTTAAGCATGAAATGGATACTCGGACATGACCTCGACTCGAACAGCACACCCAAACTCGCCTCTATCGCACTTCTGATTATCAGAATCCAGATGGGTATTGCCTTCATTCTCCATGGCTGGCCTAAAATCCAGAGTGCATTTTCATGGATGGGACCGGATGCTCCCATTCCTGGATTTCTTCAGGGTCTGGCAGCATTTTCAGAGTTCGGTGGAGGGATTGCTCTTCTTCTTGGCGTTCTGACTCGTCTCAACGCATTCGGGCTTATGATCACTATGGCCGTGGCAGCACTCTTTCATATCTCGAAAGGCGATGCATTTGTTGGACACAACGGCTCCTGGGAACCGGCTTCAGTTTATTTTGTACTCTCAGTGTTGTTCTTATTGGTGGGACCCGGTGACTATTCTATCGATAAAGTTTTGACGAAAAAATTGTAATCTTATGGTGAGGGTAGCAATAACTTCCCCATATAAAAACCTGCCATTCCCAGAATCACTCCTCCGGCGACGGAAACTGCGAGGTAGAGAAACAGGTTTCCGTAGAATCCGTTTTTAAGCATCGTTATTGACTCTGAAGAGAATGCAGAGAACGTCGTAAATCCTCCAAGAAAACCAGGAACAAGAAACAGGCCCCACTCGTTACCTAACTTTTCCCTTCCCATCCCCAGAAGAAAGCCAATGATTAAAGACCCAAAGAGGTTTACAGTAAGAGTTGCGTGAGGGATCAAGAGGCTAAGAGAATATCTGATGATTGAGCCTAGACTGCCACCCAGGCCTACGAGAAGAAAGTTCATTACATCGCCATATCGTAAGAGAGAATCAACTTCATATCAATCACTCTGAGCTCACAGTGAGCATCGCCGCAAGGAAGCTTAAGTCCATTCTCTTCAGCAGGTGCTGAATTGTTCTGAGCAGCCTCAAGAGCACGGATAAAAATATTCATATCATCTTTGCCGTCTTCAGAAAAAATTGGACGGCGAAGGTTGTTCAAAGCATCCATGATCCAGATACCTTTAACTTCTTCGGCAGGAGCGTAAGGCGAAATGCTCAGCTGATAAGAGAAATGAACGCATCCACCCTCAGAGTATTCGATGTGAGTACCGTCTTTGAGAATGACATGTTGAATGTATCGTTTTTCTTGCTGTAAAAGTTCGTTCTTAATAACAGTCGCCACTTCCGAAGAATTAATATCAATAACAGCATTCAAACTTTGTGGAGAAACTGAGCACTCTTCGTCTTCAGGTGCGATAGGTGCTGCATCAGGAAAATTAGCAGGACGATTCGTAGACTCCTTACTGGCCTCAGATACAACTTGATCTGGTTCTTTTGGTAAAGAGTACAGAAAGTAGAATCCTACACAGATCATCACGGCCAGTAGGACACCAAGATAAATAAAGCCCTTTTTGTTCATGACTTATTCTATTTTAGGAGCCGGGATTTTCCAATCATTTACTGGTAGTAACGACAGGCGGCTCTTCTTTTGGTTTGAACCAGCAAAGCGGTCGGTTACCAAGAGTGTCACCATTCTTGGGGTGACAAATCCCAACTGTCTCATCTGTCTCGCTAATGTCGATGTCACTTGCAACATGACACAAAGAAGCTTCCATAATCGTATGTGTACGACAGATCGCCTTCGGGTGAGATGACACCGTTTTAACTACAGCAGCAGGTACTGGCTCAAGGAGAAATGTTTCCGGTCTCTCTGTGGATGTACTGATGTAATCGAGAATTTTTCCAACATCTTCAGCAGTGCGGGCACTACGAAGACAAATTCGGTAACCTTCTTCATCGGCGTATTGTGCCTTACATTTTTCTTTAACTGATTCCGGAAGTATCAGAGTTTCTGCGTTTGCATTTTCAGGATCGTTTTTTAAAATCTCGCGGTAGCATTTGGCAGCAGCAAAGTAATCTGACTGACCTTCAATTGTGGCCCATGCCATAGAACCAGTGTTCTTAGGAAAACCACCCAGGTGGTGACCAATTTCATGGCAACCAACGAAGAGAAATGCATCCTTAGTCATGTATTTATTTTTCGTAAATAAGCCAAAGAAGAATACGTTACTTCCTCTGAAGTCCTCAGTCGCAAGAGCGTTATTGAGAGGCACAGTCCACGAAGAATTCACATTGAGAGTCTTGCCCTTGGCGAGAAAGATAGGAGTAAAGTGATCTTTAATTCTCGCTACAACAGAATTAAAATCTGCCTCCGTGAGATTTTCCTCACCCATCAGATCGACATTCAGTTTTAAAGATTTGGCCTTCGTCAGTTGCTGATCAAGCTGTTGCGGCGAGATCGGACAGGCCAGAGCAAGAGAAGAAAGACTCAGAAACATGAGAGTGCTTAGTGTGTATTTCATGCGCGGCAATATAAGCTTAAAAGCTGCGGAATCGTTGAAAATTCTGCGTTTCTGTAAACTTTTCTCAAGGCCCGTGAAATTATTATCTGATTTAACTCAACGGAAAAGCGATTGATCCTGAAGCTTGTTGAGAATCTCCCGTAACTGGGCCTTATCAGACTGACGGGAAAGAACCCATGTCATGGTTTCACTTCTCGTTTTTTCCAGCTTGATCAGCTTCTCGATATCTCTTTGCTTTTCATCGGATTTGGATTTTTGCTCAGTCAAGTACAGCTTTAGATCTTTGATAATAGACGCTGCCATTCGGGCGGAGTGATGAAGCCTAGGAAAGCCGCGGGAAAGAAGAAGTTTTTCCGAATACAAATCACATTGGCGAGCTGTCTCAAGGCAATGAATATCGGCCTGAATTCTAAGATTTTCTTTTTCCTGTGCACGCCTGAACGACGCAAGATCTTCCTGACCTGATAAGATATCATCTCTGACTTTCAGGGAATAATCTCTGAAATTTACCATCTCAAGAGTGATCTGTTCTTCCATTTTCCTCATCGCTTCTGATGTTATCTGTACATCCTCGACCGCTGAAACTGGTTCGTCCTTGAAGTCGCCGCCAGTGAGCTCGAGAATTTCGTTAAAATCAACTTTCTGGGGCATATATTGTTTTATATCCCATTCGAAGTATGTGAGGACTTCAGGGACAACGGATTTTCTTTCTCTTCCATGATCATTTGTAACATTATTTTCGCCACCATTGATCATTCCAAACTTGTTAGTCTTCAGACTTTCTGCACGGACTGAACCTGTTTTAATGGCAAGCACAGAGTATGTTTCACCATCTGTTGCGATGGCAGAAAGCGAAGATTGAGGAGAATAACGAGCCAACCTATTTTTGAAATCAATAGTAGCTTCAGCAGGTAGATTCGAAAGTTGGACGATCACTTGTCCGCTGAAAATGTAAAACAGTGTTGATTCACCTTTTGTCCCGTCAGATTTAACAGTCAGAAGCTTTTCAATATGGACCTTTGTTTCAGGCAACAGGCGAATAAGACACTTATAACCCCGGCCGAATGAAAGGAGGGCCGTACTCTCTTCCTTTGTCTCAATCATGTAACCTTCGTTCAGCACTTCATTAAGAACGGCGTCTCTCTCAGAACCTGAAAGTTCATCTTCGTAAACACGGACATCGCCTTGTCGAATAATGATCGTTAATGGATTCAATGAATGATCAACTGTGAGCTTCTGAAGTTCCTGGATGTCTGCCATTTTTCTCAAGGCGGCCAGAACTGATGGATTAGGAAGAGAAAGATACGTTAAACCGAAAAGCGTAAAACCAATAATCAGGAAATGGTAAAAGAAAAATAAGAGCCGCTCGTAAATGCTGACCTGAGGAGCTGTTCTCATCGAAATTCCGCAATCATTGTTTTGAGCAAATTATCATACCAGGCCTTCGTATTTTTCATCAGCACAGGCATAGGAAATACGAGAGTCGTTGGGCGAAGTAATGAACGTGCGAATATTGTGAAGAAAGAGGGTTTGTCATGTGACGTTGTTATAAGACGGAGGCCAGTAAGTAACTGACCTATAGATTGTCCAAAAAAATGCTGAGGCAGGATCGTCAGAACAAAATAATAATAAAAAATGATGATGAAAAAGTTGTGACGGGCGAGCATCTTGGGAAGTAATTTGATCGTCTCAAAGTGTTCACTTGTATGCATTACAAGAAATATCAACAAACCTAGGTCGATGAGGTCAGCCACAAGTCGGGCCTGTGGTCTTGCGGATTTAAGCACGGGACCTGTAGGCTCGTTGCTCAAATGAGGACGCAAAATCCTGGTCGGTGTTTTTTCAATACTCATATCAAGATTTTACAACGGACGTAATTTTTGTCCATGAATCCATTATGCATTTGAGGTTGAGTAATCTAGTAAACTACTTTTAGAACTTCTTCCAAAGAGGTCTCGCCGGCGATGATTTTTCTCGCTCCACTGACACGGATCGACTTATACGCCCCACGGGTTTTCTCGCGGAGTTCAGAAACATCAACTTTCTCGTGAATGATACTTTTGATTTTATCATCCATGCGAACCAGCTCGTAGACACAAATTCGCCCGGTATAACCCGTATTCTTGCACTCTTCGCAGCCAACAGCTTCATAGACAGTGAGTGGCATTGGGCACTCTTCCCCGTCCAGAAGGGCAACCCACTTGGCAGCATCTGTCTTCGTCGGTCTCTTACAATGGGAACAAAGTTTCTTCACAAGGCGCTGTGCCAGAATTCCCGTCAGTGATGAACTGATCAGAAAGCTTGGGAGCCCGATATCAATGAGTCGTTGAATGGTAGCGAGTGCTCCATTTGTATGAACCGTACTGAAGACAAGGTGACCAGTAAGTGAACTCTGAATCGCCATTTCCGCAGTTTCAAGGTCGCGAATCTCTCCGACCATAATGATATCTGGATCCTGACGAAGGAAAGCACGGATACATTCTGCAAATGAAATTTGCGGTCCAACCTGAACCTGGTTAAAAGCATCGACTTCCATTTCAATTGGATCTTCGGCCGTGCAGACGTTTACATCAGGGGTCGCTACTTTATTTAATGACGTGTAAAGAGTTGTCGTTTTTCCTGATCCAGTTGGACCTGTTACAAGAATCAGTCCCTGTGGCTGAGTAATCATATCAGTCCACATCATCAGGTCTTCCTCGTGAAACCCAATGAATGAAAGATCGTTACCGGCAACGTTCTTATCAAAAATCCTCACAACCATCTTCTCGCCGAAGTTTGTTGGAAGAGTTGAAATCCTCATTTCCACTTGCTTGCCACTTTCAAGTCTGCGCTTGATACCTCCATCCTGAGGTTTCCTTTTTTCATCGAGCTTAAGTTCAGCAAGAATTTTGAAACGAGAAATGATCATCAGAAGAGCTTCATGATCAAGTCGGTAGACTGTGCGAAGATCACCATCCACTCTGAAGCGAACCTGGGCCATTCCCTTTTTGGGTTCGAGATGAATGTCTGAAGCACGTTCAAGAGATGCATAATTAATCAGCCAGTCGACAATTTTCGTGATGTATCCATCCTGAATGCCAAGCTTGCGCTGTCTTGATTTTTCAATAAGTGCATCGAGTTCATCGACCTTGCCCTGTTTCAGAAGGCGAAGCTTCTCGCTTCCGCCCTTCCCTTGTTCCTGGCTCATGGCGCGGAAAGCTTTTTGAACAACGTAAATTTCATTCAGCAAATGCTGAATCTGTTTTGGACCAGCAAGACGGACTTCAATTTTTTTCTTTAATTGTGGATATACTTCTTCGATCCACGAAGTTGAAAATGGCTCAGCCGTAAGAATGACAATTTTGTCAGTTTCTATTTCAAGTGGAACTATTTTTAATCTGTCGCAGTAGGCATGGGGAAGTAAAGCGCCAACACTTTCAAGACGTACCTTAAAAATGTCCACTCGCTGATAATTTAATTTCCAACTTTTCGCCAGCGTCGAGAGAAGTTCATCCTGAGTAAAATGTTTACCTGGATTCTGTCTGTCAGGAATATTGATCGCTGAAAGTAAGTTGAGTGGATGTTCCTTACTTTTGACCCATGAACGCATCAGGTTTTCACCCTCCGCGCGACTAAATACACCGGCATTAACGAGGGCCTGAAGCACATCCCGCGGTGTTAATGATCTGTCGCCAAATTGTTCGAGTGCCACTGACACAATGAACTCCTTTGAGTCTCTGTAACCTTATCGGTATTACAGATAATTACTGAGGCAACTTTTCACTCCGGACTGATCCGCTCAAGTAAATGGTTTTTCTGCATCTTATCTCTCTGCCACTATTCGGAGTTCTCCGTATGGAATAAGATTTCCTGAGTCTGGTATAAAAGGATTCTTCAATGTCTCTTCATCCCATGTTTCAAAATCTCCGGCTCCCTGTTGTGGCAGCACCAATGTTTCTTGTTTCCGGAGAAAAGCTTGTCATCGAAACATGCAAGAGTGGAGTCGTGGGAACTTTCCCTGCCTTAAATCAGAGAACAACGGAAGGATTCCGCGAATGGGTTCAGATCATAAGAAAAAATCTCGCTGAATATGAAAAGACATCCGGAAAAAAAGCTGCACCATTCGGCGTAAATCTCATCGCTCACAAATCAAATCCGCGACTGCAAGAAGACCTGAAGGTTTGTATTGAAGAAAAAGTTCCTCTGATCATCACTTCCCTTGGCGCAGTTTCAGAACTCGTTGATGCTGTTCACGCCTATGGCGGAGTTGTCTTTCATGATGTCACGACTTTGAGACACGCTCAGAAAGCTGCTGAAGCCGGGGTTGATGGACTCATTGCTGTTTGCGGTGGTGCCGGTGGACACGCAGGAAAAATTAATCCCTTTGCCCTCGTTGGACAAATACGTTCTTTCTACAGCAAAACAATCCTCGTCGCAGGTGCGATCAGTCGCGGAGATGACATTCTCGCCGCACTCGCTATGGGCGGAGACCTTGCTTACCTGGGGACTAGATTTATTGCGACCGAAGAAAGTATTGCCCAGCCTGAATACAAACAAATGATTCTCGATGTGCAGGCCGAAGATATCGTTCATACAGCTGCCGTTTCAGGAATTCCTGCGAGCTTCATGAAGCCGAGCCTGGAAAAAGCCGGTATCACGGACCTCGAAGGAAAAGGGGAAATGAAGCTCCACCTTGGTGACGAAGCAAAGGCCTGGAAAAATATCTGGTCTGCGGGTCACGGAGTGAGCAACATCTCAAGTGTGATGAAAGTTTCAGCACTCATTGATCAGCTTGAAAAAGAATACAAATCGGCGCGCGAGCGTCTGAAGGTATAAAATGAAAATTCTCGGCCAGAAAGATTACCGTGATATGGCATGGAAAAATGGCAAAGGCCGCACAGTTGAACTTCTCCGGATTCCGCATCCGAAAGTTCAGGATCTTTTTTCACTACGTCTCTCAATTGCAAGCATGACAGAATCAGGTCCATTTTCTCATTATCCAGGAATTGAGCGCACGATCATTCTGTTAGAAGGGAAAGGGGTGGTTCTTGATTTCGTAGATGAGATCAAAATGAATCTCAACGTGAAACTTAAACCCATTCAATTTGCCGGGGAAGCTGAAATTAGTGCGCATCTCATTGATGGCCCCATTCGTGAATTTAACGTCATGGGTGCAAGGGATGCAGTCGAGGCATTCGTCGAAGTTCATCAAAAATTGAATTCACTTTCTGTCGGTGGAGATGGCGATCACTACCTGTATATCTGTGAAGGAACGGCCATGGTTGGAAATGATTTAGTTAAAAAAGATGACCTCATCATAACTACACACGGAGAAAAAGTGTCTTTGACGTCGAAAGAAGGTTTCACTGGCATTGAGATCAAGACCCATAAAATCTTTTCAGCTAAAAAATAAAAGGCTCCCATTCGGGAGCCTTTTCAAATAACCTGTTTCTTTACACAGATTATTTTGCAGAGACATAAAACTTTAAGCAGCGAAAGCAGTCGTTGCGAAGAGTGCTGCAAGAACAGCAATAAACCTCACAACAAAATCCAGCTTTGTGCCCTTATTTAACAGTGATGTAGACATATGGTTCTTTTACTTTGAGGCGATCTGATTGCTGTTTCTTGAGCTCTGCAAATACTTTTCCTGTAATCGAAAGGATGCTGAACTTAACCTGAGAGATTTTTACAGTGAGAACACCTTTTTCAGGTGAGTAACTAAGGCTCCCATCGCTGGTAACTTTGCCGGAAACATCAGCTTTAATTTCCGCAGCAAGATCGTATTTCCCGCCTTCAACGTTGAGTTTTACGTTTTTTACGCGCGTTTCGCCGCGTGAATTCTTAGAGGCAGCATTATGAAGCGCTTCTGTAAAGAGGGCCAGTGCGTGCTTTTCTTCTTTCTTGGAATCAGATGAGAAATCTGCTGATCTCAATGTCATCTTACTCACGCAGCCGTTAAGAAGCTGGTCCATCACTTCTTTCTGGGCAATGTCACGGTTGCAATCTAATGAGAAGCCTTTCATCATGAGATCAGAATCTTTCGAATTGAAATTTCCTTCGCCCATGGAAATGCTGGCCTTGCTTGAAAGATCAAGATTTAACCCGTCGATGTCCATGTGATCGGCATCCTGTATGAATCCAGGAGCATCTTTAAACTCGATGACTTCATTTTCTGCACCGGACACTGAGATCTTAAATATTTCATCGATTTTTTCTACTTCAACCGCAACACCAGCGAGACTGAGAGGAACCCCGCTCATTGTGAATGAAGAAGCTGAACCAGAACCTTTAGGATTGTCATATTGGAAATTGAAGCTTTTTACCTGAACCTTGACGTCATCCGCGAGAGCGAGAGTCGAGGCAAAGATCAAACCTAGGGTGAGAGCTTTCATAAAAGTCCTTTGCAAAATGTTGTGCAAAGGTTTTATCGGAGACACCGGAACGGCCATGAAGAAAGGAGACTTAAGTTAGAAAAAGGGGAAAAATAGTCCAGTGTGAATGAGTCTAATCAGTCAGGCATTCATTTCCTACCACATACTTACCATCGAGCCAGTCGACAATTTCCTGAGCAGAAGCATCCATGTAAGGCGCGAACTCTTCCTTCCATGTGTCCTTTTCAAAGTCCGTCATCTGATCAAGACCCTTGTCCAGAAAGTCGAGGCGGTGACGTTTTAAGGAAGCAGCAAATTTCGGTGAACATAGTTTTGAGATGGCCTCTTCAAGACCTGAATCTGGAGTATGAGTTCCATCCAGTACGAGTTTAGAGGCCAGAAAAACAATTTTTGAAAGCTGCGGCTGGTTCATCATATTGAACGCCCAAGCTTCAGTTTCTGCCGAAAGACTTCCATCACGTCCGGAGAAAGGTCTCACTTTAAGAAACTTGCAGTTTCTTGGACCATCATTTGCAAAAAGATTTTCCCAGACAAAAGGTTTACGCTTTAAAAATTTCCCGACTTCCTGAAAATGAGCGACAGGCATCTCAGAAGAAATTACTTTAGGGCCAGTCCACGCCATCGATACTTCAGTGGGGATTGCAGCTGCAAGATCTTCGAGATAATGATCAGGCTTTTTACCGAACACCTTCTCCAGAATCGGATCATAAGAATAATATGTCGGACAAAAAATTATTTTCCCTGAAAAACTTTTACGGATGATGGCCATTGAATCAATCTGGACCTGGGCGAGTTTCTCATTTCCATGCATGTCATCGTAGAAGATTCCGAGAATATCGATGCCGATATGTTTCAGTTGCTGGATTTTTTCTTCAAGAATTATTCCGTCTTTAACTGTCAGAGCATCGCCAAGTCCGAAAGGACTTAAGGCCACTCCGAACTCAATTTGGTTACGATGAAATTCATTTTTTAGTCCGCTCAGGAAATCAAGAAACTTTTGATCCCAGTCCTGTCTCCAGGCCTTACGAAGGTGTTGATCCTGTTTGGGTGCATAGATATAGAAGTGAGCGCCGACAGTCGCAAGAAAAGACGCATAACTTTCTCGGTCTATCTGTGGCCAGGCTGGACCAAAAAATCCTTCTACTACTCCGATCTTCATACGTTCTTCTCCCAGAACACTTTAAGGTCTTTCAGAATACTTTGGGAAACAAGTTCTTTGGGATGATCTGCATACCAGTCACACGGCATCCCTTCTGAATATCTTGCTTCCAGAAAACGATCATCCATAAGGATGATGATGCCCCGGTCTTTTTCCGAACGTATCACACGACCTGCGGCCTGAACGGCTTTCGCCATTGCCGGATATGTATAAGCGTAATCAAAACCTTTCTGGTATCTCTGCTGATAAAAATCTTTGATACCTTCACGTTCAAAATCAAAATTCGGCAAAGGCGGCCCAATGATAAAGGCACCGATAACCATGTCGCCGGGATAATCCACCCCTTCAGAGAAAACTCCGCCCTGCACTCCCATTAGAAGTGTAGGTGTACGTTCAGATTTTAATTCCTCGAGCACATTCATCACATCATCGTTTTTCATGTAACGACTCTGGCGAATCACCTGAAAGCTTTCAGGCTTCTCAAGCTTTTGAAACGTTCGTTCCATGAAATCAAAACTTGGAAAAAAAGCGAGGTAATTACCCTGCCGGAGGGACATTACTTTTTGAAGTGTCTCTGCAATCCTGCCGTAGTTTCTTTCTCGATCAGAATATTTTGTTGAGATCTGCGGGATGACCAGAATTTTGCGTTTTTCTTTTTCAAATGGAGAATGAAATTCAGAGATTTCAAGCCGTGGAGACTCAAGTCCTGAAAGCTTTGAATAATAATCAAAAGGCTTAAGTGTCGCAGAGAAAGCGATGACCTGCTCAAACTTATCAAATTTAGGCCTGATCATTTCGGAGGCATCACAACACGTAATCTTAATCGTGCCACCAGTAGGATCTGGAATGTAGCTTGTGAAAAACTCAGGTCGCTTGTCGCCGGAGATTCCTTCCAGAACATCCGTGAACTCTCCCCAGTAGAAGATAAAGCGCAGAACAACATCTCTCGCCTTGATCTCAACATCTGAATCCAGATAGCGTGATAAAAAACCTTTCAGGATTTCGTTCATCTCAAGAAACGGTTCCGGTGCAATCTCCACCTTTTCGCTTTTTTTCATGTTGTCGCGGACAGAATCTTTAATCACCTGCATGGCCTGATCAAGCAGATCTTCCCCTTCTTGCGCGAACTTCTTCGGAAGTCCTTCGATCTCAGAACGCAATTTATCGAGGAACCCCGACGACAATGCCGGCGAGTAGTACCCCATGGCACGTGAGGGAAGATTGTGAGCTTCATCAATCACAAGGTTCGGCTTACCACTCTCTTCAAAAGTGATACGCTGAATGCGCCCTAGTGGAGATCGGTCTGTGAATGCGTAATTATAATCGCAGATCACTGTGTCGGCTTCAGCAACAGCTTCAAGCTGAAGCTCAAATGGACAAACTTCATATTTCGTCGCAAAGTTTTTCATCACACGCGAAGTAATTTTCTTTTTCTTCAACAACTCGGCTTTAAGACCATGGTCGTGAACTTTAGTGTAGTGATCACGGGCGAACTCGCAGTAGTCTGGGTTACAGAGTGGCTCAGCTTTCATGCACAACTTGGACTTCGCCGTAAGAGTCAAAGACTTTACCTGGCAACCTTTCGCCTGGAATTTTGCCACCGCTTCTTCAGCGACACTTTGCTGACTGTTTTTCGGTGTGACGTAAATAACACTTTCTCCTCGAGACATGGATTCTTTCAGACTCGGGTATAAAACCCCGACAGTCTTTCCCAGACCGGTGGGTGCCTGAAGCATGAGATGTTTTTTTTCACCCATGCCTTCTTCAATTTTTTTAATCAATTCAATCTGGCCGGGTCTTGCGTTCTCGAAAGGGAAAGGGAAAACCTTTGAAATCTTTTTCCTGCGCTCAATTCTTTTTTCGAGAAAATGAGCTTCAGATTTAAGTTCCATCAGTCTGCGTGACAGCCATTCTTCGTAACTGCGAAGATTTATCTTCACTTCAACGTCGAGCCTGTCCTGATTGCGTGAAGAAACAAGGTGCAAAGAAAGGAGTGGAACTACTCCGGTTTTCTTCCAGTGGAAGTAACCATAAGTCATCACCTGAAGTACGTAGGGATGATCCATCCATTTTTCGCGAACAGATTTCTGAAGGTCATAAACATTGAAGCTGGATTTGATTTCTTCGATCAGAGGCGGCTCGCCTTCAAAGAATCCATCCATGCGACCAGCAATTGAAAAAATATACTCGTCTTCGAAATCAAAGCCGCAAGGTACTTCCGCTTTGTAATGATCAAACTCGCGTTTACGCTCTTCCTGAATTAATTGATGGAACTCGATGCCTTTCTGAGCAGCGTTCATGAGACCAGAGCCACCTTCAATGCTTCCGCGAAGGGGACTAGGCCATGCAAATTCCTGAACACTGAGCCTTACTTTTTTCACAGGAGACTCAGATTCATTCCGCCGAGCTGAGCGAACTGATGAGAGACAAGAGTTTCTACTGAATGTGCCTCAATGCCTTTTTTCTTTAAATGCGAGATGAGGGCCCCATCTCTGTGCTGAACAAAAACCCGCTTGGCATTTGTCTGTTCAATCGTGAGATTTAGATCGTTCCAGTCTGCATGATCAGACATGACGAAACCGTGATCATATTTTCCACGACCGAAACCAGCACCTGAACCGGACATCCACCCTGAAGCAAAGGCTGTCGCATATCTGCCCAGATGATTTTTCCATTCAGCAAGTGCTGAGGGAGGAGCGAGAAGAAGTTCTCCTTCAAGTCGCTGATCAAAAATAAGTTCGTTTATTTTTTCTTTCAAGTCTCGCGTCGGAGCAAGTTCTCTTCCCTCGCGACGATAACACTCAGTGAGTTCATGAATCGTGTGATGAATAAGAACAGGTCTTTCTGCCAAAGGGTAAAGCTCAGCGAGAATTCGTTGTGCTTTCCCAAGCGAGTAACCAAACAGAACTGAATTTTTTCCCAGAGAGGCGTTCTTCTGCCACCACTCAAAAATCATTCTGCCGTGTTCGAGATTCTTTTCCCAGACAAAGCCTGGAGTACCGAACGTGGCCTCCGTAATAAATGTATCGCAGGTGACAGTTTCAAAAGGCTCACAACTAGGATCTGCATCGCGCTTGTAATCACCGGACGCCACCCACACTTCTCCCCGATACTCGACACGAACCTGTGAAGATCCAAGAATATGTCCTGCAGAGTGAAAGCTTACCTGGACGCCACCCAGCCAGAAGTTCTCACGATAATCATAACTCTCGACTTCAATTTTTTTTCCGAGTCTTGTCTTGAGGAGTTCAACTCCGCTCTTCACCGTAATGTATTGCTTGCTTCCACGACGTGCGTGATCCGAGTGTGCGTGCGTGATCACAGCTAAGTCTACGGCACGGTGGGGATCAATATAGAATCCACCAGCTTCGCAGTAGAGACCTTTATCGGTCCAGGCAATGAGAGGGGAAGAATGAAATGACATGTGAAATCTTCCCACGCAGAAAAGGGAAACTCAAGAAACCACCTCTATGAATGTTGGCATATTCCTCTTCTGAGAAATAGTGAGATCTGGGATAAATATTTTCAAAGGGGTTCAACTTCGCGCCCCTATTTACTGCTTCATCGCTTAATTTAAAGGTGTAAGGCTTAAAGGCTAACTTTCTGAAACCACTGGATTATTTATGACTCTTCAAGTGACAGAACTCAGACATAAATCGGGCTGTCTAAAAATTTCTGACTTGAGATTATATTTAGTTAGCATTTTATAGGTGATAGTGTTAAATCCTAAATCAAGTATAACTGTCGTTTCAGAGTGTCTCGAGAAAGTGTTTCTCATGTCCTCTTTAAACGCTCCCTGGCCTTTAGGAGGTATCTATGGGTAAAAAGATTTATGTTGGTAATCTTCCGTTCTCTGCAACTAACGAAACTCTCGCTGAGATGTTCGCTAAGTTCGGAAATGTTGATTCATCAAAGATCGTAACTGATCGTGACACTGGCCGTTCAAAAGGCTTCGGCTTTGTTGAAATGTCAGACGCTGGCGAAGCTGATGCTGCTATCGAAAAACTTCACGGCTCTGATTACGGTGGGCGCGCTCTCACTGTTAACGAAGCTCGTCCAATGGAGCCACGCACTGGTGGATTCGGCGGCGGCGGCGGTGGACGTGGTGGCGATCGCGGTGGAGACCGTGGTGGTCGCGGCGGCGGTGGTGGATTCGGCGGCGATCGTGGTGGAGACCGCGGTGGAAACCGTTGGTAATCTCTGAGTTAATTTTTTCTTTATAAAAGATAGAATGATTAATAAAAAAGGGGAACTTCGGTTCCTCTTTTTTTTATTTCTTTCAATTGAACGATATATTTGTCGCTTAAAGCGATTTCATTTTTAGCATATTTCCTTGAAGTGCCGATAGACAGGTATCCAAAGGAAAGCATGACAACCACTTTTTTCGGTAAAGCACTTTTTGTTGAAACCGACTACAACTTCATTAACAAGATACTGGCAGACGGTGATCTTCTTCAGAAGTTTCCGTTAACGATTTGCAGGACTGTCCTGGAAGGGTTGAACCTCGCCCGCAAGGCAAATCTCAACGTTCGTATTATCTATGTTTCCCAGTCTTTGATTGATCAGGATACCTTCAATCAGATCAAAGAGTTTATGACTGTAAGGCCGGAAATCCCCATCGTACTTATTAAATCTGAGGATGGTGCAATCCAGGTTAAAGGGAAAGAACTTCTCGGGAATTTCGAAAAAGTACTCTTCTCCCCTAAAAACTACAAAGATTTCGTGGATTACTGTGTAAGTCTTTTTGAAGCTAAAAACGACTGGAACGAAAACAGAGCATCTGAGAATGCTAAGTTTGAAGAATTTGAAAACGATGAAAAAAAATTCGTCGCCGTAGGCCTTAAAGATTTTGTTCTCTCTCCAAAGTCTTTTTTCAATCTCCACATCAAACTTAGCAATAACAGATTTATCAAGATTATCAATGCTGGTGATGAAGTCACAGCGGAATTCATTCAGAAGTACAATGATAAGGGCGTAAAGGACCTGTACATCCCCGAAGACGAACACAACAAATATCTCGCATTCACGGGAAAGATCACGGACAGGATTGTCTCTAATAGTTCCGCATCTCAGGATGTAAAAGTCCGGACCACTCTCAAGCTCGGAAAGAACGTCGTTCAAAACTTAAATCAGCTTGGTATTAATCCGCAAAAACTCGATCACGCAGATCTTTTTCTTGGCCAGTCAATCCACATCATCAGATCCATGCGCATGAAGAGCCAGACTCTCAAAAACTTCCTGGACATGCTCGATACGAATGAGCACACTTCAACTGTCGCATTCATGGCGGCACTCATTTCAAACGAAATGGGCTACGAGTCGACGAAGTCCATTAAACAGATCGGTCTAGGGGCCCTCCTGCATGACATCGGTTTGTTTGATCTCAAGCCGGAGCTCGAAGAGGCAGACCCTGATTCCTTAAACGAGGATGATTTGAAGCTTTATGAAAAGCACGCTTATCACGGCGCCGTGATGCTACGAGAGCTCAACACGTTTGATGAAGGAACCTGCCTGATGGTTGAACATCACCACCTCCGAAGAAAGGGCGATATCAATAGTAAGAGATCAACCAACGTGAACACTGCGACGGAAATTGTTTCAGTGGCCGATGATTTTTTTAATATGGTCATTCAGGGTGGGCATAGCCCTGAAAAACTTGAATTTTTTATGAACTTTTCATTGAAAAACTTTTCACCTAACATTGAAAAAGCCATGCAAAAGCTGCTAAATATAGGGAAGAATAAGCGTTAACGCTTCGCACAGCGCGTAGTTGTCAGAATTTGATGTATTTTCCCCCTTCCCTACCAAATTTAAATTTATGTTATGATTTTCTCAAAGTAGTTTTGCTACTTGATAATTATTAGTCGCAGTAAGAGTTTTCCGGGCATCCATTCGCTCATGATCTCTGTAAGCGCTAGACCTAAAAGCCTTAAGGAGGTTCCATGGGTAAGAAAATTTACGTCGGAAATTTACCGTTCACTGCTACCAGCGAACAACTCAATGATCTCTTTGCCAAATTCGGCACTGTAGACTCTGCGAAAGTTCTTACTGATAGAGACACTGGTCGTTCAAAAGGCTTCGGCTTTGTTGAAATGTCGACTGACGATGCAGCTGCAGCAGCGATTGATAAACTTCATGGCTCAGACCTGGGCGGAAGAAATCTCGTTGTTAATGAAGCTCGTCCGATGGAGCCACGTACTGGTGGATTCGGCGGCGGTGGTGGCGGAGGAGGCCGTGGTGGTGATCGTGGAGGTCGCGGAGGCGGCGGCGGATACGGCGGCGGTGGAGATCGTGGTGGTCGCGGCGGCGGCGGAGACCGTGGCGGAAGTCGCTGGTAATCTCTTAAAAAAATATTTTCTACAGGAGGGCCCTCATCGAGGGCCTTTCTTTTTTTGAATCATTGTTTCTTTCAATTCAGGATGATCTAATAGATTTATGCTGACTGAAAAATTACTCACTAAAAGAGATTTTACCTGGATTGATGTCCAGGAACCTGAGCAAGCTGACTTTGATCGCTTGAGCCAGGAGTTTGGTCTTCCTTACCTTCTCGTGCAGGACACTTTACGGCCTGAGCATCTGCCAAAGTTCGAAGAAGCAGAAGGCGGAAACTTCCTGATGATGAGAAGTTTCGACAAGGATTGCTCCAACGAAGATACGACAGTTCAGGGTCTCACCAGAAAAATTGCGCTTTTCATCAGCGACAATCGCGTGATCACCATTCATCGGGTAGAACTGGATTACCTTGATGCCGTGGCTAAAAAAGCACAGAAATCAGATCAACCGAAAACAATTCAGGGTCTCGTTCACCAGATTATTCTTTCTTCGATCCGCACATATGAAGCACCTGTTTACAACATTCAGGATCTTTACGACGAATTTGAACAGGATGTGCTGGACAAAAAAATCGAAAATCTTTCCACGAAAAGAATTTATCATTTTCGTCGTCAGCTTTTTGTTCTTAAAAGAATTCTGAAACAATCCAACGATGCACTTTTTCGCATGAGAGATTACTGGGAAGAATATCCCTCTCTCCTTCAGGACTTACGAGAGAATATCGATCAGCTGTATTTCCAGCTCGATGAAGTCTCGGATAATTTTGAACATCTCTTCGAACTTCACATTGCCCTGAATGATCAGCGTGCGAACGAAGTGATGAAAGTTCTCACCGTTTTTTCTACGATCCTTCTGCCTCTCAACTTCATAGCCTCATTTTACGGGATGAACTTCTCGCGTTTACCAGGTTTAGATTCTTTTGAAGCACTCTACATTCTGATTGCGATAATGATCCTCATCTCTTCAGCGGCGATTATTTATTTCCGAAGGAAGGGCTGGTTCAAGGCCCCGAGGGACTAATGCAAAGAATTCAGAAACTCCTTCCGCTGGTAAAACCATATTACGAAAATTCAAATGACCCTGCTCATGACTGGCCACACGTTGGTCGCGTGTCATCGACGGCGCGCAAACTCGCCGCAGACAATCCAAATATTTCAATGCCAGTGCTGCTCGCTGCAGTTTATTGTCATGATCTGATCAATCTTCCGAAAGACCATCCTGAAAGAACAAGTGCTTCGACCATGACTGCGGATAAAGCTGAGACATACCTGCGGCAAGTTGATTTCAATGACTCTGAAATTGTCCTGATTAAAAACGCCATCATTGAGCATAGTTTCTCAAAAGGGCTTAAGCCATCAAGCCCGGAAGCAGCTATCCTTCAGGACGCAGATCGACTCGACGCCTTGGGGGCCATAGGTATTTTAAGATGTGCAGCAGTAAATACCCTGATGAAATCCTCATTCTACGAACCTCTTGATCCACTCGCAGAAATGCGACCGCTTGATGATAAGCGCTTCATGGTCGATCATTATTTTGTGAAACTTTTTAAACTTCCAGAGATGATGAACACCAGTGCCGGTAAATCAGAAGCCCTGATGCGAGTGGAAGTGATGAAAAAGTTTCTCGATCAACTCATGACAGAAATTAGGTAATCGATATGAGTTTTCAATCCAACATTTCAACTTCATCACCAACTTTCTACCAGGATCTGGAGCGAGAATGTACGGGAATTATTGAGGGCGAGAAAAACCTCGTCGCTAACCTCGCAAATCTCTCTTCACTCATTTATCACGCACTTCCTGACCTCAATTGGTGCGGTTTTTATCTCTGGTCTGAGGAAGACATGGAACTCGTCCTCGGTCCATTTCAGGGTAAGCCTGCGTGCATACGGATAAAATCTGATCGCGGAGTCTGTGGGGCAGCCTTCAGCGGCCAGCTCCCTCTTCGAGTGGATGACGTTCACGCGTTTCCAGGGCACATCGCCTGTGATGCCGCTTCGCAATCAGAACTTGTGATTCCGCTTTTGAAGAACGATAAAGTATTTGGAGTTCTCGATCTCGACTCTCCCAGAAAATCCCGCTTCACCGTTCAGGATGAAAGTGAACTCTCCCGGATGATGAATCTTCTCAGCCAAAAAATATTCTGATTAAGCGGCTTCGACAGAATCCTGTGGAGCTGGAAGAGTATGTACCACTTGCTGGTATCTCTCTTCGCCTTTAAAGAATCGGGAATAAAGATACACAGCGAGTCCGTAAAATCCGGCGGCAACATAAAATGTGGGCCCGAATGAAAACTTCTCGATCATAAATCCACCGAGCCTTGTGCTGAACGTGTATACGAGGTGGTAGCCAAAGAGGATGATCGCTGAAGCAAAAACACATTCTCTCTCATTGACTTTTTCCATCTCAAACTGCGACGTAATCGGGCTCGACATGTTCATCAGCATTCCGCGCATGAAAAAGCAGCTGAGAACAAGAAACACGTTACCCGTGAGGCCCATCATAATCATGAAGGGAATCGAAAGAAGTGACGTTGTGAGGATGAATTTCAGATGAGTCGTACGTTTCACAAGCTGAGGAGAAATGAAAATCCCGGCGAAGATAAAGAGCTGCAAAGCCGCGTAAGAGACACCGATACTCTTACTTGAAAATCCAAACTTATCTTTCAGATAGAGATTGATAAAAGGAACGACAAGTCCGCCGCCAAACGCAAAGCAGAGCTTCGGAAGCATGAGCTTACCCATGACTTTCCATTCTTTCTCTCGTAATCCCTCGAAGAGACGACGCTTAATCTTGGGAATCGGCACACGCTTGATCTTCACAAAGACAAGGTTCGAGAGAATCACAATCGAGATCGCTCCGATCATGGAGAACCTGAACTGTTCTACTCGTGAAAGTTCAGGTACGAGCCATTTAAGGATCGAAGGAAGATATCCGCCGATGAGATATCCCACCATGTGCGCGAACATGTTGATCGCGGAGTTCATCGCGAACAAGTGAGTGCGAACGGCCTTCGTTGAATTGCGAAGATAAAAAGGTGAGATGGAAATATTGAAGACGGCCTGAAACATACTCGCGAGAAGTCCGAACGAAAAAAGTGCAGTCTCTGATGTGTTCAGGATCTGGATGAAATAAAACATAGAGGCCATGGACATGCCGATGAGGACAAGAGGCTTCACGTGAAATTTATCAATGATGAAGGCCGCAGGAATGGCAACGAAAGCGATCCCCAAAGACGTCGTCGAAATCAAACCACCGATCGCTGATTCACCGTACCCAAGTTCTTTCAGATAGAGATTGAAAAGAAGGGTGTAGATCGACATACCAATTCCCTGAATGGCATTGCCAAGGAGGAATTTTTTAACGTTCGGTGAGAGCATTTGGAAATAAGAGAGATACGACCTAACCATGCATCACATTATAGCGCTGATTCTGATCCCTAAGTAGGAGGAAAATTCTGTATATAAATTCAGAAAATTGAGGCGTTGCCTTCGACACTGAGTGTCCGGACTTTGAAAATGTTTGGCTTAGCAAACACTTCGTTTTAAGCTTTCAAAAGACCTAAACACTCAGACACTCAATGATGTGAACGGACAAGAATTTGTTTATGTGGAGGGTCCCAATGGAACTGATCTCCACATGACGTGCGTTCAACCTGCAAAAAGTAAGGATTTCTTATGCTGAAGCTGATCATCACTTTCACATTTCTCTTCGCAGGTTTTGTTCAGGCTTCTCGCTTTGAAGATTACCTGCAGGAAAAACGCGTGACGGTTTCTGACGAACGCCACCTTCCGTACCTCCTGACCCACGGGCATAAAACTCCGGTCAGTGTTCTCCTCGTTCACGGAATCTATTCCTCTCCTCACTACTTCCGCAGCATGGCCCAGGCGTACTTTAATTCAGGCTATAACGTTGTGACTGTCATTCTTCCTGGCCACTGGGAGAAAGACTTTAAATCCATGGATACGACTAACAATTATCTTTGGTCTAAGGAAGTAGATCGTGGATACGAGATGGCGAAAGAACTCGGCGATAAAATCATTCTTTCAGGTCACTCCCTTGGCGGCCTTCTCTCGATCGAGCAGGCCCTTAAGCGCCCGCCTTCAGAAGTAGGTGCCTTGGTTGTGATCTCGCCTTCACTTAAAGTTTGGGGGCCCGTGCTTCTCGCCTGCAAAGCCGGAAGAGGTCTGGGACTCTCAGGAAACGTCTTTATGAACTCTAGACCTAATGGAACAACCATCCCGTATTTCGCTCCAAGTGCGGGCCCGATGATTCAGGGTCTCGCAGATCGCGTGCTCACAAAACCCATTAAGACTCCAATCTTCATGGCGTGGACCCACAACGACAATGTCGTCGACGTGACTTTTTTAAGCAGATTCTACAAACGTCTGACGGCGCCGAAAAAGAGCCTCGTTTATGGCCTCTTCAGCGGTATTTCCCACGGGGATATCTCTCAGGGACCTCTTGACCGCGCCACCTACGGGAACATCACCAATCATGATTTCGACAGGATGATGGGAGATGCCCTCGCTTTCACTCACGAGCTGGGACTTTAAAGACGCCTTTTTTATTTCCGATCTCGTCCGATTTCAGCAGTAATATCAGTCTCGTTCACCACTTAGTCCAAGCTACTTTCAAAAATACTGTCAATAAATTCGACACTACGAAGTCATTCATTCATGCCCTCTCAAATAACAACAAAATTCAAGTTACCATCTGATTAATTCAACCCAATGTTCCTTTGCACGCCTTAGGAATAAAACCGGAGACATCATGAAAACTTCACTTTTTGTCATCGCCTTCTCACTTTTATCACTTTCATTTGCGAATGCTCAATCTCGTGACTTGAGTGCCAGCGAGATCGCAAAACAAGTTGTGACAAACAAGCTGCTCCATTCAGCTGCTCGTACTGAAATCAAAATTGCTCTGAAAGGAGAAAAAGGCAGCTTAGGAAAGATGGAGTGTAAAAAGTTTGCTGGAACTTTAGCATGTTCCATCGAAGTTCTCATTCATGACGATGTATCAACTCCAGAAGCAGAAGAAACTGTTTATGGCATTGAAGCATTGATTAAGAATGAAAAAGTTATCAGTGCTCAATGGAGACTGATCGCAGGCTAAGTGGAACCTCAATTTAGAATTAGAATGTTAAGTTTCAGCATCGTAATGATGCTGAAACTTAAACAATACAATTAACGTTTAAACGTCATTATCAATGCTCAACTCCGAAACTAAACGGGCTTTTCATATGAAAACTAAGCTTCTATTCTCTTTGGCCATATTTTCGCTTTCTACTTTTGCAGATACGACCTTCACTACTGCAGAAGTCGCTGCTCATAAAACAAAACTCGGAGTCATCATTCCTACGACGAGTAAGTGCATCGAACGCATTTACGATGACCACATAGACTTCCATGGACGTTATGGAGTTTCGAAGTACTACGGTGATCGCCGTCAGGACTATGCAACTCGCGCCGGAAGGCTCGCTGCTCTCAAATCATACAATGCTCCGGCAAGCCTTATCGATGAACTTACTCCCATCAGCTGCATTGGCCTCACAGTCAAATGTCTTGGAGAAGGTTTCATCGCTGGCGGACAGAAAGCGACGTGGGATAAAATCCTTAGCAACCTTCGTAGTAACGGTATGGATGGAACATTCCTTCAGGCCGATTTACGAAAGCTTGGCTGGAAAGTTCTTTACTGGAATCCTGATCCTGCATCAAACGCGAAATGGGATGAAGAAGATCTGCGCTTGAGTCCATTGAAACCGGGTACAGTCTGGAATCCGGTTTGGGGCGGACATGCCTACCGTTACTCGCAGCTTAAAAAAACTGGTAAGTACTATAACGTTCCTGTTGATGACATGACGATGATGGTGGGATTCAAAGACCAGCAACCTGAAGCATTTAAGAAAGCACCGTTCTTCGTTGGGTCAGCCCACGCCGGTTACCACGTTTTTCCGGGATCATTTGGTCACGTGATTGAAGCACACAGCATGCGCAATCTTGATTCCATTCTAAACCTGGAATCAAGTCCGTTCAATCCACTCGCGACAGGTGGAGGACCTCGCTGGACGAAGACAGAAAAATATCGTTCGGGGATTGTGGCGATTCCGCCGGGATTCTAAGAATTAAAGTCCGGACTTCCCGTAGTTCGACAGAACACGGGCAGACGGATCCTGAACGTTACACCCAGGCCATGTTTTATTCGGCATCCAAAAGTCCTTAATCAAATGCGACTGACCTTTGAAATGCTTCTCAAAAATATTCCGGTACAACAGAGATTCTTTCGTAAACGGAGTACCGTAAGGATACTTCGCTTTCGCTCCTGCGAGCTCTTCATCAGAGACCGAAGCTTCAGCATGCTCTTTCAGATAATCCACCATTGAGTGTCCGACGGCGTCTGAGAAAGCCGCTTTCTCGCGCCAGAGAATGTCGTGAGGAAGAAGGTTCATGCCTTCAAAGGCCTGGCGAAGAATCCACTTACCCATGCCAGTCGTGTTCATTTTTAATTCTGGGTTGATATGCATGGCACTCTGAACGAAATCAAGGTCGCCGAATGGAACACGCGCCTCGAGCGAATGGGCCGCGATGGAGCGGTCTGCGCGGAGAACATCGTACATGTGAAGTTCATCGACACGCTTCTTTGATTCTTTCTGGAACTCTTCCGGAGAAGGAGCAAAGTCTGTGTACTTATAACCAAAGAGTTCATCCGAGATTTCACCCGTCAGAACCACTTTGATATCCGTTTTTTCGTGAATATATTTGCAGACGAGATACATGCCGATCGAAGCGCGGATGGTGGTGATGTCCCAAGTCTCCAGATGCCAGATTAACTTATCTAGAACGCCAATCGTTTGTTCGCGATCAAAATAAACTTCGTGCAGTTTACACTTCAAAAATTCAGCGACAATTTTTGCGTAATGAATATCAATTGGATTGTGATTCAGACCAACTGAGAAAGTGATAATGGGTTTTTTAAGAATCGTTTGAGCAATAGCACACACGAGACTTGAATCAAGACCACCGGAAAGAAGAAATCCTACCGGCACGTCTGCGACAAGACGCTTGCGGACACCTTCAATCAGTTTTTCGCGGATATCACTCAGGTGCTTATCAAGATTCTTCGGGCTGTAGCTGATGACTGATGTGATGTCCCGGTACTGAATGAAGTTTTCGCCGTCGTAGTAGTGGCCTGGTGGGAAGTACTCAACCTTCGCACAGAACGGAGTGAGAACCTTCGCCTCCGAAGCGAACATGATTTTATTTTCTTTTGAGTAACCATAGAACAGGGGACGAATTCCGATCGGATCACGGCCAGCAAGAAGTTTTTTTGCCTTCGCATCCCAGATAACGAGAGCGAATTCCGCGTCGAGACCCTGACAGAGTTTTTCAATGCCGAGCTTGCGATACATTGGAACGAGCACTTCACAATCAGACTCGGACTTAAACTTGTAATCAGAGATGTACTCGTGTTTCAGATCTTCGTAGTTATAAATTTCGCCGTTACAGATAATGATGTTTTGATTTTCTTCGTCGACGAAAGGCTGGTGACCTTTCTGCGTTGGATCCATGATCGCCAGGCGATGGAAGCACATGCTTGCAAGATTATCTTCTGACTTTACGATTTCCGTATCATCGGGACCACGGTGGCGAAGTTGATTGAAGAGTGTTTTGAAATCCGGCAATTTTTCAACGTCGCCGGAGTACGCAAGTAATCCACACATGGGGCTTGAGTGTCCTGATAGTCCGGGAGAGATTTCCCGAGCTGCAACGGTAGCTTAGCAGAGTAAGAAAGTCACCTTTCATGAGGAAAATTAAGCTTGTGAAAGGCCTCTGTTAGAAATTGTTATTCCCACTTCTCCGGAACTATCCCTGGCGGAAGAAAGAAGACTCCACCGAGATACATCATCCTGAGGATTTTATCGGTTGTATGAAAGAGCTTGCGGCCTCCGGGTGAACCGTTATCCACAATCAGGCGACCATCAAATCCAGCGGCCATATAAACGTGACCGGGAGTTGTTGCACGAAAGTGCGCCATGATAGCACCTGTCGGAACTTTGTAAGTGACGAGTTCCCACGGAATCCAGCCGGCGTTGTATAGTGAGTCAGCAAGCTTAACAACAGCTGAAGTTGTGTCCCAACCAAGGTATGTATCGTCAGCGAGATTAAAATCTTCAAAAACATCGTAACCGGCGCGCTTGTAGGCCTGCTTCAGGAGTTCCGACATGAATTCTGCACAGGGAACATTCGGGAAACCATGGCGAACAGCACTTGCCTGGACTGCGATCGTCCACGCACCGTAACTCTGAACTTCACCTTTCTGCTCGTACGCAATAGACGCTTCCATAGCATCGGCGCGGTTCATGTAAAGATACTCTGTAGAAGTCTCTACCGTTCTCTCACCGGCTTTCTGCAATTCTGCGAAGATCTTCGTCCACTTCGTGATTTCTGCTTCGGATTGATTTGTAACCGTTTCGTTTAGGTGGCCAGGAAATCTTGTCTGGAAATAGGGAGACCAACTGAGTTTTGGTTTTCCGTTTGCCTCAAAAGTATTTGTGTAATCGTTAGTGATCGTTCCAAGTGAGACAGCAGGGAATTTTCCATCAGTCTGTTCTGGCACAAGAGTGGCTGTAATCCAGAGATCCTTCGCATTCAGAGCACGGATACGCTCTTCAGTCCAATCAGCACTTTCAGGAATGCTTTTGATAATGACGTGAGGATAAAATCCGTTGCTTGATCTTTCAATCTTGCCCTGTGAATTTCTGAAATCGTGATTTTCGGGTTGAATTTCATCATCGACGAAAAGAAGAGTGCCTTTCGGAAGATTTTTCTCCACTTCAAGAATATCCCTGACCAGAATGCGGACATTTTCTGCTTTCTCCAGACGGAGATTTTTGGCCCAAACAGAAGTCGTCGCAAGAATGAAAATCAGGGTTAAAAAGTATCTCATCTCCCCATGAAACCATGGGGAGAATGGACAGGCAAGTCAGAGGTAAATTACTGGGCGAGGATGATCGGGCGCAGGCTGACCTGGGCCGCTTTATCAGCACCTAAACCTGATCCAGGGAGTTCCTGAAGGGTTTTATCCATTCTGATGTCGTAATTACGATCAATGGCATTGCGCAGGTTTTGTTGTGCCGTGTACCAGCTACGCTTGTTAGCGTCGTCTGTGCAGCTGGCAAGTTCGTTTCCTGTCGCTCCCCAACGAAGTTCAGGGCAATGGTAGGGATCAAATGAAAGCTGGAAAGCACGTGAGATAACCTGATCAAGGTTCAGAGTAACTGGAGCACCTTTTGAGTTTGTATAGGCAACAGTACAGGCCGTGCTTCTTTCAACATATGCTTTGCGAATTTCGCCGATCAAATCGTTACCTGTGTAATCAATCATCGGATCACGGTTGCGGAATTTCATGAGTAGCGTTTCAACCATTTCTTTTAATGAAAGCATTGAAGCTTTGAATCGGGCATCACGTGATGGAGTTGAGTAAGATTCCCACTCTCCGTGAGTGCCGTAAATGTTCTCAGGCAATTTAACCGGGTGTGGTTTTTTACTCACTCCAGATGTGACTGCATCGCTGACTGCTTTCGCGCGGTCACGAAAATCATCACAAAGAGACGCGAGAGCTTCCTGGACTTCAACCACAGGATGATATTTAAGATTTCCCGAAGCCAGTGAGCGACGTACATATTCACCAAAAGTAATTGTCTCACCATTGAAGATGAACTTTCTCTGTTTCCAGTTAGCATCAGTCACGCCGCCACCGTTACCGTAATATTCAATTTCACTAAAATCAGGAATCATGTTGTTACGAACCGGAGTGGTCACTCCACCTGCAACACTGACCGGACGCCATTTTTTAAAACCAGCACCGTAGTTGGGCGAACTCACGATGAATTTTTTCTCGTCGTAAACCTGACGAGTCAGCGAGTTATCAGGATGAGCGTCGATCATGAATACGCGGCCATCTTCAGCAACATCATATACCACGAGAACGTGGCCGTTCGGATCGTAGAAGACTGTCCCTGGAGTCAAGGAAGTGCGGGAAATTTTAATCGGATAAAAATCATTGAAGACGTTATTGTTATCAACATCAAATTTCGTAGGCACACGAAACATGGCAGAATTGATGGAGTTGGCAATGAGTTTGACGATGGTGTTGACGTTATCACCTGTTTTGACCGAGCGACGTGAAATAATCTTGTTTCCATAAGTACTGTAACGGATATCAGGTTTTGTTTCCTGACTACTGGCCTTGCCGACACCTGTAGGAAAAGAAAACGGAAGATCATTCATCCACGCAAAATATCCGCGAAGCACATGTGGCAAATCAGCACAGTCAGAAAAAATACTTAACCCCTGAGGATTGCGATTAACAAACATCGGGTTAGCATCTTTATTTTTGATACAGTTTTCAGTCGTACTACAAAGACGCTTTTCTTTCGCGCGACCGATACCACGAACGAACTCCTGGAAGCTTTTTTCATCACTCGCACTCCACTCGATTTTTTTCACAGACCAAGCGAGGTCTTTGACCTGAGCATGGACACCCACGCTGAAAAATGCAAGAAGGGCCATCGAACTGAACTTAATCATAAAAAACTCCTGTAGGAGCCTATTATTAAGCCAAACCTAATGGGGTGCGAGGGCCCGTGAACTCTTTACCTGAACTATGTCTCCTTGATAGAATAAGGGCATGAACATCAAGGCGCGCGACTTCAAGAAAATCGTTATTCTGACCGGGGCGGGCATCTCAGCCGAATCCGGCATCAGTACCTTCCGGGACGCCAATGGACTATGGGAAAACCACAAGGTACAGGAGGTGGCCACACCCGAGGCCTATGCCCGGGACCCTCAACTTGTCTGGAAATTCTATTCCATGAGACGGATTCAGGCCGCGAAGGCACTACCTAACCCGGCCCACAGAGCGCTGATTAACTTCGCGGCCAATGCAGGATCAGAGATTCACCTCATCACTCAGAATGTTGATGTCCTTCATGAAAGAGCAGATATTACGGGGAAACTACCTCCCCTCTGCATGCATGGAAGTTTGAACCAGAGCCGTTGTACTCACTGTGAGACAGTCTATCTCGACGACCATGCTTACTTTGATCTCGATGGGAACTACGCTCCATCCAGAACAGAGCTTTGCTCAGCTGAAGAAAGAACCCGGGATGAATATCTTCATCACTACAAACTTGAGTATGCACACTTTCTACCACTCTCACCTTGTTGTAAGGCACCCCTGCGACCGCACATCGTGTGGTTTGGAGAAATTCCATTTTTCATGGCGAAGATTGAAAAACGTTTGAGGGAGTGTGATCTGTTTGTCAGCATCGGAACTTCGGGACAGGTTTATCCAGCGGCTGGATTTCTTCAGGTCGCAAAATCCCATAATGCCAGGACAGTCTGTATCAACAAGGAGGCAATTCCTCAGTCGCATATGATTGATGTTTTTCTCGAGGGAAAAGCTGCTGAAATTGTACCGGATTTTTTTGCTTAGCCAGAAATATTGAATTTCAGAAGTTCATCACGGGCCATGAGCTTTGCGCGCACACGAACCGAATTTAGTGTGTGTGGTCTTTTCGCCGGAACTTCCAGCTTGATACTTTCGCCAACAAATTGTTTTGTCCAAACATTCAAAATACGAATGCTCACTGAATAAGATTGTCTCGCAGGTTTATAACCGTATTCTTCGACAGCTACAAACTGTCCTTTCTTTGAAACTCCGAGAGTATCAATGCGCTGGTGTTCCGAAGCCTTCACAAGTGGAGAAGAGCAGAGAAAAACCAAGACCAGAATGGGGAAAAGCGAACTGAAACTCATGCTTATTATTAAGCAAGGCGGGGGCCATTGGTTTTAATTAAATTCAGCATGTTACGAATGCTTTCTTGTCCTCAGTCTCGAAGTCTGTCGACATCCTGAGCACTTTAAATACATTTTACTGAGTCTACGAAGACCTGATAAAAGAAGGCATCGGTCTCAGGACTTTTATGCGAACGAGTGTGCGCATGAAATCCATAAAATCAAGTTCACCTAAAAAGAATTTTTCGCGAACTGATCTCGGCATTTTATATAAGCGCTCCATCACAATAACCCCGGCACGCGAGTTAGATGGATTCAAAGAGTAGCGACTCATGATGCGAAAAAATTTCCTGCGAGCTTCACGCTCAGATCGATAATTCAAAACAACTTCGTTTAATTCCCCACGACGGAAACTTGTCGAGACCATGCGATCAATTAATCTCACAGCATCGGCCACTGAATTGCCTGTAAAATCGTGAGATATTCCCGCAAGACGGAGAATGCGGCCTTCGTTCCATGGAATCAATGACGAAGAAGGTATGCGGAAGAGCCATGATGATTTTTGAACGACATCATCCGCGTGAATGCCTGCGAGTGCCAGTGTTTCCATGATTTGTTCTTCGAAATCCTCACCGAAAATCGTGGCTTCCGCAGAATGACGAATGTCTCTGACAATCAGTCTGTCATCAGAGAGAGGAAAGTACTGAGCGTAACGGAACCCATCCCATTGAGAAACTGTGCCATCGCAAAGGATGGGAAGATTCAATGGCATATGTTTTGTTTTAATCTCTAATTCTGTGATCTTCTGAAAACCCTGAGAAGGATAATAGAAATTATTGCGTGTATCGATGATGAAAGAGCATTCATTAAGCACATTTTCAATTTCATCAAGCGGGCGGATGCGGTCACCAATTTTCTTCATGAGGACTGAACGGATTTTTTTAGCCGATATAAGACCCACTCCAGATTCGAGAACCTTATCCATGCCGTGAAATTTGACCTGATGGCTCTTCCAGCTTTTTTCAAAGAAAGGTGTGAGCCAGCGGTTTCCCTGAGGAGAAAAATCATTCTGGTAAACGATCTGAGAAATACCCTCTCCCAGATTTTCCTCATTCTCATAAAGAATAAAATCCAGATCAGGCTTGATCTCGCTTAATCGATAAGCGAGAAGGCTCCCCCAGAGTCCACCACCCATTATGGCTATAGGCTTAACGTCCGATGTCCGTCCTGTAGATTTCAATAAATGTCCTGGAAACAGGGCCGTAAGTTCGATTCCCTGGAGCTCAGATTCTAGGGGGGCCACTGGCCAAATTGACTTAAAATGTTCTTACAATAGATGGATTTAACCTTAAGACACTGGTACGTTGGGATCAAATTTTGAGGAGTCTTTATGCATACTTTTGAAAGCCATATCAGATCCGTTCCTGACTTTCCGAAACCTGGAATCATCTTTAAGGATATCTCACCACTTCTTGCGGAAAGATTTCCGGAAGTCATAGAGGCCATGTCACAAGGTATTGATTGGGATAGCATCGATCTCGTCATCGGCATTGAATCCCGCGGCTTCATACTCGGGGCGGCCATGGCCCAGCTTAAGGGCAAAGGTTTTGTCCCGATGAGAAAAAAAGGAAAACTGCCCCCACGGGTTATTGCTGAATCTTATAGTCTCGAATATGGCACTGATACTCTTGAAATGATTGTAAATGAGAAGCCTGCTAGAGTCGTTCTCGTTGATGATGTTCTCGCCACTGGGGGCACTTTAAGAGCGGCCATGAAACTTTGTACGAACAACAACTACGACGTAAAGGCGATGGCCCTTCTGATTAACCTGACTTTTTTAAATAAGTTTAAAGAAGAAGGTCTGCCGGTTCTTGCCACTCTGAATTACTAATTCCTTTTGTATTTCCTAAAATGATTTACACTTAAAAAATGTGGATTATTTTAGGAATTTTATTATCAGTGCCCGCGTTCGCTCTCGAGTCTTACGAACATATCAAAAATGTAAAGATCCTCAAGGCCCTTCCCGGAAACATCATTCTCGTTAACCGTGGTATCGAAGACGGACTCTCCCGTAACGATCACATTAAATTCTCCAACGAAGCCAGCGGATTCAACTCGCGTGCGATCTGCCTTAAATCTAAAGCAGAGACATCTTACTGGAGGCTCTATCGCCTTCCCGACGCAGCTGCCTTTTCAAAAGACTATGTGTACACGATTCACGGCATCTCAGATCGTGAGATTCCTTATCCGCAGGATAAACTCCGCGACGTCGAACAACAGTTGAAAGACGATGAGAAAAAGCCCATCGTCGGTAAAGATCCATTCAAGGTCAGGCGTGATCTGCCGGAAAAACTTTCTGAACGTGATCTGCTTGAAGCTGTCGGTCCTGAAAAGCGCCGACTGCAGATTGAACAGGTTCTTGATCAGGACAGGCTTGAAAGAGATATGGAAGATTTCCGTTTCTCAGTTTACGCTTCACCCTTCACGCGTCAGTCGATCAACCAGGCGGAGTCACTTCGTTACGGTTTCAGGGGCGGAAACGTCGCTTCGAAGTACCGTGTATTAACTCAATTCGAACAGCAACAGACCAAACTTAAAGATCCCGTGACAAAAGAATCGATTTCAACACGCGGAACCCAGGGTCAGCTTCAGTTCGTCATCCATAAACTGAATGACCACATCTCTTCTCTCAGTCTCGTAAATTACAATTCCCAGAAGTTCAGCGCGCTCGGAACTCCCAAGCATCACTATCAGGTTGGCCCGATTGGTTTCACATATCACATCTATGATTCGAAAACCTGGGAGTACATTGACCTGAGTTATATTCCTCTCTATGACGTCCGCTATACTGACATGGTTAACACTGACAGGAACGGCCGCAGCGATGGAGTGACTACTGAAAAAGAAAGTGGTCTACGTCACGGTATTCGATTTGCGATGAAGTCTCAGATCAATGAAAGAGTTTCTTTTGAAAATCTTTTGTGGGTTAAACCATATCAGAAGCTCGCAAACTGGGGACTTGAAACGGACAACCTCAATCTCGTCAATGATATGAAGCTCATCTTCAACATTTCCGGAAATTTCTTTATGGATTACAACCTGATCTATCAGAGAGATAAGTTGTGGAAGAAACTCAGCAACCTGCCTGAGAATAATACGATTAATTCATTAAACATGAGATACGACTTCGATCTCTAATTTTTGACCAGCAAACTTAAAAATTCTACGTTTCCATTTTTACCTTCTATCGGAGAAACAATGGAACCCGAGACCGTCCAGCCATGAGACGAAGCATATGCATGAACTTCGTTACGGATCAGTTCTCGAACCTTTGGATCTTTGACGACACCATCTTTCGGCAAACGATCCAGTCCTGCTTCGAATTGAGGCTTAATCAGAATAATGGCAAAGCCTTTATCCTCGAGAAGTAGTGAAATCGACTGAAGGGTTTTAGTAACAGAAACAAAGGAGAGATCCACCACTGCACCTGATGCTTTTTCAGGGAGAGACACGAGCTCACGGATGTTGGTGCCTTCCATTGATACAACACGAGAATCAGCTTTCAATTTTGGTGCAAGTTGATCAGTTCCGACATCAATGGCATAAATTTTTCGGGCCCCCTGAAGCAGGAGAACTTCAGTGAAACCGCCGGTCGATGAACCTACGTCTAGCATGATGAGATCTTTGACATCGACCTTAAATTCTTCCAGGGCCTTAACAAGCTTAAAAGCTCCACGACCGACAAATGCGGGGGCCGTGACTTCGATGACGTCTTCCAAAGAGACAAGATCTGCTGCCCTTTTGACAATCAAACCGTTGACGAGAACCTCGCCTTTTTCAATGAGACTTTTTGCCTGGGAACGACTTGAAACCAGTCCGCGATCATTGAGTACTTTGTCGAGTCTATCTTTCACCTGGCCACTCTCCCTGAAAACAGAAAGTGACTTCGCCGGAATAGAATACTTTTTCACCCAGACTGACTTTCTGTTCGCCGCCTTTCGTGAAGAGAGTTACATCATCTTTCCATCCATACCAATGAGAAAGCGCTAGAGCTGAAGCCGTGAGACCTGTGCCGCACGAGAATGTCTCATCTTCCACACCGCGCTCGAATGTGCGAACGTGGGCCACCTGATTCGTTGAATCGATAACTTCAAGAAAACTTACGTTTGTTCCAGAAGGAAAGATGGGGTGATTTCGAAATGGTGGCGCCTCATTTTTAATATCAATGGACTTTGCTTTTTCTACTTCAAATACCAGATGCGGAACTCCGGTGTTAACCGTAAAAGCTTTTTTGTAATGATGGAACTCAGTCATGTCAAAAAGATTTATATCCTTGATCTCTGCCATTTCGATGGCAAATTTGTCGCCACGTTTTTCGACGTTGTAGCGAGCATTCATCGTTGCGATCAGATAAGATTCTTTTTTTGTTTCTATCATTGAATCAAGATAAGTCACGAGACAGCGAAGGCCATTGGCACACATTTCAGCTTCACCACCGTTGGCATTAAAAATGCGCATGCGGGCATCAACCTCTTTCTCAGGAAGCATCATCAGGACACCGTCAGCGCCAATACCGAAATTCCGGTGGCACATGCGAGCAAGCAAGACTTCACTAAAATTAGAAGGGAAACCTTTCAAAATGATAAAGTCATTACCGTTGCCGGAATATTTAACGAAAGGAATAGCAGGGAACATCGTAGTTTACTCTTCGATAGGTTTTGGCTTTCTTCTACCAAAGAATCTGTCGCGGAGTCCATTAAAAGTCTCTTTGACTTCTCTGACCACCGTGTCTTTCACTTCGGTCACCAGCTCTCGACGGCGGCGGGCAACTTCTTCACGCTCAGCCAGTTCTTCAGGTGTCGCTGTTGATCTCGTTGGTAGCGAGAAGATGGACTTAGTCTTAAACACATTTGCATCAGTAAGCTTGCTGAAAAAATCTGCAACAAGAGGAATCTCTCTTTCCATCTGAGCACGGCTTTCCGGACACGCATGATAATTCGTAAAGAGATCTGCGAATGCTTCTCTGTGATATGTATTACAGTATTCAAGTGCACAAACTGCACTCAGAAATTCACGAACGTTTGGTTCGGCTGCAATGACATCAGTCCAGGTCTTTGATTTACTGATCGTTGAATCGCCGTACACAGCGTCCAGAGTATGAGCGTGCTCATGAAGAAATAAATCAATTGCCCCGTGACCATCGTATAAATGGTTAACGACCATTCTCGTAGGGATGCTATGCTTCGGACTTCCTCCGGAACCTGGTATATCACTCCAGTTTCGCGTTCCTTCAACAGTAAGAATATCCGCTTTATTCCATGCCGGATCTTCTGTAACTCCTGCACCATTGATGAGAAGAATGGATCCACCACTCTCAACAATGTTTTGATGAAGCTGAGATGGAAATCTCGCGAAACTCCCAAGAAACTGACTGATTTCTGTCAGCGTAATCTTCTCATCATTTAAGAGATCAATTCTTTGAGTGCGAAGATAATCATATGTTTCCTGCTCTGTGGGAAAAGTGACTTCTGCAGGTTTTGGACAATTGATCCTGACGGACATAGCGAATGCTGGTGCTATGGAAAGAAGACCGCATAATAGACCTACTAACTTCACATTAAGTGAGTTCATATTTCCTCTCCGGAAAATTGCCTGCGAACCTTGTACACCCGTTAAAAACGGAGATGTGGAAAGTTGTAGAAATTTCCGGATTTTAGAGAGCTGTCTCGTCCCGGGGAACCAGAGTTTCAAAGAAATCGGCGAGTTCTGGAGCGTTTCTTCTCATGTGGGCCTGGGACTCATTACAGGCATTGTAGTAGGCGAAGAGTTCTGCGAAGGATTCATTGGAATTATTAAGACAATAGAGACCTTCAGGATCGATACAAACCGTTTTCATATACGCACGGATTTCTGAATTATTATGAAGCTCCCGCCAGCGGGTACCTTTTGAAATTCCATTCCCTGCGTAAATGCTGTCGAGTGCATGGCCATGTTCATGAAGAACAAGATTCACAGAACCGTGGTATTTTGTTTCCGGAGTGGAACCCGGATAGAGTTTGTTTATAACGATAACAGTCGGAGCTTCTTTAAATTCCGGAATTAGAATCGGGATCGCGCAGGATTCATTTTTTGGATAGCGTCTGCAATAATCGATCATCGTCCGCTCATGGCCCTTCATCGTTGCAATCATATCCATCTGGATTTTATTAGCGAAAGGTGAGCCTCCTGCGCCTGCAATTTCGGACTGAGGGCGTCCGTCGAAAGTTGAAGTGAGATTTTGATTCCATGTTGGAGCTTCCATCACAGAATTTCCGGAGACGAGGCTTATGCTGGCTCCGTTCTTCACCATCTCTTCACGAAGATGTTCTGGAAATTTTTTATACTCAAAAAGAAATTCTTCAAGATCATTCATCCTGAAATTTGGGCTTACAATTGTGATTTTGTTTTCAGTAAGAAAGTCACGGTAATGTGATATCGGCTGGCCAGCATGGGGAACCAGAGCGCGTTGATCAGGACAAAAGGCGCGTCGTTCCACCGCTGCATTCACCGACAAGACCGAGGCGCCCAAAAGAAGCGTCCCCATCAATATATGAAAAGTCCCCATCTGCAATCTCCGTAGTATTTGAAAATTCTAACGGATTCGCGTGTCTAAGGGGTATGGAGTGGTAGATTTTCCTCTGTGTCCAAAGTTAGGACAGTCTTCTGCCTTGGCAAAAGTCCTCTCCAGAAGTAAATTAAGACTTCGATTTTAGTGGGATTATAGCTCAATTGGTTAGAGCTCCCGGCTCATAACCGGGTGGTTACAGGTTCAAGTCCTGTTGGTCCCACCACTTATTTTTCCCAACGGATTTTATACCTATTTAGATTTGATAGTCTTCACTGTGTGACCAGAAGAAACCATTTTTTTTTCAACAATCCATGGGCATTTAACTTTATCTTTAAAGATTTCAAATTCCCTGTCCTCAAGAAAGATAAATTGAATGATAAGTTGATTGGCCTGACTAAAAAAAATCTCGAATTCCATCGTCTGCGAAGCCAACAATGACCGATGATTTCTTCCTATTTCTCTGACTGTTTTAGAATACCACTGCCCTTCGCCCTCAGAGCTGGCAAGTAACTTTTATTGGTTGGCTCGTATCAAAGCCCATCGCCAATTCTTTCTTGATGAG
This sequence comes from Bacteriovorax stolpii, assembly GCA_945883845.1. Taxonomy (GTDB): domain Bacteria; phylum Bdellovibrionota; class Bacteriovoracia; order Bacteriovoracales; family Bacteriovoracaceae; genus Peredibacter. The sequence goes on along the minus strand of CAMCYI010000025.1, from coordinate 5,505 downwards.
TAGCTGCTTCAGTCTGAGTTCGAGGGAGAAGAGATCATTGGAAGCATTGAAGGCAGCGACCTCCGCTTGCTGGAGTTCTAAAAACGACATTCGACCCAGACGCAGTTTTGCCTGAGAAACTTTTTTAGATTCCTGGGTTACATCGACGCGCTTTTCAAGGATGGGAAGACGCTGTTTGAGAACCGAGATCTCGTTTTCAATCTGATCAAATTCATTAGTCAGAATCTTAGAAGTATAGGCGAGGCGATTTGATCGGTTGTTAACGATGGGCTGCTGAAGCGATCGTTGGTCGGATTCTTTCCAGATGTTACTCACATCAACCACGAGTGCCACAGATGCATCGGACTGAGGATAGCGCCCCCTCTGTGAAGGATGATCTGCCGTGACGGTCGAGTAACTTCCTCGAAGAGAGAGCGTGGGAAGCATTCCGCGGTTCAGTGCTTTTCGTTGCAGCTCGGACTGCTCAACCAATGCAGTGAGGACGGATACTGTAGGAATTTTTTCAACGACGACTTTTTTCTGTTCCGGGACAAGAGTAATCTCACCGATGGACACACTTCTGTAGCCAAAGAATCTTTCAAAGTTAGCTTTTTGTAACTGGATTTCAAACTCTAACCGTTTAAGCTCGGACTCGTTCGAGAATACCGTGGCCTGTAATTGAAGCAAGTCATTGCTGTCAGAGATGCCGAGTTTACTGCCCGTAGATATGATCTGCATCGAAAGTTTAAAGCTCTGATACTGGATCTCAAGAAGCCGTCTTTGGTTCTCAAGGAGATTGATGGAGACCAGAGTATCAAGAGCGGAATTAGAATTCTCGTACGACCGCTGAAGAATCGTTAAGAGGCTGATCTTCACACCCACATCGGCCACGTCTTTCAGAGTCCAGTTTTCCAGGTCGAGAAGCTTCTGTTCCAAACTCAGGCTCGTAACACTCGCATTGCTATTCTCCTCTCTTACCCGGTTTGCAGTGGGTGTGATCCCGGCAGAGAGTGTGGGGAGGAACTGCGACTTTGCGTCGGCGTATAAGACTTTCGCCTGAAGATATCCTTCTTGATCAATCCGCATCTCCTGCCGGATGGAGCAGTTCACGAGATCTGTTGAATGAAAATCGGCAAACACCGAGAACGTGAAAAGTAGAGCGATGAGGATCATTGTTGGTCACCAACAATTTTATCAATGACTATATGGATGATTGGAATACGCTTCGTAACGATGCGGGCCTGGACCTTGAGGCCCGGGAAGATTTTAATTTCCGACGCTGGAAAACGCTTCAAAGAATTGAGATCGATGGATATGTTCGCGAGATAAAAGTCGCTGTCTTTTTCGGTCTCTTTTACTGAGTTGATCGAGAGCACTTTTCCGGTAAAGTACCCGTACCTGTGAGTAGGAAAAGCGTCCAGCCCGATAAACACTTTATTGCCTTCCGTGACCTTAGCGTAGTCCTTTGAGTCTAATAAGACTTTGGCAACGATGGGTGAAGACTCGGGTACAATAGTAATAATATTTTCATAGAGTGTGACAAAAGAGCCCTGAGTCTTATTAAGCTTCGCGACCTTGCCGGTGACCGGAGAGCGGATTTGGTGGCGGGCAATGAAACTTTCAAGGTTTAGGATCGCGATCCGCAACGAATGTATCGCCTCCTGCTTCGAAGTCTGGATGCGGTCATTGATCTGGTTTTCCAGTCCCGTTATCTGCTGCGTGATCCGGCCACTTTCTTCTTCCAGAGACTCTTTCTGGAGAAGAAGATATTTTTTCATGTCGGAGGTCTCGAGGAATTTGAGTTTTCCCAGGATGAGATTTTTTCTATCGTTAAGGGGGCCCACTTCGGCGAGAGATTTTGCTCTCATCTCGGAGGTAGCGTAGTAGTAAGCGCTCAGTCGCCTATTCACCTCAGCTAGAGTTTCCTTCATGGAACTTTCTCTCAGTTCCAGAGCGTCAAAGACTTCGCGTACCTCGGAGCAATCACCCTGCTCACAGACACTCATTTTTCTTTTGAGATCTGCGATGATGGTTCGAAGTTTCTGTTCCGAAGCTCCTTCGATCAGGATCTGCCCTATGATTTTTCCTTCCTCGACGGAGTCTCCTGCTTTTATGCTTAAAGTATCAACTTGGCCTGCCACGAGAGCCACAGCAGCTTTTACCCCTAAGAGAGAGTCCGTCTTGCCCTGGGTTTTAACCACCACATCAAGGTGAATGAAAAATGAAAGGATGACTCCTGTGAAGAGACTTCCCAGCACGGCGATCACTGCGCCGAAAAGAATTTTCGAAGAGGGAGCAGCTATGAATGATCTGGCACCCCAACTGAGAAACATGTGAGTGTCATCTTTTTTATGAATCATGCCACCTCACCGCCTTTAGGGAAGGCGATAACTTTGTTAGCTTCTCCATGTACTAGGTCTTTAAGCTCAGACTCCTCTCCTTCAAATAACGACTGATAGATTTCGTTCTCGCTTGCGAGGTCTTCATGGGTGCCGAAACCAACCACACGCCCCTCGTAGAGAACAAGAGCATAGTCTGAATGCTTAACTGTGGAATACCTATGGGCGATGTTCACCGTAGTGATATTTCCTGAGTTCTCTTTCAGATTCCCTAAGAGCTTTCGCTCGGAAATTCCATCGAGGGCCGAAGTGGCTTCATCGAGGATGAGAATCTTAGGGTTCCGGTAGAAAGTTCGTGCCAGAGAGATTCTTTGTTTCTCACCACCGGAAAGCCCGTAGCCACCCGCACTGATGATGTACATGAAGTCATTTGGCTTTTTATTGATGAAGTCCGCCGCCGCCGCTTTCTCCGCACTCTGGAAAATTTTATCCATGTCGACGTTGGGATCATTTGCAGAGATATTTTCAGTGATGGTTCCGTGGAAAAGGTGGCTTTCCTGGTTAAGGATTCCAAGCTGAGAGCGAAGCCAGTCGATGTCGTAGTCCAGGTAATTTTTCCCGTCGATGAAGATCTGGCCCTTAACAGGTTCGTAGAGGCGAGAGATGAGACAAGCGATGGTTGATTTTCCGGAACCACTCGGTCCCACGAAGGCGACGTTCTGGCCGGCCTCGATTTTGAACGTGATTCCTTTCAGAGTCCAGTCACTCCCCTCACCGCCGTAGCGGAACCAGACATCCCTGAACTCAATTTCTCCCCGGAGCGTGTCCTTCCTCGTTCTGCCTTTATGTAATGAGCCTTCGCTTGGTGACAAGAGAATGTCATTGAGTCTTCCCATCACCGCCCGCATCTCTTGAAAATCACCGACCTTGTCAGCAATACTCATGAGAGGTCCCAAGATGTTCCCGGAGATCATCGTCGTTGCGACGACCTGTCCGGGTGTCAGATTTCCCTTGATAGCGAGGTAAGCCGAAAGTCCCATGATGGCGAAGTTCACGAAGCTTGTGTAGAAACCAGCGATAACCCCGATGCTTGAAGACGTGAGTGAGAAGTGCCGACTCGCTTTCAGGAGATTGATGAGTTTCTCTTCGTATTTCCAGCGCGATGATAGTTCGCCATTGAGAGATTTGATCGTAGAGATGCCTTTAATCACATCCGTGATATTACTTCCGAGCTCGGCGGATTCTTTGAACACGATTTGATAGATCGAAATGAGTTTCTTGCTCGCGAGCCAGGAGATCAAAAAGAAAAAAGGAATAGCTACTGCGAAGATGACGGCGATCATCGGCGAGTAAAACATGAGGGCCGTTGAATAAATGATGAGGCTCAGTGAAGAAATGATGAGGTCTTCCAGGGAATCGAGCATGAAAGATTTGAGCTTCGAAATCTCATCCAAGCGACGGGTGAAGTCGCCAGTGTGTCTATCGGCGAAGAACTTAAACTGAAGCGAAAGCATTTTTTTCATGAACACACTTCGCAGATTGTATTCAAACTTCGTGGCGAGGTAGTTTGAGTAGTAAACTCTCGCCCAGGATAAAAATCCATTCAGAGCGGTTAACCCAAGTCCGAGCATGAGAATCACCTTGAGGAGATTTTCATCCCGGTTCACCAAGACGTCATCCATGTAGATCTGGCTCACGATGGGCCCCATGAGACCCAAGAGAACCATCATGATCGAGACAGCGAAGGTGAGAAGCATTTCCCGTTCGAGACCTTTGAAGAGTCCCATGTAGTGGCCATACTGCCCTTTAGGCACTTCCATGCTGAAGAACTGCTCGTTGGGCTTTAGAAATAAAAGAGCATTTTCATACCCTTCATAGAACTCTTTCAGTGGAATTTTTCGAATACCGATTCCTGGGTCCCCAACAGTCACATGCTTCGAAGAGACCTTGTAGATCACGAGGTAATGATATTGCCGAAGGGCGATGGCCGGGAAGAATCCGTGGTCGAGCTGAGTCAGATCTTCGGCCTCGAGGGCACTTGCGTTGAACCCATTTCGTTCGGCAGTCAGGGCGAGGTCAAAGAGGCTTGTCCCCTCTTTTGAGGTCGACATCAGGCTTCGCCAAAACTGGATCGGAATTTTGCGGTTATAGTATTCCGAGATCATCGCCATGCAGGCAGGGGCACAGTCCATTTCGTCATTCTGCTGGATCCAAGGGTACGGCTCCCAGAACCGTCTCTTCGTCACGGGATTCTGTCTGATCATCTCATCGATATCGATGTCTTCATCGACTTCGTCTTCTTCCTCTTTTCCAAAGGCACCTGAAACAATCGACTCGTGGAAAGAAGTAAAGTCTTCTGGGAAATTCTTCTCAATTTCAATCATGGCCAGAGAGGAGAGCGCAAAGGCTTTACTCGATGAGATCGATTTTACGACATTTTTCATTGGCGTGTTCTGGTGCACGTGAGACCACGCGATCCATGTCCGGCCGGGAACCTGCATCTGAAGAATGCCAACTTTCTCTTTATTAGCGGATTGAGAAACGAGCTGCCCTTCGTAGACGTAGAAAGTCTGAACGGGCACTTCACCGGGGTCGAACACCCAGTCCTGCGACGAAAATTCTTTTACGTCGAGTTTTGAAATGAAGGCAACTTTGAACGCATTCGAACAGCCGACTGAAGTGAGCTCTTTGGCGATGTTTCGGACCTCATGATTTTCAGTCATCAGGACGAGGTATTTTAAAAGATCAGGCCTCGCGGCCATTTTTTCGTGGATCAAGGAGCATGGAACACGGAGTACGCTCCCATCTTTCGCGAAACGCGCAGAATACTGATAATTAGACTTCCGCAGGATGGCATACGTATTGATGGATCTCCAAACCTGAACATGGCCATTGAGAATTGATTCACCATTGACCTCAGAGAAGAGCTCAACCGCTCCCGCGATGGGGATGTAAGCAAACTCACACTTCTCACCTTCTTGAATGAAGACATCACCCGCAGCGTGGCATTCGACGACTGACTTTTCAACGACGTATTGGATTTCGTTCTCATCAAAGAGGAGACCGAGAAGAGAGGCTTCTTTAAGTTTGACTAGTTCTTCTGGGGATAACATTAATACCTCATCAGAACTATTATCTTTTTTTTAAAAACTCACCGATAGTAAGAAAGAAATGCCGAAATAGCTGA
>CAMCYI010000024.1 GCA_945883845.1 Bacteriovorax stolpii | reverse complement strand
CTTTCATCTCTTTATGCTTCGCGCTTTCAGTATTTGCTTGTCCCGAACTCAGCGGTTCATTCCAGAGTTGTAAAGTTGAGGGTTATTATCCAGGCTTCGATATGAAATCACTCCGCATCTCACAGAAAAAAAATGATCTTGGAGTCATGATTTTTACATTTGATCTTGAAACTCAAGAGGGCGAACTGAGTGTGCAAAAACTCGTCGCCAATGGCCTGCCTGAAGTGACTTATGAAACAGAAGATGAAACACGCTTTAAAATTACCAAGACATCAACATGTGAAGAATCAGCTCTTGTGAATCATGAAAAAGTTGAAGTTGAGGACATGGGGTTCTCCATGGAAGCCACAGAAAGCTTCACTCTCAAAGAAGATAAACTTGAAATTCAGGTTCAATCCTTAGGTGAGGTTCTAGCTATCGTCATTTGTGAGTAATGGCACCTGCATTGCTTGTAAAGGGCAATGGAAGATCCGCACAACAACGCAACTTCAGTCACTCCCCATATCAGGACCCTAATAAAAGGGAATCTCTATCATTTTCCATGGACTCGTATTTCCTGTAAAAAGACTAAAATACAATCAACTGTCGATTTTTTAAGCAAGGCGAGTTCATTCTTTCAGCTGGTTTTTGCACTTCTCGTTATTTGGCCGGCAGGCATATCACTCGCAAACACTGAGAGCATCGACTACTCCTATTCGACTAAATTAAGTCCGCAATTCGCTCCCGAATACTACATCGACCAAGGGATGAAGTATTTTGACACTTTAGATACTTATGCCAGCCGCTCGTCGAAGCCAAAGTATTCTAGAAATGTTCTTCGATGGGAATGGTACCCCTGGCTTAAACTCACGGGCTATAAGCGCTGGATGATGAAGTTAGATGTTTTACTTATTTTATACCCTACTGCTGTCATCGATCGAGATTGTCGTTTTTTTAAGGTCCAACCCTTTTCTCGCTGTCGAGTGGCATTTTCTTATAAAGGGGTTGATGAGCTCATAAAAATTTATGAAGAATTTACCTTTAACGACAAAGGCGAGATCACTTTTATAGAAGCATGGACAGATGAAGCACCTCTACTTCCCATGAATCCAGAACTTGACCCTTGGGCAGAGCTTGAAAATGTCAAAAGACTTTCAACTAAAGTTCCAGGCCTAGGGACTCCGAAGGGACTCATCAAATTAAGTGATAAAAATTTAAAATACATGGCCACGCAAGATGAGGATGTTTTAGATCTGACTCAGAGAATGAAAAAACCCATTCGCTATTGGCTGAAAGAATTATATCGAAGCATCAAAGAACATAGAGAAAAAGCAAAAGAAAAAAAGAGACTTTTAAAGGAAGAAAAGAAGCGCCTAGGAAAAGAGGCTTCCGTTTAATCCTGAATCAGCGAAAGCCACCTGCAACCTTAGTCACGTCGTCATCTGACTCGAGGACATCGAGAAGTTTCTTGAATGATAAATTGAGTGTATTCCAACCAAACCCAACAAAAAGCCGTGAACGTTTTCTCTTAATAGAGGGACGAATGATGAGAAATTCAAGTAGTGTCCTGCGCAAGTGAACTGCCGACAGTGAAGGCGTGTATCATCAATTATTTCTTAACGAGTGCCGTGGTTTGCCTGGCGCAACAGCTTCTAATTAGCTGAGTTTTTTATTCGAGTATTTTTAAAATCAACATGCCTTTTAAGAATTTTTCTCATAACCGCATAAAGCTAGATAAAATGTGGAATGTTAAAAGAACCGTTTAAAAAACATCTTAGAAAAAGCACGCTAATTTGGGCGGTTTCTAGTTTATTCATAGTCGCCTTAGTTCTGTTTGTAAGAAGTAATCTTTATAAAAAAATTCATCAAACGGAGAAATCCGCTTTTGATAAATCATGTAGCATCCTTAGCAAAGAAATTCATTCCTATGTATATGGTCTCCAGGGAATGGCGGGGATCATCCATACTCATAACTTCAACCCGTCGTTTAAGCAAGTTCGCTACTATTCTGAGATGCGGGATTTCTTCACCAACTTTCCTGGTGCGCTCGGGTTTGGTTTTATCCGTCTTGTCCCTCGTGGAACTTTGTCTTCTTATGTCGAGAACATACGTAAACAGAAAAGAGATTTTGAAATTAAAACGCTATCGAACTATCAAGGTGACCATTTTATCATCGAGTTCGTTGAGCCTTTTGAATCTAATAGCACTGCTCAGGGACTGGATATCGCCACTGAAGCTTTTCGTCGCGAAGCTGCCATTACTGCGAGTCGAACGAGAAAGCCGACTCTTACTGCGCCGATTTTTTTAGTGCAGGCAAAGTCTAAAGGCACAGGTTTCCTTTTTTTAAATCCGATTTTTGATCGCTCCTCCACTAGAGATCGAATAGTAGGCTGGTCGTATGCACCACTACTCGTGGGAAGATTGCTAAAAGCCTTCAAATCAGATGCAGACGAGCGTCTCGTATTTGAGATAATAGATGTGACGGATAAGAATCAGCCCCTTGGAATTGTGACCGCACCCTCTTTACGCTCAGGGAAAGTTGAAATTGAGTATTCATCACGCTTAGAAATTGCTGGTAGAGTCTGGGAGATACATGGAGGTGTTCCAAATCAGGGCTATCACGCCTTAATTGATATCGTCTCACTTCTACTTCTTCTGGCCATGGTAATTGTTCTAGGTCTACTAATTTTCTACATTGAGAAACTGGTCGCTAAAACGAACGCCTCGAGAAAAAAACTTAGTGAGATGGAATCCTGGCAAAAAGCGGTTCTTGACTCCACTGAGTACTCAATTATTTCGACAGATATCAATGGTGTTATTCAAACATTTAACTACGGAGCCCAAAAACTCTTAGGTTACAGCTCACAAGAGGTGGTTGGAAAACTTACGCCATCACCTTTTCATGATGGAGCTGAAGTTGCCAGTCGAGCGGTTCAATTGTCAAAAGAACTTGGACGCACCATTGAGCCAGGCTTCGGTGTTTTTGTGGAGAAAGCAAGGGAGATGAATATCACTGATATTCAAGAATGGACCTATATAAGAAAAAATGGAACGACGGTACCAGTTCGACTTTCAGTCACCTCCATTGGCTCGCAAGATCTGCAGATTGTTGGTTACTTGGGAATTGCGGAAGACATATCTCATCTTAAGAAACTAAACTCGATGGTTGAGATGCAGCAGACAAATCTTATCTCCTCAGCAAAGATGTCGGCCCTCGGTGAGATGGCAGGGGGGATTGCTCATGAAATCAATAATCCTCTAGCGATACTGCACGGTAGAATAAGCCTCATGTTGATTCATATGCAAAACCCTGACTTCGATCACGGCTCGCTTTCAGTGCAACTTGAGAAACTTCTGGCCACTGTTGATCGAATTGCAAAAATAATAAAGGGGCTGCGGAGCTTTTCCCGCGATGGAACAAACGACGAGAAGAGCCTGACAAAAATCGAAGACATCCTCGAAGGAACGCTCGATTTGTGTCGTGAAAAGTTTCGCAATAATGGAGTCCAATTGAATGTTAGCGGGGACTTAAACGCACTCATCCTTTGCAGAGCGGTTCAGATTTCACAAGTTATTATGAATCTTCTCAATAATTCGTATGATGCAATTGAAAATACAACCGAGAAATGGATTAGCATTGATGTGCAGACAGGCCCTAGTCTGAAAAGAATTATCATTACTGATTCCGGCACAGGTATTGATTCAAAGACGATTACTAGAATGATGGAACCGTTTTTTACGACGAAGGAAGTAGGGAAGGGAACAGGACTTGGCTTGAGTATATCAAATGGCATAATGTCGGCACATGGCGGGAAACTGAAGTATAACGATCTAAGCCCAAACACACAGTTTATTCTGGATTTTTACGATGCTTGATTTGACTTCAAACCTTAGGATGCCTTCTTGGCTTGCCTGGAGAACTCTGCATACTTGAGATCAATGCCGACGATATGGGCCGAAAGCCATAGTTTTAGAAATTGAAAAAAACCTTCATTAAAGCTGTGTCTACTAATGAAGTCTTGATAATGCTCAGTAAACTTTGCCAACAAATTAATATGAACAATTTTGTGCATATCAATCCCTTCAAAACAAATTTTTTCCATGTATTTTTCTTCATCTTGAAAATGCAAGATCGTCGCATCTTTAAGTTTATCGAGTACCACTTTCTGGGCAGCGAAATCAGCTTTTGCATCATAAAGATCATATAATTCATTCATATATTTTAGCAGCACCTTATGATCATTATTCATTGCCTCAACACCAATATCTAAACTTTTATTCCAATCCATTAGGCTCATATTTTTCCTTCCTTTGTTAATGAACTCATCGGTAGATAATTCAAAACGAAAAGATGATATTAATCAGGATATGGAGGGCCGCTTTCGTCAGCCCTATCATCAATCTAGAAACCTTTCCATGAAAAGACTTCGTAAAGTTTGTATTTATCCCTGCCTGGCATTTCGCATTTGATTTCACAGGCACGTAGAATCGCCTTTAAGAGACCTGAGCTGAGGTTGGAACTGCCGGTCTTGAGAAACTTGCGAGCTTCATAAATCACTTCATCACCGTACTTCGGTCCCAATGCTTCACGGACATCCCACAATACTGAAAGGGTGAAGTCACCTGTGGCTGCACGGTTGGCTTCATCCCAATGGGAATATTTTCTTTTTTCTTGTGTGTCTTTCGGCGCGGAATTGCTGTAACCCCCGACGCGATCGTAAACTTTTCTTTTCCCTGACATGATTGCCGCAAAGTAATCGGCCATCCCTTCCACGACTGGTGTTGAATGGGTCATCTCAAGAGAGTCGCTTAGGACTACATGTGAGTACTCATGGAATGATACTTCGGGAACCATTGCTGTATCGAGATAGTAATACTCTTCCATAAACAGTCTGTCGGCACGATATGATTCGTGAACCATGAGTTTGAACATGGCATATGTGCCGATATATCGAGCGATCTGTTCCGGTAAAGGTCGCGTAAATGATTGTCTGAAAATGAATTGTTCTATCAACCGGTGAGTTAATTGTAGTTTCAGATAATTTACTAATGGTCGCTCCATTGCCATCAGTCCGGCAGTGATCGGATTTGGTCCCGTAGGACCCAATTCACTTGCCAGAATTTTTTTCATCGGACGATACCAGATTTCGTTGTCCCATCTATCCTGCCTGTCTGAAGGCACCCAGTCCGGTGTGACCCCGGCTGGAATGGAAAGAGCATTGTTAAATTCAGGAGAGCGATTATCGTGAGCGAAGTGACCTAAATCGTCGAACTGGTTAGTGATGTTAATTCGCACAATCATCTTGGGCATGTTCGCTGCTCTTTCTGAGTGCATTATATTGACCCAATAATCGCGCGCGATATTCAGATGATAATATGTATTAGCTGCCCGAAGAAGTGTTTCCGGATCCTTTTCATCAAAGGCGACAGCATCTTTTGATTTCCCGAGGACAATTTTAAAGTATCGACCATCGAAAGAATGAGAATCTTCTAGATTCATCATTTCTCTATTCACTTTAATGGCATTGTTCGTGAATTCTTCACGAACAATGACTGTAAATGAAGTACCTGCGGCAAAAGCATAGCTTGTGAAAAGCGCCAGCAATGAAATTATTTTATAGTTCACGTGAATCCTTTAGATAATTACGTTTCCGTTGTTGTCAGGATCAGGAGTCTGATCTGGCTTGATAATTAATGACTGTGCCAGGACCAGGCCAATGGCGCCGATGATATTGAAAGGCGGTGGGAGGTAGACAACACCTGTACCTGCCACCTGAAAAGCAAAGTTTGAGTAAGTTTTCCATCTGGAAACTTTTGGATTCCAGAAATCCTCAAACTTTAATACATGATCAAGTTCTGCCGATTTAATGAGGCCAGTTTCATAAGCAGCTGCGATCAGATGCTCGTATTCAAAACCCGAATTGCGGAATGCATCTGAACGCATGATTTCTGCCATGTCTTTTTTAAGCATTTTTATGGCAAGGCGGTACTGTTCCATGGGAGAGAAAATGTATACTTCTGTTTCTCCATTTACATCATCTGTGTATTGCCAGTGAATTGATGACGACTTTGCTTCCATCCGCTTAGCTGTTTTCTCGAGCACCTGAGAGAGCATCATGATCTGCGTGCTGTTATAATTGATATAGAGCATGCTGCGTTTTGTGATGCGCTCTTTTCTTGAAGCATACTCAGCAGCGAAGTTATGCGTTGCTTTCAGCTCTGGAGTTTTCGTCATCTTGTCTTTGGCATTATTGATAACGTCAGCGTATCTCTTGAAGTATACTTGCCACCCGAGAACATCGTAATCCCGGAGTATCTGGAGCTTACCGTATGTCTTACGATCGATGACTCCGGATGAGTAAGCGTTGTAATTTAATTTTGTGAGCTGTGTGTATCTGTCAAAAGAGTTCTGGAAAGTAAGCTGATTGGACATCTGCCAATAGGTGTCTAAGGTGCAAGTATTAATATCGTCGGGCCATGTTTGAATTGGTGAATAAAATTTTTTAAGATCAATTCCAGCATTCTGCCGGTTAAGAGAATTCCGAAGCCGGATCACCTGATAGTTCTCAGCATCGATGAAAGCATATTTCACCTTGATCGAATCCCGCATGATTTTATAGAGGATGTCGTCTATTATATCTTGCTGCCTCAGGTAGTGGACGAGAGTAAGTGCTTCAGAGTCCTGATCAATTAATCCAAAATCATGAGCGTCACGAGTGAATTTATCTGCCAGACCTAACTCGCAGTTTGTATCAACTTGTTCCATTTCATTGAAAGTCTTCTGAAGAGCTTTTATTACGTTGAATTTAAGATTAAGTCCGAGACGGTGAGTTGATGACCATGAGTTTGCTGCCGCAGTATCTCTTGTACTGAGTTCTCTGGAGAAAGCCTCTTTATTATTATTAAGAAGTTTCACGTCAAATGCAAATGACTGAGTCGTGGAAATAAAGATCATAAAAATAAATACGAAGAAATTGTGCACTGATACCCCCTTGAAAAAAATTGAATGTTTATGACATGAGACTTGCTCCTTGTACTGATTAAGTTCTTTTTCATTGTTCTATTTAGATAATCTTGACCTAGTCTTTAGGTTGTCTGGATTTATGAAAGATAAGGCCCATAAAACTTTTAAAGTTTGGGATTCAATGTTGAAGGGAACGCTGGACGGTTCGGATGATTGCTTCCTGAGAGGGACAAGTCGGCCTGTATTGATTACATACGAAGTTTTGATTTAAGAGCTGAGCACACGGTCTGCCACTCGTCGTCGATGATGCTGAAAATACTCCGGTCGCCTTTATCGGATGCCGAATTATAGCGCCACTTCCGGAGAGTTCCTTCGAATGTAGCTCCTGTTCTGATGATGGCCCTGACTGAGGCTGCGTTTTCTGGGGCAATTGAGAATTCCACCCTGTTAACTTGCATTGTTTCAAACGCGTATTTGAGCATGAGGTACTTCATTTCGGTGTTCACAAACGTGCGTTTTGAGTCGTCAGTCAGCCAGGTGAATCCGATCTCCACTTTGGTGAAGTTGGCAGATGGTAAAAGAAGAGAACTCATTCCGCACAATTTTCCAGTCTGCATATCCACTGCCACCATGGTCAGACTTTTGTCTTTTTCCTGTTCTACAAATCTTTCATGAATTTTCTCACGAACAATTTCTTTGGTGTTGTAACCTCGGTGGGACACAAAAAAAGTTTCATGTGAAAAGAGAGCATCAGTCAGAGGAATAACGTGATCTTCGGAGAGCCTTTGAAGTTCGAGACGTGTTCCACTTATACCCTGAAAATTTGAGAACGAATATTTCATTGCGATAAGTTAGCAAACTTTCAAAGCGTTGGCACCCTGTTGCGGTGAGCTTTTGTGGGCCACATAACACTAGGTGAGGAGGAGAAAGAGCAATTTCTTGCCAGCCCTTCATGCAGCGTCATACGGTTGTTTTTTTTAATGTTTTCCCTAATGTTCAGGAGCATTCATGAGAGCTTTTTTCACTGGTTTATTCTTATTCTTCACCCTTGCAGTAAATGCAGGTGTCTTTGAATTCCATGATGATCAGCTCTTCATTGACGGCAGTCCGCAGCCCCAACTTTACGGAGCAGAACTTCAGTACTTCCGCATTCGCGGCGGCTACGGAAAAAATATTCCTCGCGCGCGAGTAATTGAACTCTGGAATAAGGCCCTGGATAAAATGGTTGAAGCGAAGATGAATACCATCAGCTTCTATATTCCATGGGACTTTCATGAATACGCAGAAGGGAAATTTGATTTCACTGGAACCGTTGATGAAGATGGAGATGGAAACCCGGACTATCCTTCAAGAGACATCCAGACTTTTTTCAAGCTCATTGAAGCTCATGGAATTACCAGAATCATGGCGAGACCAGGTCCGTATATCAATGCAGAGTGGGGCTTTCTCGGATTTGGGGCTGTTCCAAAATGGTTCCATGAAAAGTTTCCTGAGTCACACATGCGTACGAACGTCGGACTCAAGAGCAAACTCTACGATTATCACAATCCGGATTTTCTCCGCTACAGCCAGAAATGGATGGAAGTTGTCTATAAACAGGTGTTGAAGCCGTACATCGGTCCGGGAAAACCTGTCACTTTCTTGCAGCTTGATAACGAAACCAATTTCATGTGGCAGTCGATCTTCAATCACGATCACGGGGCACCTGCGATTGCCCGCTATCGTGCTTTTCTCCAATCACGATACGGAACAATTATTGATCTGAATCGCGTTCATGGCAGAGGCTGGAGTGATTGGAGTCAGATCAATTCACCCAAAATTTCCGGCGTGAACATTGCTGAAGATCAGGACTGGTATCGCTTCCAGGATGAGAGCATGCACACCTATCTTCAGAAGATCAGAAAGATCTGGGAAAATCTAGGTGTGAAAGAACCGACTGTCCTCTTCACACTCGCAGAAAGTTACAATGCCATGAAAGACGGCATTCTTCCGAGCTACCATCATAGAAATAATCCAGGCAAAACCGGGATGATGACTGTAAATCTATACCCTAAAACGTATGAGCTTATGAGCCGTCCGCTTTTGAACCTGCCTTTTAAATCTGATCATGATGTTAAGGCCGCTGATTCAGCGAATGATTTTTATCTTGGTCTCAAGAACGAATGGGTTTTTGGGCCGGAGATTCAGGGTGGATGGTGGAAAGGAATTGATGTCTCAGAAGATGCACGAAGACAAACGTATTTGAGTGTTCTTGGTCACGGTATGAAAGCTCTGATCGTTTATTACTTTCACGAAGGTGATAACTGGCAGGTTGAGTGGGCCTTCGACCAAATTTCTCCTCTCTACGAAAACCTGAAAAGCAATCCTGTCTATGTATCTCTTGCTCCGCGAGAACTTCCTGAATCTTTCTGGAAAAATCTTCAGACTAAGGTGGATCAGCAAATGATGGTCGGCTTTGATGTCCGTACCATCATCGGAACAAAACTCAATCAGGACAAAGAACTATTCTTTGATGCTCCTTTAGATCGTAATCTCGATGGTCGTGATCATTTTCGTGGTCTCGTCGAACTTGGAAGAAAAGTCATCGCTCCTCATGAAGAATTTCTTGGTAAAGCAAAAGCCGTGAATGATCCGGTTTGTATCATCCGCGATGATCTCCAGCATATCCCGAGCCGTATGAAGAAAATTGACTCTCTCGTGATGAACGGAGAGTGGATGGGCGGACTTTTAGGTTATCTGTTCCAGATGGGTGTGAATCCTTCGATTCATCATTGGGGATTGAACAATGCTGATGACCTGAATCAGTGTCGAATTTTGATCAGAATGGATAATGGCCTGGCAAGTGCAGGTCTCTATAGAAAGCTTTCGGAACTTCTCACAAGCGGTAAAACAGTTATTAACTTCATTGGCGGACACTTTCTTGAGTCACTCAATTTAAATGTCATCATTCGCGAAGCTCAAGGCAAAGCGGAATGGGTTTCCTTCCTGCATGATGGAACTCATTCCCTTTTTAGTGCGACACCTTATTTCTACTACGACCTCAAAGAGGGCAGTCCTTGTCAGCACAACATGTTCCACAATCAAGACAGCGTTGGATTCTCTTGCAAGGTCGGAGCTGGTACATTTGTTCAGTCGGGTGCCATGTTTGTAAATGGCTTTAATTCTGATCAATACGTTGACCAGATTGATGTCATCAGAAAAATTTCTTTCATGGATTTTTTCATGAGACAGATTGGACTCAGGCCTGTGGTAGAAATTAAAGGTGGCGGTGATCGTCTTGCACTTTTTGGCCGTAAGAGCGGCGGGAAGTACTGGCTCACTTTAAAATCAGGCAAGAAAGAAGAGCAGAATTTCAGGATTCTCCTCAATCAACTCGACAAGAATAAGAATTACGTCGTCTCGAATCTTCTCAGCACTGAGAAGCAAACGATGAGTGGTGTTGCTTTACAGACAGAAGGTTTCGCTGGAAATCTCAAGCCACACGGAAGTACAGTTTACACTGTTGAGGCTGCCCGATGACTTCAATGGTGATTCTTTTTCTTCTTATCACGTCTGTGTTTGCAAACGTTCGGGAAATCGATCCTGCTCTTACGGGAGCAGGGATACAGAAGATGAAATCACCTCACCTCGCGATTGTGCCTGAAAGAAGTCAGGGCAAACTTCTGATCTCCATTGGGGGGACAGGAAGTAAGACAAGCGAATCTCTTAATCCGATGAAGTGGGCAACTGAAGAAGGCTATTTCAGTCTTGCTGTCGACTATCCCAATCAGGTCATCAGTACGGTCTGCCAGAAATCAACGGAGAGAGCATGTTTTGATCGTTATCGCAGAGAAATTGTTTTTGGTCAGGACGTTAGTCCACTTTTGAATGTTGATGCTCAGAACTCCATCATGAATCGAATCGTAAAACTTGTTGAGTGGCTTGGAAAAAACGATCCGGTCTGGAAAGTATTTATTAATGGGAGTGAGCTGCGCTGGGATCTTGTGACTCTGATCGGTCATTCTCAGGGTGCAGGTCACATCGCTTTTATCAGCAAGTTTTATCCGGTGAAAAAAGTCATTATGACCGGCGGGCCTCATGACTATTTCCCCGGATCAGGACCGGCACCTTGGGTAACAATTCCGGGTCGAACGTTATCTCAGAATCTTTATTCATTCCTGCATTGGCGTGATTTCTTTGGCACTGAAACGCCGGTAGGCTCATCACGAGCTCTCATGAAAGGTCAAGCCACTGTCCTGGAAGAAATTGATACCTGGATTCCTGCAGGTTCAAATGCTCAGATCTATATAACCGATCATCCGGAGAATGATCCACATAACTCACTCATGAATGAAGAGTTTCGTGACGTGTGGAAAACACTTCTCGCAAAATAAAAATGCCCATTCCTTTGTATTTCTAGCGAACAAGCTCAATTTAACAGCAAGATTTCCTCTCATGCTTTACATGACCCGACTCGAATTATCATGATTCATTCCACAGAAACTTTCATGGAGGAATATATGAAAAAATTAAGTCTGGTTACTGCTCTTGCAATGGTTGCTTCAATTTCTGCTCACGCTCAGTCAGCAATGAGTTCAGGCACTTCACCTGCTACTGGTTCAAGTGTTGGCACTGGTGCAACGATGGGCGCTGGTACTTCACCAATAACAACTCCAACAACGATGGGTACTGGCACAAACAGTACGCGTGGTACGTCTGAAACTTCTACCATGGGTTCAGGGTCAACTACCCGCCAGCAACGGATGGAAGACTCATCAACACGAGGCCGCACGATGGATACGAGATCAACTCGTCCAACAAGTGGATCGAGTTCCAGTGATATGAATAGCGACGATATCGAAGAGTAAATCCCTGAGGGCGGTTACGGCCGCCCTTATCTTTTAAACCCCGCAGCAAATGACTTGCCCCTCTCTTTCAACTAGAGGGATGTGTTTTTTTTCACTATACTTTCATCCATGACAGCTAAAAAAACGATTTTAAGTGGTAGTACAGTCACCGGTGACCTCACCCTGGGAAATTACATAGGTGCGATTACGAATTGGAAGAAGCTTCAGGAAGACTATGATTGTCTCTACTTTCTTGCCGATCTTCACGCACTCACAGTCTTTCAGGATCCCAAAATTCTGAAAGACAGAACTTATAGTTTCTTTGCTCAGTATCTTGCCCTCGGATTAGATCCGGAAAAAAATACGATCTTTGCACAGTCTCATGTTCATGAGCACACTGAGCTTTCGTGGATTCTCACTTGCCTGACACCGTTGGGATATCTCAACCGCATGACACAGTTTAAAGACAAGTCTGAAAAACATGAAAAGAACGTCAACGCTGGCCTCTATACTTATCCCATTCTCATGGCCGCAGACATTCTTCTCTATCAAGCCGATATGGTTCCGGTAGGCGAGGATCAACGCCAGCATCTTGAGCTCTGTCGCGACATTGTTGGCTTCTTTCAGAACCGTTACGGCGAAGGCACATTTAAGATGCCTGAAGCTTATATCGGAAAAATGGGAGCGAGAATTATGTCGCTTCAGGATCCTTCGAAAAAGATGTCGAAGTCTGATGAGAACGATAAAAACTATGTTTCCATTATCGATGACGCTAAAAAAATTGAAAAGAAAATCAAATCTGCTGCCACTGATTCAGATACTGTCGTTAATTACGATCCTGAAAACAAACCGGGTCTCTCAAACCTGATGGTGATCTACTCTGTTCTCGGTAATAAGACGATGGCAGAAATTGAGAAGGCCTATGAGGGTAAAATGTACGGGCACCTGAAAGTTGATCTCGCCGAACTCACTGTTGAAACTCTTAAGCCCGTGCACGAAAAATACAATGATCTCATGAAGAACCGCGATCACCTTGATCAGCTTCTTCGCAAGGGCGCAGAAAAAGCAAGTGTGCGTGCGGCCCTTACTCTTACAGAAGTTTACAATAAAGTGGGATTGATCCCGAGACGTTGATCGACTCAAGATCAGCTTAAGCCAAAGCATTTATGTCTGCTTCATATTTCTAAATTCATCTGAAATTTCAGTGCTGTGATGTTCTCTCTCTTCAAAGAAATGAGTAGCCTTTGCGCCAGTCTAATTTTTTGAACAAGGAGTCCAGAATGAGACGAAGTGAACAAGAGAGATTCTCTGGTCGGAAATTCCGCCAGGGCAGTGCACGTCATGATGACGAAAGTCGTGGTTATGGTCCACGCATGAGTGAAGAGAGCGAATGGGAACATACTGAAGACCATTTCGGTACCGGCCATCATATGGAAAATGAAAAACGCCCACATAGAAATTCGCATGGTAGTTGGAGTCGCTCAGGCATGCACTCGAGTGACTACTCACGACCTTCTTCTGAATCCAGCGGACGTTATCGTCAGCAGTCCGGAATATCAGATGATGGAGATCGCGCAGGGTTCTCAGGTCGCTCCAATTATTTCTCAAGCGATGATCGCTTCACCCCGTACCGCGGTAATTTTGGGTACGGCGACTTTTCGGACATGGAACCCAATAGATTGAGTCATTTTGGGAAAGGCCCCAAAGGTTACAAGCGTTCTGACGAACGTATCAGAGAAGATGTGTGCGAAGCTCTTTATCGTGATCATTCAGTAGATGCTTCTGAGGTCGAAGTTGAAGTTAAGGATGCTAACGTCGTTTTGAAAGGTACAGTCAGTTCACGTGAGGCCAAGAGGGCAGCGGAATACTGTGTGGAACATCTTTCAGGGGTCGAAGATGTACGCAATGAGATCCGTGTGAACCGGGAATCAATGACTGGATCAAACTCGAACTCAATGTCAGGCACGACTCAATTTAAGAATCAAAAACTCGCCTAACTAAGTAAAACCCCCCGGTCTCACCCTGGGGGTTTTTACTTTCCATACTTTTGTCTTTAGACTCATATTCATGAATCAAAATTGTCCCTGGAGTTTCCTCGCCCCTCAGGAATACAACTTTTGCGAAACTCAGCTTTGTGGATGGGTAAACCAACCTGCGAATACATTATCCAATGTGGGATATCTCATCATCGCGATTCTGATTTTTCGCCATAAGACTCTTGAGAAGAGACTGCGTAATTTTTTTGCCGGTTCTTTGTTTTTCCTATTTCTCGGATCAGTTTTTTTTCACGGCACAGGTTCAGTGGCAGGCAAGATGACCGATGTATCGGCCATGTTCATTATCTCCATGGGGATTTTAAGTTTATCTATCCAGAGATTTACCGGATGGAGTCAAACGAAAGTTCAGCTCTTTTACGGAGTTGGTCTGGCACTTTCGCTGGCTTTTTTATTCATCCTCAAATTTGGAAATGTTCTTTTTCTGGCAGAGATTTTATTGGCCGTCATCTTTGAGATCCGAGCGCAACAATCCGGTCGTGTAAGTATGGAAAAAAAATATTTCGCTTACTCTATCGCTTCGTTGATTCTATCCATGATTATATGGTGGCTCGATATGAAAAAGATCCTTTGCTGGCCTGACCAGCATTGGTTCTCTGGCCACGGGATCTGGCATATTCTCACGGGTGTAGCTATGGGGCTACTCTATCTGTCTTATGTAAGGGGTAGAAAAACCGAAACTTCAGAGGGCCCATAGGCCGGTCCTGAGCTTCCTTTGGCAACTATACTGGGCAACCCCAATTTCCCTCTCAAAGTCACTCATCCAACAGATACTTTCAACCGATAAGTTTCGTGTGTTAAAAAGCCTGCTGGTCCTCTTCATTCTGGTCTTCTGGAACCTTCCCGGACATTCACAAAGTCCAGGTTCAGATCAATTCTGGTTTCATGGAAATCCGAAGGGCAATTCTTTTGATTCAGGAATTCTTCGCATGACTTTTCCTCCCGCCGAAGGGCGAGAGATTCTCGTGACTTTGATCAGCTCTGGTGTGGATATGTCACATCCGTTTTTGAAAGATTCATTATCTTCAATCAGAGGCCGGGATTTTTCAACGAGCACAAATCTTGTTTACGATACAACCGGGCACGGAACTCATCTTGCAGGTATCATCTCTTCGTTCGCAAAATTTTCACCGAATTTCGTTTTCAAAAAAATAAAAATTTTGCCTTTGAAGGTCAGCAGCTCTTTAGGCCCTTCAATTTCACTGCAAATTTCAGCGGCGATTGAACTCGGTCTTGTGAATGGAACAAGAATTATTCTCCTCGCCCATCCCATTCTCCCGGCACAGAGAAGTGAAGAGCTTGAACGTACGATCGCTAAGGCCACTCAAGCCGGAGTGATTATTATATCTCCAGCAGGAGATTCAGGTAAATCCTCGGTGCTGTTGAATTGTTCAATGAAAGATGTGATCTGTGTTGGCGGTGCCGATCAGGATGGAAAAATTTCCATCTTCAGTAATTTTGGTGCATCTGTAGATTTCCTGGCGCCGGGTAATGATATATTCAGCAGCATTCCATCAGGTAAATTTGAAAAGCGCACAGGAACTGCTCAATCAGCGGCTTTGATCACAGCTTATGTGGGTGCGCTTCTGGCCTTCAAACCTGATATGAAACGCTCTGAACTCTATCATCGACTGGCTTATTCTGCGAGAGAGAGAAAGGCGAGTTCTTCGTTGAGCCATTTTCCTGACCTTGGTAAATCTTTTTTCCCTCCAATGCGTGACATGCCCTTCATCTCTTTGAAAGAGAAGACTGTGATACCAGTAAAAGAAAAAGATTTCGCTTTTTTATTCGATGTTTTAAATCTTGGTGGGCATCAGAATCGTATCGTCCTGGAGTATTCGATGCCAGTGAATGAATTCGTGGTTTCGAGAAAAACGGAAGTCATTACTTTTGCCGAGGGGATGGTTTCTCAAAAAGTGATACTACCTGTTTCTGTCATAGGAACTTCTTCAAAAGCATCGGCAAAACTCGATATCAAATTATCATTTTTCGGCGAAGTACGGACTTACTCATTACAATCCCATCTCGCGATGGATGTAACTGGCAGCACTTTGGCGGATATGGAAGGGTTTTGGAAAAAATCAGGCATGCTCTCAGGCAAGAGTGACAAATATATTTATACTGTTGATGGACGAGATATTTTCTCGCTCTTCAAGGTCGAACTGAATGGTCTTCGTAAACTCGGAGAGAGACAGCTATTTTCGGATGAAAAGGTATTGCACGCATTATTGAAAATTGTGGATGCTGACAATGATGGAATGGATGATTTGTTTTTTGTCAGTGCAGTCAAAGGATCTCAATCAATTTCAATCATGGGTATTGATTTAAAACCAAAACTTCAGGGAATTGTTGCAAAAGCAGACGAGCTCAATGGCCAGTATTTTTTCCTTCAGCATAGTTTTGAAGATAAAAAAATAGTCGTCCCTGTATTTCTGAATGTAGGTCCGGTTACGGCTATAGATTCTTTGCCCGGTGATTTTCTGGAAGTAGACCCTGACCGGCATGTCTACTGGCTGGAACCCGTCAGGCAAGGCCAGGGAATCAGTTTTCTACGCCGTACTCTGACCCATGCACGCTTTCGGGAAGGAGTTCTCTCTCGTCTTACAGTCTCTACCAACAGTTTTATCGATGTCATGCATATCTCACAAATCCCATCGGGTATTCTTATTCTTGCGGGAGTGAAAGACGTAGATGGAGTGACATTGAGCGGATTGTCCCTTGAGATTTCGGCAATCACCTCAGATGTAAAAGTAAAATCCATTGGTTTTGAAAGGCCTCTGGATAAAAATGGCATGATCCTTCCGGTGCTCTCTTCAAGTGGAGAATTTGCCGGAGAAATTCTCTTTGTGGCTTCACCAGATCCCCGGAAGATGTCACTCTCTCACATCGTCAGCAAAGGTTCCGGAAAGGGACTAGGATCTTTAGGTGAAATTTCTATTCAATCTCCCGATAAATTTCTCAATATTCCTTTGATCACGAAAACTGCCAGTGGCATTCGAACATGGGTTCAGACTGAATCGAGTCTTATTCTTCTTGATGAAAAAAAGAAGGCCAGTTTCATTCCACTCGATTCTATCAGTCTTGATGGCGGCTGGATCAGTGACATCGTTGAGAAAGCCTCAAGTGCTCCCTTTATCAACCACGCAAACACGACCGGTGACTGGCTCAGCTTTATTTCCGAACAAAATGGAATACCGGTGAGTTTGTTGAAAGATTCCATCATGCCACGAGGCTGTTCGTTTTTAGGTACTTCTGAAACTGAAATTTTTGCCGTCTGTTCAACTGAACTGCGTATGAAAATCATCAAGTTAAAGAAACCCTGACCTGTAAAAACTTTTGACACCATCGTAAAAATTTCAATACTTCTCTTCCCGACATTCAGGCCATGTAAAATGAATTCATTGAACACTTTGCTAAGGAAAGGTCATGAAAGCACTTTTACCACTTATACTCCTGTCGGTCCTCGCAGTATCGTGCGGAAACAAGAACTCAACAGGTAGTACGAGTAAAAATCATGATAGTGATCCCTTGGTAAACCCAGGGCAAAACAGTTACCTCACTTACGACCAGGAACAGGCACTTGGAAGAAAGTATGTTACTGCTGCTCATGACGTATTTTCTGACAATAAATCAAAGATCATCAGAAGATACGGTCGCCATAACTATGACATCATCAGAAACAAACTCGCTAACCTTTATATTGAACTTATATACCAGCGCCTGATAGATGAAGCTGGTAAAAACGTTCACTCTTACTATGATGGCTACAAACTTCAGCTATATATCGGCAGTGACATTCCAAATCTCAGCTGGAGACGCATGCTGAAAGACCGCGACTCAAGAGTTAATGACAAAATTTATAATGATCTCATTTCACTTCGTACGAACGGTAACTACCGTGGTTCAAGTACTTTCTATCGCCAGAGTTCAAGCAAAAGTAATGGCGGTAACGGAACTTTCCATTACGATTTTTCAATTCAAAAATAATTAATTATAAAGAGAGCACGGTGGCCCTATGGTTTCCGTGCTTCATTGACCTGAATCAGACAATCCTGCGCAATTTCACTTAAAGTCTTCCAGTCTTTTTTGTTCACGAGCTCAGTAGGTGTTAGAAAATTTCCTAAACCAACACACGTCACACCTGCTTTATAAAAACTTTTTATATCTGCCAGCCCGACTCCGCCTGTTGCCATCCATTTGAGTCCGGGAAAAGGACCGCTCAAAGTTTTAAGATAGTTCACTCCACCAACGGCTGAGATCGGGAAGACTTTCATCAATTCACATCCAAGTTCTTTGGCCTGGATGATCTCTGTCGGTGTGAGGACACCTGGATAAAAAGGAACATTTTTGCTGAGCGAATATTCGACTGCCTTGACAGGTAGACCTGGAGAGACGAGAAAGCGGGCACCGGCGTCGATGGCCTTTTTCGCTTCTTCCAGAGTTGTGACGGTCCCGGCACCGACAATCAGATCTTTTGAGGCAGAAAGTTTTTTAATCACCGAGTAAGCTGCCGGGCTCATCAAAGTGAGTTCAAGAATTTTAAGTCCACCATCAGCGAGGGCAATTGAAAGTAATTCCAGCTCAGATTCACGAGTTTCACGAACCACCGGAATGACAAACTGCTGATGAAGCTTTTCAATCATATTCATCTGTCGATTCCTCGTGTTCCGCCAGTCAGGAGTGCTTCCATTTCAGATGATTTCAGCAAGGCCATGTCACCCTTGATACCATACTTCAGAACACCTGCGAGAGCTGCCCAGTCAGCATGATCAGACTCAGGGTTTCCTGAAAGGTACGACTTGATAAATCCGGCCGCCATTGAATCGCCAACGCCAATTCTATCGATTGAATTAACTTTATGGCGCCGTGAGGACCATGACTTATTATTTGATACGACATCAATACCATATTCACTTTCATCATTTGATCTGCGCGTGAGTACTAATGTTTTTAAACTGGTTGAGGTAAAGACTGACGAATAATCTGCTTCATCAGATCTTTTTCCGAAGAAGAGATTGATGTCACTGTCAGCGCAGAAGAGGATATCAATGAGTGGTAAGAGATCCTTCTGGCGTTTTACAAACTCTTCTATGCTCCAGATGTTTTTTCTGTAGTTGAAATCATAACTGACCGGAATTTTCATTTCACGGGCCGTCATCATGGCCTTTTTAACTTCAGCAGTAAGCTCTGTCGAGAGTCCGGCCGTAACACCTGAAGTATGAAAAAGGGAAGCGCCTGTCAGGATTTTGTTCCAGTCGTATGAAAAATCTTTTTTGTCGGCCAGTGAACTCGCAGATCGGTTAAAAACTTTATCCGGTCGAGGGGAATTACCGGTTTCCATCAGATACCAGCCTGGTCTTCCGCCCTTGATGGTATCAACTTGAGAGAAATCAACATTCAGCTGCTGAATACGGCCGCGGATCATGTCACCCGTTGCTCCATCACAGACTGAGCTTACCCATGTTGCAGGAACTCCAAGTGAAGACAGATTGGCGGCAATATTAAGTTCAGTGCCACCGAGATAAAAGTTCAGCTCATCTGCCTGAGAAAGTCTCTCCCCCTGATGAGTGACGAGACGGAATAAACATTCTCCGAAAGTGACTGCTTTCATCGTTGGCCTTTACCAGTTGGTCATCGAGCCGTCTTCCAGTCTGTTGACCGGAAGAAAGGCCCGTTTGTAGGGATATTTTGCTGCAAGTTTCTCATCGATGTCCACGCCGTGTCCTGGAGTTTCACCCGGCATGAGATAGCCATTCTTAAATGTATAGTTGTGTGGGAAAACTTCGTCGGTTTCTTTTGTATGCCTCATATATTCCTGAACGCCAAAGTTCGGAATGGAGATATCAAAATTCAGTGCAGCTCCCATCGATACCGGCGAAAGATCAGTAGCACCGTGGCATCCCGTGCGAACCTGATACAGGTCGGCGAGTGAAGCAATTCGACGAAGGTGAGTAATACCGCCTGTGTGAACCAGTGTGCAGCGAATGTAGTCGATCAATTGTTCCTGAATCAATGTTCTGCAATCATGAATGGAGTTGAACACTTCACCCACTGCGAGAGGAGTTGTCGTGTGCTGACGGATCAGGCGGAAACTTTCCGGATTGTCGGCAACCGTTGCATCTTCCAGCCAGAAAAGACGGTATGGCTCAAGAGATTTACCGAGACGGGCCGCTTCGATCGGGGTCAGACGGTGGTGAACGTCATGAAGAAGGTGAGGACCGAAGCCCACTTTTTCACGAGCACGTTCAAAAAGTTTAGGAACTGAATCGAGATATTTTTCTGTCGACCAGACGTTTTCTGTTGGAAGGTCTCCGTCGGCAGGTTCGTAGTACATTTTATCGCCTGATACACCGTAAGTAGATTTCAAACCCGGCACACCAGTTTGAAGTCGGATCGCTTTGTAGCCCATGCTCATGTAGCGATCCAGTTCACCAAGAGTGTCATCGATCGTTGTTCCATTGGCGTGTCCGTATACCATGACACCTTCACGGCATCTGCCGCCGAGAAGTTGGTAGAGTGGCATCTTTGCGAGCTTGGCCTTGATATCCCAGAGTGCCATATCGACTGCGGCGATGGCCGACATCGTGACCGGACCGCGACGCCAGTAAGCTCCACGATAAAGGTACTGCCAGATATCTTCGATTTGCTGAGGATCGCGGCCGATGAGACAGGGGATCACGTGATCTTCGAGATAAGAAACGACGGATAATTCCCGACCATTTAAGGTTGCGTCACCTATGCCATAGACGCCTTCATCTGTGATGATTTTTAGTGTTACAAAATTTCTACCCGGGCAGGTAACGATTACTTTGCCCTCAATGATCTTCATACGCATCCTTTGCAAAATCAGATTCTAAAAACTTGTCCTGTAATGGCTGAAATTCTATCATCGTAAAAAAGAGGCTGCCAATCATGAACCCATCGCTGTTACACCCTGACAGATTATTTCCCGTCGATAAGTCGACCCGTGACATTGCGCGCGAGCTTTATCATCAGGTGAAAGACGCTCCAATCATCAGTCCACATGGTCATACGGATGCTTCGTGGTTCGCTGAGAACACTTCTTTTGGTGATCCTGTTTCTCTTCTCATAACTCCGGATCACTATCTTCTCCGCATGTTTTACAGTCAGGGCATTCCTCTGGAAAATTTTGGTGTAAAAACCAGAGATGGCTCTCCCTATGAAACTGACAAAAGAAAAATCTGGAAACTTTTTGCGCAAAATTTTTATCTCTTCCGTGGAACTCCGAGTGCGCTCTGGCTCGGCCACGTTTTCCATGAAGTCTTTCGGATTGAAAAACCATTTACAGTGGAGAACGCTGATTTTTATTTTGATGAGATCTCGAATCAGCTTCAATCTAAGGAATGTTTACCGCGAGCACTCTTTGACCGGTTTAATATTGAGATTCTGGCCACGACAGATGCAGCTACCGATACATTAAGTGACCATAAGAAAATTAAAAATGAATGGGGCAAGAGAGTTCTTCCTACTTACCGTCCAGATTCCGCCTTGGATCCCGAACACGAAGACTTTTCAAACAACATCAAGCTTCTCGCAGAACTTACTGGCGAAGACACCCAAAGTTGGAAAGGTTATCTTGCTGCTCATCGCTCGCGTAGAAAATTTTTCAAGGAAAATGGAGCGACAGCGACTGATCACGGTCACCCGAATGCACGGACATTGAATCTTACAGTTGCTGAGGGTGAAAAACTTTATCAAAAAATTCTGTCAACGAAATTCAATCCAGAAGATGCTGATGATTTTCGCGCGCACATGCTCTGGCAAATGGCTTCGATGAGTATGGATGACGGTCTGGTCATGCAACTTCATCCGGGTTCTTTTAGAAACCACAACTCAAGTCTTTATTCAAAATTTGGTCGTGACAAGGGTGCCGATATTCCCGTGTCAATTGAGTACACAAAATCTCTCAGACCACTTCTCGATTCCTTCGGCAACAGTACAAAATTGAAACTAATCCTCTTTACTCTGGATGAGACAACTTATTCGAGAGAGCTTGCCACTCTTGCAGGACATTATCCGGCACTTCGCCTGGGACCAGCTTGGTGGTTTCATGATTCTCCGGAAGCAATGATCCGCCATCGCAAGCAGACGATGGAAACAGCCGGTTGGTATAATGTGACTGGCTTCATCGATGACACTCGCGCCTTCTTTTCGATTCCCGCCCGTCATGATGTTTCCCGCAGAATAGATGCCCGGATCCTTGCAGAACTTGTTTCCGAACACCGAATGAATAAAGAAGAGGCGATGGATTTGATAAAGACGATAACGACTTCACACGCGAAAGAGTGTTTCCGTTTATGAGTACATGGCAAACACGTATCCTTCATCTGGGTCTGGGAAGGTTTCATCGCGGTCATCAGGCCGTTTATTACCAGAAGATGAAAGATCTTGGTGATCCATCATGGGGTGTAATTTCGATGAGCATGAGATCGACCGAGGCCCGGGATCAGATGAAAAAAGTGCATTTGCGCTATCCTGTGCTTGAACTCAGTGCCGATAATGCAGTTACAACCTGGATTGAAAGCATCCGCGAAGCTTATTCTCTGCACCAGAATTTATCGCAGGTTATGGAAGTTTTTAAAAAACCAGAACTTGAAATTATCACCCTGACAATTACTGAAAAAGGCTATGATCTCGACAGCAATGGAAATCTTGACCTGAAAAAAAATCAAATCATTCATGATCTTCAGTCTCCGGAGAAACCAGAATCAGCAATAGGTCTTCTTGCCATGGGAATACGTCAACGTAGACTCTCTCAACTCAGTCCTCTCACCATTATCAGTTGTGATAATCTCCGGGATAATGGGAAAAAACTCCAGCGGGCCGTGGAAACATATCTTGAAAAACTTCAGTGGATGGATGATCTCGTCTGGTTGAAAAAAAATATTAAATTCCCGTGCACCATGGTCGACCGAATTGTCCCTTCACTTCTTCCGGGAAAAATTCTGGAGCTGGAAAAATCATATTCACTTTCAGCGAATAGTGAAGTTATTGCGACTGAAACATTCTGCCAGTGGGTCATCGAAGATCATTTCTCTCTGAAGCGTCCTCAGTGGGAAAAAGCCGGGGTTGAATTCGTTAAAGACGTCAGACCTTACGAAGAAATGAAACTCAAGCTTTTAAATGCTGCTCACTCATATCTGGCTTACGCCGGACTTAATCGTGGCTTGCAGTTTGTTCATGAGGCGATCAATGATCCACAATTAAGAATGAATGTGATTAAAATATTTGAAGAGGTAACTCCGCTTCTTCATATTCCTGAATCTTTCGACGTTAAAGAATATCAGAACAATCTGATTATCCGATTTCAAAATAACAAACTACCTCACCAGTTACGTCAAATTGCTATGGACGGTTCACAAAAACTTCCGCAAAGAATTTTTTCTTCTATCAATATAGCGATAGATAAAAAATCCGGAAACAAAATGCTCATTGAAGTCATTCACGAGTGGCTTCAATACGTACAATCACTTCTCAAAGACAACAAAACGCCTGATGATCCCGAAGCGCCCACGCTGAAAAAATTCTGCCAGTCCGGAAAATGGAATTCTGAAATTTGGGACACGAACCTGTTTCAAACGCTTCAGTCTTCAGGGCTCAGGGACAAAATTTTCCCACAGGACTAAGATAGTCGGATTAAGTGTTTCCCCCTAACCTCAACAATCTACGTGTCCCTATGGCGCTTGCCTCATTTGTTAAGAGGAAATTCATTCTCCTAAAATAATTTTCAGTTTGAGTGTTATGATTTTTCCATGATGTTTGAACCGTTACACCTTGGAGGGTGGATGAAGACACTTGTTTTTTCTTTAGCGACACTGATGCTCGTAAGCAGCTGTGCCACTAACAAGCCCGTCGTAGACGGCAGTCGTGAGCCAAATCAGTGGCGCGATGACAATCGCAATGGCAACAACAATGGCGGCAGAGATGATCGCCGTGATGATCGCCGTGATGACCGCAACGATGGTCAATGGGGCAATAACAACGGTGGACGCAACGATGGTCCAGGTCGCAACGATCAATGGGGTAGCAACGGCCCTGGTCGCAATGATGGTCGCCGCGGTGGCAATGGTCGTCAATGGCGTCAGCGCGGAAGCCGTCGCTGTGTTCGTTGTTTCGATTCAAGCCGCTTCACTGACGTTGTTAACGTCGGTCGCGAAGTTGATCTCTACTTCGATCAGTACACTGGTTCACGTGACTATGAACAAACTCTCTTTACTCCAGTTTGCGGAATCCGCAGTGTGAGCATTGAGGTTTTGGATAACGAAGCTCAAGTCACAGGGCTCGAAGTTCACTATGCTGGTGAGTCTTATTTTAACTGGGACAAACTCCCACTTCAGCGTGACTGGGATTTCCGTAACGGTGCTGATGAAGGCGAGAACAGCCAGTGGTTCGACGTAGGTTCAAGCCGTCAAGGTGACCGCGTTTGTATCGACCGCATCAAGATCAGAGGTTACACATATAAAGACTCTTATTATGATTTTGGTAACGCTAAAGTCCAGGTATACGGCTCACGTTCAATTCGTGGTGTTGGTGGACGCGGACCAGGCCCAGGCGGTCCGGGTTGGAATGGCGGTCCAGGTCCAGGCGGTCCGGGATGGAACGGCGGCCCAGGCCCACAAGTTCCAGTTCAACCAGTAACGATCACTCGTCAGTACGACAGAAATCCAATTTTTGTAAGACCCGATATGGATTGTATCCGAAGAGCAACGCCAGTAGGTCACCCTGATGAACTCTATCAGGATGCTATCTGCTCTACACTTTTCAGCAGCTGTGGTTACCTCAGAAAGAGATGTGAAGATCGTAATTTTAGAGGATCAAACAAAGATGAAGTTCAGCGTTTGCAAGCTCAGGGATGGACTTGTCTTGTCACAGGACACTCTAATGAAGACAGAAGCTGTTCAAGCAACCTTGAGAATCTCGTAGGACGCAAAGATAAGCTTAAAGGATCTCACCGCACTGGATTCAGAAACTCGTGTTCTGACCAGTTGTGGAGTTGTTCTAAGACTGAAACGATTTATCGTTAGTCTTTAACTCAACGTTAAAAAGAGAGGGGCCCTACGGGGTCCCTTTTTTATTGCCGAATTTTTTTATCATGGCAGAAAGAAAAAGAAGAATGGCACCGGTTGTGACAGCGATGTCAGCAATATTGAAAATGCCTGTGCGAAGATTCCCAATCCCCATATTCATAAAGTCTGTGACACTACCCCGGAAAATCCGATCGATGAGATTTCCGATTCCACCACCGATAATCATGGCCCACGCGAGTGTCTCATGGCGATCCATCGTTTTATCTTTGATCAATGAGTAGAGAACATAGAGAAGTCCGAAACCAACAAGAACACTGAAAATCATGAAGCGAACATTCTCCGGAAGATTCGCACCAAGACTAAGAAATGCACCGGTATTTTCCGTATGAAGAAGAACAAAGGTGTTACCCAAATAACTTAGTTCTTCCATCGGAGAAAGGGAACTACGAGCGATCACTTTAGTAAGTTGATCTAATAAAACAGTGCTTAAAGCAACGATGGCAATTTGCCAATTTCGGTTTAGTTTGTTGAGCATAAGACGTATCTTAGCCTTAGCGGAGTGCTTGTTCAAGGCTGATTTGATGGATATCAGATACTTATCCGGTATAGGGAAATTTACAATTCTCCCTCATTCACTCTTAAAGAATTTCTTCACGAATTCCGAAAGAAATAGCATGGAAATTAAGCGGTGTTTTATTTGTATGTATCATGGTCTGATCAAGGTCGGGACGAATAACGATTCGATCTACCAGGGCATTGACGAACGTCACATTCAGCTTTGTTATTCGCACTCAGTTGAACTCTTTAAATCTGGTCAAAAAAGTTTCATGGCGAAGTACAAAGAAAACTTCAACAACATTGAATTCGATACGGCTTTTTTCTCGCCAGGAAAGCCCTCTCGTTCAATATGGTACTAACTTAAAATTTCATTTGTATGTAGGACTCTTCCACCCATTCTGATGGGCTGCGCGATATCATGGCTCACCATGAGAAGAGTTCCTTGAGTTGCCTGCTGCCACTTTAGCAATGCTTCTTCCATGGCAAGAGTATTCTCCCTATCAAGATGCGAGAAAACCTCATCTAACAACAGAATCTCAGAGTTCATCGTCATAGCTCTTAAGAGGGCCAAACCCTGTCGCTGGCCGCTTGAGAGGTGAGCGAGATCAAGGCCTGTGAGTTTCCAATCATGGAGAAACTTTTGTGTATCGATAAGTGATGTCGGCTGGATTTTATTGCGAATCTGGAGAGTGAATGGAGCCTTCATAAACTCTTCCACTTTACCAGTCATCGGTATCCACGGAACTGGACTACAGTAAGTCACGAGAGATCTGTATTCCTGATAATTCCACGATTCAATAGATTTACCATTGAAATCGAATTTCTTGAAAGTCGCTGGAAAAAAAGTCGCGAGAGATTTCAGTGCGAGTGATTTACCACTCCCGTTCGGACCCTGAACGAACTGAACACTATTTTTCTCAAGGGTGAGATTCAGTCTCTTTTTATGAGGTAGGAGGAGATCCTCTACGTGTAACATAGCTGTCCTCTATCGTTGAACAACTTGTTTCTTGAAAGTAACAACCCGATAAATGTTGCAAGATAAGTTCCACTCGCTATTAAAAACATGACGATGATTTGTGTTAAGGCCGCTTCCATCGGCGTATTACCTGCGAGGATCTGGCCCGTCATCATGCCGGGAATGGATACAAGTCCCATCGATAGCATGGAGTTTATCGTTGACCCTAAAGCTAGCCTGAGAGAGCGCTGAAAAAGTGCGTGAGTTGCTTCTTTTACAGAGGCACCAAGAGAGAGCCACGAGAGAACTTCTTCCTTCTTCTCCCTGATATCCTGCGTGAAATGATCAATTCCCATGGAGAGACCACTCAGAGTGTTTCCGAGCATCATTCCAATCAAAGGTAATAGAATATCAATTTTCCACCATGGTCCGGGGCTGATGAGTTGAGTTCCCACCATCGCAAGTGGCCAGAGGGCGAGCATGGTTGCTGTGAGGTTGTTAAGGAAAAGACCCGGATATTTATTCTTGATCCTGGCGCTTGATTGAAGTGCGGAGTTTACTGTCATGAAAACCGCAGCAGCTAAAGTGAAGACTGGAGAAGTATGACGAAAGAGCCAACCGAGTATTAGTCCCAGGAGTGTTAATTGAATGACGACTCTGACAGAAGAGAGAAGAAGATCTTTTTCAAGACGATGACCCTGTGTCCACGATACCCAGACACATCCGAGCATCAGGAAAAAAGCAAGAAGAACCGGCAGGAAAGAGTTGATCAAATGGACTGTCCCTTGAGATTTTCGAGAGTCGAATAGGTCTCAATCACTTTATTCAGAGAGTGACCGGCGTTGTAGAGTGAAAGCATCTCATCAGCAGGGGAAGAGTTATGTTCAATTCTGTTTTCGAGTTTTTTGAGTGAAGACGGGTCAAACCCATGCTTCTTCAAAACATTCGGTGCTTTCGTGAAAAGTTCCACCATTCTCTCTTTCATACCCTCTGCCAGCAGACCGAAGCGTGCCACCTGACCTGAATCGTAAATACGTTCCTGGGAAGAAGCGCGACCTTTCAGGGATTCATCGAGAAACAATGCGAGTACTAATAAAAAATAATTTTTGAAGTCAGCGCTACTACGGCTCATCTCGAAAACTTTAAATTCGATACGGAAGTTCTCATCGGGATGTAGTTCAATCGCCGGTGCTACAACACTTCTTTTAAAAGTGCGGTATGACTTGCCCGTACTGCCCTTGATCTGCCACGGACGGCCCTGGAAGAATGGAGAAGCAAGAGAGAGTGCTGCCATCGCAGGTGCGTAGTAATTGACCTTCGCATTGAGGTCATCGATATCTGAAAAAAGTTTGTCTGTGATGGGTTTTGGGAAACTCACGTTGATGTCCGGCCCATAAGTGGTCATCACTTCCATGGCCCAGAGCCAGAAATCGTGACGGCGTTTATTCTGAGGACCAACGAATTTTGACTCTATCGGATGGTGGGAGATAGCGACCGGAACCATGTCCAGTGTCGCGAGAGACTTCTTGACCCGCTTGTAGAGCTCTTCATAAACGTCCATGACCTGATCGATGCTTTCACAAACCGGAGTCCGGATCTCAATGCCTTTCGGGTAAGCATCAGTGATATTGAAGTCAGCATCCGGTATCCCGTAGCCTTCAACAATAAACGGCATCATCTTTTTATGAGGTGGCTCTGCTGCAAGTCCGTCGAGACTTGGAATTCCTTCAAGGGATATTTTTTCGAAGAGAGTATCGAGAGTCTGAAATGTAACGTCTTTATACCAGAGCGGGCGAAAGTCTGTAGAATTTGCGAGCATGAATTCGGCTTCCAGGCCGAAACGAAATTTATCACTCATAAAGATTTCCTTTTCTTAAATGGGTAAATAACGATCCCGGAAATGATCAGAAAAAATAATCCGAGACCAGTTGGTAGATGAAGGACGTACTGGCCGAAAGCTCCTAACCATGTTCCCTGATGGATATCGATGAGAAGATTAGTCATACGCATGGCCTTTTTCATGACTTCACCCGTCTGTGGATGAATCTGAACTTCCATGCCGTCTTTCATTCTGAGAGAGAGGTTTTTCTTTCCAGGACGCAGGATGATCTGATCGATGTTGTCACCGCCATGATCCTGAATGATTCGCTCGAATGTAACGAAAGAAGCTCCGCTTGTGAGTTCAGCGGAGACAGCTTTCGGTTGAATCGTTTCGAATTGGTTGCGGAGCTGAAGAACAATTCCACTGAGAGAAATCACGATCAGGGGAAGCGTGATGACGATGGCTACGACCCTGTGTTGTTTTCTCCAGTTCATTACATCACCTGATTAAGCACCTGAAGTGTCAGATCAGACGGGCCTGGTGAGCCGCCGCCGACGTCCGTTGCATCGAGGACATCAAGTTTCTTCAGTACTGCCTGAGCGAAGTCATTGTACTGAGCTTTCGTGACTTTATTTGTTTCAAGTTCAAGTGCCCACGTAACCTGAATGCCACCTTTGTCAGTGCGTATCCATGATTTCTGGAGATTTCCTTCTACTTTTCTTCCGTTAATTTCAACAGAGAAGAGGATTACATCTTTCTGGTTGAATGAAGTTGGAACATAGAACACTTCATCTTTAGAGCGGTTGATCTGGTCAGAGATCTTATCAGTACCTTCAAAACGGATGTTATGGAAGTTAGCGTTGATTGAATCAACATCGTTTTTGATAACTGTTAATTCAGTCGCAGGAATTTCTTCGTTCTTCTCTCCGTCTTTGTAAGTGTAAATACGCTTGAACATATCAAGGTAAGACTCTTCAAGAGGATTGAAGATTGAGTCCGATATTTTTGTGAGCTCTGTACGGTTGAAATTTGTTTCAAGAACAATTCCGTTAGCAGCTGTCGCAGTCTTGTAGGCCTGTTCACGGAAGATGAGCTCAGTTTCATGCGGCTTCTTAACAGCGATCAGACGGAGAGGCATTGCCAGTCCTTTCAGACCAAATCCACCTTCGAAGATCACGTCGAAATAATAGTATGTATGGCGTTCAACTTTGCCCGGGAACATCTGGAGAAGTTTATTGTAACCAGTTTCTCTTAACTGAAGACGGAAGTATGTGCGGTAGTCGCCTTCAACTTCACGGTTTAGGAATGCTGAGTCTGTCAGACCTGTTGCCATGAACTCTGAAAGAGCTCTTTCTTCTTCTTCTTCGAAATTGAGTTTCTTTTCAAGTTTTGTTGAAAGAGTTGCTACACGGATGTCATCGTTTCTATGATCGTGATCACCGATTGATTCGACGTAGTTCTTCCAGTTATTGATGAGTTTAAAGCCCGTTAGACTTTCAACGATCATATCGTAGTGTTCAACAACGAGTGGGAGAGTCTTGATCATCCCATCGTGCATGTATGGAGCCGTGAGGGCCACATTTCTCAGAGGTGGAACGCGGAAAGCATAAAGGTTTCCAGGTTTCTGATCCCACTGTGCGCGACCAAGATCATCACCTTTATTATTTCCCGGACCGATCTGAGCGATACCGATGTTATGGAATTCAAAGTTCGTGAGGTGTTGGCCCTGGTGACACTCGCCGCACTTACCTTTGTTGAAGAATACATCCATACCGATTTTCTGAACTTCATTCAGAGCTTTGAGATCACCTTTGAGGTAGCGATCGTAAGCTGTGTCCGAGTAAGCGAAAGCATAACGCTGGAATTCAGCGAGGGCTTCACCTACGTGACCGATGTTGATCTTCTGACCAGGGAACACTTTTTCAAATGTTGCCTTAAACTCAGCATTTGCCATGAGTTTTTCAACAATCATATCCCAGATCTCAAGTTCTGATTTTGCATTCGCGATCGGGTTTGAACCCGGCTGACCTGTCATCTCGTCATGATTAGCGATAGGGAAGATGGCCTGAGCAGCAAGAGCACTCTTGAGTGTATTGGCGATATCAGCACGAACCGGAGCAAGACCATTGAGTTCCGCTACCGGAGTTGTGTGTGCTCCAGTAAGTGGATCAAACGAAATTCTTCCGTCCCAGAACATGACATTGATATCGTTCAGGTTAAAGAGGGCCGGAGTATTTCTGGCGAGCATTTTACCTGTTGCTTGAGTTCTTCTTGTTGTTGCTGATTGCAGTCCACGTGCACCTTCACCAAGTCCAAGTGGAAGACCATCAACAGTCATGTTTCCTGGAAAGTGACATTCCTTACAACTGATGTTGTTGTTTCCCGAAAGAAGTGGAGTTGTGAAAAGTTCATGCCCGAGATCAAGAAGATCTCTTCTCATTCCTGTAGGCCTGTTCAATGGCTTGAGGTTGAACTTCTGGATGTATCCCTGAAGTCTTTCATCAATATCTGAATGAGATTCAGAGACTGCGAAAGAAGAAGAAAGAGAGAAGAAGAACAAGGCCATAAGGCCGGCGATAAAAAGAATGTTTTTCATGAGTTCGGTGTACCAAACCAATTGTGGCAAAGGCAAACGAATAATTCAGGGGTGCAAATTCTCTACGCGTTAATTTTCAAAAATTTTGGTGAAACTAGATTT
Organism: Bacteriovorax stolpii; assembly: GCA_945883845.1. Taxonomy (GTDB): domain Bacteria; phylum Bdellovibrionota; class Bacteriovoracia; order Bacteriovoracales; family Bacteriovoracaceae; genus Peredibacter. Next base: position 14,950 of record CAMCYI010000024.1, on the reverse strand, counting down.
TGAATTCAGTAACTTACACGAGAAAGCGGGATCGCTCTTCCGGTGTTGGAAAACGGCAGATTTCACGCTTACCAAAAAGGCGATAACGATTTTTAGCAATAAGCTCGTAGGCCTTGTCCCGTAAAGGAGCGGGCAGGGTTAGAAGAATAGAGAAGGGACCCCAAGCTCCACCAATAAGACCAAAAACATTCAGCACGGCTTCAGACTTACGATAGGTCCTACCATTAATCATGACGACAATGGTATTCAGGTTCTGAGTGTCTGCCGTGGTCAGGGTTTTCTGCGCATATTCGCCCTGAAGAGGTGCGAAAAAGAAAACATTCTGGCGGTCAATTTTCATCACAAAATCAACGAAGCCATTACAAAGCCCGCAGACACCATCAAAAAATATGACGTTCTCTTTCATGGTATAATTTTCATGTGGGACAGGATTAATGTCCACTCAAATTCATCTTGAGGATATGTGATGGATACTTTTTGGGAAGACAAATGCAGGCCTCTCGTCGAGCGGGATATGTTCATTCGTGACGCCATTGTTAAACGAGGCGATCTCAACGATGCTTATCACCCGGAGATGGAGAAAGTTCACCTTGAAAATGCGCATAAGCTTGAAGAGCTCATTCGTAAAAATGGTTTTCCTGTCCTGTCTAATGCAGGCGCAAGTGGAGTGAAACTTTCCTGGTTAATCATTCAACATTCAATCTCAAGTGCGGACTTCATGCGTGAATGCCTGACCCAGATGAGATTCGCTGCCGCTTCAAGCGACTATCCTCTCGATCTCCTTGCCTACACCGAAGACCGTATCGCGTATTTCGAGGGGCGAGGGCAATTATACGGAACAAGCTTTGACTGGATTGATGGGGAGATGAAGCCCACATCCATCGAGGATAAAGATCATCTCGATGCCCGACGGGAAAGCGTAGGTCTTCCTCCGATGCGTCAGGATGTGGTTTCTCACGAGCGTCCGCCTGCGGATCCGCAGAAAAAAGAAAAAGAATTTCAGATTTGGCTTAAAAAGACGGGCTGGCGGCCGTAAACTGGTTTCTCCCAAGGAGATACCATGACCCGCATTACCGTGAGCCCGGAAGATCAACTCAAAGAACTTAAGCGTGGAGCTTTCGACATCCTTCCTGAAGAAGAGATGCTGAAGAAGTTGAAAAAATCTTTCGAGAAACAAAAACCACTGGTGATTAAGTTTGGTGCAGATCCATCCCGTCCGGATATTCATTTAGGCCACACAGTTGTTCTTCAGAAACTCAGACTCCTTCAGGATTTCGGCCACGAGATTTATTTCCTTATCGGCGACTACACGGCCCAGATAGGGGACCCGACGGGAAAAAATAAAACTCGTCCGATTCTCACGGCCGCGGATGTTGAGGAAAATGCAAAAACATATGCTGAGCAAGTCGGGAAAGTTCTCGATATGAGCAAAACCAAAGTTGTGTTCAACAGTCACTGGCTTGGAAAGTTTTCCGGCCTTGATCTGATTCAGTTGATGGCGAAGGCCACCGTGGGGGCCATGCTCCAGCGGGATGACTTCAGTAAACGTTACAACAATGCAGAGGCCATTTATCTTCACGAGTTCGTTTATCCTGTTCTTCAGGGTTACGATTCTGTTTTCCTCAAGGCCGATCTTGAACTCGGCGGAACGGATCAGACCTTCAACCTGATGATGGGAAGACATTTGCAGAATGCTTACGAGCAGGAATCGCAGTGTATCCTCACGATGCCATTGATTGAAGGAACGGATGGTGTGAACAAGATGTCGAAGTCTATGGACAACTATATTTCACTTACGGACACAGCAACGAATATGTTCGGTAAGCTCATGTCGATCTCTGATGAGCTGATGAAAAAATATTATCTTCTCCTTAGTCGCAAATCTGCTGCTGAAGTGGATACCTTTATCGCCGGCATTGTTTCAGGATCCATGCATCCGATGGAAGCGAAGAAAACCATCGCTGCAGAAGTGACGAGCTACTATCATGGCGAAGGTTCAGGACAGGAAGAGCGTGAGAAGTTTGAAGCACGATTCTCGAAGAAGCAGGTTCTTGATGATGTTCAGGTTGTTGAAAAGCCAGCAGGTCAGATTAAAATCATGGACCTTCTGACAGAACTTAAATTCATTGAAACAAATAGTGAAGGGAAGAGACTCATCAAACAGAACGCTGTGAAGTTTGATAATCAGACTGTGACAGGTGACACGATTGAGTTAGGAAAAGGCCAGGAAGCGATTCTTAAATGTGGAAAGCTTCGGATGGTTAAATTGAAAGGGCTTTAATTCTTTTGAGTTCCTCTCTTGCATCCTCAAGCATGTCTGAAGGATGGCAACCTTTCTCAAGAACTTCCCAGTTTTCAATGCGCTCGCCGGAGTTCTCAAGTATTTCCTTGTAGTCAGGATACAGGGCCGCGTCTGTGGGAGAAAGTGCCTTCAAGTATTTCAAAGCAAACTGGTGTTCGAGTGCAACCCATGTCATATCAAACCCTCGTCCATTATCAACAAGTGATCTCTTCAGGATTTTTTTATTCAGATTGATAAATGCATCTTCATCAACTTCGGCAAGTGTCTCCAGAGTTTTGTAGTCCGGGAATGGCAGGGCGCCAAAAATTTCACCAGCCTTCATGCGTAAGGCGATATCGGTTCCTGCGTTAAGAAACAGTTTGCGATTTATATCCCCAAGGTAGGAGTGATACTTCTTAGGCATGGCCTCGCGTAGAATCTTTTTGGCTTCCTCTGTTTTGCCTTGTCTCTGAAGAATCATCGCCAGGAAGAGATCGGGAAAAGCATTGTTTGGATCTTTGAGAGAAAGTTCCCTCAGGAGTTTTTCAGATCGACGGAGGTCTTTTATTTTCAATCCCGGTTCGTTCGAATTGAAGTTACCAAGATACATAGCTTGAAAAAACTTTCCATACTGGCTTTGGGGATTTTTTCCTTCAGGAGTCGGACTTAACCAGTCTTCTTCAATGAAAGCTGCGAGGTCCCTGTCCTTTGCCTTTACTGCAGTGGCGAGACATTTCATATCGCATTTATCTGCTCCAAAGTGTTTCGAGAGTTTCTCATTGCAATCATACCATGCCGACTCATCATACTTTTCCGTGTCAGTCTCTACTGATGTCTTTGGATCGGTTTTGATTGTCTGGGGTTTTGTTTCAGTGTCGTGAGCGATGGTCACTTCGGCTTTCTTCATTTGATTAGAAGAAGTGGTCCGCATGAAGGACCAGACAATCATAGCAATGACGATGAATGCGACCGCGAAGAATGAACGCTTAAATTTCATTAGTAACTGGAAGTTCCAGAACCGCCGTGAACGATCTCAACACTCGCGCTGGTGCCAAGTCTCGTGGCACCAGCTTCGATCATTTTCTTCGCCGTTGCCGTATCGCGGATTCCACCACTGGCCTTCACGCCCATGTCTTTACCGACTATCAAACGCATGAGTTTAACATCCGCTTCAGTGGCACCTGCAGTTGAAAATCCTGTGGAAGTCTTTACGAAATCAACCTGTGCCTTCACGGCGAGCTCGCAGGCCTTTCTTTTTTCTTCTTCAGTAAGCAGAGCCGTTTCGAGAATCACTTTAAGGATTTTTCCCTGGGCATGGCAAACCTGAGCGAGAGATGACATATCATCCAGAACATACTGCCAGTCACCGGATTTCGACGCTGATATATTCATGACCATGTCTATTTCTGAAGCGCCATCTGCAATGGCCTTCATCGCTTCAAATCTTTTTGTTTCCATCGTCGAGGCTCCCAATGGGAACCCAACGACAGTACAGACTTTCACTCCTGATCCCTGAAGAAAGGCAGCAGCTCTTTTCACGTAATATGAATTCACGCAAACAGAGGCAAACTTATTGTCTCTAGCTTCCTGACAAAGTTTTTCAACCTGAGCAAGAGTTGCTTCAGCTTTTAGGAGTGTGTGATCAATGTATTGATTAAGTTCCATCATGTGCTCCTTATGTTTTCGGGATTTGTGTCAGTTGAACCACCGGTCTCTGAGAATGAGTTTCCAGGAAGTGATGACACTCCGGACGTCCACTGAAGTTCATCATGCTTCGTGTGCTCAACCAGTCGATCATGGCATAGAGACTCATGTTCACAAAGTTCCATTCCTTCGCGGCAGGACTTTGCAGGTGAGGCTTCAGGTAATCCATGATGGATTCAAGGCGATCACGTTGTCTCTGGAAGTACATCGTTGGCTCATCAATACTCAGACCCGATCTTTTGGAAAGAAAGAGAACAACACCCGAGTTGATGGCACCATCAATGGCCGTGAGAAGATTCTCTTTTTCCCAGCTTTGTGTTTCAAGTTTGTGCTTTTCATTGAGGTACTGAAGAATGACCCGTGAATCCCAGATGGATTTTTCTCCATCAATAAGAACAGGAATTTGATGAACAGGATTTATCTTGTGAAGGTAAGCAGCACCTTCAGCATTGTCATAGATATTGAGTTCCTTAAAATCGTAAGGAATGTTATCCATCGCCAACCGCACGCGACGAACAAAGGGAGATGTGAGTGAGCCAAGTAATGTGTAGGCCATGATTTCCTCCGGGAAGGAATTCACGATACCTCAAGTGAAAGGAGAGCCGCAAGGGTTCCCGTCTTACTCTGCTTCGAGTTCCTGCGCATCAATGTCACAGCACCCGTAGAAGAGATTCCTTCCACCCATGTCATAAACCGCCGTGTGGGTATAAACAGAGTCTGACATACCGTCATTGCATTCACCTGGAGCAACAGTGAGTGTCGTGTATTTGGAACTCGTAATGAAGGCACCATGAGGAGCTGAACCTGCTGCCACTCTTTTTGAAATGATGGTGTAAGCGGACGGTCCTTCCGGACGTCGCAGCCTGATGAGCCCTTGTCTTTCATTTACATTCACATTCCAGAAAGGCTCATTTCCTAAACAATGAAAAACCGGTGTTTCTCCAAATGCAGAGAGAGAGGAAAGAAAGAAGAGAGTCGTTGTACTGAATCATTTCACCATGCACTCCTTGTACAGTTTTAAAAAACTGTATGCTTATAGCTCTTGATTCAGTTGTCATTTAAATGAATTTAAAATGAAGGGAGTGTAAAAATGATGAGCACTGTCTAAAGTTTTGACAGTTACCACCTGCAAGCCATCAGATTTTCATTTAGGAACTTGGCATCAATCTTGGAGTATAAGAGGGAAAAACACTAAGTTTTTTAATTTCAGGGGGTATCTATGAAACACACGTTTAAGCTTTTGAGTCTCATGTCTCTTCTCGTTTTAGCCGTCAGTTGCGGCAAGAAAAGTGGAGGAGGAGGAAGTTCTTCTGACAATTGGAACAATGGGGGATCAAACGCTGTGACAGGTTCACCATCTGCATTGACTGGAAACTCAGTTGGTACCGATGCAATCACGAAGCTCAATACATGGATTGCTGCAAATGAGACATTGAGAACATTCACAGCAGGAACAATTTTAACCGACAAGAGATCGTGTTCAGGATCACTGTTCGTGATTTGTACTGATTCTGTGGATTCAGATTACAAGGTCTGGGGTAATAATCTTCCAAGATCTTATAACACAGTCCTTGCTAACATCCTTACTCCGGAAATTGGATATTCAGTTCTATCAGTCAGTCAGTCAGGTGCATCAGTTGTTATCATTTTCACGAAAACTGAGAGCAGCGACATTTACCTCAAGCAGTACGTGATCAACACAGCTTCCCACGCAGTTTATCAGCCAGTTCAGTATGTATATACGAAGAACGGCCAGCTTAAAGAACGCAAAACAGTTAGATAGTAATTTCCAAGGCGGCCTTAGGGCCGCCTTTTTTTATTGTTTTAGTCGGATATCTTTATTTTTGGTCCTGAAGCTTCTGTTTTTCCCTCACAAAAATTCAATTTCCGTTATTCTATTACCATCATCAAATTCATCACTTTCTTCATGAAGAGGGAAAATCTATGGGTAAGTACAAAGCCGATATTCGCGATGTGGAATTCAACCTGACTGAGCTCCTGAAAGTTCAGGACTTTAAAAATTACGGTTTAGAAGATCAGGACGTGAAAGGCATTCTTTCTGAGTACAACAAGTTCGTTGAGAACGAAGTATTCCCTACCCGTGAGCCCTCTGATCAGCAAGGTGTTCGCCATGTGAACGGAAAAGTTCTGGCACCAGAATCACTCAAAGGTTTGAACAAAAGTTTTTACGATAATGGCTGGTTTGCTCTCGCGCTTCCAGGCGAATGCGGAGGAACAGAAGTTCCGGAAGCTCTCTATGTTGCCTGTATGTCTCTCGCTACTGGTGCAAACTGTGCATGGACAATGTACCCGGGACTGACTCGCGCAGCTCTCAACGTTCTTCACATCAAAGGAAACTCAACGGATAAAAACGTGATCATTCCTAAAATGATGACAGGGGAGTGGGGCGGTACCATGTGTCTCACTGAAGCTGGTGCAGGATCAGATGTAGGTGCACTTCGTACGACAGCAAAACCTCTCGGCGATGGGAAGTACTCTATCAAGGGTACAAAAATCTTTATTTCCTCGGGTGAATCTGATCTTTACGAAAATAACATTCACCTCTGTCTGGCCCGTACTCCGGGTGGAGCTGAAGGAACAAAAGGGATTTCTCTTTTTGTGGTTCCACGTTTTAATTTTGATGATTCAGGAAAAGTGACAAACACGAATCATGTCATCTGCTCAAAAATCGAGCACAAGATGGGGATTCACGCTTCTGCGACCTGTGAAATTCAGTTCGGTCAGGAAGGCGAGTCTATTGGATGGATGATCGGAGAAGAGTTTCACGGAATGGAAACCATGTTCATTATGATGAACGAGGCCAGACTTTACTGTGGTCTTCAGGGCGAGAGTCAGGCGAACCTCGCGTACATGATGACAAGAAATTATGTTAACGAGCGCGTTCAGTTTGGAAAAGAAATCGTTCACCATGCAGACATCCGTCGCACCATGCTTCGTATGCGTGCCATGTCCCGCGGGATGAGATCATTGTGTCTTTACACTGCCAATCTTTTCAATAAAGCGAAAGAAGATGCCCACTACGAACATTTGATCGGCCTTCTGACTCCGATCTGCAAAGCTTATTGTTCTGAGCAAGGGTTCCAGGTTTCTGTGGACGCGGTTCAGTGTCATGGTGGTTATGGTTACTGTACTGAATATGGAATTGAGCAGTTCGTTCGAGATACAAAAATTGCGACGATCTACGAAGGAACGAACGCGATTCAGGCGATCGATTTCGTGATGAGAAAAATCCTGAAAGATGGCGGTAAAACCATCACTGCACTTGTTCAGGAGATGGCTGCTTCTGTTCAGTCTCTCGATGATGCTAAATTTAAAAAAGAAAAAGATCTCTTTCAGAAAGTTCTCGCGAGTTCACAAACTCTCATGCAACACATCGCAGGTTACGCTAAGAACAATCAGCACGGAATGGTCCTTCAAAACTGTACAGATTTTCTCCAGTTTGGTTCGCAGATGGTGATTGGTTGGAGACTGATGGAATCGGCCATTCTCGCAGACAAAAAAATGGCGACAGCAAACGCGGAAGATAAAAAATATTACGAGACAAAGATCGTCGATTTCCGAGTGTATTGCGCGCATTATTTGATGCACAATCCTTCACTTGCAAGAACGATAATTGAGTTCACGGATGACGTTTCCGCACTAGAGATTTGAGTTCTCCCGTGCTAATCTGAGTGTAATTTAGATTAAAAGGTTACACCGTGTTAAAAAGTAAAGTCTATGAGATCGCCCAGAAGTTTTCTGGGACGACTCATGGCAGTTCCGACTATGACAAAGATACAATCTTTGTCCGGGGAAGCAACGATCGTGAATATGTTCCGATGAGCTACTTGCAGAAGGAATTGTCAGAGGTTCAAAACCTCAATCAATTAAAGTCCGAAGGCTTCGTATTTAGTTCCTATGATTTTCTGGAAGTGAATGAATTTGATCATTGGTATCAAACTCAGTTCAATAAACGTCTTTCCAGCAAAGTTATGAAGAACATCGGCATCCTTCATCTTCCAGATCAGAAGGCCATCTTCGACACTGTAGAAGTTGTTCACCAGACTTTTCAGATTCTGAAAGACCATAAGGTCCTGATGAACGGAAAAAATCTTCCGATCCAGTTAGGCGAGTGGTACGCGAAAATTATTTTTGGTCTTCATCAGATCAAATCTTCTTCTCAGCGTGGGTTTGATTTTAAGACGGAGAACGGAAGTACCGTTGAAGTGAAAGTTCACTGGCACGATGCTACGTCGCCGAAGGGCGTAAAAATCAAAAAGTCTCTCGCTGAGCTTTCTGATTATTGCATCATCATGTATATCTCGAAGAACTTCACCATTCGCGATGTCCTCTTCCTCGACTCAGAATTTATACTCCGTAAATTTGATACAAAAGGGCATACGATCTTTTTGAAAGATCAGGATGTCACAGGATATTTCTTCAGTAAGTCTGATAAGCACTTTGATAAAGTTGTTAATAAAACTGCACTTATGAAATTTGCCAGCCCACAGCTCGCAATGAAGTTAGAAGATCGATTAAAGTAAATCTCTAAGAGGTTAAGGTTGAAAGCAGAAATCGCATACCTTGACGACAGTCCTCTGAATCTTGAGTGCATTAGCATTCTACTCCGTGACGATTTCGACACTAAGACTTTTTCACGCCATGAAGATTTAATTGATAGTTTTGCTCAACATGATTATTCAGCAATCCTCTTAGATATTCACATGCCTAAGCTCGATGGATTTTCAGTCTATGAAAAACTCGTCCAGCTTCCCGGATATAACGGTTGTCCCATCATTTTTATTTCTTCTGATACGTCGAGTGAATCCAGAATGAAATCACTAGTCCTGGGTGCAGTGGACTTTATGAGCCGTGAAATTTCTGCAGAAGAGATGGCAGTGCGGATCAAGTCGAGGATCCAGTTTTTTAAGAAACACCGGAGCATCATTGAATTTGGAGCTCTCAACGTAAATCTCACTCTTTTAAAAACATATCTGAATAATGTAGAAGTTCCTCTCACTTTTATCGAATTGAAAATTCTCTGCAAATTGCTTCGCACTTATCCTGATCCGGTATCAAGAGACATTCTTGTCGATACCGTCTGGCGTGGGGCCCACGTTCTGGATGCTACGATTCATACTCATGTTTTCAATCTCAATTCGAAGCTAGTTAATTGGGATCATGAAATTCAGATGCAGAAAAACGTCGGCATCACATTGGTGTCCAAAGAAGGCCACGCGTGAAATGGAAACTGATTTATTTCGACGATCAGATTGCCAATATTGAATGCTACGGCGAGCTTTTGGAAGATCAGTTTGAAGTGATAGGTTGTCACGATGCCCGACTGTATGAAGTTCTCCTTAAAGAGCACACCCCGCACGCCATAATTCTTGATGTTCACATGCCGAAAATGGATGGACATGAACTCTATAAAAGAATTGCAGATCATTCACGCTATAATGGTTGCCCGATTTTCTTTATCTCGGGTGATCTTTCTGATGAAACAAAAGTGCGCTCTTATCAAAGTGGTGCAGTTGATTTCCTTTCCCGCGAAATCAGAAGTGATGAATTAATTTTGCGACTGGTGAATAAGATTAAACTTTATCAGCAGCGCTCGACCCGTCTCGATTTGGGAAACATGCAGCTTGATTTTGAATCTTTGGAGCTCACAATCGGACATGAAGTTCAAAGCATTACGATGCTTGAAATGAGAATCCTGGGAATTCTTCTCAGAAGTTTTCCGGAATTTGTCACCCGTGCGAACCTTATCAAAATGATCTGGGGCGAAGAGAGTGTGAAGCCTGGAACCATCAACACTCACATCACAAATCTTAAGCCTAAAATCGAAAAATGGGACCATGCCATTCGCATTCGCGATGACCATGTCCTCATTCAGAAAAAAGAATTTTAATATTCAATAGAGATCGTATTCAGCAAGTCGACATTCAATGTCGCCGTTGAACAGAATATGCTTTTTAGACGTCTTGAGACCGACAGACTTCAGCATCGCAAGATTACCAGTGAAAATTCCTGCCCGATGACCTTTATAGGCCTTCTTCCAGTGATCTCCGATTCCTTTATAAAGGGCCTTAAGTCTTTCCTCTTCGCCAAATTCAAGTCGCTCTCCGTAAGGAGGATTACTAAGGAAAAGAGATTTCTCCGTCGGAGGAGTACTTTCAAGTGCATCTCCTCGGTGAACGTCAATCATGGCATCAAGTCCGGCCTTGCGAAGATTATCTTTGGCAGAATGAATGGCGTATTCAGCAATGTCACTTCCGATAATACGGCCGCGCATGTCGCGAAGTTTGGCCATGCCGTCTTCAGTCTCTTTTGTGATCTGTTTAATCAGAATTTCAAAATGGCCCTGAAGCTCTTTGTCCTCGGTGAGCCATGGAAGGTTTTGAAACGTCCAGAGATGGTATCCAGGCTTTTCGAGATATTTTTTCATACGTAAATAGCTTGGGGGGATTTTTGCAGCGATGAGGGCAGCTTCAATGACAAAAGTTCCCGAACCACAAAATGCATCGATGAATCCCTCTGTTTCAGGATTCCATCTCATCAACTGGATAATCCCGGCGGCGAGATTTTCTTTAATAGGAGCTTCAGTACGGTTAACGCTGTAACCACGCATATGCAGAGGTTCGCCACACAGGTCGTACATCAAAGTGCACATGTAGGGCTTCTCAACTCCGCGGTCAATGCGTGCAAGGAATGTGACCTGAGGGTAGTCGCGATCAATACTCGGACGTTCACCTTCGTGGTGTCTGAAGTAATCGACAATGGCATCTTTGAGTTTAAGGTTTGCAAATTGAGAATTTCGAAACTCTTCACGCTCACCAGGAAGATCTCCAAAAATCGTTGTGAGGCGAAATGTGTGGCCCAGATCCATCAGGGTTTCCCACTTCACTTCAGTCGCTTCCAGGTAATAGTCTTTCTCGTTAATCATTTCAAATGACTGAATATATTTAAAAACCCTGCTGGCGACTCTGGAATACAAGACTACTTTTAAGGCAATTTCGTGGAAGGATTCAAAGTACACCCCGCCCCTGTGAACCTTTGCTGTTTTGGCCCCTAAAGTCAGGATTTCAGTGTGTAAAAGCTCTTCAAGCCCGTTGGGGCACGAAGCAAAGTACTCGAAGCGATATTTTTTCATACAAAACCTTGGATAATAGCTGAACGGAAACAGCATTCCCTTGAGAAAAGGGGTCAAAGAGTGCTAGTTTATGCCCATTAGAAATTTGAAGTTTTAATTACCAGACCTCTTTAGGTTAGGAAAGGAATTGTCTATGAAAGCTACTTTTTCACAGGGTGCCTACGGAAACTCAACACGTCTCAAGTATAAAGTTAAAGATATCAGCCTTGCTGATTGGGGCCGCAAGGAAATTAAGCTTGCTGAAGCCGAAATGCCAGGACTCATGTCTCTTCGCGAAGAATTCGGAAAGACGAAGCCACTGAAAGGTGCACGCATCGCTGGCTGCCTCCACATGACAATCCAGACTGCAGTTTTGATCGAGACTCTTGTTGAGCTTGGTGCTGACGTTACATGGTCATCATGCAACATCTTCTCTACTCAGGACCATGCTGCTGCTGCGATTGCTGCTGCTGGAATCCCTGTCTATGCCTGGAAAGGTATGAATGAAGAAGAGTTTAACTGGTGTATTGATGAGACGATCTTCTTCGGTGAGAAGAAAGAGCCTCTGAATATGATCCTCGATGATGGTGGTGACTTAACTGAGATGGTTCTCTCTAAATACCCTGAGCTCTACAAAGGGATCAAAGGTATCTCAGAAGAAACAACGACGGGTGTTCACCGTCTTTACGATCTTGAGAAACAAGGGAAGCTCCCTGTTCCATGTATCAACGTAAACGACTCTGTTACAAAATCAAAATTCGATAACAAATACGGCTGTCGCGAATCATGTGTTGATGCTATTCGCCGCGCGACTGACGTGATGATGGCAGGTAAAGTTGCTGTTGTTGCCGGATTCGGTGACGTTGGTAAGGGATCTGCTGATTCCCTCAAAGGCGCCGGCGCTCGTGTAATCGTCACAGAAATCGATCCTATCTGCGCTCTTCAGGCCGCTATGGAAGGTTACGAAGTGAAGAAGATGGATGACGCCGTTAAAGAAGCGGACATCGTTGTTACTACGACTGGTTGTAAAGACATCATCAACGGGAAACACTTCCTCGCCATGAAGGACAAGACGATCGTTTGTAACATTGGTCACTTTGATATCGAAATTGACATGGCATGGTTGAACAAAAACTATGGCCACACAAAAGATACAGTGAAGCCGCAAGTTGACCTTTACACTCTCGATAACAACAAACAAGTGATCGTTCTTGCTGAAGGCCGTCTCGTGAATCTTGGATGTGCTACTGGTCACCCAAGTTTCGTGATGAGTGCCTCATTCACAAATCAGGTTCTGGCCCAGCTTGAACTTTGGGGTAACGCAAAATCTTACGAGAAGAAAGTTTATATGCTGCCTAAGCATCTAGATGAGAAAGTTGCTCGTCTTCATCTTAAGAAAATTGGAGTTGAGCTGGATGTACTCACTCCTGTACAGTCCGAGTATCTTGGAGTTCCTGCTTCAGGACCATACAAGCCAGAGTATTATCGCTACTAATAAACAGGGCCCTTCGGGGCCCTTTCTTTTTGGAGAATTTATGAAACGCTTCATTGTATTTTTACTCGCACTGACTGCAGTTGCTCACGCAGAGTCTTATGACTATGCAAAGAGAATTGGTATCGGTGGTGGATACGGATTTGAAATTCCGACTTTTAAAACTGGTACAGATACAGGTGATAAAACAGGACAGGTCTTTAATCTTCATGCTCGTTACGGGCTGACTTCTGCTGATTCACTTTCTCTTGGTTGGGATCGTACTGATCTTGCGAAATCAAAATCGATGGCGGATCAATACAGCATCCTTTGGCTCCGTCGTGTAAATGCGACAAGCCGAATGACTCCAACTTTCGGAGCTGGTGCTGGTCTCATTAACTACACAAAACTCAAAGGTGACGCTGACTATCTTCGTATGCTGATTCAGGCGCGTGGAGGAATTGAATACTCAATCACTCACAATCTCGTTGGATCGTTCGATGTCGCTGTTAAGTACGTCAATAATGCGATCCAGGATCGTGATAACGGAGCTGGAAATCTCGTCGCTGTCATTCCCCAGGTCAACCTCACATGGTTCTTCGATTGCGGCGAATCTTGCGAGAAAAAAGAAACTCCTAAAGCTGCTCCGATGGCAGCTGCAAAACCAGTTGATATGGACTCCGATAATGATGGAATTTCTGATTCAAAAGATAAATGTCCAAATTCTGCCGCTGGAGCTGTGGTCAATGCTTACGGATGTGTCGCTGAAGAGAAAGCTCATATTCAAGTAGAAGTTCTCTTTGCTTCTGGAAGCTCGACTCTGTCTGCTGCTTCTCATGCAAAAATTGATGAACTTGCAGCCTTCCTCAACGAGCATCCACAAACAAAAGCTGAAATTCAAGGTCACACTGACAGTTCTGGTGTTCCTGCAAAAAACCAGGCCCTTTCTCAGCTACGTGCAGACGCTGTTAAAAATTACCTGATCAATGCTTCAAAGATCAGTGCTGATCGTCTTCACTCGACAGGATACGGAGCTGACAAACCAGTTGCTGATAACAAGACAGCTGAAGGTCGTTCTGAAAACCGCCGCGTGATGGCCGTTATCGAAGAATAATTTTTCTATGAAGGGCCTTCGGGCCCTTCTTCTTTTTAGGAGTGTTGATGAAAATTTTTATTGCTTCTGACCACGCAGCTTTCAATGAAAAAAACGCTCTCGTTGAACACCTTAAGAAAAGCTACGAAGTTATCGATCTCGGTACACATTCGGCAGATTCTACGAACTACCCAGATTGGGCCAAAGCGCTTGTGGAAAACGTCTTGAAAGAGAAGGTGCCTGGCGTACTTCTGTGCGGTTCAGGCATAGGCGTCTCGATGACCGCAAACCGCTTTAAAGGCATCCGTGCGGCCCTCTGCCGCGACGAAGACGATGCGAAGATGACCCGCCTCCACAACGATGCCAATGTCATCTGTCTCGCCGGAAGAAAAACTCCTGTCGATCATATGAAAAAAATGGTGGATGTATTTCTCACGACACCTTTCGAAGGTGGCAGGCATAAAACACGTGTGGATCTGTTCGATCAGTTAGGTTGCTAAGGAACTTCAACCTGCTGGACACGGTTCCAGCCTGAGGCACGATACCTGTTCGAGATGATATCGAAGATCGGAGTTTCAGGACGGTTTGAAACCTCGGCCCCATCGACAGCTCTCTGAGCGAAACTCACGACTTCGGATCCATTCTGTGCTGCTGCTTCGTCTCCCATTTTAGGAAAAGCGAATGTAGGTTCTTGAGCTACAGCGTTCGTATTATTTGAACCACCTGATGAAGAATAGTTCCCGCTAATTTCTGCTTCAAGACTCTTTCTCATACTCTCAGGCACTTTACTTAAGGCCGCTGCTGTTCCGGAATCCATGAGACCGCCGGAAGCAGGGGAGCCCGCATCACTCGCAGCTGCAAGTGCTGCCACTGCTGGAGGAGCAATCTGGCTTAAGGCCGCAGCGTTTTTCTTCTGGTCATCGGTCAGCTTCACACGAGGAACTTTACTGGTATTTATTTTATCTTTTACTCGATTATAGAGAGCATTGTTGGCAGTTCCAAAAGCTCCGAGTGCTCCTTCATTCATTGTCCCAGCTTCAACCAGGTCGAACCCTTTGTTAGCTGAGTCCATGAAGTTTTTGCCGAGACTGAATTGAGGGTTATAACTGGAAACAGTGGTGGAGAAACATGAGTTCGTCGCCTTACAACTGCAGTCCTGATCGTATGTCACATTCCCACTCGTGATCTCTGCACATCCCGTAGCTGAAACTGTTCCGTTAGCATCTCCGGCGTTTAGGACACAAACTTCCTGATATTGAGCTGCGTACA
>CAMCYI010000023.1 GCA_945883845.1 Bacteriovorax stolpii | reverse complement strand
TCTTCGGAATTATCAACAAGCTCAACGTTGCACTTCTGCTGAGCAAACCATTGTGCAATACCAGCACCCATAGTGCCGGCACCGATGACGACTATTCTCTGAAGGTTCATGAATTAAGCGGTGTATTCGAGAGGCTGTTCAGCTTCTTTATACTCAGGAACTTTAAGTCCCCATTCTGCACATTTTTCATTGATCTCTTTTACAAAAGCCGAACGAACATCAGCGTTCGAGCGATTTTTCAATCCGAGTCTTTGGTAAATGTCGTTTGCTCCGCCGGTAGATTTGCCGAAAGTATTCATCACCCGCGGCCACCAGAGATTAAGTCTCTTTTGAAGAAACTCTCTAGTCGCCGGATCCTGCGCCATTGTCTTAACCGTCTTGTCACCGTGAGCCAGGTGCATATGCTCTTCTTTCACGATAGTACCAATTGCAGTCTTCCACGGAATGTATGATGAGTTCTGAGTGTCTTCCAGAACGTGGCCGGCAGCGCGGTCCATGAGAAAGTTAAAAAGGCAGAAGTCTTCCCAGTGAGTGATCTGGTAGTAGAAAATATTTACGCGTTTGTCTTTTTTCGCGCGGGCAAACCCGATGTTCGCCATATCGTCCGGCAATCGCCAGTCAAACTCGTGGGCCAGCATATGCTCGTGAGTCTTCTGACCCAGATCATTGAGAATGTTATAGATCACGTGAGCATGTCTCATTTCGTCTTTCACGATCTGAGCAACCAGAACTCTTTCGTGTGCATTTGGTGCTTTTGCGATCCATGGCATGTAACCAAGTCCACCAGCATATTCTGAATCGGCCTGCATCCAGAGAAGATTCAGGAGATTCTTTCTGTAGATTTCCGGCATCTCAGAATCCTTGTCGAAGGTCCTGCCGTTTTTGATTTCTTCAAAGAGTGTTTCATCTTCTTTTGTATACTGACTCATGGATTGCTCCTTATTGACCTTTAAAATTTGGTTTACGTTTTTCTAAAAAAGCTCCGACGCCTTCTTTGTAGTCTTCTGAGAATCCAAGAAATCTTTGCGCGAATTTTTCACGCTGCAGGACTTCTGAGAGTTGTTTCTCGGCCGCATGCTGGAAATTCTTCTTCACCATTTTAACAGAAAGTGGTGCAAGTTTGTTAATCTCAGCCGAAAGTTCCAGAGCACGAGCGAGTGGATTCTCATTAATCTCGTTGATGAAATTATACTTGAGCATGTCTTCTGAGAGAAGAGGCTTACCTAACAAAGCGAACTCTAAGGCCTTCGTGTACCCTATTTGTCTAACTAGCATGAAACTCATGCCTGCATCTGGAGCCAGTCCGATCTGGCTAAAGCCCGCGATAAAGCGCACACCGGGGGCTGCAATCTTCATATCTGCGGCCAGCACCACTGAAAGACCGGCGCCTGCGGCGACACCCTGGATGGCAGCAATGACGAGTTTTTCAGATGTTCGGATAGCCTCGATCAGAGGATTCCATTCTGTTTCAATCGTGTGTCCGATATCCACCGGACCTTTCGTTGCATCGACAGTTCTGTCATTCAGATCCTGACCTGAGCAGAAAGCTTTACCTTCTGCTGCGAGAACGATGGAACGAATCGAAGAGTCTTTATTGGCCTCTTTGATTCCTGCAATAATATCAAGTTTGCCTTGCACATTGAGAGCGTTGTAAACCTGTGGACGATTGATCGTTACAACGGCGGTCCCGTCTTTTTTTTCGAATTTAATTGTTTCATACGTCATAGTTTTACCTGTCAAAATAAAGTTCCTGAATAAGTCTTCTCTCGTCAGGAAACTTCGGAATACGTTCTGCTCTGATCGTCACACGCAGGCAGACATTGATTTCTTTACTCTTAAACGGTGTCTTAAGAATCTTGATGTCTTTTGCGTGGCCTTCACTTCCCGCAATGTATGAGTAGCGAAAAACACCTGTGCGAGCTCCATCTTCACGACCTCGCAGACAATGCATGGCCGGAGGAAGAATAAGGCCAGGTCCGGATTCAACCGTCACTTCCTCATTTGAGGCGCATGAAAGAGCGAGAAACATCAGGAGACTAATTCCCTTCATATTTCGGTTCTCTTTTTTCCATGAAAGCCCGCATACCTTCCTTCTGATCTTTCGAAGCAAACGTGAGATAGAAATTTCTTCTCTCGTATTCAACTCCATCTTTCAGCGAAGTTTCAAAGGCCATATTGACGGCTTCTTTTGCAAGTTTGACCGCAACCGGCGCGCGGTTAGAAATGATCTTCGCGATTTCAAAAGTTTCCTGCATCAGGGTTTCTGCAGGAACAACTTTTGCCACAAGCCCGGCTTTTTCAGCTTCATAAGCATCCATGTTCTCACCGGTAAGAATGGCGAGCATCGCTTTCGATTTACCAATCGCCTTCGTTAAGCGCTGAGTTCCGCTTGCTCCGGGGATGGTTCCGATTTTTATTTCAGGCTGGCCGAACTGGGCCTTATCACCTGCGATGATCAAGTCACAAGTCATCGCGAGTTCACAGCCGCCACCTAAGGCGAAGCCGTTCACTGCTGCGATAATGGGTTTTGTTATGAGAGTGAGCTGCTTCCAGGTTCGGAATCGATTGTCATTGATCTGATCTATGGGTGTCGCTTCCATCATCTGGCCGATATCTGCACCAGCAGCAAACGCACGATCACTTCCAGTAAGAATAATGACTCTGACCTCTTTGTCGTCATCTAGAGTAAAGAGCGCTTCAACGAGTTCGCGCATAAGATCCGTAGAAAGTGCATTAAGCACCTTCGGACGGTTCAATTGAACGAGAGCGATATGCTCGTGACCGCGATAGTTTTTGGTGACGAGAATATTCTCAAAAGTTTTCATGCTTATGCCTTCGTGATCAACTCTTCAGCGAAGTGAACAGACACGAGGTCGCCTGCGAATTTCATGGCGTCTTTTCCGGACTCCATCATCTCAGGAGTTTTCATGGCCGCTTTCCATGCGTCTTTGTTTTCGAAGCACATTTCTGTGACCATCGAAAGATTTGAAGCACCCGTTGGGCCTCCGAAGATTTTATTTGTGCGGACTTCTTTGATCCCTGGAACTTTTAAGCAGATTGGTGTGTGGACGTTTTTGTAGTGGTCTTCAAATTTGGCCTTGGCGGCATCATCAGTTGGAACACGGTAAACGGCGATGACTTTGAACATACTGACCCCTTGCGTTGACTTGAATGAAATGATCGCAAGAACGATAACGCTCGCCCGGTGTGGATGTCAAAAAGTAAGAGGTTTTTAGCCGAATCGGCCTTCAATATAGGCCGCTGTGCGTGGTTCCTTGGGAGACTCGAAAACCTGCTTCGTTGTTCCTACTTCAACCAGTTCGCCCATGTACATGAAAATGGTGTCGTCTGAGACGCGTTTTGCCTGTGCCATCGAGTGAGTGACGATGATGATGGAATAATCTTTTTTAAGGTCTCTAATGAGGCCTTCGATGGCCTCAATACCGGCCGGATCGAGAGCAGAGCATGGCTCATCAAGGAGAAGGAGTTTCGGCTTGAGAGGTAATAAACGGGCAATACAAAGGCGCTGCTGCTTCTCGAGACTTAACGTGAGAGCAGATTTTGAAAGACGATCTTTCAAATCTTCCCAAAGACCAACTCGAGTCAGTGCACTTTCTACCATGGCATTGAGTTCTGCCGTAGTGACTTTTTTCATGTGTGTTTTTACACCAAAGACAACATTTTCAAAGATAGAAAGAGGAAGAGGATTTGGTTTCTGAAAAACCATTCCGACTTGCTTGCGAAGTTCTGGAAGTGCTACCGAAGGATGGTAAATATCATGTCCAAAAACCTGCATACTGCCGTTATGTGAAACCTGGCCTGCGCGCTCATTGATGCGATTGAGACATTTTAAAAAAGTACTTTTCCCACAACCGGAAGGACCAATAAGGGCAGTAATTTTTCCCGCAGGAATATTGAGCGTAAGCCCGTTCAACGCCTGAAAGGAGCCGTACCAGAAACTAAAATCATTTGTGTTAACTGCGTAATCTCTCATCCGAACAATCCCTCAATATAATCCTTGGTCCTCTTATCTTTGGTATGTCCGCCAAAAATGCGGTCGTTCGAATCGAGGTCAAGAATTTCACCATGCAACATCATCGCAGTACGATCGCCGAGACGTTTCGCCTGATTGATCACATTGGTAACCATCACAATTGTCATATTTTTCTTAAGTTCCTGAAGCACACTTTCAATTTTCATCGTCGTCACAGGATCAATAGCGATAGAGAACTCATCCAGACAAAGAACTTCAGGATGGTGAGAAAGCGCTCTTGCAATTGTCAGACGCTGTTGCTGACCACCAGAAAGTTTTGTTGCGAGTCCATTGAGACGATCTTTTACTTCATCCCAGAGAGCTGCCTTTTTAAGACAGTCTTCCATGATCTGATCGAGTTCTGATTGATTTTTACAACCGGCCATCCGGGGTGCAAAAGTAACATTCTCTTTTATCGACATTGGCAGACCAACAGGAAGTGGTGAAACCATTCCGATTCTTCTACGAAGGAAAGTCGAGTCTTCATCCAGATAAATGCTTTCGCCATCAAGCAGGATGTCGCCTGAGACTTTTGCCTCGGCATTGAAATCAGTCATTCTGTTCAGGCATTTTAAAAATGAGCTCTTACCCGAATTTGCAGGCCCAATAATCGCTAAAATCTCATTAGAATAAACATCAAGATTAAAATTTGTCAGAACAGTTGTGTGTCCGTAGGCGATCGACAGATTCTTAACTTCAATTTTCTTTTTCATTACCATTTTCTCCGCGTTCGGAAATAAGTCCGAAGAAAAACAGCGATTGAATTAACAGAAAGTATGAGAAGAATGAGGACAAGAGCCGTTGCATAAGGGAATGCTTCTGGCATGCCCACCACTTGAGTTGAGATTGTGAATAGATGCATAGATAGAGACATACACTGATCGAAAACTGTCTGCGGTAGGAATGGAAGATAGAATGCAACACCCGTAAAGAGAATCGCAGCAGTTTCTCCAGCAGATCGACCTACAGCAAACACCACACCTGTTAAAATACCTGGAAATGAGTTCGGAAGAACGATGTATCTGATGGTCTGAAGCTTACTCGCTCCAACATTCCATGAAGCTTCACGGTACGAATGAGGAACGGCTTTGAGAGATTCAAGAGTAGAAGTGATGATGACCGGCAGGTTCATCACTGCGAGAGTAAATGAAGCGGCGAGAATACTCGTTCCCATATGGAAGAAGAGAACAAAAGCACCCAGACCGAAAAGTGCATGAACAATGCTGGGAACGCCGGCGAGGTTGAGAATAGCGAGGCGGATAATACGAGTTGTCCTTCCATCAGTTGCGTATTCTGAGAGATAAATCGCGGCGAGGACTCCCAAAGG
Organism: Bacteriovorax stolpii; assembly: GCA_945883845.1. Classification (GTDB taxonomy): domain Bacteria; phylum Bdellovibrionota; class Bacteriovoracia; order Bacteriovoracales; family Bacteriovoracaceae; genus Peredibacter. The sequence continues at coordinate 45,789 of CAMCYI010000023.1, read as the reverse complement.
ACAAGATACGAGAACACTAATAATAACGAGCCAGAAAGTACCTATGATAGTGGGAAAAATCCCACCAGCAGTCATTCCTTTCTGAGGATCCTGGAATATAAAATCCCACGACAGAGCAGGGAAGCCCTTGATGAAAAGCCAGAACATAATGATAAGAGCAGGAAGGAACAGGAAGAAAGTAATGGTACTAAGAAGGTTTTTGAAACTTCTCTCTTTATTCGCCTTGTTAATGAGGTGATTGTTTGCCTTAAACATTTATTTTTTTCCCCGGCCACGAATAAGGTAATCCGCAGAAATGTTCACAATGAAGGATAAAATAAAGAGAACTAATCCAATAGCGAAGAGTGCCTGGTAGTGCTCGCCACCTTTTGGTGATTCTCCGAGTTCGGCTGCGATCGTAGCTGTAAGTGTGCGGGCCGGATCAAAAACACTATGAGGAATTTGAATTGAATGTCCGGTCGCCATGAGTACGGCCATCGTTTCACCAAGAGCACGACCTACGCCCAGGAGAGCTGCGGCCATCAAGCCATTTTTAGCTGCCGGCAGAAGAACGCGGGTAGCAATTTCCCATCTCGTAGCACCTAAAGCTTCAGCAGCTTCACGATAATTTTCCGGCACAGCTCTTAATGCGTCTTCACCAACTGATACAATCAATGGAAGAGACATGAGGGCCAGAATGATAGAAGCATTTAGGATGTTGAGACCAATAGGAACTTTAAATACGTTGATGATTAAAGGATTGATCATCATGATCGCCACAAATCCCCATACGACTGAAGGAATTGCTGCAAGAAACTCGATAAGGATTTTATAAGTTTCCCTGAGCTTCGGCGTGCAAAACTCTGAAATATAGAATGCGCACGCGAGACCAAGTGGAACAGCGATAAGCATAGATAGAATCGTCACTGAGAGTGTACCAACGATGAGAGCAAGAATTCCGTAAGTCACTTCACGGACACTCGCAGGATTCCAGTTCGTTGAGAAAAAGAATTCTTTAACCTGAAATCTTCCGATGAGGAACGGGAAAGATTCTTTCAGGATGAAAAACAAAATGGCAAAGATCAGAATGATAGAACTGTAACCACCAGCTTTGATAATGAACTCAATCACCCTCTCAGAAGTTGGTTTCGTCGTTCGTCTCTGTCTCCAATCCACTGTTATCGGATTGGTTTGCTGTGCCATTTTTACGTCCATTATTTTTTAGGTACTGGAACGAATCCAGAATTAATGGTGATCTTTCTTGCTTCTTCACCTTGTACCCAGTCCATATATGCTTTAACTTCCGGCGAAGGTTCGCCTGATGTGTACATGTAGAGTTCGCGGGCAATCGGATAAGACTTATCAGTAGCTGTCTCGAGTGTCGGAGAAATACACGGAGAATCTTTTCCTTTAGAAACACAAAGAGCTTTGATCTTTGCTGTCAGGTAACCCATGCCAGAGTAACCGATGGCACATGGAGTTTTCTCTACGAGATCAATTGACTCTCTTGAGCCGTTGAGATCCATTGAGCCGCTTTTGAGATCGCGGGCTTCGCCAAGGATTGTTTCTCTGAAATACTGATAAGTACCTGAGTTCGATTGACGTGATACGCGGATAATTTTGTTATCTTGGCAACCAGGAACGACTGTTCCCCTGACGTCACTCCACTTATCGCAAGTTCCGCCTTCCCCGTAGATACAAGCAAGTTCTTCAAGACTTAAACCAGTGAGAGAATTATCCGGATGTACAAAGACAGCAAGAGCATCCAGCCCAACAACAAATTCATTTACTTCTTTGCCGTTGTTTTTCTTTGCAGTTGCTTTCTCTTCTTCTTTCATAGGACGTGAAGAATTGGCGATATCAACTGTTCCGTTGATAAGGGCCGCAATGCCCGTTCCTGAACCACCACCGGAAACAGCAATGGCCACAGCTGGCTGAACTTTTTTGTATTCTTCTGCCCAGGCCTGAGCAAGGTTAACAACGGTATCAGAACCTTTGTTTTGAATGATTTTATATTCACGTTTACTACATGCTGAAAGTACCAGAATCGAGAGAAATAAAAATTTCATAGCGCGATGTCCCTTTTTGTTTTGCCCATCATAGAACTTTGGATAAGAAGTTTCGAGTGGGAGGCCTATTCTTAACCTAGTCTTAACTTTCGTTTTCCCTTACCATTTGAGAAGGCGCCTTGAAGAATGGAAATTCGAATGGTTAATCCCGAATTACTGGTTTTATGTTTAGCAGCTTTTGCTGCAGGGTTTGTAGATTCTATAGTGGGTGGCGGGGGGCTTATCCAGTTACCTGCAGTTCTATCGATTTTACCGGGCTATCCGGTCATCACTTTGCTCGCCACAAACAAGCTGGTTTCTGTGTCCGGAACGGCGTTTTCGGCTTGGCGATTTTCACAACAAATTAAGTTCTCACTCAAGATTGTTATACCTTCAGTACTTTCATCATTTTTATTCTCTTTCTTCGGAGCGTGGGTCGTTTCCCAGATAAGTAATGAAGTTCTAAAGCCGGTATTTATGGTGATGATGTTTTTCGTTTTTATTTTCACTATCAGAAGTAAAGATTTCGGAATGATTAATCATGAAGGAGATCTCATTGTTCCTGTCTGGAAACCCGTTGTTATTGGAAGCGTGCTTGGTTTTTATGATGGTTTTTTCGGACCGGGTACAGGAACATTTCTCATCCTTGCTTTCGTCGGCATGATTGGTATGACTTTCGTGCAGGGCTCAGCATATGCAAAGCTTATTAACCTCACGACGAACGTGGCCGCTTTATGTTTCTTTGCTTTGAGAGGAGAGTTTCTTTTTCAGTATGCGTTGCCTATGATGATTTTCAATATGAGTGGTGCCTATCTCGGAGTACGCCTGGCCCTTCTGAAAGGAAGTACATTCGTGCGCACACTTCTTCGTTGCGTGGTCTTCGCTACTATATCAAAAATGGCCTACGATCTTTATTTCAAATAACCGCGCTTTATCTGATCTCTTTCGATGGCATCAAACAAGGCCTGGAAGTTTCCGTTACCGAATCCCCAGTGATTTTTTCTCTGAATGTATTCGAAGAACAGCGGACCGATGTAGGTCTCTGAGAAAATCTGCAGAAGGTAACCTTCACGATCTCCATCAGCAAGGAGCTTGAGATTTTGAAGTACAGCAAGATCTTCAGTGACTGTGAAAGGTCTCTGGGGAAGAGCTTCATAATATGTTTCAGGAACATCGAGGAATCTCACATTGCGTTTCCGGAGTTCTCCCACTGTAGAAATAATATCCGGGGTCATCAGTGCAATATGCTGAACGCCGGGACCTCTGTGAACATCCAGGAATTCCTGAATCTGAGATTTTCCATTTTCTTTTTCTGGCTGATTGATCGGAATAATAATGGAGTTGTCTGCCAGCTGAACGACTTTAGAATTCAAACCAGTCTGAGCACCTTTGATATCGAAGTAGCGGGTCTCAACAAAACCGTATGTTCTTTTATAGAATTCCACCCAGTGTTCCATCTGTCCCATGGGTACATTGTTGGTAAGATGATCGATACGGGAAACGCGTGTGTGAAGTGGTTGAGCCGAGGGATCACTGGCCACTTCTTTAAAGCCCGGCCTGAATTCAGAAGTTGGTCTTTCAACGAATTCGTTGATCACATCTCCGAATCCTTGAATAGATGCAGTCTTTGTTACACCATGTGACGTTTCTACTTTCGACAGATCATGAACGAGTTTGGCGCCATTTCTTAACGTCACCTCAAGGGCCTTTTCAACACTTTCAACTAAAAATGAAATTTTACTTACACCTTCACCGTGTGCCTTGTAGTATCGGTTCGATAGTTCTTTGCTGTCGCTACTGGCCTTCACCAGAAAACGGACCTGACCTTGCGTATATAATTTTGAGTCTGAGCTCGAAGCCACATGGGAAAAACCCATTGTGGAAAAAAGTTTTATGGTTGGAGAGTTGAGATCTGGAACAGTAAATTCCAAATGATCAATACTCTTCAGACCCGCAGGGTTAGGCGTCGACATATATAGCTCCTCGATTCCTCATATCTTTGTTCTAAAGTTCAATAATGTCAAAAATTAGGAGGCCTCAATGGTCAAATTTCTCCTCGGTTTCATTCTCCTCTTCGGATTCGCGCGCGGTTATGCTGAAAGTAATTCAATATCACTGGGTGAAACTCTCTCTCAGGAAAATAAAACATTTACAGAAAAAATGCCCAAGGAAGTCGTTGAACTTTACGAGAAGAATATCAAGGAATTGAAAGCTTCAGGTCTTTCGAAACAATCTCTGAAAGTTGGCGATAAAGTTCCCGAGGTGAATGTCATGCTTGGAGGGAAAGAAGTTCCTCTGAGTAGTATTTATGGAAAAGGTCCTGTTGTTCTGAAATTTTACCGTGGTGGCTGGTGTCCCTATTGTATGGCAGAACTCAAACACTACCAGAAAATGAACGGCGATTTCAAAAAGGCAGGAGCACAGATTCTTGCTCTCGCTCCTGACAACGCTACTCAGATCAGAGATACAGCAACAAAGAACTCACTCAGCTACGATGTAGTGAGTGATGACCATCACAAAATCGCACGAAAATTTGGACTGGTTTACAAAATGGATCAGAATGTTGTTGATCAGTTAAAGAAAAATGGAGTGGATCTTTCCGTTTATCAAGGTAACAGTGATCACGAGCTTGCGATCCCTGCAACTTTTGTCGTCGACAAAGGAGGGAAAATCACTTTCGCCTACGTCGATGCAGATTATCGAGTGAGAGCAGAGCCTTCAACTGTGCTTCAGGCAGTGAAGGCTTCTACAAATTAACGTTTAGATTTCTTTTTCATCGTGCCTTGGTTAAGGGAGAAACTATCTTCCTTAACGATGGCATGAAAATAGTCTGCTTCTTCTCTCAGCACTTCTGCCGTCGTCGATTCCACAGCGCATATCTCAACTCTCACACCTTCGGATTTCAAATGGCGAACGAGTTCCACATAATCTGAATCGCCGGAAAGGATAATGATTGCATCAACTTTTCCCGCAAGCTGTGATGCTTTAATACTCAAGGGAATATCAGCAGACTTGTGACAAGGAATGACGGATCCGTAAAATTTAGAGTGAAGTCTTTCGGCGAGCTTCGATGAAATATTCTTTCCTTCGCGGAAGTAGATGAGTCGGTTAAGACCACGTTTCCCCAGAAGCTTGGGTATAAGAACATCGAAATTGATCATGATGCTTGAGCTTTTATACACGCCTTCAAGAGATCGTTCGATATTGTTTCCGTCGACTAGAATCGCTACGGATTGAGAGATGTTGATATGGATATCTTCCATTTTTAAGTCCTTGATTTTGCTTTTTGCATTTAATTAAAATGAGGCCATTCTGAAGAGGCCGCGGTATAACAGTAAAACAATGAGCTATAAGATTCTCAATGGCAATGAATTACTGATTCAAGGCGCGCTGGAGGCGGGGTTCCATCTCTATACCGGTTATCCTGGTTCACCTCTTGCGGATTTTTTTAACATTCTTTTTGATCAGAAAGATGACCTGCACGAAAAAGGTGTACGTGTTGTTATTGCAAATTCTGAAGCGAATGCAGCTGCGATGGCCTCAGGTGCTAAGATGGCGGGACAAAACGTACTTGTCGCTATGAAGTCCATGGGACTTCATGTTGCATCAGACGCTTTGTCAGTTGGTAACTTTGCTAATCCGGGTATGACTGTTGACGGAAAAAGTCCGGGTGTTGTAGTCGCTGTTGGTGATGATCCCTGGTCAATTTCTACATCTACTCCTGCAGATTCAAGATATCTCTTCAAACATCTTCACATGCCATTTCTCGAGCCATCAACTCCTCAGGAGTTGAAAGACTGGCTAAAACTGGCACTTACTCTTTCACAGAATTCATCCGTATATGTTGGGTTTCTACTTACGACATTTATGGCAGAAGGTGGTGGACGAGTTGATGTTTCTGAAATTAAAAAGCTTGAGCACCGGCCAGTCACACTTGACCCGAAAAATTTCAATCTCACTCAACATGTCATGGTGCCACCGAATTCATTAATCGCTGACAAAGATATGATCCTCAATCGTTTTCCAAGAATCTTAGATGAACTCGCGAAACTTCATCTTGATCAAATCTTTGGGCACACTTCTTCGCGCATAGGTGTTCTCAGTGGGGGAGGATGCTTTGAAACTCTCAAGCAGGTCATGGAAGATTCAGATCTCCTCGATAAGCTTTCGCTGTATAAAGCTGCAAGCTATTATCCCTTCAACGAAAGCCAGCTCATTCCTTATCTTAAGAATCTCGATACGCTGATCATCGCTGAAGAGAAACGTGGTTTCATTGAAGGTGAACTTAAGTCACTCATTCAGAAACACGGTCTCAAACTCAATGTGTTTGGAAAAGAATTCGCGGCAGCTGATCAGTTTGTGGAAGGATTCCCGGCCTTTGGTGGACTGTCTTACGAAATCATTTACCAAAAACTCAATCATGTTCTTGATATCCTCGATTGGACTAAGTCTAACGACACTTGTTTTAAAAATGTGACTGTTTCCTTAAAATTGGAAACCGTTGTTCCTAGAAGACTTCCAACTTTTTGTCCCGGCTGCCCTCATCGCGAAACCCTGAGCATCATGAAAGATGTAAGGCAAAGCCTTGCAGATAAAAATGTTAATCTCATCTCTCATGGCGATGTCGGCTGTTACTCTCTTTCTTTCCTTGAGCCATTCAAGGAGATGCACGATCTCTCGGCCATGGGTCAGGGCGGAGCTCTCGGAGCTGGAACAGATATTTTTACGACAAATCCGTCAGTCGTTCTGATGGGAGATTCTACTTTCTTCCATTCTGGAATGACTGCGATTTCAAATTCTGTACAGATGGGACATAACATTACTTACATCCTTCTGGACAACGACAACACGGCTATGACAGGTCATCAGGTGACTCCTCGTTCAGGGCTTTCTGTAGAAGGTGACGTTCGTCCTCGCCAAAACATGCTTGATGTCGCTCGCTCTTTACAGGTTGCAGAGGCCATCGAAATTAATCCTTCTGACAGATACTTCTATAAAAATTTACTTCTTGAGCAAGTCCAAAAGCCCGGAGTTAAGGTCATTGTTTCCAATAAAGAATGCGCTCTGACTTTCCACGGCAGAAAAAAACGTGATGAGCGAAAATTGTTTGCAGCTGGTGGGACCGAGAAGGAACGTCATTTCTATCAGATAAATACACTCGCTTGCGAAGACTGCCGCGTCTGTGTGGAGATGACCGGTTGTCCGGGATTATCTCAATCCTTCGATGCTTACGGGACTAAAGTCATCATTGACCCACAAATTTGTGTCTCCGATTCTTACTGTACCAAGCTCAAAGCTTGTCCAAGTTTTGAATTGGTTAAAGTTCATAATTACCATCCGACGAAATACAAATCCGGAACTTCTTCGAAAGAGGTCCGTACAGTATTTCCAGTTCCTAAAGTTGAACGCGATCTTGCAGAAATTGCCAGTGGCCACGACTTCAGGACGATTGTGATTGGAGTGGGTGGTTCTGGGGTGACCACGATTTCACGTGTTGTCGCAGAAGCTGCATCCGAGATGGGTGGTCGTAATGATCTCGACTTTAAATTCGTAGATCAAAAAGGTCTTGCCCAAAGAAACGGGTCAGTAATCAGTCACCTGAGTATTTTCAATAAGAATAAATCTCACGGGCCTCTTGTTCCTTTGGGATCTGCTGACCTCATTCTTTCTCCGGATCTTCTCGAAGGTTCGCGTGCTCTTGAATATCTTTCACTGAAAGGGACGTTGATCATTGATAGTGACTACCAGGTTCCTTTGTCGATTCTGCTTGATCGTGGCATTGAGAAACCAGTTGTGACTGCAGATATGCTTCAGAAAGAATTAAAATCTAAACTTGGCGACAGACTTATCATGGCGCCACTGAAGCAGATGTGTTTTGACAGGTTTCAGCGTCCTGTTTACGCATCGGCCATGATTCTTGGAATTGCATTTCAGGCCGGTAAGCTTCCGTTCGGTCTCGATGATCTGAATAAGGCGATTCAGAATTCTGTCCCTAAAGCCGAGTTTGAAAATAACTGGATTGCCTTCATGCTGGGTCGAGACTGGTATGTGGATAAATTCAAAGCCGTAGAGATTATGGAAAGTTCAGCGAATGGTTTTGATCTCATCCTCCTTGAATCAAGTCTGAGACAGGCGAGATATCCATGGCAATCTCGCGAGAAACTCGTCAACATCTGGACGAGTTATTTGAAAATGTTCGTGCTCAAGTTTCCGGGCATTCCTGAATCTTTCCTTGGACAATATCTTCATGACATTCTCGTGTATGACCATGGGCAGTCGCTACCAGCATTTTATGAAGATGCCCTCCTTATTAATAAGAATTTTGCCGAAGCTGATCAGGCCCTCGCACTCAGGATTCTGGCCAGAACCTACTGGATCAAAGATGAGGTCTATGTCTCTCACCTGATGGTCTCGCCGCTTAAAACGAGTAAAGATAAAACTCTCTACGCTCAGATTGGAACTTCGTATGAAGTTGTGCACATTAACAGACCTGCATTTGATGTTATGAAGAAAAAAATTGAATTCGATTTTTCTCCGCGACCGTGGATGTTAAAAATCATGAGACATATGAGAATCCTGAGAAAGCTTATGCCTGAGTGGCATCACAAAGAAAAATCCATCGCGAAAAAAATTCGTTCGGAAATGCTCAGCGGTGCATCTCACCAGAGATTGAAAGAACTCGAGGCCATTAAAGGCTACCGTGAAGTTCGTTATGCTGCCGCGGAAAAATATCTATGAAAGATAAAATCATCGATGCTGTTTCCATCGTTCTAACTTGCAAGGATGAGATCTTCGCCATTCAGCGGCAGTTTTTCCTCAAGGCATTTCCGGGATACTGGGCGTTTCCTGGTGGAAAAGTGGAAGCAGAAGACGATCAATTTGCACCAGTTCATCCGAAGACTCAAGGACTCGACCCAAGACTGATGGGAGCTCTCATCAGAGAAGCGAAGGAAGAACTGGGAGTTGATCTGCGGGATGTCCTGAACGAAGGAAAGGTACATTCTGTCGCATATCTCGGGCTCGCCGTTACGCCGGATTTTAATCCTTACCGTTTTGCGACTTATTTCTTTCGCATAGATCTGGAAGAGAAGTTGCCATTTGTTGTTGATGAAAACGAGGCCAGAATTGCCAAGTGGATGAGCAGCGCTGAACTCCTTAAACAGTACGATAAAGGTTTTATTCTCGCCGTCCCTCCGGTGATTAAAGTCATTGAGAAGCTTGGTTCTGATCCTGGTGTTCAGACTATTCCGGATCTCAATTTTCAATATGACTCTGAAAAATTTGTTCCTTACATTGAATCTTTAAAATTTGTCCGTCAGATCATGCCATTGTCTCATACACTTCCACCTGCAACCCGAACGAATGCATTTCTGATTGGTGATGGAGGAGAACCCCGAATTCTCATTGACCCATCACCGCAGGACGATCTTGAATACGAAAAATTTGTCCGCACAATCTCCACGTTCGGCGTAGATAAGATTCTTCTGACACATCATCATCCTGACCATTATGAGAGATCCAATCGCTTAGCACTTGATCTGAACGTTCCTGTGCTCTTAAGTTCCTATACATTTGATCGAATACTTCAAAAATATCCGGATTATTTTAATGGCATCAAGACTCAGTTCCTAAGAGAGGGCGATATAGTCACACAATGGCTGGGCCGGGATGTAAAGGTTTTTGAAATTCCAGGTCACGATGAAGGACAGCTTGCTGTAGCACCAGCTGATATGAGCTGGTTTCTGGCCGGAGATCTTTTTCAGGGGATAGGAACTGTTGTGATCGGCGGCGAGGAAGGCGACATGGCAAAGTACTTTAAAACTCTCGAGAAAGTCATCAGGCTCAATCCCAAGGTTTTATTCCCCTCGCACGGAATCGGACTCGGTGGAGTCGCAATCCTCGAGAAAACTCTTGAGCACCGTAAGATGAGAGAAAATCAAATCCGCGAGTATCATGTTAAGGGTATGACCCCTCAGCAGATGCTTGAAATCATCTACGCGGACGTTTCCACTGCTCTCTGGCCCTACGCCATGGAGAACATTACAAAACATCTTATTAAATTAAAAACTGAGAAAGCTATCTGAGGCGAACGCCTTCAAGTCGAGAAATTGTTCTCAGGAAATAATCATCTGAATCGCGGTCATTTTCCGGCAACGAAATTTTCAAATTTTCAATTTTGTCCGTGAAGACCAGGCTCGCAAGGGACCTGCGAAAACTTTTCTCCTGTTCTTCGGTCAGTTCTTTTTTATCGAATTTTTTATTAATGGTCTGAGTAAAAATCTTGTCAGTCTTATATCTCTTTTCAAAATGGTAATGGAGATAGCAGACGAAGAAGTATCTCAGGAGCTTCTCATCATTCATGACCTTTGAGACAAACTCTTCTGTGAGAAGTCCGGAGGTGTTCGAGAGTGATGTATAATTCTTGGGGTTTTCAAATTCGTCTGTCTTGAATGTCGCGACCTCTGCGAGATCTGATTCGAAGTCTGCAAAAGCAGAACTGATGAATAAAGATAAAATAAGAAAAAATACTTTCATAAAAAATAAGAAGGGGAGCTAATGCTCCCCTTAATTAGTTCAAGTATGTCTGATGAATGTAGAGCCTGAAAATTTTATCCTTCGTACGACGAATGGAAAAATTTCCTGTTTCTTTCTGCTCAAGCAGGAACTGGTAGAAATCGGGTTTCGTGTCGGCAATTTCAAGGACTGATTTGCCTTCGAATTCACCAAAGTCGATGACGACTTTATCTTCTTCGATGATACCGGTCAGTGGGCTCTGTTCCTGCGCCATTATTCCCTCCTTGGAATTTCTGGTAATGAAAATCTCTTATAGAAAGATTTTGAGAAAATTTAGACGCTTTGGAAAGGTTAGATTTTGAAAAACTGCTTGAGGAAGACAACAAGAGCTCTAAATTCCTGAGGGTAATCATCAGCCATCATCCTCTTGATGATCTCGAGGGCCTGATAAAGTGACTGAGATTTACGATAGGGGCGTGGTGAAGTCATAGCAACGACGATATCAAATACTGCCACCAGAGTGCTCTCAATGCCCAGTACAGTGTCTTTATCCTGGAGTTTCTTCTGTTCCTTACCTAAAAGGAGCAAGAGCTTATCATTGAGAAAATGATGGTGTTTGATAATAGTCAGGTAATTTTTTGATAACGGTATCCGGCCTTCAAGAAGATCGAATGAATAATCAGCATGATTACTAAATAATTGTTTATCACGTTCGTTAAGTACTTTTTGGTCATACTTTTCGTCAGGTATTAGCGACATCCCAATGTCTTTGAGATAGCTCGCCATGAAAAGGTTTTCGAGTTCTTTTTCATGGAAGGCATGAATCGTATTAAGAAACGAAAGAAGCATGAGGGAAGAGAGCATTGGCTGAGAGAGTGTAAAGTGGAAATTTTCTTTCGTGAGTGAGTGGTAGTAATACGGAAGAAATTTTTTATTCTCGATTAAGAATTTACTGAGATTCTGGCTGCTCTGAAACTGGAGCATCAGCAAATCATCATTGTGAGGATTCTGATAAACCCCCGCCAGATTGAGTGAAAGGAGTTTAAGGTCTTTCGTTCCGTTCTCGAGAGGATCACCCACAGAAAGAGAACGGGTAATTTTAATGAGCGCATTTTCGAGATTTGCTTTGATCTCAGAAATGTCTTCAGGATAAAGATAAACTTCCCGGTAAGAATTCCGGATCAATGTTGTGATGATATCTTTAGTGGGAAAAGTACCTTCGCTGATGACGGGATAAAAAATTCCATTTCTGAAAATGAAAACCGGAAATTTGAGTTTTCGGGCCAGATACAGCTCACCCACCAGAATAGGTTTAAGCTTCAGCGCAAGGCGATGATGTTCAATGTATGAAGGAATTTCTTTTAAAGCACCCACCGGGACAGTTTACCCTAAAGACAGGCCCCCAAAGAGACCATCATTATTTGCCTATCTGCTGCCCTAGAAAGTGCTTAAATGAGTGGCCGTTGGCCTCCATCATCTTAGGGAACATGGAGATAGGGGTAAGGCCGGGAAAAGTATTAATCTCATTGAGATAGATCACACCGTCGTCCAGGAAGAAATCAATCCGTGAAAGATGGCGGAGTTTGAGGCCATGATAAAGCCTAGTAGCGTAGTCGGAAATCTCACTTAACTGCTGTCTTGTAAGGTTTTGAGCTTTGGTTTCTGTTTTAGTCTCACTCTTCGTTGAATACTTTTCTTCGTAAGAATAGAAATTTGAAGGACAAATAATTTCGCCGGGATATGAAACCTGGAGTTTTCCATCGAACTCGTAAACTGAAACTTCGATCTCACGCGGCTTCATTCTTTTTTCAATCAATACGTACGGGGAGAGATTGAAAGCTTTCTCAATTGTTTGAAGCGGGTCTGTGCCTTTTTCAACCAGATAACACCCGACTGATGATCCCTGGCTTGAAGCCTTGATCACCACATCACCATGCTTATTCTGAAAATTGATGGCGGTTTGCAAAGAAGCTTCATTTAATGAGGAAAGAAAAACAAATGGAGTACTCGGAACACCCAGCGCTTCTGCCCAGAGTTTCGTCGTCACTTTATTGAAGCACATCTTACTCGTTTCAGAATTACACCCGAGGTAAGGAAGCTTCATCATTTCGAAGAGTGCCTGGATGTCACCCGTTTCACCCGGATAACCATGGAAGCAAGGGACAGCGTAATCAATTTTGATTCCGTTTCCATTGAGGTCACCGAATGTTCTCAGAGTTGCGCCGGCATCGAGTAATACTTTTTTGCCGGTATCCTGTAACCAGCTTCCGTCTTTAGCGACTTCCACCATGATGAGATTTATGCCTGGAAGATCTTCCAGACATTTCTTGATGTATTGAACCGAAACAAGAGAAACCTCGTGCTCAGATCCACCACCGCCGGAAAGAAGAAGAACGGTCCTTGAAGCCATCGTTAGTCCCTAAGTGATGCCGGAGTTTTTTCAAGTTCCAGTGTTGCAAAATGAGAGAAGAGATCGGCCAATGCCATCGTGTCAGATTTCATCTCGCCATACTTTCGAACAGAGACTGTTTTCTCTTCAATCTCTTTATCACCGAGGACAAGCATGTAAGGAATTTTTCCTGTTTGTGCCTGACGGGTTTTGAGACCCATCGATTCGTTACGATCATCCACGCGTGCGCGGTAACCCTTTGCCTTGAGATCTTTCTCAAGTTTTTTTGCTGCTTCAAGGTGAAGTTCATTTTTAATCGGAATAATCACGGCCTGTTCAGGGGACAACCAGAAAGGGAATGCGCCAGCAACGTGCTCGAGATAAACACCGATGAATCTTTCAAGAGATCCTAGGAGAGCGCGGTGGATTACCACTGGTCTTTCCATCTCGCCATTTTGATTTGTAAATTTGAGATCAAATCTTTCTGGCAACTGGAAATCGAGCTGGATAGTACCAAGCTGGAAATACCTGCCAAGAGCATCAGCTACCTGGATATCGATTTTAGGTCCGTAGAAAGCTCCGTCACCTTCATTGATAAAATAATCTTTTCCAGAGGCATCGAGAGCAGCTTTCAACGCAGCTTCAGCGCGATCCCACGTTTCATCGGACCCCACACGCTTTTCAGGACGAGTTGAGAAACCGATTTTAACCTTCTTGAATCCGAAATGCTCATAACCAATGAAGAACATCTCCATCAGCGTTTTGATTTCCTGCTGAATCCCTTCGAACTGGATAAATATATGCGCATCATCCTGGCAAAAAGTACGAACTCGAGTGAGCCCCGAGACCACCCCTGATTTTTCATAACGGTGAAGTCTTCCGAAATCCGCAAAGCGAAGTGGAAGATCTCTGTATGAATAACGGAAGTGAGCGAACATTAGCATGTGACAAGGACAGTTCATCGGCTTGAGTGCGAACTCTCTTTCATCAATCTGCGTGAAGTACATGTTCTCGTGGTATTTTTCATAGTGACCAGAAGTATGCCAGAGATCAACATCCAGAATTTGCGGAGTGATGACTTCCTGATAATCGAATTTTTTATAGATGCGTCTCATGAAGTCCACGAGTCCGTTGTAAACGAGTGCTCCCTTAGGCATAAAGAAAGGGGAGGCAGGTGCAACCGGATCAAAAATAAAGAGTTCAAGTTCTTTACCAAGTTTACGGTGATCGCGTTTTTTCGCTTCTTCAATCTGAGTCAGATATTCTTTGAGTTCTTCTTTCGAGCTGAAGCAGGCAGCATAAATACGCTGGAGCATCGGACGAGTCTGATCACCTCTCCAGTAAGCACCTGCAGTATGGAGAAGTTTGAACCAGAAAGTGAGTTCAGAAGTTTTTTCAACGTGCGGACCGGTACAAAGATCAAAGAATGCATCACCCTGAGTGTAGTAACTGATCACTTCGCCATCCGGAATATCTCTGATCAATTCAACCTTAAGTGTCTGGCCACGTTCAGCGAAAAGTTTCATCGCTTCTTCGCGGGACACTTCGTGGCGAACGACGGGAAGATTGCGCTTGATGATTTCTTTCATCTTTTCTTCGATCTGCTTCAGATGTTCATCGGCCAGTTTGGTATTCATCTCAATGTCGTAATAAAAACCATTTTCGATGGTGGGACCGATACCCAATTGCACTTTATCGTCTGGATAAAGTTCCATGATAGCCTGGGCCATCAAGTGAGCAGTTGAATGTCGGAGAGTATCGAGATCGTACTTGGCCATGAAATCCTCTTTCTAGTCTCTATATATATGGATGATTCGGTTTCGAAATCCTACCAATCCGCTCCCGTTCTATCAATGACTTACAAAGGTTAAATAGATATCGTTCTCGGGAGTGTAAGAATAAACGTGGGAGGGGGCTGAGTTTTCACTCGAAAAAATGGGGTCAACTTGTCTCCACTACCCCCACTCTTACATGGTTCAAACGTCTAATATCGTTAAAATAAAGTCATTTGCTAAGTCAGTTCTAACAACCATGTTGCCATTTCATTTTGGATGCGGTTTAAGGTTACCACTATTGGATTGTAAGATCAGCAGTCTTGCGACATATCTAGGAGATCTCTTTATGGAAACCATTCAATCACCATCAATTGAAACATTGATGAGTCGGGCCGTGGTGGATTTAGCAAAGGACGACAGGTTTCTTGCTCACCTTCCGGCTGATTCAAGTCGTATTGAAGGTCAAGCACACTATCGTCTCGCAAAAATCTACTATGATAAAGCTGATTTCGAAAAAGCTGAAGAGCACTTCCTCTTCGCTCTCACGCGCACAGAGCTTCCACAAGATGCTTTTGCAATCTTCAAAATCTACGGATTTCTGATTCGTATTTATTCTGAAAGCCTGAATGAAAGAGAAGCAAACAAATACATCACTCTCTCTGCTGAACTTCTTGACCAGACAGTTTCAAGCCTTCCATCTTTGAATGGCGAGTATTTCTATAACGCTGCTGTGGTGAACACATATAAAGGTGAATTCCAGGAGGCTCAGAAAAACTTCAATCAGGCCTACCGCAAAGCTCAGACTGAAAATGAGCCTGAACTCATGGCCAAGTCTCTTTATGCCATGGCAACGAATGCTTATCAGATGAAAGCGTTCACAGACGCCATCCAACATCTCAATCAATTAAATGAACTATTGAATATCCTTAAAAAGGGTTACCTCAAAGGTAGTATGCACCTTCTCTGGGGTAACACACTCCGCGAGCTTGGTGACTACGTTGCTGCTCTTCCTCAGTACGATCTCGCGATGAAGCTCCTTCACTCGAAACGTTGCTGGAACATGCATAACTACGTTCTCCTTAATAAAGGTGTTGCTCTTAAGAAGATGGGAGAGTTCTCGAAATCTCTCATGCTTTTCGGCCTTGCACAGAACTCCCTCGACGACCAATATTTCAAACGCCTTGAGCAGTTGATTATGATGGAAGTTGAAGATGTGAACGATTCAAGCGTAGATCTCTATCTTGACCGTCACAACCGTGTCATTCACGAGAAAAGCCTCGGCGTAATCGATTTCAAGCATCGCTTCGTTCTCCTTGAGATCCTTTTCCTCTTGGCGCAGACCCCGGGCACTTACTATAATAAAGAAGATCTCGCGAAGATGATCTGGAAAGACGAGTACAACCCACTTATCCACGATAAGTTGATTTACACGTCAATCAGCCGCCTTCGTAAGCTGATTGAACCGAAAGGAATCAAGCGCCAGTACATTCTCCGTGGGAAAGATGGATATACCTTCAACCCTCGTGTGAACGCTCGTTTCCATAAAGAGAACGAAGTTGTTAAACAAAAGAATATCGGAAATATCGAAATTAGTTCTCCTGTATAGTCTGCTTTTGGTGGAAACCGGTTTTGCAAAACTGGTTTCCACTGATCGCTACATTATTAAAATCATCGATCGCACTGTTTCCTTCCAAGACGTCGAATACCAACTCAGAAATCTAATATCCCTTGATTGTATTTATCCTGACTCCATGGTGATCAAATATTTTCATCACTCTTTCATTAAAGAGACTGAATCTTTTGTGGCCAGCTTTCCCTCTGAAAACGAAGCCGTTGTGAAGTATCTTCACCAGAATGAGCCGGTACTTTTAAAGCTCAGATATTTTTTCAAGATGCTCAGATATTCGGAAGACCAGAAGGGCAAGGTGTCTCCGGTACTCTCAAAGCTCATTCGCGACAGTTCCGGTGAAAATAAGTGTGGTTCTGCAGTCCTTTACAAGGACACCTTAAAAACCAATTTCATTGCCCTGATGCAGATGGAGATTTACCTGAGGACCAGATATGGCCAACAAGTAAAATCCGAAAATTCGACTTTCGATTCTGTCCGTCCTTCAATTGATCTCTTTGTTGAATCTCTCGATAAGCAATTTACGCATGAATATTACTGGTAATTCCTTTGTCCCTTTCGACTTCGTTCACGTGGAAGAAGTCATCAGGCTAGATCGGGAATATTTCTATCGACCCTGGAATACAGGCCAGTGGGTGGATCTTGATTGGAATATCCATTTCCTCGCTCTTTGGGGAACCCCGGACAAACTGAAGGGGTTTGGGTTGTTTTCCATTGTTCCTGGCGATGAGGCAGCGCATCTGTTGAAGCTTTTAGTCAGGCCTGAGCTGCAGGGAAGTGGAGAAGCAAAACAGTTCTTTGATCAAACTTGCGGTGTCCTCAAAGATAAAGGCATAGGCCGGATCTTTCTCGAGGTAGAAAAGAGCAATACAAGGGCGATTAAGTTTTATGAGAAGGCCGGATTTAAGCTCCTGCGCCTGATCAAAAACTTCTATTCTGACGGGGGAGATGCCCTCACCATGGACGTGGTGCTGTAAGTTAAACCGAGTTTAAATTGCTCTTTTGATTCAAGTTTGCTAAAAAGGACGCCTACTCATTTTAATTGTTAGTGGAGAAAGGGTGGAATGATTTTCCGCCCTTTTTTATTTATATGAAGATAAAAGAAGAACCGACCGGTGTGGAGAAAAAGTTTCTGCATATGTGCGAGCCTGTTGTTCTTGAAGCTGGTTACCGACTCTATGATTTAGAGTATGTTAACACTCAAAAACTTCTTCGTTTATACATCCAGGATCCACGCACAGGTTCTGCACTGATTGAAGATTGCGTGAAAGTGGATAAAGCACTTTCACCAGCATTTGAAACTGAGACCTGGATTCCGGAAGACGTTGTTTTGGAAGTTTCATCTCCCGGGGTGTTCAGACACCTCGCCAACCTTGAGCATTTCCGAATGAGCATTGGTGAGACAATCCTCGTGGTCATTATGGGCCAGTTGTCTGAAGAGCAAACTCTTGGTGCTCCCAAGGGTATTAAGGGTGAGAAGAAGTTACGGGGTGTTTTAGAAAGTGTAAGTGACACGGATTTTATTTTATCCGTGCAGGGTTTCAAGTTGAAACTCAAATATGAACAGGTGAAAAAAGCCAATTTAGATCCCGATTTGAAATCGGTGAAAGAATAAGGAGAGTACTGTGAACTTTTCAGAACTAGGACGAGTCATTGAACAGCTGGGCAAAGACCGCGGAATCAAAAAAGAATTCATCGTGGGTGCAATTGAACAGGCGTTCCTTGTGACTGCTCGTAAGAAGTTCGGTATTCAAGGCGAATACGAAGCTCGTTATAATGAAAACGACGGCGAAGTAGAAATCTACCAATATAAAAACGTTGTAGAAAAAGTCCGTGATGGAATCGTTGAAATTGATTTCGATTCTGCAAAGAAACTGGATGAAGATTGTGAAGTCGGCGATCAACTCGGTCTCAAAATTGAGAACCCTGGTTTCTCACGTGTAGACATCCAGACAGCAAAACAAATTATTTTCCAGAAAGTCCGCGATGCTGAAAGAGACATCCTGTTCTCTGAATTCAAACACCGCGAAGGCGACCTCGTTACAGGTATTGCACGTCGTTTCGAGAAAGGTAACGTTGTTATCGATCTTGGTAAGTCAGATGCGATTCTTCCTAAGAAAGAAATCATCTTCGGTGAGTCTTTCAAACCAGGTGACCGTATCCAGGCTTATCTTTCTGAAGTTGTGATGACGAACCGTGGACCTGAAATCCGCCTCACTCGTACATCTCCTATGTTCCTCGTTAAGCTCTTTGAAATAGAGGTTCCTGAAATCGCTGATGGAACAATCGAAGTTAAAGCAGCTGCCCGCGAGCCAGGACACAGAGCTAAGATTGCCGTTGCATCTCAGGACCGTGACATTGATCCGGTCGGAGCATGTGTTGGTATGAAGGGTTCACGCGTTCAGAATATCGTCAATGAACTTCAAGGTGAAAAAATTGATATCGTTCGCTGGAACGAAGACACTGAAACTTTCGCTCGTGCAGCTCTTGCACCTGCTGATATCCAGTCTGTATCTTTGAACCACAATGACCATACCATTGATGTTATCGTTGAAGACGATCAGCTTTCTCTCGCCATCGGTAAGAGAGGACAGAACGTTCGTCTTGCGGCCATGTTAACTGGCTGGAAGATCAACATCATTTCTAAAGTTAAACTTCAGGAAAGAGTTAAGTTGGCAGTTGAGAATCTTGTTCAGCTTCCGATCGTCTCTGAAGCCACTGCGCAGGTTCTCGTTCAGAAAGGGATCATGTCGATTGTTGATCTTGCTGCTGCGACTGCTGAAGAAGTTGCGAAATACCTTGGTAAATCCGTTGTTGACGCTAAAACAATGATTGATACGGCATCTACGGCCCTTGAAGATGAGACGATCAAAACTGACCTTGATGAGAACGCAGAAATCATTTCTGCTTCTGCTGTTCCTAACCAGAGCGGATTCAAGCGTCCAGAAAGATCATCTTCTTCACATAATAAAACTGATGATGTTACCAAGTTCTCTGAAGCTGAAAGACGCCTTCGTGAAGAACTTGCTGCCTTTAAATTGAAGTAGTGGTTATCCACTAGGAATTGGAGAAAAAGAACATGGCAAAAAAAGTTTACGAACTTGCCAGTGAAATTGGTGTCGGTGCCCTCGACCTCGTTGAGAAGCTCAAGACTATGGGGTTCAATGTACGAAACCATATGGCGAGTCTTACAGACGACGAAGTCTTAAAGGCCAAGGCTGCCTATGAAACACCTACAAAAAATTCTGCTCCGGTTAAAAAAGCCGTTGTCAGAAAAGTAGTCAAAAAAGAATCAGCTGTAGAGGAAGCTCCTCCAGCGGCTACAGTCGTAGCTGCACCTGAGGATGTCATTCCTGTTACGGCCATTGTTCAGGCTCCACCGGTTGCTCAAGCTGTGGAAGCTGCGGCCGATGATAAGCCGAAAATCTTCACCGTTAAACGGAAGACTAAAGCTCAGAAGGAAGAAGAAGATAAGAAAGCTATTGAAGCTAAAGAAGAAGCCATACATCTTGCTGCTGCTGAAAAAGTTGCCAAAGAAAGCCAGGATGCAGCTGCAGCCCTTGGAGTTCTGAACAATCGTGTTCGTGATCCTAAGAAAGATTACTACGAAGAAAAGCGTCATAGCTTCACTCCGATCTTCACTCCTGAAGAGAAGAAAAAAGATCCGAATGCACCCGCAGGTGCTAAGAAAACTTTTGAACCAAACCGTCTTGCCCCTGCCGCTCCAGATGAAAGTGAAATGTCTGAAGAGGATCGCGATAAGAAACGCATGGGCGACCTTGCGGCGATCATGGGTAAAAAAGCCGGAGCCGGGAAAAAAGACATCACCGTTATCCGTGCTGATGAAGAATTAAAATTCGCTTCAGGTCTCGTAGGTAAGGCGATCTATTCTCCAGCTAAAAAGAAGAAACTCTACAGTGGACCAACTCAAAGGACTCTTATTACTGAAGTTAAGGAATCCAAACGAGTCATCACAATTCACGGCGTAGTTACGGCGGATGACCTCGCAGGGAAGCTCAGTCAGAAATTTGATGCTTTCGCGAACAAGATGCTTGAGATTAATCTTCTCGTTCGTCCTGAAGATTATATTGGTGTGAAACTCGCCGGAACAATTGCAGCTCTCTACAACTACCGTGTTGAAGACGTTGCTTTCAGTGAAGATGCTGTTCTCAACAAGAATGCCGGCGAAGATAAATCCGTTTTCCCGACTCGTAACCCAATCATCACGATCATGGGTCACGTCGATCACGGGAAAACTTCTCTCCTCGATTATATCCGTAAGGAAAAAGTTGCTTCAGGTGAAGCTGGTGGTATCACTCAGCACATCGGCGCTTACTCAGTTAAAGTTAAAGATTCTATGCTTACTTTCCTGGATACTCCTGGTCACGCGGCTTTCGGTGCCATGAGACAGCGTGGAGCTAACGTCACTGATATCGTTGTTCTCGTTGTGGCTGCAGATGATGGTGTTATGCCACAAACTGTAGAGTCAATTAAGTACACGAAGAATGCTGGAGTTCCGGTCATCGTTGCTGTTAACAAAATTGATAAGCCAGGTGCAAACCCGGATAAAGTTAAACAAGGTCTCGTTGATTACGGCCTCCTCGCTGAAGACTGGGGTGGAGAAACTCAATTCGTCCATGTTTCCGCTCTGACAGGTGAAGGCGTTGATAGTCTTCTTGAGGCCATCCAGCTTCAGGCAGAAATCATGGATCTTCGCGAGAACGCGAAAGGTCCTGCTGAAGGTGTTGTGATTGAATCGAAAATTGAAGTTGGACGTGGTCCGGTAACAACGATTCTTATCCAGAAAGGAACTCTCGAAAAAGGTGATGCTATCGTGGTTGGTGAGACTTCAGGTCGCGCCCGTTCACTGATGGACTTCGCCGGTAAGATGCTGACATCAGCAGGCCCTTCGACTCCTGTTCAGATTCTCGGTCTTGAGAACGTTCCTTCTCCTGGTGACATTCTGAACGTTGTGAAAACTGAACGTGAAGCAAGCAAGATCGTTGAGAACCGTATTAACGACCGTAAAGCATTCGCGAACGCTTCTATCGAAGAGAAAAAAGTCAGTCTCGAAGATTTCTTTGCAAGCGCACAGAACAATTCTGAAACTGAGAAAAAAGTTCTCAAACTCATCGTCCGTTCTGACGTTCAAGGTTCATACGAAGCCATCAAGACTGCTGTTGAACAACTTGGTAACGAAGAAGTGTCGGTTGACGTTATTGCTGGTGGCGTAGGTGCTATCACTGATGGAGATGTGAATCTCGCGGCGAACTCGAAAGGGTTCATCATGGGCTTCAATATGAGACCCGTGACGACAGCACGTCGCATCGCTGAAGAAAAAGGCGTAGATATCAAGACATACTCGATCATCTACGAACTTATCAATGATGTGACTCTTGCTCTCGAAGGCATGCTCACTCCTGAAAGCGTTGAGAAATACATCGGTCGTGCTCAAGTTCGTGAAACATTCGCTATTCCTAAAATCGGGACAGTTGCAGGTACTGCGGTCATCGACGGGAAGATTGAGCGTGGTTGTAACATTCGTCTCCTCCGTGATGGCAAAATCATGTTCGACGGAAAACTCTCAACTCTCAAACGCTTTAAGGATGAAGTTAAAGAAGTTAAGAACGGATTTGAATGTGGTATGGCACTCGAAGGTTTCAATGATGTAAGAGTCAATGACTTGTTCGAAGCTTACATTATGGAAGAGAAGAAAAGATCTCTCACTCAAGAAGCGACCCTCTAAGGACAAAAAGTGGCCGGACAACAGGGACGCGGAAATAAATTTTCAAAGCTAAAATACGAGGAAAGAGTCCGCGATGAGATTAATCTCGCCCTTAGAAGGGAATTCGCGGACTCCAGACTCATGAATGTTTCAGTGACTCACGTTGAACTGACTCAGGATTATTCTCACGCCAAAGTTTACTGGGATACCTTCGATGTCTCCAAGCGCGGAGATGCCAAAGAGGCCATTGAAAGCACTGCCGGAAGAATGAGAAAGCTTCTCTCGGGTAAGATGGACGTCCGTCACACTCCGGAAATTCACTTCATTTACAATTCTCAGTTTGAAGACGCGAATAAGATCGATCGTCTTCTACAAGACCCTTCGGATGACGAAAAGTAAGCCACCCGTTCAGTTTCCTCCACTCATTTTTAATATTTTTAAGCCTGCACGGATAACTTCATACGATGTCGTAAGACATTTCAAAAGAAATCTCCCGAAGGGCTATGGGAAAATTGGCCACTTTGGAACACTCGATCCTTTTGCTTCAGGTGTGTTGATGATTGGAGTCGCTGGTGCATCCAGACTCAACGAGTTTATCCACGAATATTCACCAAAGACTTATCTCGCAGTCGGCAAGCTCGGAATTGAAACTCCGACCGGAGATTATACCGGCGAGATCATTCAAAAAGATGAAACGGCCTATCTCAAGCAAGAGATTTCCAGATTTCCCGTCGATTTTCTCCAGGAAAGACTGAGCGAGAAATTCATTGGTGATTACATGCAGGCGCCACACAAATATTCTGCAACAAAGTTTCTCGGCAAGAATCTTCATCAGTGGGCCCGTGAGGGCGTAGAAATAAAAAAAGAACCCGTTCTTCGAAAAATTTATTCGTTTCGAATCGTTAAGTACGCATTCCCATATCTGGCATTTGAGGTCACGGTAAGTTCTGGCACTTATGTCAGAACACTTTTCACCGATATATGCCATGACCTCGGGACCATAGGTACACTTGTATCTCTTGTCAGGTCGCGAGTGGGTGGAGTTCCTATGGAATCTGCCTTGCGCATGAAAGACTGGCCTAAAGATGGTGAACTTCCCATTATGGAAAAAGCGATTCCGATTGAATCAGTATTGAGTCTTCCGAAATTTTCCCTGCCGTATGATAAAATGCGCGGGTTTCAGTGTGGGGCCTTTCTCAAAAAAGCAGATTGTGAAATTCAATCAGCTACGGAAAATGTCTCTGATAAATTTTTCTGGGTTTGTGATGAAACTGGAAAGACAATTGGAATGGGAGAGCTCACTTCTCCTCTGGAAATCAGGCCCAAGATCAATTTTTATTCAGGTGAGCAATCTTCTGAGTGAGCTCAATGTAACCTTCTAGTACTTTATCCCAACAAGCTCTCGCAAATTCATCTGAAGTCTGGAAGTTTTCAGGTCTGAGTTCCTGATGAACAATAATTCCCACGTGACGTTTAGTGATGAAGAAACCGTGCTTACTCATAACTCCGCGAGTTCCAAAGATACTTGTTGGAGTGACAGGAATTTTTTCTTTGAAAGCGAGAACGAGCAGAGCTCTTTTGATATTTTCAAAAGGCTGAGGTTCGCCGGTTTTTGACCTTGTTCCTTCCGGATAAACCTGAATACCAATTTTATCTTTCAGAATCCGATTTTTTGTTTGCTCAAAAACTTTTCGTTTAGAGCCCATGCTGGATCTTGAAACAGGCATGGCGCCGCAAATCCAGCCAAGCTGACCTATAAAAGGAACGTAGAGGACTTCTTTCTTCATAATAGGAGGCACACCGTACATAGTTACCATCAATGGAATATCGATGAAGCTCTGGTGATTGGCGATAAAAATGCCGGTGTCTCCGAGAGCTCTGAACTCAGGAGTACGTCTGTCGTCGGCAATATCAATGGTAGAAACGCATGCATGTCGCATCGCGAATCTGGCTGCAAATTTCCAGAAAGGAATGACAATCGAGAGACGCTTTTTCAATCTGAAAGGAACAGCGATTAAACAAACCGGTATTAGTGCAACTCCCAGGCAGAAGGCCACGGTGAATGCTTTGATTTGATCGAGAATAAACATGCAGTCATTGTACAAAAAAACTCAGGTGGCAGACAAGAAAGGGATTGAGGTTTTTGTTCACCTTTTCGCGCTATTAGGCTATAATTTTTGCAGAAACAGGATACATAGGAGTCGCTGTGACAACCAGCTTAATCGCCATGGGCGTGGCCATATTCTTAGTTATAAATCTCGTCGTGGGCCTTGCCGGTCTTTCTCTCCTGATCGGAACTTTCGAAACTCTCTTCGGAAAGCCTAAATTGACTCTTCTCAGATCAACTCAAAGTGGGAACTTCTTCGCTTTCGGATTCAAGTGGAATTCTGCAAAAGAGCCTGCTCGCATTGATAACATTAAACTTCGTCTGTTCAACCCATTCGGTACTCCAACTCAAGTTGAAGTGAAGAAGCCTTTTGAAACGAAAACAGGAACGTTCGCTGTTGAAGTTGATATGGGCCCGGGGTTCATAGAACTTCTCGGCGCTAAGAATTTAGACCTCGCGATGATTCAGGTAGAAGTGAGTTCAACAAAAGACGGAGTTTCATTTCAGTTCGATATGAAAGGCCCTAAATTCAAGAAGCTCATGACTGATGCTCAAATGACCGTTGAAGAATATCAGACTGGCAATAAACTCAATGGTCCTACTAAAACAATGGGTCCGCCTATTGATATTCCTGTTCGCAGCTTCATTGCTGATGTTGTTCCTGGTAAAGGTGTCCAACTCGCGATTCCTACGAATCCGGCGTTTGCTGCTCAATTTGCCGGTATGGGTGGAGGAGCTGCTGCTGCGGGTCCTGCAAAAGAAGCTGTTCCTAACTTTCCCATTGCAAAAGTCTGGATCGAGCCTGGATGTATTGTCTGTAACGCTTGCGAAGATATTTACAAGGAAGTTTTCGAAGTTCTGGCCGACACTTGTATCATTCGTCTCAATGCACCACTGGATGACGGTCTTCGCATTCAGGAAGCTGCAGAAGCCTGCCCTGTAGAAGTCATCAAATATACCAAAGCTTCTTAATTAAAAAAAAAGCCTTCTTCGGAAGGCTTTTTTTTACTGCGGCTTAAGTTTTTTAGAAATCAGATCGGATTTAAAAATACTCTTCAAACCCTCTTCGTTTTCCTTCCAGATTTCTTTCAGGCTCTCACGATGTTTTTTGAGTTCAGGGCATTCAAAAGTCAGCACTGGTGCTTCATACTTTTCAACAGCAAAGGTTCCAAGAGAACCAGGTGTCGGATAACCGATATCAGATGAAATTTCATACTTATTAAAACCGGCCATGAATTCAGCAATGTCCTGACAATCACCGTTATAATTCAGAATGGGCTTCCATGTGTGGAAAGAAATGATGAGGCCGGGCTTATATTTATCGAGAAGTTTAACGAGGAATT
The DNA here is from genome assembly GCA_945883845.1 of Bacteriovorax stolpii. Classification (GTDB taxonomy): domain Bacteria; phylum Bdellovibrionota; class Bacteriovoracia; order Bacteriovoracales; family Bacteriovoracaceae; genus Peredibacter. Next base: position 20,282 of record CAMCYI010000023.1, on the reverse strand, counting down.
GATTCTCAGGTTCAGATAGTGGCTTCGTTCCCGGATTGTATTTGGCCTGGGTGTGAGTGTTACTCCAGTCTTTCGTCGGAAGATTTCTATTCAGATCCACAGAGTGAGCATTAACCCGGGATTGAGCACGGTAACCATCAACGTTAAGGATAGGAATAACGATGATGGGCATGTCTTTCATTGAATGCTCAAGTTTGAGCCATTGAAAGAGTTCTTTCAGGACGTATACGCCTTCAACTTCATCACCGTGTACTCCACCAATAAGGTAGAGATACTTCGGTGCTTTGATATCCGTTTTAAAAACGGGAATATCATATCCTTCTGCGGATGAACCTTTGTCGATTTCTGAAAAGATCATACCGTTTCCCTGTGAACATACACGGCAGACTGGCCCGGTGTTTCTTCAACCTCAACTTCGAGGCTGGTAAATGTGTAATTAAAGCGCTGTTTAACGGCAGTGCGGATTTCGTCGCAGATGTAGACAGCAATTCTTTCTGCACTTGAATTCTGGATTGGAAGAAGAAGGACATCTGATTCCGGAATTGAGAAGATGCTCTCGTCCGGAGTTTGAATCACAATATTTTTCTTTTCGCTGTAAATTTTAAGGTGCTTGTTCTCTTTGGGGATCAGAAGTTTGTGATCGAGACTGTCGCAGATCTCGCGCACGATAGGCTTAATATCAAGAAAATCAAAAACCATATCACCTTCCAGTGATGGAGCTTCGCCTTTGACTTGCACGCGATAATTATGACCATGAAGTGGCTCTCTTGTGCCATTTTCAAAAATCATGAAATGCGAGGATGCAAAATTAAAGTATTGTTTATAAACTTTAATCGAAAATGGAAGACTCAAGGGCAGTGCCTCACAGAGGGGTTTTTGTTCTTGGAAAGATACTCTTGCGTTAAAAAATTGGCAAAGGGAAAGCGCACTTTGCTGCTCCGGATAAAAGGCGAGGAATGAAAAAAAAGCACTTGAGATCTCTGCAATCTGTTAAGAAATGGCTGGATTCTCAAATGACCCTCCCGGAATCGATTCTGGAGGCCTTTCAACAGATTCAAAGCTCCATTGAAAGCGTCGAGGAAAGTGACAGCGATTCGGGCGACAGGCCACTTCCACCCCCGGCCGAAATCAGCACTGAACCGATGACGATAGCTCTTTACTCTGATGGTGGATGTCGCGGAAATCCGGGTCCAGGTGCTTATGCCTTTGTTGTTCAGGATCACGCCGGCAGCATACTCATCGAAGGTGTCGAGTTCTCAGGCATGACCACCAATAATAAAATGGAATTGAGCGGGCCGATATATGGTCTGCGGGAATTAAAGTCTACTCTTCCTGAGAAAGGACTCGATCCGCTCCTGACAAAAATTAAAGTGCTCACAGATTCAAAATACGTCGTGGATGGAATGAAGACATGGGTTGCCGGTTGGAAGTCGAGAGGTTGGAAAAAAGCTGATAACAAGGCACCTGAAAATCTTGAACTATGGCAAGAGCTCGACGAAGTGAAAAATAATTTCATGCAGGTGGAGTGGGTTTGGGTGAAAGGCCACGCGGGCCATCCTCAAAATGAGTATTGTGATCGCAAGGCGAACGAGGTCATGGATGCGCATCTCGCTTAGTCTTCTGCTCTTTTTATTTTCCTTTGAGTCTGGCGCCTGCCAGTTTAAAAAGCATGTTTCGAAAGTTTATAGTTTCTCCGGAGTCACTTCAGTGGCCCTGAGAGAAATGGGCCTTCTTACTAATCCAGTCGTAAAAGGCATTTCCGTCTTCAACCCCATACAGAAATCTGAATTCAGTGGCAGAAGATTTCCGGCAGGGATCTACCTCTCTCACGACACTTTCAAAGAGTTGGGCGGTGGAGTCTTATTTTATGATGAAAGTCGCGAAATCAATTCTGTGCTGGCACCCATCAGTTCCATTCAGTCCATTGAAATCAAAACGAGGGGACTCAATCCGCTTGAGGTTGGTCACCTTGTAGAGAAAGAATTGGCCTTATTTGTTCAAGGGTGTGAAAAAGAATTTTCTGCCTTGAGAATGAAAATGGAAAATTCTGCAGCAACTCTTCTCCAGCAAACTCCTCAAGATCGAAGTGTCGTCTATTATCTGGGTGGTTTGAACAATGGCCGGCCCCCGGAGATGATCATCGTTCAGGATGGAGTTGTGAAATGGCTACTCCAGCAGAAGAAAATCAAAACATATCCTTCACCTCTGGCCTACGTTAACTGGTCTGCGAAGATCATGCATTCCATGCCAAAAAATACTCTGCATATCCTGGTGAAAGATTCCGGAAGTGAAGGGATGAAAAATCTGGTTAAGGAAAAGAATTACTGGGTACTGACTTATCCTGGATCTTTAGTTCCAGGCCTCACGCAACTTGAGGCATGGAACTACTTTGAAGTGGCCGCTAGCCCTTAGTCGCAGTCTTCGCTTTCGCTCTCGCTGCTGCTTCTGATTTTTTGACAATCTCCCGGGCAATACTTCTCATTGATTCAAATTCAGGCGTAGACACGAGTGACGAATTATTCTGAAGTTTACCTTTCAGCTCACTTGCCTGAGAAACACGAGAATCTGATGGCGGGTGAGAAGACATGGCATCTGAGAGCCAGTTCGTAACAGCGTTACCACTTTTCTTCGATTCTTTTTCCATCGCCTGAAGTTTTGCGTAGAAGTCTCCTACTTTGTTTTTATCGTAACCAGTATTAACAGCGTACCGGAATCCTACTCTGTCAGATTCAAGTTCATCTTCCTGTGAGTTTTTCATGAAGCCGTATTTTTGAACCATCAGACCACCGGCTGCTCCAACAGCACCACCACCGAGAGCAAATTTACCGCGGCAAACAGTGTCTTTTGGATCGCACATTTTTTTACCAAGGAAAAATCCTGCAGCAAGTCCTACACCCGCGCCGATACCACCCATGAGCCAGGTTTTCCCTTGCTCTTTCTTGGCGACATACATTCTCTCGGCCGTGTGTCGGGCAACGACGTGACCGATTTCGTGCCCAAGAACTCCGGCGATCTCAGCTTCTGAGTCTGCCATCGCAATGATCGGTGCTGTAATAAACACACTTCCTGCTGGCATGGCGAAGGCGTTGACCATCGGAGAATCAACAGCTGTGAATGTATAAGTATAGGGATGGCCGTTCAGATTGTTGGCGCGAACAATTTTTTGACCCATTCGCTCAATGTATTCCTGCAATTTACGGTTTTCTACTTTGGGATATTCCTTACTCATTTGAGGAAGAGCCTCACGTGTGAGTTTTTTCTCTTCTTCAACTGTCAGAGCAACTGCCTGTCCCTTGTTGTCACCTTCTCTGTATCGGTCAGAGCTTTTGGTAGCACAGGCCGAAAGGATAAAAAGGAAAACCATTAAGAGGTTAGATACTTGTTTCATTTCAAACTCCATGAAAAACATTAACACCTGTCACCTTAGCAGATATGATCCACTTTGTATGTTTCGTTTTAACTTGATAGATCCTCATTTTTTGCCACACGTCGGATGCGACGTAGAATTTTCGCTGCCTCATGGCGAGTGCCTTGTTTTCGTGGGAGAAAATGGAGTCGGTAAATCAACTCTGGCAGAAAAAATTCATGACCATTTTGAGTCCACATCAGTTTTTATTCCCCAACCGCCGCTGCACCATTTTTACGACCGGAAGCTCTCAGTGTTCAAAGAAATTCTTTTAAGTCACCACCAACAGACGTTGGATGCTGATAAATTCAGTCAACTCTGGAAACAGTTTGGCATGAATGAAAAAGAAGACCGGCCCCTTCAGGGTTTATCCGGAGGTGAGAATCAGGCCTTGAAATTAGTAGTCGGACTTTCAACGATGAAATCGCTATTGATCCTCGATGAACCAACATTGAACCTGGATGCGGTCAGGAAAGATTATCTCAAAAACTTTATCGTCTCTTCTATGAAAACTGGTAAAAGTTTTATCATCATTGAGCACGATCTGCCCTGGTTACCAACAGGTCATTCAGTCATTCAACTCGCGCAGAAAGATAAAATGCTCGTGAAGGAGTCCCAGTGGACTACCTGATCATGAGATTGTGCTGTAGTTTCCTCTGCGGCGTTGTTCTTTCTCAATGTGGAAGCCTGATACAGACTGGAACAAGAAATATTCTTTCCAGTCCTTCGACTTTTGGTCTCGACGGATTTGCTATACTCTGGATTCTGTTTTTGCATTCAATTTCCCTCTGGCTGGGCGCAGATTCTCAGTGGGTATTCTGGGCGGGGATTCCAGTATTCTATGGATTGGGATTTCTTTACACGAGGTTTATTCACACAAGTTCACAAATTGAAAAAAGTATCTTTTTGGGAATTGCGTTTAACCTTGTCGTGGCCACCATCTTTTCTCTCTGGCAATTTCTCTTCATGGCGTTTAACAAACCCTTTCCTTCTGAAGTCTGGTTCGGACATTTCAGGTTCGTAAATATACAAATATTTTTACAAATTTTTGCGACAGAACTTCTCTTGCTCTTGGGACTTAAATTTTTTTGGAAGGACTTGAGGGCCTTCACTTTAGGTCCGGTGATATCCAGACAATTGCAGGTTAAGGATAACAATCTTCTTTCCTTCATCTTTATTTCAGTCTCCCTGGCCACCTACATGGTCGTCTGCTCTTTCGGAGCGTTCGCTTTTCTCGGTCTCGTCTTTCCGCTGATCGCCAGAAAACTCTGGTTTAAGTCGTTTGACCTTAAGGGAGAAATTCTTCTGGGCTCTGCGCTCAACGGACTTTTTCTTATGACTGTTGATTATCTCTGCTACGAGTTTCCCTTTTATGGCGCGGAAATTCCGGTAGGTTTATTCGCAACAGGGATGGGTGCGGTGAGTCTAGTTTTCATTTTATGGAAGTCTACTTATCGGGAATTTCTGGCAAAGCCAAAAAAATAGCGTTATTCTTTACGGGATTTATATCAACAAAGGATTGCTTACTATGAAAAAGACTTTGAGTTTTCTCAGTCTCATCGTCCTCGCTGTTTCTCTTACTTCTTGTAACTCTTCAGATCCAAAAAGCGTCAAGCTTGAGTCTGAAGATGATAAGACTTTTTATGCTATGGGATTCATGCTGGGTGGAAACCTTCAGCGTTTGAGTCTTTCTGATAAAGAGCTTCAGGCCCTGTATAAAGGGATAGCGATGGCTTCTAAAAACGAGAAGTCTGAAGTTGATATGGCAACTTACCAGAACAAGATTCAGGAAGTTTTCAAGTCACGCATGGATAAAGTTGCTGTTAAAGAAAAAGAATCTGGAAAGGCTTTCATTGAGAACTTCATCAAGACTGAAGCTGCTACTAAAACTGAATCTGGTCTCGCATACAAAGTGATCAAGGAAGGTACTGGAGCTATGCCAAGTGCTGAAGATACAGTTGAAGTTCACTACCACGGTACACTTGCTGACGGCACAGTATTCGATTCTTCTATCGAGCGCGGAAAGACAATTTCATTCCCACTTAACCGTGTCATCCGCGGTTGGACTGAAGGTCTCCAGACGATGAAAGAAGGCGGAAAAACTAAATTCGTTATCCCTTCTGAACTCGCTTACGGCGAAGCTGGTGCTCCTCCAAAAATTCCTGGTGGCGCCACTCTCGTTTTCGAAGTTGAGCTCTTCAAAGTGACGAAAGCCGGAGCTGAAGCTGCTCCTGCTAAGCCAGCTGCTAAAGGCAAAAAGAAATAATTTCTCTACGAAATAATTTGAAAGAAAGAGGCCGGTGTAAACCGGCCTTTTTTTATGGTTTAAACCAACAGAGCGGACGAGTTCCGAATTCAATTCCATAACTCAGATTACATGTTTCTTTCGTTTCATCGACCTGCGATACCGGCCTGTATGAACTTACTCTGCAAAGCGAACACTGAAGATAAGTATCGAGACGGCACTGAGGATTGGGATGTCTGTTCCACGTGTATGAATCAAAACTTTATGTGGTGGCAAAAACTGAGTTTCGACTTGGCCGGCTACGTCCAGAATGGGCGTGGGCAGAACTATTGAAATCAACTTCCTGTGTTTCATTCACCCTTCTGATCTAGCATTCTTTATTTTTTTAAGAATGGTGGCCCAGTCAGAGTGCATACAAAAAAAAGAGGCAGCCGAAGCTGCCTCTTAGAGAATAATCTTTCTTTAACAATTACTGCTTAGGCTTGAACCAACAAAGTGGGCGATTGCCTTCTTTGAATCCGTTAGCAGAAGTACAAGTACCAGTTGCTTCATCAGAGTTCGAGACGTCTTCAGAATACTTAACTTCGCAAAGAGCGCCCTGGAAGTAAGTATCGAGGCGACACTGAGCTTTAGGGTGAGAGTCATTAGTTGCAGAAACAACTTTTGAATCCGGAGAATCAAATTTTGCATCTGGAAGCTTGCTGAGCGCAGAGAAGAGGTTAGCTACAGACTTGCCTGCCATACCAATACGGATACAAAGGTTTGTTTCAGCAAGGTCACCGCGTTTAGCAGAAGTACATGCATCAACGAGAGCTTGAGGAGCATTAAGGCCTGCAACGATTGCTGCGTTATCGTCAGACTCGAAAGCGCGACGTAAACATTTTAGACCAGAGAAGTAATCGGACTGACCTTCGTTAGAAGCCCAGTTATTTGAAGAACCGCCGCCCCACCATCCGCCGCCGCCTGAGCCGCCGATTTTAGGTGCTCCACCGATGTGGTGACCGATTTCGTGACAAACAACAAGAGACATACCGTCTGAAGTGATTGTTTCGTGACGTGCGAGACCGCCGAACATAGCTACTGACCATGTTTTGCCAGACTGCTGAGCGTAAGCGTTAACAGTACCATCACTCCATTTACGGTTGATAACGAGGTTTCCGCCTTTAGTAGTAACGATTGATTTGTAGATGTTTTCTACTTTATCGATTGAAGCATTGAACTCAGCTTCAGTGATGCCGCCATTAATGCCTTTTGCATTAGCTGGAATGTTCAAGTCGTTTTCTGGAAGAAATCCGCCGCCATTAATTCCACAGGCGAGAGAAAGTCCTGAAAGGGTGAGGCCCATTACTAGGGCAGTAGTTTTCATCATATTATCCTCCGTGATTGAAAAACACATTCATGTGTTAAAATAAGTTGAAGCCCGGATATTGTTTCGTTAATCACAAAACACTGTCTACCCTCATCTGTCGTCAAGATAAGTTTGTAAGTATTTGTTGGAGGACGATTTTTTATGATTCATCTCGCATTTTATGTTCCTGTTTCTGACGCAGAAAAAGTGAAGCAAGCTTTGTTCAAAGCGGGTGCAGGAAGAATTGGAAATTATGATCATTGTTGCTTTGAGACGACGGGAATTGGCCAGTTCAGACCACTGGAAAATAGTGATCCAACAATTGGTTCGATTGGTACTTTAGAGAAGGTGGAAGAGCTTAAAGTGGAGCTCGTGGTTGAAGATGATCTCTGGAGCAAAGTCAGAGAGGCCCTTTTAGATTCCCACCCTTACGAGACTCCTGCATATTACGCAATTAAAGTACTCGGGTAATAATCTTATTCTCAGTAACTAATTTAAAACTTTAGGCCCTCCCTACCGATAAGAAGTTAAGAACAAAGAGGTATGGCATGAGGTCCGTCATTTTATTTTTTCTCCTGACGCAAATTGCTTGGGCACAATCCGATGAAAAGAAACTGGCACCTGTGCGCGAAGTTTCCGTCATTGTGACCAAAGAAGGCTACTACCCCAAGACACTTTCAGTGTTTGAAGGTGAGAAGATTAAGTTCTACGTGACTTCAACCGTCGAAGAGCCACACTGCCTGATCGTTGAATCCCATAAAGTATTTATGGCGGCCACCAAAGGTAAAGTAACTGAAGGTGAAGCCGTCTTCGATAAACCCGGAGAGTTTGCTTTTTATTGTCCTGGCTCGAAGAACGACGGAAAAGTCGTCGTCATTCGTAAGGTCATCCAAAAGAGAGAAATTGCTTCAGAAACAGAAGAGTCCATGGTGTGGACACCGAAAGAATATTAGGAGCTAATACGAGATGAGTGTTTTTCAGGATGCCATTGCCAACTTCCTTTCGCCAATCGCAGATCTCCTCAAAGATCCGCAGATTTCGGAAATCATGATCAATGGTCCATTTGAGATTTTCGTCGAGAAAAAAGGCCTTGTTTACAAGGTTCCCAATAGATTTGCCGATGATGATGCCTTGATGGCATCGATGAGAGCTGTAGCACAGTTTGTGGGGCGTGTGATTGATGCCGATAATCCTCGCCTCGATGCTCGTCTTCCGGATGGTTCACGTATTGCCGTGGTGATTCCACCAATGGCGAAATGTGGAACGACCGTAGCGATTCGTAAATTCTCTGAAGAAAAACTTGGTCTGAAAGACCTGATCGAATTTGGTTCTGTATCAAGAGAAGGCGCACGCTTTCTCGACTGCATCATGTACCTCGGAAAAAATACACTCGTTAGTGGTGGTACAGGTTCCGGTAAGACAACCATGCTAAACGTTCTCGGCGGTCGAATGCCGAAGACTCAACGTCTTCTCATTATAGAAGATGCAGCAGAACTTCAGGTGAAAGCTGAACACGTTGTGCGATTTGAAACACGCAAAGGAAATCCTGAGCGCGGAATTAAAGAAGTGACGATCAGAGATCTGATGGAATCTGCTCTCCGTTTAAGACCAGACCGGATTATCGTCGGAGAAGTAAGGGGACCAGAGGCACTCGATCTCCTGAACGCCATGGGTACTGGTCACGATGGTTCCATGGGAACAGTTCACGCGAACTCACCAATTGGTGCATGTACTCGTCTTGAAACTCTCTGCCTCATGGGGGAAACAAGAATTCCACCTGATGCCATTCGAAAAATGGTGGGTGCTACTCTGCAGATTATTGTTCAGTGTGCCCGTTACCATGATGGTGGTCGTCGTACGTCTCACATTTCAGAAGTTCTGGGTGTGGATGAACACGGTCGTTATGTGGTGCGAGATATTTTCCGTTGGGTTCAGACAGGTAAGGATGAAAACGGAAAATTTATCGGAGAAATGGTACCGACAGGTTACATTCCGACATTCTTTGAAGAGTTTGTCGCTAATAAGCTGCCGTTCCCTAAGACGAATTTTAAGCCGCCTGAATGGCTGGCAGCTCATCTTAAAAAAGCCGCTTAAAGTCTTTCCAGAACTTCGGACTTGAGTAGAATAAAGGCACCCAAAGGAGCCTTTATGAGTACGATCAAGTCCGTGCATGCCCGTCAGATTTTAGATTCACGTGGAAATCCTACAATTGAAGTTGATGTGACTACTGATCGTGGATTGGTTGGCCGTGCTTCTGTTCCATCAGGTGCTTCTACCGGAAGTCGTGAAGCTCTTGAACTTCGTGATGGTGATAAGACGCGCTTCATGGGCAAGGGTGTGCTCAAGGCCGTTGAGAATGTGAATAAATTAATTGCTCCTAAGCTTCTTGGAAAAAGTGTTTTTGATCAAAGGGCCATTGATCATCTGATGATTGAGATGGATGGAACTGAAACGAAATCAAAACTTGGTGCGAATGCAATCCTTGGTGTTTCGATGGCCGTATGCCGAGCCGGTGCACTTGAAAAAAATAAACCCATTTACCGTTACCTCTTTGAAGATTTGAAAGTGCCGAATGCAACCGGGAAAATGCGTCTGCCAACTCCTTTGATGAATATCATCAATGGCGGAGCTCATGCTTCAAACAATCTTGATATTCAGGAATTCATGATCGTTCCGCACATGAAGAAGAGTTTCTCTGAGAACTTTAGAGCGGGAGTAGAAGTTTTCCACAACTTGAAGAAGGTGCTTCACGATAAAGGCTATTCAACCAACGTTGGTGATGAAGGTGGTTTTGCTCCGGATCTCAAGTCTCATGATGAAGCTATTGAGTGTATCCTGACTGCGATTGAGAAAGCTGGCTATAAAGCTGGTGTTGATATTTCTCTCTCTCTCGATTGTGCCGCTTCTGAATTCTACAAAGACGGCAAGTATACGATGCAAGGTAAGACGTACACATCAGAAGAAATGATTCCTTATTATGAGCACATGATGAAGCTTGCCCCGATTTATTCGATAGAAGACGGCTTCGATGAAAGTGACCAGAAAGGATTCATCGCTTTCCAGGCAAAACTTGGAAGCAAACTCACAAACGTTGGGGACGACCTCTTCGTAACGAACGCAAAAATCCTCAAGCGCGGTATCGACAATAAAGAGGCCAATGCCATTCTTGTTAAAGTAAACCAGATCGGTTCTCTTTCTGAAACCTTCGACACACTCAAGCTCGCTTTCGACAACGGCTTCAAGGCCATCATCTCTCACCGTTCAGGTGAAACTGCTGATTCATTTATCGCCGATCTTGCCGTGGCCACTGGTGCAGGCCACATCAAAACTGGATCTGCTTCACGCTCTGATCGTATGGAAAAGTACAATCAATTGCTCCGTATTGAAGAAGAGTTGGGTGCAGCAGCTGTCTTTGAACCAGTAAAGTAATGAAATTATACGGGAGGGAAGAAATTCCCTCTCGATTTTCATTGGAGCTGAATGCTTCCTCACTTAACATAGATGAGTACGGACCAGCATCAAGGGGGTCCCCATGAGTACAAGCACAAAGCTTTTTGTTGGTTTAACTTTTTACGCAGATAATTCATTCTCCAAAAATATTGAGAGTTTCAGAGCGAGATTTGATTCTAAGATTCAGAATACTCCGTATCTTCACCTGCCTATTGTGGCCCCGTTCGAAATCGAGCCGACTGAAGTCAAAAATCTTAAAGACGAGCTGATGGAAGAACTCGAGTCGTTCTTTTTCGAGAATATGGCGAACCATCGTTTGGAGTTCACCGGCCTTGATGTTCACGAGTACAAAAAGAACAAGATTCTCTTCCTTAATCCCGTTATCAAAGAAGAGTTTTCTCTCTGTCAGGAATCTCTCGTCGCTATTTGCCAGTCGTACGTCACAGACCGGTCCAAGAAGATGAAGGACTCCAAGAAAACTTTCCTGACGATCGGACGTTTCAATGAAACGGGTGATCTTCACTCTTCGATTGACCTGGCCCGCCGTGAGTTCCAGGAGTTCACTTCGCTCGCTTTCGAGTCGATCTGTCTCTTTTCCAAGAACAACGGAATCTGGTATCGCGAAGCGGACCTGATCACCTTCGAAAAACCTTCGAACACTTTTTTGCAAAATTCAACAGTTCCCCTATAATAGGGTAATGAATTTTATTCTCCTCCTTTTTCTGGTTCTTCCTTTCACTGGTGCGTTTGCTCAGACAGCCGCGACGACGTATGTACCATCGACAAAACTTTTGAAAGAGAAGGGCTACCAGATTGGTCTGGGTGCTGATTATTTTTCGACTATCAAAGCGGTCGATGAGAATGGGAAAGGGGATAAGTTCACCGATGGAGAAAAGTTCACCCGAACTCAGGCGGAGTTTCTTGGCTACTACGGTATTGCTGATAATTTCCAGATGGGTCTCGGGGCCCGTTTTCGTCAGAACAGCGCGGTTAACAATGCAATTCCAGTCGACGGTAGTAGTACGACGGAGCAGAAGTTTTCTCCGACTCAAAATGGATTTCAATCCTCTTCATTCAGTCTGATGTATGCTTTCAAACCAGTAGACCGCATTCAGTACACACTCGAGGGTCTCTTTCGTTATGTGCCTTACTCGAATGAAGATTATCGCGAAAATCCTGCTGATTTAAATCAGAATGACATTGTTCTGGGGGATGACGGTAATGAATACTCCGGTGGCCTCGGTGCGACTTACTCTTCGCCATCGAACAATCACTTCACGTTTCGGGGAGGGTTAAGGAGACCTGGAAGTGATCTGTCGGGAGAAATGTATTATCAAGCCGAAGCAGCTTTCGTCTGGACACAGATCGCTCTGGTCGGGGGGCTTGATGGGGTTTACTCACTCAGGAATAGTAATTACGAAGGCCACGAGGATGTTGATCGTCCGATCATCAACACCGCGAACACGAGTCTCTATAACAGTGTTAACCGCGAGTACGTTACTCCATATATCGGCGTGAATGTGGGTTTGTCGAAATACTGGAGAGTCGAGCTCAGGGGTTCATACGTGGCGACGGGGAAGTCGACCGACATCGGAACTGGTTTCGGCATCAACCTCGTACGGAGAGTTGATAAAAATGAGACAAAGGCGATCGATTCACGATTCAAGACCTACGACATCGAAGTGACCGTCACGAAAGTCTCTCCGAAAAAAGCATATCTCGTCGTTGATAAAGGCCTCTCTGAAGACGTGAACAAGGGAATGGTTTTTGATTTCTTCGAATTCGACTACGTCGGTGGAAATATTCTTATCGCCAGAGGGATCGTCATCAAGACAACCGCAGATACATCCATCGTTAAACTCACTCAGCGATTCAATACCAAGAAAGACATCAAAGAGGGCCTCATCGGCCGCGCTTACTACCGCTAGTTGCCTTTATCACTCAGGCTTGTGTGAGGCAATTTTTAATAGGTTGTAAGCCGTTGAGATTTGGTTAACATAAAAGAAAAGAACTTTCGATTATCCATAAGGATCGCCTCATGAATCTTACTCTCAAAATGGGCCTAGCACTTTCACTACTCATTCTTTTGAATGCAACGGCATTCGCAAAAAGATTTTCGAGTAAGTACTGCGAGTTTGAACTTCCATCAGGATGGGATTGCGCACTCGAGGGTTCAGAGTACGTCTGTCAGAGTGAAAACACCGATCGTAAAAAAGAATCTATCATCATCCTCGCTGCAAAAATCCGCGGCGAGCAGGATAACCTCGATGAATACATGGCCTATCTGAAAAAGCAGAAGGAATACAATCTCCCGGGCGGAAAAAAACAAATCTCTGAGCCAAAAGACACGAAGCTCACTCGCATCAACGACCAGCAGTGGGTAGATGCTCTTCACCTTGCTTCGGAAGTTCCAGGTTTCTACACACGTTACCTCGCGACAGTGAAAGAAGATCTCGGTGTGGCCGTGACTTTCTCTGTGACAAAAGATCTCTACGCTTCTTACCAGCCGATCATCGACAAACTCGTTTCTACTCTCAGAGTTTTCCGTCAGAAGAAGAGTGACCTTTCAACTCTCAGAAACGGAAAAGCAGAAGATCCTAACTACGCTGATTCTACTTTCAATCCAAACTCGGCCATGGACCTCAACGCCAACAAAACTCAGAAGCGCAAAGAGTCTGATGGCGGCGACGATACGATGCTCATTATCGGTATCATCGTAGCTGGAGCCGTTGGGATGATGATTCTCAAGAATAAGAAGAAGGGTAAGAAGAAGTAGTCTAAGCCCCTCTATCCTCCAAAAGTGACCATATTTAGAGTCGGTTCCTAGGCCAGTTTCCAACGTGGAAACTGGCCAACCTATTGAATCCATAGTCTCGCAGAGCTTAGTCGCCCGCCAGTAACGTATTGAATTTATAATTGAATCAAGGAAAGTAGCCGGCTAGCCGATACGATTAGTAGGTTATTTTAAAGAGAGTTTTTTATGAAAAAGATTTTTATTCTTACGCTTTTGTTAACCAGTTTTTTGGCTGAAGCAACAGTGACACCCGGATTCACTTGTAGAAGAAATGCTGGTGTGGAGCCAGTCGGGGATAATGCAGAAGAGACGCAAGAAGTTCGTGAGGATAATACTTGTCCCGAGAGTTATACCCGAAGCAGGGTTACTGCAGAAGAACGAGCTGAAGAAAGAGCAAATTCCAGCATAGCCAATAGATGCAAAAACGAATTGAGAACCGCAAGAACACTTTGGCGAAATGCAAATACGATAGAGCTACTCGCAACGGCCAAGAGAGCATTGGCAGAAACTAGTGACTGTCGGGCATTAGAAGTGGCAAGCGCGAGTCTTGGGAATCCGCAGATGGGTACAAATGACAGCTCGAGAACTGTTGACGGCATAGCAGAGTGTAGAATGAAAGCCGGTTACACATCCGACTGGGAATCGTGTAATTCAACTAAAAACATCTATAATTCAATTAAGACTCTTGAAACTTTAATGATGACCACTCAAGGCATTCGAAATCAAAATAACCAGCAATCAATTCAGGCGCGTGCAAATTCTCAAGTCGTAAGTGGCGATGGGCAAAATGCTATTTTCGATGCGAGTCTTGCTGATAACCAATTCAAAAAGAATCTTAATCAAGAGCAAATCATGGCTTACTCTGCAGCTATTGCTGCTTTAGGTTCGAAAATTGCTACATGGAAGAACAAGGGCGCGATTCAGTCTGGATGTACTCCTGCAAGATTAGCTCCTGGTGGAGTTACGCCAGCGGCACTGAATACACGTTATACCGGCACAGTGAGTACGGGTACTACTGCTGCTCCACTGCCAAATCCAAATGCAAATGATGCAGACTTCTTGCCTGTGATATTGGACTGCTCTTCAGTAGCAGAATCAGCAGTTCAAGCTTCAAGACGCGAAGTGATCGCAAATGATGATGCAAAAACAGCCTTTACGACTGCTATGGTTGGGTTCCTTGCTAAAGTTGCCGCTGCGAAAGCTGCCATGGATGCTCTGAATAGAAACTCAGCCGCAGTAGCTGCCGCTAAAGACGCAACAGCAACTCCAGACGGTGGCGCCACTTTCGAAAAATGCGTCGTCACTCCACTCGACCCAGCATGCGTACAAACAACTGGTCGAGTTGCAGGTCAAGCTTTCACACAAGGTGATTTCTCTGTCGGTGACGCTGGCGGAAGTAACTCATTCGATCTGGGGTCAGGCACTGATGAAACAGGTGCAACTTCTTCATCCGCCGGTTCAGGCGCAGGTAACGGTGACGTTGCCGGAATAACTTCTCCGTTCGGTGATGATGCTACTAAAGCTAATAGTATTCTTGATCCGTCCGCAGCTGCTTCGATTACACCAACTGGTGGTGGCGGAGGTAGTGGTGGTGGGGCCGGCGGTGGTCTTGGCGGTGGTGGTGGAGCAAGCCTTGGTAACGATCTTCAGGGTGAAGACAAAGGTGATAAAGCTTCAGACATCAAAGCAAACAAGCTTGCTGGTAACTATAATGGTTCCGGTGGTAAAGGCTTCAGCGCAATTGCTGGTAGCAAAGAAGAAAATCCGTTCGCAAGTCTCTTTGATTCGAAAACTCAGGGCGGGCTTGAAGAAGACCGTTCAATAGCTTCAGATAATAGCGGTGTAGATTCTGGATTGTTCCAGAAGATCTCAAGACGCTACAATCAGGTTCAGCAAGAGAAACGTATTGAAGCCGGTGGCCTCGAGTAATATGGGAATGGAAGACAATACTATTTTTGAATATGAAGTTCTCATTCGGGAATTTCATCTCGATAGCTTCGGTCACGTGAATAACGCTGTCTATGTGCAACTCTATGAAGAGGCACGTTGGGACTTCATAACGAAGAATGGCTTCGGCCTGGATTTCATTCAGAAGAATCAAGTCGGTCCCGTTATCCTCGACCTTAAAGTACGGTTCAAGCGCGAATTAAAAAATCGCGACCTCGTGAAGATTACTTCAAAAACAGTTTCGATTATGAGTTCAAAAATCATGGTGATTGAGCAGGCCATTCTGAATGCTGACGGTAAAGTCGCATCAGACGCCACATTCACAGTTGGTTTTTTTGATATGAAAGAAAGAAAACTCATCGATGCAAATCCGGCATGGCTGAAGGCAGTCGGATTTAAAGGGTAAAAAAAAAGGCCCTCCCGAAGGAGAGCCTCTTTTGTTTTAAAATCTAGAAAGACTTAAGCGTCACAGTAACCATCATTATTCATGTCACTACAAACTTCGTTTGAATCACACTGACCATCAGCATCGATGTCTTCACAAGTGTTGCCACCTGTGGAGTCATTGTAGTCGTTATAGTCATTGTTGTCGTAGTCACCAGTGTTCGTTGTCGTTGTCGTTGTCGTTGAAGAAGTCTGGTAATCGTCCTGGTAAGACGGAGTTGAGTAATTGTAGTTCTGATCGCGATAAGTTTCAGTACAAACATAACGGAAGTCGTTTGACTGACCGTTCATCTGGTCACGGAGGTAAGAACAGTTGTCGTAACCAGAGTTACAAGACTGACCCCAGTAAGACTGGATGACTGAGTGGTTGTACTGATCTACGAGTTGGTAGTTACAGTAATCAACAGTTGAGTAGCGGTATCTGTATCCGTTGAAAACGTACCAAGGGTAGTTATCAATGGTCCAGTAACCGTTGTTGTATCCAGTTCCTGGGTAGAAGATCCAGTGAGCATAGATGTAGTTCGGGAACGATCTGTTCACGTACGTGTACCAGTCATAAGAACGGTACCAGTGATTCGTGTGGTAGTACGGCGATCTATACGGCGAATGGTAGTAACCAGAGTAACGGGCCGGAGAGTATCCGTACGGACGGTGGTAATAACGTGTACCGTACTGAGTTCTGATCGGACGGTAAGACGTTGTCGGACGTGGGATATAACGTGGGTTATAGCTTCTTCCGTAGTTCGGTCCTGTTGGACGGCCGTAACGTGAGCCCGGAACGTGTGGAATCGGACGTGGGTTATAGCGCGGAGATCCTGGTCTTGTTACAACTGGGCCCGGAGGATTGTAACGTGGGCCTGTTGGACCTGGACGGTACGTTGAACCTGTTCCTGGAGATGGACGATATGTTGATCCAGTTCCTGGGGGATTGTAACGTGGTCCAGTTGGAGCTGGAGATGGACGGTATGTCGATCCAGTCGAAGGGCCTGGAGATGGACGATAAGTCGAACCAGTTCCTGTTGAAGATCCCGGAGGATTGTAACGAGGACCTGTTGGAGCTGGAGAAGGACGGTAAGTCGATCCAGTTGAAGGACTAGGAGATGGACGGTACGTCGATCCAGTCGAAGGACTTGGAGATGGACGGTACGTTGATCCAGTTCCAGAAGAAGATCCTGGAGGATTGTAACGTGGGCCCGGTGACGGTCTAGAAGTCGATCCAGAAGATGGACTTGGAGATGGTCTGTAAGTTGAACCAGAAGATGATGGTGATGGTGATGGAGATGGACGGTATGATCCACCTGAAGGACGGCTTGAACCGCCTGAAGATGATCCGCCACCCGATGGACGACTTGATCCACCAGAAGAAGATCCGCCTCCGCCTGGAGGGTTATAACGACCGCCGCGAGTTTGTGCTTCTACGTCTTGAACGACAACGATTGTCGCAAGCAAGAATGCTGATGCTGTTAACAGTTTCATGTTTTTCTCCAAATTCTTTTGAGAAGTTACCAATAAGTTTAATTACCGAGATTGATTCACTCTTGAAATAGCTATTTGCTTACAGTGTCATTGATACAAAGTGATGAAATGACACCACTTTAAGTGATTAAAAATATTGAAAAAATCAGCGGAGTGGTGAGGGGAGTGTAAAGGAGTCTCTCATGCATGTGTAAGGGAAATGAGTTCACAGGGTCAAATCGGCCCTTAATAACAACCTAAGGCAGGTCGAAATTCATGACGAAGCGGCGATAAATTTCTTCAGCGTGATTCAAAACTTCATTTTTTAAATTCATATCACTCAGTTCAATATTTTTTTTGAAGACAATGAAGGTGAAATTATCCGCCATTCTTCTCGCGATCGGAAGGTAACTAATGTGCCATTGCTCTGGTGCGATTCCATCGCGTTCCGTTTTATAGGGACGAAAAAATCCGTAAGCTTCATTCATATTCATTCTGTCATCGAGCCATTGGTGAAGTCTTGCAGCTGGACCACCGTCAATACATTCAGATGTCATGAGCTTCACATCTTCTCTTCTTTGGGTTTTGCCGTCATATATATCTACATCTGTACCCCAGTGATGACGTGAACTTCCAGGGAGGGCAGACCATCTCAATATACTGAAGATAATTTCGTCCGAAGAGAGAGTTGAGAATTCGAGAGGCTTCTCGTTCTTGTCTAACAGAACGCGTTCACCTCGGGATTTGGCGTTCCAGATACCAAGCTGTCGATTGTAATCGCGAAATGCACTCGCGATCTGGAGGTCTAAACCTTCCTGGGCAGCATCTCTTTGAAGGCGCAAGAAATCAGAAAACATCTGCTTGTGAACGAGGGTTTTTGTCCCTTCGATCTCAATCAGATGCTCTACTGTCTTTCCTAACAAGATATCAATATTCACTGATTTATTTCACTCTTCGCGGGCGCGTCTGCTTGAGTTTTTCCTTCGTCGTCAAAGAGTCTTCTCATGCCTGAACGTTGGTAGCGGTTGCTGAGGACTTCGAAGAGGTTTGTGTTTGAAGTTGTGATGTCGTTCTGACCGTAGTCGAGTTTTTGTTTCATGACTTCTGCAACTTGAGTGGCTTCTGAAGCTTGTTCATTGCCAAGGCTAAAATCGAGAGCTGGTTCGGCTTCGTTTGGACTTACTGGCTGACCGATAGTCTGGCCTCCGCTTGCCGTATTGATTGGTGATTCAGCTTTCTTGAATTCATTCTGAAGTTCTGCAATGGCAGCTGCAGGACTCGTCGGTATTGGCGAGTTTGAGTCGCCGAGAGAAGGAGCACTACCTGCGCCAGCTCTAAGAGATGCATCCATTTGCCCTACGAGCTTCTTCTTATTCTTTAAGAGTGATTGGCCTGTTTTGCTTTTTGCTGCGATTTTATTGGCTGTATCCAAAAGCCTCGCTGCTGTTGATGCAGAACCGAGAGGAGACAAGTTAGCACCTTCATTACCGTTTGCAACACCATTCAGATTTGAGAGAGCTCCATTCACCATAGAGAAAGTTCCTGTGTCGAGACCAGTTATTCCTCCTGAAGTAGAAACGCTGGCACACGTATTAGAGCTCTTGCAAGTACAAGAAGCATCTTCAGCGCCACTCTTTGTAATGCAACTATTCGAACCCGATGCAAGATAACTTGAAGATGTGTTGAGATTTTTTCCGTTGAAAAGTGCTGCACACACTGAAGAGCTTGCTCGATTCGAATTTCGTTGACCTTCAGCTGTATAGCAATAGCAAGTAGGAGCAGAAGGGGACTCACGTTCTGTATCAGAACATCCGAGAGCACCTTGGGCGTCATTAAATTGATCCTTCATCTTTCTCAAGAACTCAGCTCTATTTTTTGAAACTTTCGCTTGTTCAGAAGCGTGCATTGCCATGGTTATTGACCAGACAGAAAGAATTCCACCAAGGATTAAACGTCCAGGAGGAGAAGCCATAAATTTTAACACTCCTCCAGCGCCTCCTCCTCCAGAGGCTGCCACTTCACCGAATGCGTTAGCAGATTGAATTGGCATGAGATTACTTGCAAGTGCTAAAGTGACATACTTAACAGCTTGGACGACATCTTCATTGAAGCTGAAGCCGTCTATTGATTTTTTGGCCAGCTCATACTCATCAATTGAGGGCGATTGAAATGAGTTCTTTGACTGATGAATGGCTAAAATACTAGCGAGGTCATTGGCATTCTTTAGTTCTTTTATCGCATAAAGGTTTAACGGATCGCCATTTCGAACATGAGTTACTTCACATCGATCTGCCACAGGCTTCATGAGTTCCAATCCTGCCATAACAGCCGCAGCAGCATATGCAGCTCCAGCTACTCCATAAATCATTGCTTTCATCTTAGCAGCTTTAGCCATTGAGTCTTCGCTCTTGGCCAGCATTTCAAAAGCCTGGCTTTGCCCTTCAGTCGCCGCGACTTTAGATACGCCGGTAGAAGTTGATGATGAGTCTGCTGTCGTAGAGCTTGTTGAAGTAGAGTTAGCTGTTGATTTATTGCCAGCAATAATCTCTTCCCATTCTTGTTTGATTTTTTTAAGTCGGCTCTTATGACCATTGTTAGCAATCATATCCCCACCAAAAGCGACAACAGATGCACCAAGCATTATAAGTCCAGACATTGCAGAACACTTTGGAGCTGCACCAGCAGCAGGCGGAGTTGTAGTTGGCGTTCCTCCTCCGGCCATTAATTTAATAGTAATTAACAGAGGCCCAGCAATCGAAATAACTTTCATCCCAGAATTAATCAGTCCCGAAGCATTCCCCATCTGCTCCTTCACTTTCCCTTCCGCCTCCGCGTCCTTCAACGCCTGCTCAGCATTCTGCTTATAACAGGCCTTATCCCCGTTACAGTTCGAAACCGCGTTCATCACTTCCGCCATCTGTTGTGAAGTCACGCAACGGTTGAGTGTGCTGTCGAATTCAAAACCAGACGGACAGTCTTCGGCTTGCGCATTCGAGATGAAAATTCCGTTGCTACTCAGCTTGGGACTGACCACGAGCTCGAACCAAAGGATGAAGGTGAGTAAGCGCGATAACTGTTTCATAGTGTCCTCTTAGATGATGTGCCTTTATTATAAAAGGCTTCGGTCAATTCAGAGAGAGCGCATAGTTTTCCCCTCTGCAGTTCATAAAATTCAATGACTTATGTTTACGTG
>CAMCYI010000022.1 GCA_945883845.1 Bacteriovorax stolpii | reverse complement strand
GAAGAAATGAAATATGACGCTGATCAGGTGAGGTATTTTCTTTCTACTCTGGGGTTACCAGACAAACAATCTAATTTTGATTTCGAAACCTTCAAGGAGAGAAATAAATTTCTCGCGGGCCCGATGAATGCAGCGATTGAAAAACCAATTTCTGCTGTCCATTCGCGCTTTGATGGAAAAGTTCCTGACGGAAAGCTTCTTGAGAAAGCCGAAAAAGAAACTATGAAGATCGTACAGATGTATGTGAAGAACATGGAGAAGGCAGACTTCCTCACACTTCTCGGGCAGATTGAAAACTACGCTCGCCTCATCAACAGTTTTTTTGTTCAGTATAAGCCCCATGATGACCGCGCTGAGATCGAAGGCCGCAAGGACGCTCTCTATAGTTGTTTCTATGTTCTTAAAAATCTCATGATCATGCTTCACCCATTCGTTCCTCACACCATGGACAGGGTGAGACAGTCACTCAATCTTCCGGAGAGTGTTTTCTCGATAGAGGAGCTTGGCACAGGCATAGCTCCCGGGCACCTGATCGGCCAGAAACAGACATTCTTCCCTGCAGTTGAAGGAAGTTCAGAAGAATGAAACGAGCTTTCAATAGCTTAAGCCTTCATGTTTCCTCAGTCGCGAAATGCTTTTATTACCAGAGCTCTCCCCGAATCAGGACGAGATGATAGTTTGACCCCACACAAACACTGTGGAGTTAATATGATGTATTTATTGTGGGAGTCTTTGAGAAATCATTCAGCTGGTTCAAAAGTTTCGATGCTTATCTCTTTGATCATCGTCACTATTTTCTACTTAAAGGATTTTTCGAATATTGTTCCAGGTCTTGGGCAGTTGATCACTCATTTCATTCAAAATAAACGTCAGATACCACATCCCATTTCACCGACGTAAGAATCATTTTCTGCTTTCTTAATGACGACAGTCTTCAACGTTGTTCCTGTCTTTTTGATACAGCGGTAACTGAAGGTGAGGCCGGTTGGTGCCAAAGAGAATGGTTTTCACTGGCCGTCAATCTTCTGATCATAGGTAGACGAAAAGGGATCAGCTAACGATAGAGAATTTGATGTCGCTGGTTAGTTTCCAGCAGGGGAACCACTGATCGACCTATCTTGAACTTTGAGGTCCTGAGGCTTAATGGCGACCTGAACTGGTTCTGTGACCATGACAGGGGCCGGGGTGAACTTAAGATCTTTGGACTTCATCACAAATTTTGAGTTCTCAGTATTGAGGTCGTGAGTACCGAGTTCGATGATTTTTCTTGGTGCTTCAACCGGACCGAAGACAGCTCGGAAATGATAAATACCTTTTGGAAGAGTAATGTGTGCCATGCGGATGCTTGATGGCAGAGTACTCCAGAATCGTACATCAGCTTTTTCACTTGCATTGATCGATGCTGTCGCAGCGGCGTGACCGGCGAGGGCAAGCATCATGGTGAGAGAATTATTGTTTCTACGTCCTGCTTCGTAAGTTGCAGACGAAGCAACGAGCGCAGTAATATGTTTGGCGGCCACTCGTGTAGCAGTTTTCGCTGCGATGGCCGTAGAGTGTTCATTAATCGCCTGTTGGGCAAGATCACTCAATGGAGCAATGACCGAGACAGGTCCTTCAGCCACGACAACGCCTTCTTTATTCAAGGCCTGAAGTCGTGACGTTTCAAGCTTCTCAACTCCCTGGATCGCAGGAAGCTCAAAACTTATTTTTGCTCCCGAACCCATGGAGAGGGCAGAACTCTGATGCATTCCCCAGGCCATAGGGAACTCGTATTTTTGCGGAATTTTTTCTGCAATCAATCCATCCTGAATAAGAAAAGAAATCGTACTTTCATCCGCAGAGGGTTTTCTTTGCATGCGAAGGGAAAGATAATTTATTTTGAGCTGTAAAAATTCTTTAAACGAATTATTGTGCTGGGTCGCGATCACGTATTTTCCTTCAACTTCATCCATCGCCATGTCAGGGAATGATGAGAAGTTCTTACGGAAAGCTTCATATGAAGAGTTGAACGTCGGGAAGAGATTATAGTTCTTAAAGAAAACGGCCTGAGCATCTTTGTAGAGTTGAAGAGCGATCTGATCGTCTTTGAAATTATTCTGGGACTCGTGTACAAGTGCGCCGAAAGTTTTGGCGAGAAGATCCTCTTTAAAGAGGGCCTGACCAAGTCTTTCATTTTTAATTTCAGTAAGAAATGAATCCCAGGCAACCACTTCCGAACGGGCCTGAGCGAGGTAATTTTTCTTTTTCATCGCATCTGGCTCTTTCATCGAGAGCATATAGTGATTCAGTGAGAGATAGAAAAACACCAGTGATGCCTCGTACTTTTCGCCGTAATAGAAATCGGCATTATCGTTTGAGATTACAGATTTTATTTTTCCTGAAGCACGTGTCGTGTAGAGTTCTTCGATAAGATTTTTTGCGACAGTGAGAGAATCGTTAGATGCCTGATAATTTCCCTGGTAGTGCTCAAGTAGTCCTAATTCTGTGTGATAGAGAAGTTTTGATTTTTCATCAATTGCCAGAGGACTTGCTTTTAAATACTCGACGGCCTTATCAAAGCTTCCGGCCATTACGTACTCTCTGAGTTTTACAGAGGTGGACCGATGTCCTGATGCACAGGATACGATAAGACTGATGGCTAAAAAACGAACGATGTACTGCTTGAGCATGTTGTCTCCGATGGATAGAGTTCCATCGGAGACTAAGAAGCTATTCTTGACTTAATCTTTCATGTAAAAAATCGGTGCCAACTATCGCTGTCAGTCGAGTGATTAAAACGTACAAATCGCCGTCGCCCGTTGCTTAAGATATGCGGTCGCGGGACTCTTGTTCACATAATGAGATACACAGTCCTTGTTTTCATCCAGGATGAAGCGCCAGTTGTTCTGATATCCATAGAGGAGCTTTGATCCTGCATCACAGACTGCCGGTACACTTTCAATCCGACCATAGCGGGCCGCTCTTAAGAGGCCTTGAATATAAAGATTAACAGGGCGAGAAAAGTAACGGGTGTAATACTGAGTGGGACGATTAGCGCGGACAATTTTGATACTCGCGTACCCTTCTCGATATATATTGCAGCTTTTGAAAAACCTGAATTCCGGAGGGACAAAACCTGATGCATCACTTTTATGCATCAGTAGTGTTGCAGCGAAACCGGACGAAGAAATAAAGAGAGAGAGAAAAAGTAATTTGATCATAATGATCTCCTTTGTAGGCCTTACTTCCTTTGATTTTTCTCTTCTGATGTCCGAATGTAGAATGAATTCTGGCTGAACTTTTTACTCGTGCGCCTGATTTAGCCATTTCATGGCTTCCTGATCTTTATAAACAATGTCTCTTTTCTGATTAACCACCAGAATAGTTGGGTAGTAAGTCACATTTAACTCTGTCTGAAGAGTTCCGTTCTGATCAATGATGACGTCCGGCCCGAAATCACTGGCAGCTCTGGCATTATCGCCAGGATTTTTCTCACCGCCCATGATGACCTGTATTCCATTCTGAGGGTGATTTTGAAGGGCCTGCATGGCGCTAATGA
The DNA here is from genome assembly GCA_945883845.1 of Bacteriovorax stolpii. Taxonomy (GTDB): domain Bacteria; phylum Bdellovibrionota; class Bacteriovoracia; order Bacteriovoracales; family Bacteriovoracaceae; genus Peredibacter. The sequence continues at coordinate 54,133 of CAMCYI010000022.1, read as the reverse complement.
TGGCGGGTTGAAGTTGTTTACAGGCCGGGCACCATGGTGCCATGTAAACAATGGCGCACATCGCTTTCTCCGAGCAGGCATCTCCCGATACAATTTGCTTTGAAACAACTGTCGGACTTATAAATGTGTGAATCTTGTCGCGATAAATATAACCGACTGAGAGAAGAATAATGAGAGGCAACAATTTAGAATTCATGCTCTATGATATCTCTGTTTCGCTGTAACAGGTCAAAAAATTATTACAGATTAAGCTGTCCGGTCACGCCGTCTTTAATCCGAACAATTTCGTTATTATGATTTACGAGCCAGACATCAACATGATGAAGATCACCGAGAGGCATGACAAAGATGATTTCAAACGTCTTGACCGTGACCTTGCAACCGTATCGACAGAGAGAATCATAAACATGCAGGTCAATCTGAGTTACGAGTTCTGAATAATGATATCTGTCCTGGGAACCATCGGTCATGATGTCCCTGATGAATTGATCAGTCGTGAAATTTTCCGGATTCTCTTTTATCTCATGATAGGAAACCAACGGAACAGGATGGAAGGCTTCAGCGAAGCCTGCTTTATAACGAATTTCGCCTTTGAGAGGGGCCCATCCCAGAACTTTGAGGTCAGATGTATATCGATTTTCGTCCTGAAAAAATGAGTTCTGCGCGTGCAGAAGATTTTCGAGAGTCAGTTTCATTTCACTTCGTGCTTCTTGAATTTCTTCCGGAGTGAAGGGGATAAATTTTGATGCCTGAAGGGAGCTTCCTCCTTTCAGGTCCGGCATTTGAATCTTTGGCTTTTCTCCGGGGCTAAGAAAGAAATAAAAACTCCCTGCCGCCATAGCAACCAATCCAACAATGGTGAATATGCTTTTTTTATTTGAACTCATCGGTAGAAGAGTCTCATTTAAAAATCCCCTTCAGGTTCTTAATCCCTGATTCAAAATCTTTTCCAACCATGGCATCACCGTAGACGTGAGTGTTGTGATCATCGTTGCCGGTCAGGTTGGAGCGATCGAATTGTTTAAAGGTAGTTTTTTTCAGACGTTTAGACATTTAAACTTTATGAGGTTAGAAAGTAATGGTTTCCAGGGTCTCAATGACCTTCTGATACTTTGATCTTGTGAACATCGAATGTAGACGGGAAATCATCTCAGGCTTTTTGGAAGCGAGGTCTGTGTTTTCAGGGTAAGCAAGAATCAGATGTGAAAACTCTTCGGCGATGATGAAGACAATAGCGAGTGGTGAAACACTGTTGGTATAGGTGTGAGCAAATCCCTGTCCGCTGACCTGTCCGTGATGTTGCATGATGATGACGTCAGAACCGATGGGTGCGCTCGGGAAATTTCGTACGATATCCGCTGCCATTTTCGCGTGCTTTGTGATCACATCTTTTTCCACATGCGAGAGCTCTGTGTCGATCGTGACCATCGTATCACTCTTGTAATGAGCAAACTTGTCATCCGTCAGACAGATGTCATGGAAGAAAGCCACGAAGGCGAGTTTCATTTTCTGCTCAGGTGATCCCCATTCTGTATTAGTAATGATGTGCTGGGATACATGAATAATGAGCTGAGTATGCTTATAAAGGAAACTGGCCTTGTTCTGCAGAAGTTTTTTCAGGAGAGTTGCGACCCCAGGATTTTTCAGGGCGATGTTGATGCAGGATTGAATAGCAGCTGACGTGAGTTCCTGTGTCGTTACTGGTGCAGGAACTTCTCCCTTTAATGCTTCTTCCCTTACAACCTGCAAGGCCTCTTCTGCTGCACTTACAGCTTCTTCTTCTGTTTCGCTGCTGCTTAAACGGGAGAGAAGGCTCGTGTTCACGTGGTTAACAAATTTAAGCCTGTCCGCACACCGAACGTAGATTGTATCCACTCCGGAGTCCATCAGTTTTTGAATCGTACCAGCTTTTATATTTTCATTCAGGGAAAAATTTAGTTCGTATGTGTCTTCACCTTTGAGTGTGAAAATTTCACAAGGAGATTTCTTAACGGTCAGGCAAAAAGACGTTTTGATCGGGAAGAAATCCGGTACCATCTGTTCGATCATTTTTTTCGGAGTGACCTTAAGGAGCTTCGCTGCCGTCTGAATGATCAGCTTAAGATCATTTCCCGCTAGACTGGTGATGGCCAGACCCTCAGGAATCTTTGCTTTTAGTCCGAGTACGATAATAGGAGTTTTGCGATGATGAATCTCATTGAGTTTGAAAAGGAGCTCGGCCGTATTTTCATTTCCAGACATGTCGGCACAGATGATGAGGTGAAATCCAGGATGATGTTCAATCAAGGTCGCTGCATTCTTGTAGTTCGTTTTCGTGACGACATCAGTCCCGACATAAATCGGGAGGTTCAGATTCAGAAGTTCCGTCAGGGCTTCATCATCACTAATAACAAGAGTTTGGCTCATACGTTCAATGGTAGTGGAAATCGGGTAACTTGATAGTTTAATTTTTTTCCTGATAAAAATGGTCGCCCGGATATAGTCAGAAATTTCTACAGGGGGAAGTTTTACAAAAAGCAGGCCCGGAATTGCTTCTCCGCCTATAGTCCGCCAATGGCATTTCTCCTCTCCATTTTGCTCCTTTCAGCTTCTGCTTTCGCCGGGAATTTCGAGCTTAAGCAAAGTCGCTTCGAAGTGACTTATTCACGTCGGGCTCAAAAACAGTTAATAAAAATCAAGGGAGCTTTGATTATCGGGAAAGGGGAGACAGAGAGATCCATTCTGAATGCCCTGAGAGACAGGGTAGAGTCAAACCTCGATACGCATATTATTCTCGATGTTTTTGGTGGTGATATAGCCGTTGTGAACAAGATTTACGATGAGCTTAAACTCAAGTGTCACGACCGTGGCTACAAAGCGTGTACGATAACGACAGAAGTTGAAATGTTCCGGCACTGTGCCTCGGCGTGCATTCCTCTTTTCATGGTCGGAGATAAACGGATAGCAGCTGAAAGAACGAACTGGGGATTTCATCAGGCCGCACTTGTGGAAGGTGTTATCCTGATTCCATTCATGTCGGAGTATGTGCTTCGCCAGAAAGGTGTGAATAGCAAGTGGCTAAAAAATAATAAAGCGATGTTTAATACTCTTAAAATAACCTGGCTCGAACCATTGCAGTTGAATGGCTCCGGTATCATTACTCACATCATCGGCCATCCGAAATAAGTTCCTTCAGGATTTTTTCTTCCTTCGTCACACTCAATATGCACAATCTGTACCAGCTCATGAACCTTAATTGATCTTCATGTTCGCTTTTATTCATTGAGGTGAAATGGGCCCGATGAGAAAATCATTCTTTCGGGAGGAAACTATGATTAATATTGAAGAAAAAGACTCAGAGACTATTCAGCTTAATCTTGAGGGCGAAGTGACTAGTGATGATTATAAAAAAATCAGGCCTCAACTGGAAGCTCTGTTTGCCAAAGATGGAAGAAAGAAATTTCTTTTCAACATGAAGAAGGTTAAGGATTTTACTCTTGGTGCAATTTATCAGGACATCAAGTTCGATCTCCTGCATTTTAAATACATCGGAACAACGGCCGTCGTATCAACAAAAGAGTTTGCTGAAACAATGACTCAGGCAGCAGATTCACTTTATCCCGTAAAAATTGAAAGATTTGATGATGTGATGACGGCATTTAACTGGCTGAAGCTGCAGAAGACCTGAGGTTAGTGTTCGCGTGTGTATCGGAGTTCGCACAGGGGTGACCATTTGATGGCATCCCTGGACATCTCCCAGGGTCATATCAAGAACGAATCACTTTAAGCGGGATGCAGTGCTTTGAGGTGTCTTGAAGTTCAGTTTACTCAGAGGTATTAAGGTATCATGATTTCTTTTTCCAATACCTACGCCACTTTACCTTCAGCATTTTTTAGTCCGATTTCGGATAAAAATTCTTTCAGGCCTGATCTGATTGTCTTCAATCATTCGCTGGCCAGTGAACTGGGAATTGACCTGAACGAATTGAGTGATAAAAAGCTTGCAGAGTATTTTTCGGCAACTGATTTCATGCCTGGAACAGGGCCGGTGGCCATGGCATATGCCGGTCATCAGTTTGGACATTTTGTACCTCAGTTGGGAGATGGTCGCGCCATGCTTCTGGGAGAATTCCTGGATAAAAATTGTGTTCGATATGATGTTCATCTTAAAGGATCGGGCCGCACTTTTTATTCAAGAAGAGGCGATGGTCGCTCGGCCATAGGACCAGTTTTACGAGAATTTTTATTGAGTGAATCCATGCAGGCCCTCGGAATTCCAACGACACGGTCACTCTGTGCCGTGAGAACCGGAGAAATGGTTCAGCGTGAAGAAATGCTTCCTGGAGCTGTTTTAACGAGACTCGCTCGTGCGCATATCAGGGTAGGAACCTTTCAGTTTTTCGCTGCCAAAGGAGACGTTGAGAATCTAAACATTCTGACGAAGTATTCTATTGAGAGGCTTTATCCTGAGCTCAAAGAAACTGAAGATTCTGTCTTTAAATTCTGGCATGCTGTCTGCTCGCGGCAGGTGAAATTAATATCTCAATGGATGTCCGTGGGATTCATCCATGGAGTCATGAATACGGATAACATGTCCGTCTCCGGTGAAACAATCGATTATGGTCCCTGTGCATTCATGGATCAATTCACTTTCAATAAAGTTTTTAGTTCGATTGATCAGAACGGAAGGTACTCTTACGGTAATCAACTTCAGATTGCTGTCTGGAATTTTGCCCGGCTTGCGGAATGTCTGATTCCGTTAATGGGCGAAGATGAGGAAAAATCGAAAGAACGTCTGGAAGCTGAACTCAGTGTGTTTCAGGAAACGATGATGAAAGAATATTTTACCATTATGTCGAAAAAACTAGGCATCGAATTTAATGTGGAAACCGTGAAGAGCTGGAATGTTTTCCTGGAAAGACATCAGCTCGACTTCACTCTGTCTTACATTGATCTGGAACGGATACTGGGAAACAAAAAAACATTTACTGATCTTGAGACGCTGGAAGGATTTAGAGAGTTTTCGGCCCAGTGGAAAGAATCTCTCAAAGACGATTCGATTGCCCTCATGAAAAAATGTAACCCACAGACCATACCTCGCAATCACATGGTGGAAAAAGTCATTCGTGCCGCTGAAGCAGGAGACGATCAACCATTTATCATCATGGTTGAAAATATCAAGAAGCCATTCGAGAGACTCAACGATCTCACACCGTACCAGCTTCCTCCGCGAGCCGAAGAAACTGTTCACAGAACTTTCTGCGGCACCTAGTTATTCTGTCGCTTCATTCATGAGAGCTGGACATGGTTGGATGCAGGGGTCACGTATAGGCAGCGCTCGCGTTTGCCGAGCACTGATTGGTGTCACGCTCAAACGACTGGGCGCTAGATTCCGTATCCAGGAGGAACGGCCACCAGACCAGAGTACATGGTCCCCTGAGGTCCGCCGGTTTCAGTTAATGGATTAAATTCTGAAGATTCAATCGTCGTAATATCACGAATGTCCCTAAGGGAATGGCTTTCAATGACCTGCCCATACGTTCCAGGGAAAACATGATAACCCGTGTGCGCACTTCCCAGGTAGAAGGGGACTTGCTTGAACACTTTCGGAAGTCTTGTTCCGAAGTTCACGAGTGTGGCGCGATCATCCACGGGATTATCATAATACTTCATGTTTTTTGTCACAGTTGACCAGCGGTATGCATGGTAGCCCCATGAGCGTCCGAGGTTTTCGGGATTGCGAAATTTTTCTTCGCTGTCCCACTGGTTGTTCAATGTTGTATTTGGATTCCAGTAAAGAGTTTTCCAACCGAGTTTACGAAGAGAATACTGAAGTGCAGTTCCATCAACAGCATTCAATTTTAAATGAGCTTCGAGACGCTTCCAGATCGGCGTCTTTCCGGCGGCAGCAAAGCCCTGAGAGAGACATCTCATAGCGAGTCCAACACACGAAATTGATTGCATCTGATTAACGAGATCTTCGCTCTTTCCGATCGACCTGAGAAAAGCGCGTCTTTCTGTATAAGTTAATTTTCCGAACTTTGACTGGTCACCATAGTAAGGAGAAATACCGTAGCGACGGTGAAAAGAAAGGTGATGCGCATAGGTCTTGTTCAGGCATTCGGTAGCGGCTGGAACGATGGTACTCACGTCTGTCTGATGTTCTGAAATTTCCTGTGGTGTGAATTCTATCGTGCCGATGAAGGCGGCGTAAGAAAGTGACGGTAGGACCAGTAAAGCAAGAAGGTATGATTTCATACATACAGATTAACATATTTTATTAAACTGAAAATAGATCTCAGCACCGGTGACACAAATTCTGGCGGTAGACTACCGATGCTGAAAGTCGTGAAGATTTTTTCTTATTCTTCGCCAGTAAGTTCAACGCGGAAGACTTTCGTACAGGTTTTATTCAGCACTACTCTGTAAGTGTCGGATGCGGCCTCGTCACCTTTCATCGCAACAACTTCACAGATCACAGCACCTTTGTTTTCAGCGAACTCACAGCCGTTGGTCCAGAAACCATCTTTGTCATAGCGGTTCGGCTCTGCTTTCTCGACGGCTCTCGAAGCTCTAGCATCACAGGCAGCGGGGACACCTGCTAATACTGCGCTTGAGCAAGAAATAAGGCATGCGATCAAAATGAACTTTTTCATGGTGTCAGCAAGATCTGATTTCCAGAGATTTGGAGAAAGCTTGAAAAAGCTACCTATTCCGGAGTAGGGGACTCGGGATCAATTAAGACGTTTCGGATCGTAACCCCTAAAACTTCCTGGATTGAATGCTTTCTTACTCAAAGTTTCCCAGATGTCCAGAACACCAACTCGTCGATGAATTCGACTTTCGCATCAGTAAATTTCACTTCAACCTTCGAAACATAGTTAATGCCGGACTTGATCTGGAAAAGTGGATTTCCATTGGCGCCAAAGAAGGCGAGGTCAGCTGAAAAATCAACTTTCACTTCGCGCAATTTATGAGGAAGATCTGTTTTTCTGATTGTGGGACGTTGGACAGAAGGCCGGTTAATTTTTATTTGCGTGGAGCTTTGAGAATGGTGTCATGAACTTCGATAAGTCTATGAGTAAAAGGACTTTGCCAGACCGGAGTCATGTCATCGTTGTCGTCAGAAGCAGTCCCTCTGCATTTCGTAATTCCATTTGATTCTGGATAGACTGAAGATTTTGAAATGTAACACGTGTTGTGATTCTGGTTCCATGACTTTCTCTCTATGCTGATAAGATCGCGGAAAGAAAGCTCGCCGAAAAACGCTTCAGTGTTCGTCGAGGTGAGTTTCCACGTTCCCTGAAACTCAGGACCTGCGTCTGCAATCTTATAACTTTCACGATCGTGCTCAAGATAGATTTCTACGAGTCCACCGTTTCTTGAAATAATCTTTGCAGAGAATACTGAGAGTGTCTGTTGCCAAGTCGGACGACAGCCTTCGTGACGAACATAGACTTTAGAGTTTTTATAAATACAAACGTAGTTTCCACCGGGTCCAAGATCCGCATTCGGGTAATCGCGGCCGACGAACTGAAGTCTTTCCGAGGTTAAGTCCGCAAAAGCTTCCTGCGGAGTATAGATATCTGCGAAAACTGGAAGAGTCGTAAAGAACACGAAAAAGCTCAAAATTTTAAACATTGCATACCTCTTCATCTCAGTTTAAACAGATAGGGTCAGGTGTGGGCTCAACCATGAACTCATTTCATGCCTGTACAGGATTTCGACACTGTCATCTTCTTAGAGAACAGAGCAAAATAGGTGAGATTCTCAAGGTAAAATCCATGTTAAAGGTCTGTACCTAAAATGAGAGTGAACCTACACTGATATCAGTCCTCAAGGTTTCTTACGCAGGTTTCACCTCGTAAACGCCGGGAGAGACAACAAAAAATGGCCGTCTTAGGATGGCCATTTTTATTTTCATCACGTAGGATGCCTGAAAAAGAGGCACACAGATGGAAGACAGTAAGTATTTAAGCAAAGAAGATAAAGCTCGCATGGATTCCCTCACTAAAGAGCTCGAAACCCTCAAAAAAGAACATAAGAATTTCGCCAAGAACAAAGGCGGACTCACTCCGGAACAAAGAGAAGTCTGGCGCGTGAACTCTAAGCGCACGAACGAAGTGCACGTCGAGATAAAAGACCTGAGACATAAAAATATTCTTGAGGCAGGAAGATCGACTTAGAGGGAAAGAATCATTTTTTTCGCTTCTTCATCAATTTCTTTTTTCTTTCCCGTGGCCTTTGCAATAGCACCGGACAAACCAGTTCCAAACCGCATTTCCATATTTGCTGAATTCACGATCGCTGAAGCTCGATGAACTTTAAAATCCGTGATTGATCCTTTCACGACACTAATCGATGGAGAGTTTACTCTGCGGGCAGCTACCCGGAAGGAATCGACCTGATCCTGATCGATGCTTAAGAAAACAAGTTCAGAACCATTCGCATGCTCATAAGCTGTCTTCACAATGATGTATGCAAGCTCATCCTGATCAGTTTTTAAATTTTTAAAGAAGACTCCACCGCCCATGAATGGAACGGCAATTCTCTTGTATTGAAATCTTTCCGCCAGAATCAGCGAATTGATAATCGAATCCTGAAGACTTTTAATCGTTGGATTATAGGGTTCGTCATTGCGATTATCTCTACTTGCCATGCCAGCGTGAATGATGGCAACGATGCCTTGGTCTTTCAGCTTGCCTGACGACGTAATGAGAGCTGATCCGCGCGGAAGAATTTTTTCTTTATGGACGAAGTTTAGATCCTCACAACCCACCATGGAAATCGTATCGAGCGCCAGTGCGAACTGGGCGAAGCATCCAAGGCAGAGAATGAGGAAAAAGTGACGTAGCATGGATCTATTATGGAAGATCTTAGGCTCAAAGATGCCAGTCTTTGAAAAAATAGGGAGAGTGTCCAGTTCGTGGGCAGTGCTATTTCATTACCAGTGTCACTTCCTTCGGCGAAGACTTACGAAGTTTTAAGTATTTGCCCACTTAAATATTGGCCTTTCGCTTGCTTCTATTAGGTCAGGAGACCTTATGAAGCCAGTGATACTTGTCCTTTTTGCCCTTGCCCTGCTCAGTTGCGGAAGACACTCGAAGCACTCTTCAGGCGGTAAGTCTGTATCTAGACCCGGCGTGGGTGCAGAAAGTGTAGTTGATGATTTCTCTTATCCTGCATCAAACCAACTCTTGTATAACGGCGAAGTTATTGCCGACCTATCCAGCTCATCTGCAGTTGTCAGTTCATACGGATCAGTTTCGAAAGGAACAACTTTGAACGTGATTACAATCGATGGCCGTGAGTTTCTCGTTTATGGAGAAGACGGAGTGTTTGCAACAGAGTGCGAACCGAGTGCTGACTATCCTGATCACGGAGCAACGAATCCTGATTGTGAAGTTGCTCATGCGGAAAGCTTTGACCGCATCATCGTCTGTGCTGCTGCTGACAAAGATACACCTATCATGACGGCCCAGAACTGGCCCGGATCAGTGACAGCAATGACGGATGATACACTGGGGATGGAATGCTGGGTGAACGGTGTGAAAATGATTTCGAAGAAGATATTTACTTACTAAAAATGGCAGCTGGATCTGACTCGAAGACTAGATACTATTCGTTCATTATCCTTCTCAACAGGTTTCAGGTAAGGTAAGACTCGTCCATGAGCGCATATTTCACCTACCAGCAAGCAATCGTCCGTCACGTGCCGGATTCCTTCTCACAATGTCTTAAGCAGGAAATACCGGATGTCCCTCTCAGTGTTGCTGAATCTCAAAAGCAGCATGACCTCTATATTGATTTATTAAAGTCGATAGGTTTGAAAATTTCAGTTCTTCCTGCAGATGAATCATTTCCAGATTGCTGTTTCGTTGAGGACACCGCTGTAATCATCGGACAAACCGCGGCTATCTCTTACCTCGGTGCCAAGGCCCGTGTCGGTGAAGAATTGTGTGTGAGCGAAACGCTTACACAATGTGGAATTCAAACGAAAAAGATAAAACGACCAGGTACGGTAGACGGTGGAGATGTTCTTTATACAGGCACTCATCTGATTGTCGGACTTTCTCTGCGAACAAACGAAAGCGGAGCACAGCAGTTAGCTGAAATTTTTAGTGACGTCCCTGTCGTCACTGTCCCGGTCTCAGGAACTTTGCATTTGAAATCAGTGATGAGTGCCTTCGATAAGCGTACTTTACTATTTTCTAAGACCTTTGCCTCTCAGACCATTCTTTCAAAGCTTCAGGAGAAGATGGAGATCAAATCCCATTTCTCGATTATCGAGCTTCCGGATGAAGAGGCGGCCAATGTTCTCTCCATTAATTCCACGGTGATCATGCAAGCGGGATTTCCAGAGAGCGAATCAATTTTGAAGAAGCTATGCCAAGAGCGAGGCATGGAGCTTAAGGTTCTTCGAATGTCGGAATTTTTTAAAGCTGATGGGGCGCTGACTTGTTGTAGTCTTATCTTTTAAAGAACAAAATCCCTGCATGGCAACACCTCTCACTTTAAGTGTGACTTCTTTCGGATAGACGATCGGGCCGGTCGGATTAAATTTGAGCTTTAATTTCCAATGAACACTCTTCGATCACGAGGTTCACAACTTCATCACCATAATCTGTAATGCGGTCGTATGAAACCTGAATTGATGTTGCATCTGCTTCGCAGCTCTTCACGCTGAAATAGCCGTGCTCGCCATCGCCATAGGCCTCCTGCGATGCTTTCGCTTCTTTTCTGATCTCAGCACAGTCTTTGTTTGTTTTACCGGTAAAGCAAACGTGAGAAGCGTGGAAGAAGCCGCTTTCTCCAAGGCCAGTGTTGATGATGATCTGTGACTTATCGTCGTTGAGGTAATCTACGCCAATGACTGTCGCAGATGCTTTAAATGACATGAGTGCGAGGATGCCGAGGATACCGAAAAGTGCAGTTCTCATAAGTTCTCCGTGTTGTGTTTGAGAACTTATAGTGCTGTGTGTGCAAAACATTAAATATATAGATTCAATGGTGTTGATCTGATTACGAGATAGTTACTGAATGTCTTTCTCGGCTTTCAGGACCTTGCGTCCGAAGCGATCTGTGAATGTGATGAGAAGGTTTTCGGCCTTGAGATCTTCGGCGTGGATCTCAAGATACATGTCGAAGATCTTTCTTTTGGCGGAGAGTTCAAGGTGTCCATTGCGGTAGTACCAGGTGCCCTGGCCATCTCCGAGACGTGGAAGATTGTAATAAAATTTATTATTCTTATATAAAGCGATTTCGATCGGGTAGTCGTTGTTGAAGATTTTTTTATCGAGAGTCGTATTTGGTTTGCGAGTGATGTTCTTTTGGTTCACCAGGTTCGTGAACTTACTCTTTTCGACTTTTGTATAGTTGTACTTGGTTCCCTTGCCGCATGAGAAAATGAGAAGGGTGAGAAGGATGAATATGAATACGCGCATGAAAGCTCCGGGATGAGCACTAAGGCTAGCCCGGAGTTTTTATAAAGAAAAGTTCTGAAATCTTACATGTTCAGAGAAATCAGGATGACGCCTAATCTTCCATCGCCTGACGGGTGGAGTAGAAAAACGAACTCGTATGCGTAGAGATCGCATTGGGGCGGGAAGTACCAAATTGTTTTAGATATTTCATCTGCTGACGAGCTTTGAATTCCATCTGGGCCCAGACATCAATTTCATTCATAAAATCGATACCAGGCTCTATGAGCTTTGCAAAACTCGCGTTGGCGACATCAACTTCGGCTGTACATAAGGACTTTGAATCATTCTTCATGACTTACTCCTTTTGGCCTGAATTTGTTTTGGAACGGGTTCTGGAACAGTGACGAGAGTATTATCTCAGATTTCAGGGATTTTTTCCACACGACATAAATTTCCCTTCATGGTACCTGACTAACAAATGTACCTGCTAAGGAGCCGAAATTGAGTGAAGAAAGAATCATTAACCTAGAAATCAAGTTTGCTCATCAGGAAGATTTCATTTATCAGTTGAACCAGATAGTCGTGCAACAGCAGAAAACGATCGAAAGACTTGAGAAAGAAATTTTGGATTTAAAAAGAAATGTGAACGTAGAAGGTGGAGTCAGTCCAACGAGAACGTTACAAGATGATAAGCCGCCTCACTACTAACAAAACACTTCCCAAAAAACACATCCGCGGGAGCTCCGCTCCCGCGGATGCCACAACGAAAGATACTTTCTGCAACATCTTCCATTCTTATAGAGGCGTGGAGCTGAGAGAACCTTAGACAAAAAAAAAGGGCCAGCGATTTCTCGCCGGCCCCTTCGAAAATCAAAAATTACTTAAGGTGCTTCCCGATGAGTGAAGCGAGTTCGAACATAGTAACTTCTTTCTTACCGAAAACTTTTGCAAGTTTTTCGTCAGCAAGAATGTTTCTCTTGTTCTTAGGGTTCTGAAGATTGTGCTTCTTGATGTAAACCCAAAGTTTTTTTACAACTTCAGTACGAGCAGCAGCAGCTGCGCCGATTACAGCAGCAAGTTCAGTTGACGGTGTGAAAGCTTTCATGAACGCAGCGTTTGGCTTGCGAGCTGATTTAGCTTTCTTAGCAGCAGGAGCTTTCTTAGCAGTAGCTTTTTTAGCTGTTGCTTTTTTAGCAGCTGGAGCAGCTTTCTTAGCAGTAGCTTTTTTAGCTGTTGCTTTTTTTGCAGGGGCTTTTTTTGTTGCTTTCTTAGCCATGGTTTCCTCCGAGGAAATGTTGTTCGTTTAAGAGCTAACTTCTATAGGATTGACTATTATTCACCATAGGGCAAATTTAAAATGCATATTTTTTCACTGGGAAAACACTTTTTTTACGGGGGAAGAAGCCCATTCTCCCTCGGAAAACGTCATTGTTTTGACTTTTTCCCTCGAAAAACGTCATTTTGGACGGAACAAAACCACACTGAGGCCCCTTGAGGTACCCCGGAAATTGTTCTTATAATGATGGGGTTTATCCCCCGGAAACGTGAGCACGTCCCCTGATTTCACTCGGAAAACCTCTCCCAACACGGTGATTGTGATCTCTCCTTCTATGCAGGTGAAGTACTCTTTAGTTCCTTCGACATGGGGGGTACCCCCCAGGGACTGGCCCGGATCAAGGATGAGCTCATCTATATCTGTGGCCCCCGTTTTATCCGGAAGAATTTTTCGTAATGTGACCCCTTTTCTGGATTTCCGGGAGAGGGGAACATCGTCTGAGCGAATGTGAAGGCAGTCTGCCCGGGCCGGGGACATGAGTTCTGTGAGGGAAATCTCGAGGGCATAAGACAGTTTTAAGAGAACATCAAGTGTGGGGTTCGATGTGCCGGACTCAATCAGGGCGATAGAAGCTCGGGTAGCACCTGCAATTTCTGCGAGTCTACCCTGGGTCAGCCCAAGTTTCTTGCGTAGATCTTGAATATTCTGCGCCAGGTATCTGGCATTCACTTCGAGTGGAGTAACCATATGTCATTATAATAACACTCTTGTTATTATAATGTCCATTCTTGCGTAAGGTGTTTGGAAGGAGACAACTATGAATATCAAATTTGACCACATGAATATGACCGTCCACTCCCTTGCTGACAGCATGGAATGGTACAAAATGACCTTTCACTTTGAATTTCTTGAGGGAGATCTGGCAGATCCCGAAGTGCCCTGGGCCATTGTCGGGCGCAACGATACGATGCTGTGCCTTTACGAATATCCGGCCCTCAAAAGAATTGAGATGGGCACAGGTGCAGGATCTCATCGCATTTTTCACTTCGGATTGAGGATTTCGGAGCGGAAAGAATGGGAGGATAAAGTCCAGGAACTGAACTTACCTCTCTTATATGGTGGCCTCAGAGAGTACCCTCATTCAGTTTCATGGTATGTCCAGGACCCTTCAGGTCACATCATCGAAGTGTCCTATGCAGGGGATAAACCCTTGAAGTTCTAAAGGCCGGGTGGATGTTTTGAAACCTTTTCACGACATCCACACTTTAAATTTAACAGGAGTATGCTTTCCATCCCTAACCAAGGATTAAAAATGAAAGCATTATTGTTCGCCATTCTTTTTCTGGTCTCGAGCCTTGCCCTTGCTGAAGAGTGCGCCAGCACGATTGCCGAAGTCAGAAACATCGTCGGTAACGCTGCGGCTCCGCTCAACTGGAAAGAAAACTCTAACAAGAATCCTCTCATTCTTAGACTTTCTCAAGGGAGCGGTGCAATCCTTCTCAAGCTCTCGAACTCAAAAGGACCCTGGGCGGATGTGACAGGTGTCATCTGTAAGACCGGCGGGGACTCGTACGTCGCACGCGTGTCGAACCTCACATGGGGTCCGGCCGCTCCGAGCATGGCGAAGATGGCGCGCATCCGCGAGATCAAGCTCAAGCTTCCGTACCAGTCATTGCTGAAGGTTTCTGTGTCTATGTTCAGCTTCGAATTCAGCCCGCTCTAAATTTAAACTTCTCGGAATGTGCGCCGGGGATTAATCTCTCCGGCGTATGATTGTTAAGAATTCCAGACTGGCCCGTATCCTCAAAGTTAACGGAATCGTCCTCTATCCATTTATCTTCCTCGCGCCTGCAGATCCTGATCCTGTTTTACTCAATCATGAACTCATTCACTGGGCACAGATCCGCCGTCACGGAGTCATCCGTTTCTATTATCTCTACCTGAAAGAATATGTAGCGATGAGAGGACAGGGTATGAAGCATGACGATGCCTACCGGGGGATCAGCTTTGAACGCGAGGCCTATGAGAATGCTCACAACCTTGCGTACCTTACTTCTTCAGCGCCTTCTTCCCGGACCTGATGATCTTTCTTGTCTCACTATCAATGCCATTGGCACCTTTGTTGATAGATTCCTTCAGGGACTGAGCGATAGGTTTCTTTTGATTGGTCGCCATCGCCGTCACAAAAAAAATCAGGAAGGGAAGAAGGAGGCGCATGAGATTTTCTTTATTGCTCCGGAGTTTTTACGATGGAGAGGAAGTTACCTGCAGGGTCTTTGAACCAGGCAATGTCCATTCCGTCGGGATGGGCAATTTCGTTGTTGTCGTTGCCTATATAGTGCAGGAACTCTACACCTTTCTCATGAAGTTCTGCGACCGCTTTTTTCACGTCGTCGACCTGAAAATTGAGCACCGTAAATGTTGCGGGTTTGTGATCTGGTTTTGCGTAGAGCATGCACTCAGTTCCATTACTAAACTTCAGCCCGAGGATCTTTTTATTCTCCGGCATGAAGTTGACGTTCACTTCGAGTCCCAGTGTGTCGTGATAAAACTTTCGGGCCTCTTCAATGTTGTCTACTGAAAAACTGGCAAAAGCATTTGAGTTATCAAGCATAAAGTCCTCCTCGTTATCCCATGAAGGTAGCAAGAGCTGTGCCTTAAATATTCCCGAGAGAAGTCCTTCATTCAGTCACACGCGATTTAGCAGGCCAATCTGCGTTTCTCCTGTACACTGTTTGCATTAATCATATTAACTCTCGGATTTCAGTATTCAAATCATCCTTTCGGTTTTGATTTATTTTATCCTCCAGCTTTTTCGGCTTTCTTATCGCTATCGTTATCAAGGCAATGAAAAAGTTCAGGCATTAGGAAGCAGGAATTTTATCCTCGCTATCTGGCACCAAAATCTTCTCGCGGGGATTCTTGGCCAGTCTGGAAAAAAACACATCGTTATTATTTCCAAATCAAAAGACGCGGATTCTGTTGCATACGCCTGTCACCGACTTGGTCACTTAATTGTTCGTGGCAGCTCGAAAAAGGGTAACGTCTCCAAGGGTGGAGCGGAAGCAAAATGTGGAATGATCGAATTTCTTCGTCAGGGTTATCCCGGGGCGATCACGGTTGATGGTCCCAAGGGGCCTGCGTTCAAGGTGAAACCTGGCATCGTCGATATGGCCCGGAAAGCGAACACATTCATTGTCCCTTATACATTGAGTTTCAGTTCTTACTGGCAGTTTAAAAGCTGGGATTCTTTCCGGCTTCCCAAACCATTTGCAAAAATCCTGATCTCCTACGGGGATCCCGTAAATGTACTGGATGATAAAGTTGATTTTGCCGAGCACCAGTCTGCCGTGGAGAATGCTTTGATTCACCAGACGAAGATTGTGGATGCAGAAATTTCGAATTGGGAAAGTTATTCGAAGTCGAACTGGTTTCTTTAGTACAGTTGACCGAATTTTTCTTTGAGTCTGTTTCTGATCAGGTCCGCAGATTTTCCTGTAACCTTGAAGGCCTCTGTTTCTGTGTGATGATTGAATCCCGCACGTGAAAATGTATTATTAAGATCCGGTTCTACACCTGTGAAAATATCTACCCGTTTCGCACCAATTCCCTGAAATGCTCCACCCGTATCACGAACGATGAAAAATCCTTCATGAAGAGTACCATCCGGAAGAACGAGTCCGTCAGCTTTAGGCATGTAGATGATATCGCCAACGGCGTGAGCTTTGTTGTCAGTAGCGAGAGTATGATGAGGGAGAAGACAAAGATTTTTCTTCACACCTTCACCAAACGAACAATGAGCGAGAATGCGAAAGCGTCTGTCGCTGCTTACAACTCCGGCGTAGTTCACGGCAATCTCCCCATCACCCCGGTCTTTCAGGATGGCAGAGCCTTCCATATTCAGGACGCGGTAAAATCTTGTGCAAACTGTAGCGATGATTTTGCCCTTACGATCTCTGATGTTACTTCTTTCTGATCCGTCATAGACGGGACCTGAAGTTGAATATTTCCCGACGCAGGTAATGTTTTTTTCCTGAGGCAGGTAGTACATAGATGGAAGCAAGGGAACGATAGTGTTCATATCAGCAGGGTCAACTACGACGGGGGGGATTGTTCTATCAGGAATTCCAGTTTCTTTTGTGGCCTCTTTTCCGCAGGCAAATGTCGCCAGCAAAACGAGTGAAAGAATGGTCTTCTTCAAGGTATACCTCTCGAAATAATGTAATAACTAATTATTTCGAGGGAGTTATCCTCTGTAAAGGAGAACTAGAGAAGCGGAGCGTTCACATACCCTTCGAGGTCCATTTCAGTGAACATTTGCTGAATGAGATCCACGATCAGAACACCATTGAGATGATCGTATTCGTGCTGGGAAATGATGGCCTTAAAGCCTTTCACTTCTTCCGAAATGTGTTTTCCATAACGATCGAAGTAATTCATCCGGATGCGCTTGTAACGTTTCACCTTGAGTGTCTGGCCCGGAATAGAAAGACAGCCTTCAATGGAATCAACTTTACCGTCTTCTTCGATGTATTCAATCACTGGATTGATCACAACAGTAAGAGGAACGCTAAGTCCGCTTTTCATGACGAACATGCGCACAGACTGATTGACCTGAGGAGCGGCGAGACCAACGCCCCCGGCTTTTTTCATGGTGAAAATCATATCATCAACAAAAATCTGAAAGTTTTTTTCTTCAAGATCTTTGAGCTCGAGTTCACGTGCCTGGGCACGAAGAGTCGGGTGGCCAATGGTGATGATATCAAGCCGGGTCTCTGCCAGAGATGACAGAGAGAAAGCGAGAATGAAGAGAGTGAAAATTGTTTTCATATTTATTCAAGATCTTTTGTCATGATGGCAGCAACGTTAAGTTTTCCGATTTCAGTGGCGTAACCGTAATTGAGACCTTCCGGTTTATCGCAAGCTTTGTGGTAGCAGGGAGTTTTTGTGTCCCAAAGTTCAATCGTAAGGAGCGCTGGAATTCCTGCCTTCAGGAAAGGAACGTGGTCACTACCCCAGGCGCCGAGAGTGATTTTGTTTTTAAGCGTTGTGTACGTGGTGGCGAGTTCAGCAAACCATTTTGCCAGGGATTCGTATTCTGGATTTGTTTCGAGCTCTACGATGCCGTTTGAGTTCCAGCCAACCATGTCCATGTTGATCACGAGTTCAAGCTGCTTGATCGCTCCGGATGAGCGAAGTGACTTCGCATAGTGTTCAGCACCTAAGAGTCCACCTTCTTCTCCGTTTGTCACAAAGAAGCGGATTGATTTTTTATTCTGGTAAGACGAAAGAACGCGGGCCATGTCCAGGAGAACTGCAGTGCCGCTGGCGTTATCATCTGCGCCTGCGAAATCTTTTCCTACGGAGTCGATGTGTGCTTCTACCATAAGCACTTTCTCTGGGCTCACTAAGCCTTTCTTATCTGCGATGATGCTGCAGACACCAGTCGTGTAACAAATTTGTTTTGTCGCATAACCAAGTTCGTTCAGGTTTTTCTCCACATCATCAGTTGCCTTGCGATTTTCTTCCGAACCAGCAAGACGGGTTTTGTATCCAGCTAGTTTCGAAACATAGTCCCGGATCAGGGATTCAGATAGTTTCTGAGTTGTGGCCGAAATGAGTGGGTGCGCACCGAGTTTGTTATGAGTGATGTGAGTGAATGATTTTTCTTTGCCCGTGAGCGGACGAAGATGCTTCATCACCGATGCAGGAATATTATTACCTTCAACGATCCACAGACGTCCATTTTGTGAAACGGTCTTAACGTATTTCGCGAGATCCTGCACATCGTGCGGGTGCTGGCTGATCACCTGATAGCGGCCAGCTAAGGCAGCAGTCGAGGCTAAAGCGATGGCAAACATCATGGCGAATTTCATGGTCATTCCTTTGAGAAGTGCAGACCAAATTCTGGCAAAGGAAAACCCGTATGCCCATTCGCAATTTATGACATTTTATGACAGATTCCTTTGATTATTTCCCGCGGCAACTTCAAAGGGGGTCGTTAGGGACTATCTGGTGCCATACCTGAAAGGCCTTGATAGAGGAAATTTCCACCGGGTAGTCCAGAATTTCAAGGTTGTACGCCTGTTTTAAGTGCTCACAAAGAAGAATTGGTGCCGTCAGATTATTGTCGGTTTTTTGAATGACAGGAACCGGGGCCATCAGTTTGGTTAAGAGAGACCAACTTTCCTTTTCAACCTCGCCGCTCTCAAGTTGTAAGTTTATAGTTTGACCAACGGTGAAGATAAGTCAGCTGCTTCGTCACCTCAAGGCTTTCAAAAGGTGCCTCGCCGGATTGTTGAAATCAATACCGTGAAAGATGAGAATTTTCTCAGATAAGTCCCATTAAGCCCCCACACAATACTATAAACGAGAAAATCCGATTGAAAAACATGGTACGGGACGTGCATAGGATTGAATAACTTATTAAGAACTGTCACGGAAGATAGTGCTTACCGTGCCAGGGATGGCCTTTTCTCGAGCATTAAAAAATATTGAAATACCTGAAGGTTGGTCTTCTCTTTGCAAAGTAAAAACTATGATGCTGGAACATCCGTTTCCCCATTCAGACAGAAAAACAGTTCTCTTCATTGATGATGATGAGGATATCGTGGATCGCCTTACTGAGGTCTTCAAATTGGAAGATTACGAAGTGCTGACCGCTTCGAATGGAAAGGAAGCCTTAAATCTTCTCCATCATTTACCGGATAGCGAGCTTCCGGATTTCATCATGCTTGATTACATGATGCCCGTGATGAATGGTGAAGAGTTCAGCGAAGAGCGCAATCGTGATGAAAGAATGAAATATATTCCAGTTGTCCTCATGACGGCCAATGGTGATATCGAATCTTTGAAAGAAAAACTTCACGTCAATGCTTACGTCGAGAAACCGATGAATATTGAACACGTCCTGAATCTCGCTCATTTCTTTGTTCATTAAGATTTCTTGTATATTCATTTGAGTTGTAATTCCCTATAAATATTTACATGAAAAATAAAAAAATCATGATTGTTGATGACGATGCTGAGATCCGTGAGTCGATGGTTCAAGCACTCATGATGGAAGATTATTCCGTTATCACAGCGGTGAATGGAAGAAATGCCCTCGACCTTCTCGGTTCATACGATGCAGCGAATCTCCCGAACTGTATCATCGTTGATCTCACGATGCCTGTGATGGGTGGTGAACAATTCCTGTCTGAAATAAAATCAAGTTCTAGTTCTCATCTCTCGCGCATTCCTATCATCATCGCTTCTGCGAAAGGATATGGTCAGCTCGAGATTCCCGGCGCGAATGGGATGCTGGCCAAACCTCTGGATCTCTCTGATCTCTATTCTGTCGTCGAGTCCTACTGCGAGTAGGGACTGCCTCACTCTTCTGGCTAAATCCACATTTCCTAAAAGAATGGCTTTTTTCGCCTGCCTGATAATGATCGGTTGGACCCTCAATTGATTTATTTTAGTGGCACCCTTACTCTTAAAAGAAGGCTTTTACAGTGAGGATTTTATTCAAAACAAAAAAGAACTCTTAGACGTGAATGCAATCGACTCGAAATACCCCGGCCTCTTAGGATTGATCGAATCCTCCTTTCGCAAATTTAAAACTCTTGCTCTCACTGTTCTCCTTGCACCCATTACACTTCTCTACGTGATTTGCATGGGTCTCTCTCTCACACCGGGCCTGACTTTCTATCAATATGTGGATGGATGGACTGAAGGAGCACACATGATAGTCAGAAATGCCTCACTCGGAATGGCGATAGCCACATGTTTTTTCAGTTACGGGCTCACACTCATCTTTGTTGTCCCTTTATTTAATAAACTTCTTCCGCTTAAAGTAAAACCACTTCGTGCAACATGGTACTCGCTCAGTGTTGTTCCCTGGTATTACCATAATGCTTTAACGTATCTTGTTCGCTATACTTTTCTTGATTTCATCACGCCAACTCCGCTTAACAAACTTTTCTATCAGATGATGGGGATGAAGATCGGAAAAAACTCCATAATCAACACATCGAATATTTCAGATCCATGCCTGATTGAGATTGGGGATAACGTGACAATCGGCGGATCAGCGACTCTGGTGGCCCATTATGGGATGAAAGGTTTCTTGATCATTGACCGTCTTATCATTCAGGATGGAGCGACGATCGGACTCAAGGCCAGTCTTTTCGGGGATGTTGTTATCGGGAAAGGGGCCATGGTGAAGCCTCACGATGTGATTATGCCTAAGACCCGCATACCTGACAGGGAAGAGAAGAAAGAAGCGGCATAAGTGAAAGGCATATCCTCTTACTCAATGAGACATAAAAATTAAATGCAAAATTTTCGGCAAACTTTATATCTTTTTTTACTGATTACACTCGTCCAGTCCGTTCACGCACGAACGGCCGACTTCCCTTCTTCTTTTATTTTCGGCGTCGCCTCTGCCCCCGGACAAGTAGAGGACCAGCTTCCCGACATGTGGAAAGAGTGGGGCGAAAACGGAAGGATCAAAAGCTGGACCATCGAAAAAAATTCTGTTGATCGTCTGAAATTCTGGACGGAGCCTCAAGTTGAAATCAATCTTGCTAAAAAACTAGGTGCGCAGTCTTTTCGACTTGGCGTGGACTGGGGAAGAGTCATGCCGGAGCGAGGACGCTTCGATGAAGCGGCGATTGACCGCTACCGCGATATTCTGAAACTTATCAAAGCTCAGAATATGAAAGTGATGCTGACTCTGATGCATCACTCGGTTCCCAAATGGGTTCTGAAAAATGGCGGATGGACAAATCCTCAAACAAAAGCGGATTTTATTTTTTTCTCTCAGCGTATGTTCAAGGAATTTGCTCCTGATGTGGACTGGTGGATCACGTTCAACGAGGCCAATGTCTTCGTGATTAATTCTTATGTCTCCGGTCTCTGGCCTCCGGGCAAGCAAGGCGGCGTTCTTTCACTCCTTGCACTGGGATCAATAAGAGGCGAGGCCATCAGGGCACTTGATCTCATGGCCGATGCTCACAATGAAATTTACGAATGGGCCCATGCTCAGTCTCCGAAAGTGAAAGTAGGGGTGGCACACAATATGGCCCACTACACCGCACGCGGATTCATCGACGGCATTTCAGCGTGGTTTGCGAACAGGACGATGAACTGGCGTTTTCCTTCGCGTATCGAAGGGAAGATGGATTTTTTCGGTTTCAATTATTACGGAGCTGAATGGCTTAAGGGCAGTGGTGTCGATATTGATCCTGCTGAAGAGTATTCAGATGCAGGCCGTGCCATTGATGTGAACGGACTCTATTTTCTCTTGCATGAAATTCATCGGAAGTTTCCCAAGCTTGAGATCATCATCACGGAAAACGGAATCGCAGACGAAGGCGATGGCATCCGGGGTGCGTATCTAGTTGAGCATCTT
Source organism: Bacteriovorax stolpii (assembly GCA_945883845.1). Classification (GTDB taxonomy): domain Bacteria; phylum Bdellovibrionota; class Bacteriovoracia; order Bacteriovoracales; family Bacteriovoracaceae; genus Peredibacter. The sequence goes on along the minus strand of CAMCYI010000022.1, from coordinate 32,058 downwards.
CTGGCAGTCGGTCAAGCTATCAAAGATAAAGTGCCTGTGACTGGTTATTATTACTGGACGCTGACTGATAATCTAGAGTGGTCAGATGGTTACTGTCCGAAGTTCGGGATCGTGGGAGTTGATCGTGCAACCTTCGGACGAAAGACCAGGCCGAGTTTTGAGCTCTTCCAGAAAATCATTTCACGTCATTCCATCTCCGAAGAGCTCCGGATACTGGAATGGGCGAAAGTCATCGCCGGACAAAATAAAGACCGTGCCTTTTGCCGGGGCGCCGATGGAATCACGGCCTTTGATCAGTCTGTCCCAAAAAAGCTCACCTCTAAAGACTGGCGTTTTACTTATCCTCGCAGATAAGATCGAAGTCTCGGGGAGCGTAATACCATCCGGCAAGTTCCTCAGCTATGGAGAAACCGACAAAAGAAGTTTTCCTTTGGTGAAAATGCTATCGGCCTTTATAATCTTGGAATGAATTTAAAAGACTATTTCCACGAACATCCCTCGAAACACACTAAAAGTATTCTCGAGGACTACGACCACATTAATCACAAGAACTCTGTCTGGAACGCATTTATTGCGTCTGAGCTTGAAGGAGTGGAGGACGATGACTTCTCCATTCTTCCACGTCTGATCCCCGCAAGTTATTTTCCTGTGATCGAGAAAACCTGTCGTGAGATCACAACATTTCTCATGAAGCTTCTTTCTCTTCCGCCGGAGGAGATCAAGGCCATCGTTCCGCAAGGTCCGATCCGTGATTTTTTGATCAAGGAACTGGAAGTCCTGAAGCATCAGCCGAAACGCCTGACCGGAAGTTTCCGCTTTGATATGGCGATTGTCGGAAAGCCTGAATCTCATCGGCCGCCACAGCTCCTTGAAGTCAATGAGATCGGATTTGATGGTCTCGCTCGTTCTTCTTTTTTTCAGAGCACACTCTTGTCGCTCATTCCGGAGCTTAAAAGCCGCGTGATCTCCATGGACACGGCCGCCAATGAAGTCAGAAGCATGAATCGCCTTGGGAAAGATATCGCCCGCATCCAGTATGATTGTTACAACTGGGATGAGTTTTACCTGAAGCAGACGGCGAAGAAGATGGGAAGCAACCTGCATCTCGTTTCACCGACGCAGTTTAAGTGCAAGATTGATGATGATTTTCCTCTACTGACGAAAGAAAAATTTACGTTTGATAAGAATGGCAAAGTGAAGGTAGGGGATTTCTATCCTGACGCTCTTAACATGAGTTTTGCTTATACACTTTCAGATCTCCAGCGGGATGAGGAAATTTATCGCAAGCTGGTAGCTGCTAAAACGCCGACCTATGGCCCGTTTATTACGGGTCTGGTAGCTGCTAAGACCATTCTCATTCTCCTGAATGATAAAGGATTGAGAAAGAGATTCCTGGGCAGCGATGAAGTTCTCAAGGAATCAATTCTTCCTGCGTTTCCTCTCAAGGGAAATGTCGATGAAGTGAACGATAACTACAAAGACTACGTCATCAAGCACGCTGATGGTTTCGGCGGGCAAATGGTTTTCATGAATGAGGAATTAAAAAAACGCATCAAGAAAACTCCTGAAAATAAACGTCATGAATGGGTGATCCAGAAGAAAACCAAGCTCAACACTCTCAATGTGAACGGCATTCTTTCTCGCAGAAAACGCGCTATTTCCGATCTTGGTGTCTTCGTCCACTACGATTGGCAGGATGGAAAATTCCGTCATTTCGAAGTCGGTGGACTCATGAGCCGGGCAACGAACACGGGTCTCAAAGTGAACATATCGAGCGGCGGATTACAGGTCGCCGTCATGCTGGATAAAAAAGCTTAAAATAAAGAGGGCCCCTTTCGGGGCCCTTCTCATCATGGGGAAATCTTCCAGAGAATATTAGTTACAACGTCTCGTCTGGATTCTGTAAAGGATACCGGCACTCACGTCTGCAGAGTCTACAGTCGCCATAGCAACGTTGTGAGACGAGTTTCTCACCATCATGCTTGCATTCACACGAAGGTTAACGTCAGCTCCGCAGGGAGACCAAACCATAGCTTGTACACCGAGAGTGTTATTGAAGAGGTAATCAGTGTCCTGACGACCGTAGAAATCTTTAGCGAAACGTGGTCCTGCCATACCTGCGAAGAAGTACTCGGCCTGGAGTTTAGCGGTTGCACCTTGTGGGAGAGAAACGAATCCGCGGTAATCAATAGCGATGATAGAGATACTGAGACCGTTTGGAACGTGAACGGGGATCGCGACGTTACAACTCTTTCGATCCATGGTGCGGCCAACACCTTGACCAGCTTCAGTGATGAACTGATCGAAGATGATGGAAAGAGATTTTCCATCCGGTGAAAGTGTTGCTGAAGCTGTTCCCGCCGGACAGCCGTTACCACCGTGGGCCGGGTAGCCGAGAGAGATATCATCAGCAAGAGCTGTAAGAGAAAGTGCAAGAAGAGAAAGAATAGAAACTCTTTTTACGATAGAAAGCATAGTCAGCTCCTTTGAAGCAATGTTGAAGGGCATCCATCCCTTGTTGCGGTTAATTCGACCTTACCTAAAAAAATAATTGTTCGTGAATACCCAAAATGATGGTGCATCTTGTTTGTCGACCACGTGGTTTTTTGGATAAACCACGTGGTCGACAAAGATATCTTGAGACTTCACAACATATATGGAGACCGATACAAAGAGAGAAAGGAGTCCATCATGAAATTCTTCCTCGCAACGATTCTTCTCACTCTTTCTTCTTCGGGATTGTTCGCACAAATTAATTTTAATAATGTGACGTACTCCGGAACTGGTTGTCCGCAGGGAACTGTGTCAACAGCAGTCTCTCCAGATGGATCGTCTTTATCTATATTGTTTGATGAGTTTCGTGCAGAGGTGCCTGACTACAACCAACCAGCACCACGTGGGCGTCAAGTTGAAGCATCAAAATCTCTTAAGAGCTGTGCTCTGAGTTTCACTGCTTCACTTCCTGCCGGTATAAAAGTTGATACTCTTGAAATTTCTTTGCAGGCCCGCGGCGCAACCATCCTTGATAGAGGAGTTGAAGCTGCTTTCGCGGCTGTTCTCGTCGGATACAACGGACTCGCACGCTCGAGACCTGGAACAACTGTGATTGCCGCGAAGAAATGGAGAGGTCTCGCTGACACAGATGAATCGTGGATGGAAACTCCACGAACTTCTGTCCCTCTTATGTCCGGATGTTCGGGTGCTCAGGGTAAAGATATTCGCTTTGATTTAAAGAACCACGTGCTCCTGGAGATCACAGACAGGAATTTACAGAAGCATGGAATAATTACAGTGGACTCCAACGACCTTAACGGAATGTTAAAATTGACTCTTAAAACGAGTCCGTGCGGAGGGCGTGGTGCCAGACTGACTCCGTAATGGTGTCAAAGTGATTTCAGTTTCCTTCTAAAATCTCTCATGAATGGGAGAGGACTTTGCATGTCATCTGCTTCCTTGTTTACTCAAGGTAGGGGAGAAGACATGCAAGAAGTCTTACAAGAGAACGACCTGATCCAAAGCCTGCAGAACATGATTGCTCTGTACCTTGGAAAAAATCCGCAGCTCACTGTGAATGCGTTGGCACAAAGATCCAATATTCCAGTGACTTCTCTTCGTCGCCTTATCAATGGCCAGCAGAAGAATGAAATCGCTCCGCACTCAGTTCTCAATCTTGTCACTTATATTATGCGCGAGAAAAATCTCGGCGATCTTCTGGAGAAAGTTGAACCTGCAGTAGCAGAATTTTTGAAGAAGCATTTTGGCCACTTCATCTTCAATTCTCCAAAGAATACTTACAACGTAGAACTGAACGTTGAACTTCGTGACCAGACCATGTATCTCATCTACAAGCTCGCCGCGAACCACGACGGCACTGACATGATAACCATCGTGGAAAACTTCGGGGCCATGGGAAAAAAGAAAGTGGAAGATATGAAAGCGAAAGGATTATTGATCGAAGAAGGTGGCAGAGTCCACGCTCGCGAGAAGAACTTCTCTCTCGATCTTTCCATTGCTGCGTCTCATCTTCCGGCCCTCGTCTCTTTCTACAAGCCGGATACGATTTCTCAAGGGCTCAACTCCATGTTCAGTATGAGTGAGTCGCTGAACCGCGATGCGATCGATGAACTCAAAACGCTCCAGCGTGAGTGTGCAAAAAAAATGAATGCCATTATTAATGACCCGAAAAGTTTCGGAAATATTCCGTACCTCACCATCAATCTCGCAGAAACAATGCTTTCTGACGTGTATACAGGAGACCTGCAATGAAAACTCTTTCTCTTCTTCTCGTTCTACTCTTCAGCTTCTCTGCTTTTGCGATCTCGAATGCGAAAGTCGAGGATCTCCTCCGTCAACGGGGCCTCACAGTTGAGGAACTCGGTGAGCAGGGGATGGAAGTCTTCATGGGTGAGAACACCGGTCACCTCCCGTTCAACAAAGTAAGAATCATCATCACAGAGAATGAAGCTATACTGCGCAGTGAGATTGATTCCGTAGATCTGAGTGGTTCAACACTTGGTTCGGTGAAGTCAGTTCGCTACAATGGTCGCTACCTTTTGAAGTCAGATATTAAAGCGGCGGTCTCAAAAAGGTAAAATATTTGCCCCACTTGATAATCCGTAGATTATCCGTAATATGATCTCATGTCAAAAGGAGATCTATGACGAAGCAAATGACCCTGACCGAAGACGACCATTTAATGGGATATAAACGAGATGACGAACTACTGGTGGAGTTGGGGGGTATTGTGCCCTCTGGTTCCCTGGTGGTGATAGAAGACGAGGGGAAGAGTTATCTCTGTCGTTATGAAAACATCGATGGGAAGAAATTCCTATGGCCGCCACGGGGCTTTGATCCGTCGGAGTATGATCGCCTCATTGTCGGCCGCGCTGTCGAACTCAAACGTAAGCTATAACAAAAACTATAATCTTTTTATGATGTGATAACCGAACTGCGTGCGGATTGGTGTGTCCGAGACTTCGTCCTCATCGAGATCGAGGAGAGCTTTTTCAAAGGCAGGAACCATTCTGCCTTTGGGAAATTCTCCCAGATGCCCGCCATTTTTAGCACTCGGACAAATCGAAAAATCATGGGCAAGTTTTTCAAACGTCACACCCTCATCAAGCTTCTTCAGGATATCTTTTGCCTCAAATTCTTTTTCTACAAGTATGTGCTGGGCCTTGAGTGTGCTCATAAAACTTCCTTTTAGCGGTGGCAAATTGTCTCCACCATGACCATTTTTAGTATACTTTTATCCCTCTAAACTAACAATTTCTTAATCACCGTACAAAGCTAAATTCCCAATGTACAAGTGAAAGATTGAAATCTGTTATGAGGAGAAATAACAATGATCACAAAACACCTGATGTTGTCGATGGGCCTTGCTTTGAGTTTTTCTGCCATGGCGCAGGCGCCTCAAAGTATCGAGTGTCTTCTGCGAGGCGATTGCTTCAAAGCAGATGATGTCGTTTCTCACTTAAAGGCCTTGCAGAAAATTGCAGAGGCGAATAACGGAAACCGTGCTGCGGGAACTTCCGGCCACGAATTTTCTGCCAACTACGTTGCTCAACAGCTCCTTGCTGTCGGATACAAAGTTGAACTTCAGCCTTTCGACTTCATGATGTTTGAAAAACATTCTGCGAAGTTTGCTCAGGCCGCTCCGGTTGCTACTGACTATGAAGAAGCAAAACTTTTCAATGTAATGACTTACAGTGGATCAGGCACTGTCACAGCGGCAGTTGCTGGTGTTGATATCCAGCTCGGTGCCGGAAACACTTCCAGCAGTGGCTGCGAAGCCGAAGACTTTGCGAATTTCCCTCAAGGACATATCGCTCTCATTCAGCGCGGAACATGTGCCTTTGGACAGAAAGCAATCAACGCTCAGGCCGCGGGTGCAGCAGGTGTGGTCATCTTTAACCAAGGTAACACTCCAGACCGCGAAGAACTCTTAAACGGTACACTCGCTGAAGGCACAGCGATCAAGATCCCGGTGTTCTCCGTTTCATATCCGTTCGCAGTTGATCTTTTGAAAACAGAAAATCTCGCTCTCTCACTTGATGCCAACACAACCGTCGACAGAAAAGTCAGCTTCAACGTCATCGCGGAAACTCCCGGCGGGGATCCGGATAAAGTCGTGATACTTGGTGCTCACCTTGATTCTGTGAAAGAGGGTCCGGGAATTAACGACAACGGTTCAGGGTCAGCAGGAATTCTCGCTGTCGCTCTCAAGATGAAACTTGTGGATGTGAAAAATAAAATGCGTTTTATCTGGTTTAGTGCGGAAGAGCTTGGACTTATCGGCTCAACGAAATACGTCGCTGCACTTTCAGAAGCTCAGAAAAAACAAATCGCCATCATGATCAACGTCGATATGATCGGTTCTCCAAACCACATGATCGGTGTTTATGACGGAGATGGTTCTGCATTCGGAACGAAAGGTCCTGAAGGTTCAGCTCCGCTAGAACAAATGTTCCACAGCTTCTTCGCCTCTCAGGGGATTAAGAGTGTTGAAACAGAATTCAATGGCCGCTCAGACTACGCTGCATTCTCAGCAGCAGGAATTCCTGTCGGTGGTCTTTTCACAGGAGCTGAAGCTAAGAAGACTGAAGAGCAAGCGCATCTCTTTGGTGGAGTGGCAGGCGAAGCTTACGATGCCTGTTATCACAAGGCCTGCGATGATATCGCCAACCTCAATCTCGATGCACTAGAAGTGAATACAAATGCCATTGCCTTTCTCGCACAAAGCATGGCCCACTCACAGGGGCAGGCAGCAGGGCTCATGAAGGGAATGCAGAGACGTAACAAAGTCGTCTTTCCGAAACACCTTCACTGTCATGGTGACGAGCACGCTGAGTAATTGAATGATTAAGTTTCAAGTGAAGAAGGGTAGCGAGGATCGAATTTAGCGTAGTCTTTCGCCGGAACTGAGAAAAGATTTTTGAATGTGCTTATACTAAATGATAAAGGCGCAGGAAAAGTGTTGCAACTTACCTGCGCCTTTGGATTTTAAGAAATGAAATTACTTAGCTTCGCGCTCGCTCCACCAGTTCGGTGAGCTGCTGACAACCTGACCTGTCTCATATATTCGGTTAGCAGTTGCAATGCTCGCGAGACCGGGAGCACTTTGGACAAGATAAGCGTTTTTCTCGTGAGTCATTTTCTCTACAACCTGTAAGTTCAATCCACTCAGCCAGTTTTTGATCTGTGCATCTGACCACGTCGGTTTAAACACAACAATGACGTCACCAGGAAGTGCACGGAAAGCTGCTTTAGGTGTATTCCGGTCATGGAAAACAGGGGAGACTGAAGCCCGCGCATGCTGTTGGCGCATTCGCGAAGCTACGTTAGCAGACAACTGATTCTTCGGAAGACGCCAGATTCTCGTTGTACCGAACTGGCCTCGAACCTGTTGCGCTCCCTGAACTGAGGGCTGAACGACACTCGTCTCATCAAATTCCCCAACAAGCTCGGCGTTGATCCAGACAGTTTTTTTCTGACTGCCATCATACCAATGGTATGAAGTTTTATGAACAGGTGCTGCGTGCAGGACAGACGTGAGAACTAAAGTGAGAAGTATTAATTTTTTCATATGTGTTCCTGATTAATGTCCGTAAATTTTGATATCGTAACTAACGAACGTACCTGTCTGAGTGGCATTTTCATCTGAGACGTTGATGATCCAGTCACCTTCCGGATCTTCGTCAAGGAAAGCGGCACTGCTGAATTTCCAAAGAAGGTAGTTGTCACAAACATCTTCGTAACAGCTGTGAGGAACAGCGAGAGTACTGACTGTACCTTGAGGGCTCGTGAGAGTAACTTTCAGATCACCGGAATAGGTAGGCATTGTTGTCGAATTTCCAGGCAATACAGTGACAACGAGATCAACCCATTCCACTTTATCAATCCCGCTGGAAGTAATAGATTTAGTAGCAGTGACTCCATTGCTGTCGTTATCATCGATAGCTTCATTCACGACGACTGCATTTGTTGCAGGCAAAGTGACTGGAGTTGGGAAAATAATTTCATCACCAAAGTTATCTTCGTAATCAGCGGCCATTAAGACAGCAGCATCTGCGTCGACGACGCCAAAACCATACTGGTGACTGAAGTGAAGGTTACCGCCGTTGGTAGTCCATTCACCACCGGCCACATCTACCTGACGTGCAGTCTTAGCAAGAATGTACCTTACATCTCTCCATCCAAGATTTGGATTGGCCTGAAGGACGAGAGCAGAAACACCTGAAACAATCGGAGTTGCTGAAGAAGTTCCGTTCATACATTTCGTGTAGCTGCGGTTTGAGTAATCATCTGCAGAGTAGATTCCATCGATGTTGATACCGACAGCACCCGTACGATCTGTTGTTGTGATCGCATGGTCTCCGCAGAATTCACCACCGGGAGCACTTACCCAGAGGTTTGCTCCCCATTCAGAGTATGAAGATTTGAAACCAAGGTTTGAAACTGCGCCGACTGCAATGACTCCGCGATTGTTCGCGTAAGCATCTTCGTTCGAGTTATCTACACATCCAGGACATTCCATACTTCCTGAGTATCCGTTACCAGCTGCCCAGACATAGATTGTTCCAAGTCCTGTTCTTCCTGTGTTTAGACCCGTCGTTATTGCATTCAGAAAGCTTGTAGGTGCTCCCCAGTAAAGACCGTATCCATCAGGTGGACCCCAACTATTCGAGCTGATGTGATTGATGGCAGCACTTCTTGTCAGTGCGTTCACGCCATTTGCATCTGTTCCTTTCATGAGAAAGTTGTAACCAACAAGACTCGCACGTGGAGCAACTCCTTTGACACCGATTCCGTTATTGTCACGTCCGGCGATGATTCCTGCTACGGCCTGGCCGTGTCCACTCCATTTATCTTTTGAAGAGTAGGCGAGGCTCGAATTTTTTGTGAGGTAGTTATAACTTCCACCGACGACAACGTTTGACTTGAGATCTTCGTGAGTGATTTCCATCCCGTCATCAACGACTGCAATACGAATACCTTCTCCACGGCAGGTATTGTCTTCACAACTTTCCCAAACAGGAACGACGTTGATGTCTTCGCCTGTTGTGCCTGAGAACTGACCAGTGTTACTTAAGTGCCACTGATCCGCAAAAAGTGGATCAACACCGAAACCAACATTCGTTTTCGCCAGAGTATGCTTACAAATGTGGCCAACGCTATCAGTACAATATCCGATGGCGATTGTGAGCGCACCGTTACCGACCATGGCGGTATCTGAATCCCATTCGAGCGAGTACCAGTTGCCGGACAATGGTGTGACGGTATCAGGATACATGGCGAGACTACCTTTGCCCGTTCCACTCAGTGTGAAGTACTGATTTACAGTCGGGAAGAGGAGAGGCTCGCTGATTTGAACATCGATTCTGTAAGGAGATTTTGCGTCGAAAGTAAGAATGGTCGGTGGAGTTCCCTTACCACCTTTTAAGTGAGATTTGGTACTGTTGACAGGATTTCCTACGAGATCAGTTGCGGTAGAAGCAGCAATCGTAATGTCTTTTGCCGTGAGCATTTCACCAGAAGCCCATGTCAGTCTGTATGTATTCGCTTTCACCAATGTAACAGTGTCCGGGTTCGTCGCAAAAGTTCCGACGCCTGTTCCTGATACGGCGTAATTTGTGGCATCCAGAACTCCATCGTCAGACTTCATGACTTCACTAAATGTCACATCAACGGTTCGAAGTCCTGTCACTGCAACTTTCGTGAGGGCGGGAGCGATACTATATGGACCTGTGTTGGCATTGTAATCATCCATGTCTCCGTTGATTACGTTACCTGCAAGATCTTTCACGTTAGCGGTGACTTCAACCATGTCACTACCTACAAACTCGCCGGCAGTCCATGTGAGGCTGTAATAACATGATACTGATATGCACGGGCCTGCTACTGCTTTAGCAGGGTGGGCACCAATCGTTCCCAAACCAGAACCTGTGAGAGTGTAGTTCGCGGCAAGTGTTCCATCTTTTAGTTTTTCACTGAAGACCACGGTCATGGCCCTTGGTCCGGTGACGACTGCGTTTGTCATGATCGGAAGAACTCCCGTAGCCGTTCCTGCTGAAGTGCCGGTGATATTGAGAGGTACGTATTTGATCGTAAGTGGACCGCCATTGAACATTTCTCCAGCCGCCCAGGTCATCAGGTAGGTCGTGCCGGAGTCGAGTGCGACTGATGTCGGACTTGCGGCGAGTGTGCCTTTGCCTGTGTTTGAGAGGATGTAACTCTTGGCGACCAATGCTCTCGCATCCGGTACATCATCGAAATCATCACTGAAAGTGACTGAAATCTGTTTGGACGAATGATAATCGACATGGTCGATCGTCACGGCCATACACCAGCTAGAAAGGGATAAAAGAACTGCAAAAATAGTTAGTTTTTTCATTTAACTATTATCGAATGGATCGGGGCAAAAATAGAGACGGAAAAGAATGTCCTCAATCAATGATTGAAAGAGAACATTCTGCCTAGTTTAATACGAAATAGTCGGACTTAGTGGACGGTAATCCATGTTGATTTGATACCAACTGAACGTACGAGGCGATTGAAGCGATAACCGTTATCCGGGTGAAGACGGATGCAACCGTGTGAAGCACGCGTGCCGAGGCGTGACCAGTTTCCACGTGGAGTTCCGTGAATGGCAAAACCACCACTGATGAAAACAGCATAAGGCATATTGCCGAGACCGTTGTAGTCGCCACCAGGATAAGCAGTTGAAGAATACTCGTCGTAGATTCTTCCGTTCGGATTGCGGTCAAAGTTGGGAGTGCGGTGACCATCGACGCCGGTTGATACAGGCCACTGAGCTTCGAGGGCACCTTCAACAAACAACATCGCAGTCTGAGTTGCTTTTGTGACTTCAATATAAACAGGACAGCTGCGTCCGTAGCAGGCCTCTATATATGAAGCTGTATCTTCTATGATCGCAGATTTGCCAGTCGCTGCTTCATATTTGCGATCGAGTTCGAGTAGTTTCTCTTCAATGTTAGCGTCGAACGGATTGAGTTCTTCGATCTCGTTTGTCTCTGCAAACGCTGTGAGCGAGAATGAAAGAATGAAGAAGGCGAAAAGTAGTTTCATGAAATGCTCCTGTTATAGAGTTGAAGTACTATAGAGGGCCTTTGTGAGTCAAAGCAAGAATTGGGGCCAATAGAGCACCACAGTCAAGATTGCGGCTTTTATTGGGTTCACGTTCTGTCACTCAGGGAACGCATTCATCTCGTTTCTCTGCCAATTTTGTTTATTTCGGTAGGCAATTTTCGCCACGCTCCTTTAATAGTTAACGAACACAGGCAAGAATTTTATTATGAGAATTTCACTCTTCATCACTTTGGTTGGTCTTTTACTTGGTTCTCTGGCCGCTCACGCGAAACCAGTGAAATATTTTTCCATGAACTTACATTGCGGTCTGGGTGACTGGGCCCGCCGTATGGATATGGTGATCGCAGAGATCGTCCGCGTGAACCCGGATGTGATCGGGCTTCAGGAAGTTTGCTACAACTCTGAGATGAACATGCAGACTTACATTCTGCAGGGCCTTCAGAGATCTGGTTATCAAATCGGCGCTTTCCATTCTGTAGATACTCATCGTTCGTTTTCGAAATATATGGAACAGCTCCTCATCATCAGCAAGCAGAAAGCCGTTTCAAAAACCCAGGGCTATCTTCCGGGGATCATTATTCTCCGCAACGGTTATGTGGGGCTCGAGATTGAAGGCCAGTGGGTTGTAACGACTCATCTTCATTTTCTGATCCCATTCGTTCGTCAAAGACAATACAAAGCACTGAGAAACATCTTTTCCGGAAAAAAGGCGATCATCTTCGGAGATATGAATAGCAGTGATAGACAATGGGAATCCGGGCCTCTCCGGAAAGCAGGATGGACTTCTCATTACGAAGGGCCAACTTATCCATCTGATAAGCCACGAAGTATCTTTGACGGTTTCTGGCTGACTTCATCGTTTAGTCAGGGATCTACGTTTAAATCGGCCCGGAGAGTTTTTCTGAATGCTCCCGAACAGCCGAGTGATCATCTTGGTCTCGAGCTGAATCTCGATCTTCAATAAAGAACTATTTTTTTAGGGATATCTCGTACCAAAAAAAGATAGCCGCCCTTTCGGGCGGCAAGGACGAAAGTTTTTGAATGTGACTTAGATTTAGCAGCCGCGGAAGATCGCAAGTGGGAAGAGGAGAATACTCATAAATCCATAACCGATAGTTTTAAGTGTCGTGCAGTTTCCTGCATCGTAGTTGTAGGCGGTGGCATTTCCCTTGAAGATCTGCCCGCCTTGAGAAAGATCCTGAATCATCAGTTCATTTTTTACGTGAGCTGATTTTGTACCAACGAAGAATTTATTCGGACTACATGCCCTTTCAATACTCTTCGCAGAAAGGTAAACTTCAAAGTTTGAATCGAGATTAACTTTCGGAACATAACTGTAATGATCCGGACCAAGCTCGCAGTAGTGCCAGGCATCTTCAGTCATTGTCTTTTCTTTCTCAGATAAAGATTCATCAAGCTCGCCGATCTTTTTTCCATGCAGGAGAACATCTTTATCGTTCACAACTGTAAACACGGTTGCATCTTTCGTTGTGAGGCTCGACGGAGTCATCGACTCGACCGGAGCGGCTTCAATCCAATTCGTCTTGCTCGCAACAACCTTGTGGTCCTTGCACGTCAGGAAAAGATGAAGCTTAAAAGACTCTGCCTTGATCACATCTGTAGTCCCTGCGAGAGACGTACTAAGATAAAAAAAAGCGCCCAGGATAATTATGTTTTTCATCTCGTGCTCCAGTTGTGTGGGCATAATAGCGCGATGCAGAATTTTCACAAGATCAAGGGCCACCTTTGTGTTTGGTGATCTACATAACGGGTAGGAATTATCCAGGAAAATCGCTAAGATACTGGAAAGATGAGGAAAATTTATGAATGAAAAAGAATTGAAAATCGAAGACATCGTCCTTGGCGGTGGAAAGGAAATTGTCCGCGGAGCACTCGTTCTCGCTGACTACGAAGGCTTTTTAAGTGATGGAACAAAGTTCGATTCTTCCAAGGATCGTGGTCGTCCCTTTCAATTTGTTTTCGGAACCGGGCGCGTGATCAAAGGATGGGATCAGGGTCTTGTGGGTATGAAGGAAGGCGGAAAGAGAAAACTTTTTGTTCCTTCACATCTGGCCTACGGTGAAAGACAAGTGGGCGCACTGATTGCTCCACACTCCGATTTGGAATTCACAGTTGAGCTCATCGAAGTACGCACGAGGGATGATTGAATAATCCCAGACTGTGGATCCACAGCTTCTGGTTCCAACATCCTCGATCTAATGATGCCTGTAATGACCTGCAGGGAGCTTGGAAGAATCAGAAAACCGGCATAAAAAAAGGGAAGCCGAAGCTTCCCTTATCGTTTGAAAAAAAATCGCTTTAAATATTAACCAACACCCGGGTGACCAACAGTTCCTGTCGATTTGTGATCAAGGGAGAAAGTGCAAGAGAATGAATCTTTCTGTCCTGCTTTTTCTGCTTTTGATTTGTCACAACCATAGTTCTGACCAGTTTTCTGGATCCATTTTTTGGCCATTACTTCACGGGTAACACTTGCAAGTTTATTGAAGAGGCTTTCCGCAGGGGCTCCAGTAATGATGATGAAAGATTCGCCAGCGCCCAATGAGTCGTATGCGAGAGTCGCACCGACGGAGCTTTTATCAGCTGAAAATCCACCGCCTGTGCTGACTGTTCCCTGAAGAGCATTGTCGATGAGAATGTTGCAGACTTTCTTTTTGTTTGAGATGTGACATGTTACACCTTCGCCGTTACGTGAACCGTCTGACAGTTGTTTTACGCCGTCGAGGTCTTTATAGATTTTTGAAGCTGAGTTACCAGAGATCACGACAACGAAACGACCCTGTCCTGCTTTCACGAGCGAGGATTCACCATGAGACTTAGGCATGTTCTGAGCAAAGGCCGTAGACATTAAGCCGAGTGAAGCGAGAGTGATAAGAAATTTCATGGGGACTCCTGGGTTGATAATCAATGAGGTCATTATCAACGGGAGTGATTTCTAAGGGAGTACCTGAGGTAAAGTTTATCGAGGCCGTATAAAAGTTAGACGAATATGACAGGTAATAAGCACCGGGCCCTCACATGGGGGCCCGGTCAGAAGACCTATTTTCGGGAAATTGTCACAACCTTTACTTTCGTGTCGTATGTTTCAGTGTACGAGTTTTGCCCGTTCCGGCAGTCTATCGTCCAGTCGGCCTGGCAGACTTCGTGAGTGAAGAAACAGTTTTGATGTGAGAGCAGTTGACGCTCGTGCGTCTTCCAGATTTAGCGAATGAGTTTCTTTTCTACCGTATTTAGCAACAGTTTCCACTCAGTTTCGCTCAGAACGATGGCCTGAGTTTCCGAGGCCCATGCAGCGAAGTTCTGAACGTTTTCAACGGCAACAGAGCAGTTTGCCTCTGGAGCTTCAACGTATTGACTGAAGTTTGTCGACCAGCAACCAGGATTGTAGTTGTAGTACATGTCTTCGATCATCGCATCGAGCTCATCGAGAGTAGAATTCGGGAACGATGCCGGAAGATGTGTTTCAAGGAGTTCAGTGAACTGAGAAATGCGGATGTCACGCTTGAGAAAGTTAGGATACTGCTCCTGATAGAGATCAATCTTTCCGTGCTTTGCCGAAATGATGGTGTAACTGCGGGCCGGATAGTTATGAACAGGAAAACAGTAGTTTTTAAAAATGACCATGTTCGCAGAAGTATGAAGACAACTCTGGGTTGAGATGTATCCGAAAATTTTTCCTGTCTCTTTGTATGTGAAGGTCGATGCTTTGAGTTCGTCCATAAGATCCTTGAAGACATTGGCCTTCAAACCTTGCGCAGACGCGGACAGAGAGAGAGTGAGGAAACTGAGGAGGGTGATGATGTTTTTCATACATCTATCCTAGGAAAAGTTCTCACCCTGTCCAAGGACCGGAGCAGCAATTCAGAAAGCTGCTGTCCCGGGGTCCGGGCCGATTCTACCGTTCTTATCGTCCATCTTTTCAATCAGTTTCATCTCATCAGCATCGAGCTTGAAATCAAAAACATCGAAATTCTCTCTGATTCTTTCAGGGGTGACAGATTTTGGAATCACAATAAGACCAGATTCGATGTGCCAGCGGATGATCACCTGAGCAGAAGTCTTTTTATGTTTATCGGCAATCTTTTTTAAAACCGGATCAGCAATCACATGACCCTGTCCCAATGGGCTCCAGCTCTCAGTCCTGATTCCGAATTCTTCATGATAGGCACGGAGAGTTTTTTGCTGAAACCTAGGATGCAGTTCAATCTGATTTACCACGGGGATGACTCCGCTCGCATCCATGATTTTTTTTAAGTCTTCTTCACGAAAATTTGAAACGCCGATGGAATCAACCCTTCCGGATTTTTTGATTTCAATCAGAGTCTTCCATGTTTCAGTAAAAAGATTTCGGTGGGGAGAAGGCCAGTGAATGAGAAGAAGATCGAGTTTTTCAAGACCCAACTTTTTCATACTGACATCGAATGAAGTGAGGGTCTTGTCTCTACCTTGTTCTTCGTTCCAGATTTTGGTCGTGATGTAGAGGTCACTTCTTTTAAGACCGCATTTTTTGATCGCCTCACCAAGCGGAGCTTCGTTGTGATAAATCTGTGCACAATCTATTGCGCGATAGCCGGCCTTCATGGCCACGAGGAGAGTTTCAACGGCCGTGGCTTCAGCTACCTGCCACATTCCAAATCCGAGTTGTGAAATCTTATGGCCATCGTGAAATGAAATCTGTGCATTCATTGAAACCCCTCGATCAGTATTGAGCAGAGATTCTATCCGTAGCGCAGATCAATGATCAAGGAAAGCGAAGCGGTAATCCTCAACTATTAAACGGTATCAACCTTGCATACTAGTTTGGGTATAAAGAGGTGGGCAATGGAGCACACTTCAAAAGGATTTTATGCTTTATACTCTTTTAATCGGTCTCTTCATTGGTGTGATCGCAAAAATGCTCATGCCTGGACGTGACCCAGGGGGATTCATTGTAACAATGCTTCTCGGTGTTGCAGGTGCCTTCGTCGCTAACTTCATTGGTATACAAACAGGAATGTATGCAGAAGGTGAACCTGCAGGATTCATTGCATCGGTTCTTGGTGCCGTCATTCTTCTTGTAATCTACCGAATGGTTGTTAGCAAAAACTCAAATCGTTCCATCACTCATTAAGAATTTCTCAAGGGTCTCAGCGTAAGTTGAGGCCCTTAAATTTAAAACGATGAAAAAAATTACAGAAAAAAAATGCGAGGATATGTAGGGACATTCCTGTAATACCTCGTGGACTTTTGTCTCAAATGTGGAAGAAATCACACCTCGTGAAACCCGATCTTATTCTCAAAGAGAAGGAAAAATTTCTCTCCTAAATTGAAGAACTAAAATAGTCCGAGTCCACTTGCGTAAACAGCTTTAAACTCCTGAAAATAAAAACTATTCTCAAGAAATAGCGCAGAATGTTATTTAATTAATTCTACATTGTGTCAAATTACTCTTAAGACGTTTTTTAACATCCATGGATTTGGATGTTGATGACCTACCAAGAGGGTAAACATGACCAGAATGCTTTTAATTTTTTCTTTCGTTCTCTTCTCTTTTTCTCTTTATGCTGATGTCCCCACCGAAGCTTTTACTTTCGACACTAATGTCAAACTTGTATCGGCCACTTCAACTCAGGAAGATAAAATCCTGAAGGCCGAAGACATTATCAGAAAAATAATCGCCAGCGAAAAATTCCGCACAGCGGTTTTGAATCACTCTTACAACGGAAAGAAAACGTTCGTTGATAATGGTGGCTTCACCAACGAGCAGATCTACAGCAAGATGCTTGCAGGGTCCGAGATACTTCAGCCAACGCGAAACAATGCGATGGATATCGAAGTGGAATTTTATACAAACAGTTTTACGAGCACGGTAGGCTACACGTATCCCGACACGAAACGAATCTACGTCAATACCAAGTTTTTTAACTCGTACACACCTGGAGAAGTTTCCCACAATCTTGTTCACGAATGGCTGCACAAGCTTGGTTTTGATCACGCAAGCAGTTACTCTACCAGCCGCGATTATTCTGTCCCTTACGGAATCGGAAGCATCATCTTAAAGCTCTCAGTTGACTCCGAAGTCATGAACGGAACATCACCTTCACCATTGACTGCACCTACAAAACTTTCGTTATCCAAGTCAGGCACAACCGTGACTCTTTCCTGGAGCAGGGCGAGCTCAGGAGCGGGGATTTCAAGCTACAAGGTTTACCGTATACTCTCTGGATCAACGACGGCATATCTTCAGACAACAACCAGTTCACTTTCCTACACACAGACGGCACCAACTAAAAATGCTGAGTACTATGTGAAGGCCGTTGATGGTGACGGGAAAACTGCGAACTCATTAAAAGTGAATTTTTCTTCTCTCGTTTTGAAAGCGGTGACAAATCTCAGTCTCTCGAGGTCGTCTACGAAAGTGACTTTGAACTGGACGGGTGCTGTCTCCTCCGAGGGGGTTTCACTTTATAAGATCTATCGCACGCTCAGTGGATCGACTACATCATATCTCCAGGGATCAACATCGACGCTGACATTTGCGCAAACGCCTCCTACAAGAAGTGCAGCTTATTATGTGAAAGTGGTGGATAAGGCGGGGAACACGCTGAACTCTGGCACGGTCTCGTACACGAAGTAAGATTAAAATTCTGCTCCGTAGTCGGCGGACTTATCACGCCATACGGAGCGGTATTGAACTTTCGTCGTCACAACAGTTCCTGCCGTAACCAGAAACTCAATCCATACTCTTGGCCCGTCAATACGAATGTACGAATTTTTCCCGCTCGTCCCTGATGGGTTAGCGTTGAAATCAGCATTGCTTTTGTTGATGGCAACATAGGTCGCATCGAGAGCACTATCATCTTCATAAGCAGTGAGGATTTCTGCTGCCACATCAGCTGCCAGGAGATTCACCCATGCCTCAATGGCAAGCTTCACTGCTTCTTTCTCTGCTGTCGTGAATGTAGAAACAAGAACACCTCTATTCGAACTCGGATAGGTCTGGGGATAGTTTGTATCATATCCGGCAGTGCCATTCGCACTCATCAGAACGTCGGTGAATGTTCCGCCGATAACTACTCCGGTTTTACCGCTGACTTTCGCAAAAAGATTTTTCATCGCGAGCCGTTGCTTTTCCATCGGCGCGTGAGAAGTAAAGCCATTATCTGTCCAGTTTGCCGGCTCGGTAGCGAGGAAGAGTGGTGTGCCGGTGAAGAAAGGTGCATTGTAAGCGATGTTGACGCCGAGGTTGTGTCCGGACATCTGGAACATCCAGGCATCTGACAATGAAGGCGTACCAAGCACGGCCACGTTGTACTTATCGTCGGCATAATTAATGGAATCGTAGCCTTTCAATTCTGTATCTGCGGCGAGAATCTCAGTCACAAGGATGCTTCCTTCTGCACTCAAGGCAGTTTCTGTTACCTGAAGGGCCTTGATCATCTGGGCATTATCAACCTGACTGAGAGAGAGACCATTTCGTGGTGCCGCTGCAACAGTGCCCGCTGACCAGATTTTCGCATTGGCAAGTGTGAACGGAATCTGAAGTGTGGCCTTCTGATCAACGTTCAAAGAATTCATGAAATTTAAAACAGAGTTGACCACATTGACAGTGTTCACACCGTTTGTAGAAAGACTGATAGTAAGGGTGACTTCATTGCTGAGAACTGTTCCAAGGTTGTTGGAAATTTCCACCTGGTATACACCGGCATCTGCTCCCAGTACTGAAGAGATGGTGAGTGTGTCAGTTGTAGCTTCATCAATTACATCACCATCTTTAAGCCATTCGTATTCGTTACCGACACCCGATGCCGTCACAGAAAAAGTAACTTCAGTTCCGAGTGCAGCAGTCACACTGAGTGGTTGCTGGGAAATAACTGGTGCCGTAAGGAGTGGAGTCACGGAAACAACGGTTCCTGAACTCAAAACACTTCCACCGGTGTTACTGACGACGACCTGATAGAATCCGGCGTCGCCAAGAGCAACTGCACCTACACTATAGGTGGCCAGTATCGCACCAGAAATTGGAAGGCCATCCTGGTACCATTGGTAAGTAAGATTGGAGCCGGTTGCCACAACTGTTAGTGCGAGGAGATTTCCTTCTGTCACTGTGACTGAAGCAGGATCTGTTGTGATGACAGGAGCTATCACAATGGCATTAACAGTCAGACGTGCAGAGAAACTTCTCACATTGCTTGCATCATTGCTGACAACAACATGGTATGAGCCTGCATTCGCCGGCAAAACATCAATGATTGAAAGAGTGGATTTGGTTTCGCCATCAAGAGGAGTCAATCCCTTAAACCATTGGTAAGAGAGATTAGTTCCGGTGGCCACGACAGAGAAGTTCGCAGTGAATCCTTCCGTTACCAGCACAGAGGCCGGTTGAGTGCGGATGACTGGCGCAATACTTGTTGGGGAAACTGTCAGTGTAGCTTTCAGACTTTTCACAGAAGCAACAGAGTCTCTTACAACAACGTAATATAAACCTGTATCTTCAAATCCGACTGAGGCAATTGTAAATGACGATCCGGTCGCACCCGGAATCGGAACGTTGCTCATATACCATTGATAGGAAATATTCTCTGAGCTGCTCGCATTCACCGTAAACGTCACATCAGATGCGAGCACAACTGCTTGAGAAACTGGCTGCGTGTTGATGACAAGATCACTAATCGCAGCGACAGAAACTTTCTTCGAGCTTTGCGCGACACAGGCCTGCAGCAGAACCAGAAGGCAGAGCTGCAAAGTCATCTGAATGGATCGAGACAGTGAAATATTCATCACCTAAACTCTTCGGTCCTTTTTCCGAGAATTTTATGCACGAAGTGTCCGACTGAACCTGTTGTCCAAAAAAGTGTTTGTAGATTCAACTTCTGTTTGGTATATCAATCAATATAGCTAAGTGCTTAAAATGTGGTGTCGTTATGACACCTCTTCTTCATGAGGATGTTATGCTGAGTTTTCGCACTGTCTTTAGTTTCATGATTTTTCTCGCTCTTTCCCTTCCCGTATTGGCAGAAGATAAGAAGGACGAAAAACAAACTTTAAACGTTGAAACTGCTCCTGTGACCGACCCCGTGAAAACGGCGGCTCCCAACACGATCGACAAGGCCGATCAGCTGATCACAAACCGTCGTCTGCGTGCTGACTCAGGATCTCTATCGACCTGGAGTGTGTCTTCCAGCTGGAACTATCAGGGTGGATCTCTCGCATTTCCAAAAGAACCGCAAAGACCCAATATTGTGAAAGGTGCCGATGCCCTTCAGCTTCAGAATCTTACAGGTGACATTGGAGTACGCCATCGTTTCACAAAACTTTTTAGCTTAACGGCGAGTACGGGTGTTTTCTGGACAACTCCGTTTCACGATACGATCAAAACTAAAGATCCAAAACTCAAAGAGAACTTTGATGAAAATCATCAGAAACTCACAGTGAACGATCCGCTTCTTAAAGCGACTTATTTAAACAAGTTCGCATTTCTCCAGATGGTCACAAATTTCAAGGGCACTCTTGTTACAAACAATCAGCAGAAGCTTGATGGCTACCGCTGGTCGTATTACCTCAGTCAGCAGTTCATGCATAACATCGAAGGAACAAAATTTTCTTACGGCGGTAACATTGCCCTTCAGTTTTACACGTTCTCAAAAGAAAATCCTGCACTCACAGATCAGGTGTTCGGTGTGTATCCCGCAGTTGAGTATGAAATCAGTGACAAGGTTATGTTCCGTACTGCTTTCGGGCAGTGGGTGTACCAGCATCTGCGAAACCAGGACAACTGGACTTACGAAAAACGTAAGGTCTATCAGTCAGTGGGCTTCGGGATTCTTCTCTCCCGTGACGTCTTCCTGTACCCGAACATTCAGTACATCCCGAGTGATATCCGCTCTGATCGTACCAACATCGCTCTCTCGACCAACATCAATTTCTTCTAAACGCGCGCAGGGGACCCTTAGGTCCCCTTACTTTTTTACACTGTCTTTCGACTCCATTCCTTTTCTCTTGAGAAAAAGTCTTTTCCGGACAACACTGTGCTCATGAAAACTTCAATAAAAATGTCATGCCTCTTGAGTCTGTTGATTACCTCTGCAGTACCGGCCGCCACGCTGAAGCTCACCGTGAATCTCAAAGGCATAGCTGCCAGTGAGTTTAAGGCCCCAAGAGTTCATTTCACGTCGCAGAACCCTCTCTGTAAAGTTCCCGGGATGATGATGCCGGGCCTTCAGGATCGTGAAGAAGATTTCTATGCAGCAGCTCCCGTTACCACAGGTACCAGCACACTGGAATACTCGATTCCCCTGACATATCCGAAAGGAAATTTCTGTAACTGGAAAGTATACTATGTTGTTCTTGAGTCATCGAAGGTGGGATCTACTTTCGCATTCTACTCTGACTTGAAACCTCATCGTAAGCCGACATCTCCGGCCTTCGATCTGATTTCAAATTCTTCAGCTCGCTTTGGTTCAGAATGTAAACCAGCACCGAAGACGATTGAAACTTCTTACGGCTATGACTGTAAGGACTTTGTTCAGGGAATAGGCGAGGGCGAAGTTCATCTGAAGCTCAAAGGTGTGAAGCTTCCGACGGTCCTGAACCGTGAATTCGACATTACATTCAGATAGCAATGAAATTTAGTCTTTCTCTTATATTGCTCTTTCTCTCCGCCAGTCTCCCGGCATCAGTTACATTTAAGAAAAACATCCCATACTGCCAGACCCGTTCTGGCAGTATTTTTTTAGACCTCTATCAACCGGATGGATCGAACCTTCCCGTGATTGTCTTTCTTCACGGTGGTGGCTGGGCCTATGGTTCAAAAGACGGCTTTCACGAACAACTCCTCATGACAGCGAATAAAAAGTTCGTTGCGATAGCGATAAACTACCGGTTAGTGCGCGAAGAAAACAATGTGGTCATTGACCCTTATCCGGCACCTCTTGAAGATGTTAAGTGCGCTCTCGCATGGATCAAAAAAGAGGGAAGGTCTCACGGCATAGATCCGAATCGCATCGGTCTGGCCGGAGAGTCTGCTGGGGCCCATCTCGCCCTCATGGCCGGGCTCACCAATCCCACTCTGATTAAAGGAATCCTCAATCTCTACGGCCCGACAGAAATCACATCTCTCTATGATGAGGGACCGAAGCTTCGCGATCTCATCCTTCTGACCTTCGGCCAGGAGAGGGGTGGGATCCAGTGGGTTGCAGGGAGCCCTGTAAATTTCATGAAAAAAGATTCTCCCC
This sequence comes from Bacteriovorax stolpii, assembly GCA_945883845.1. Taxonomy (GTDB): domain Bacteria; phylum Bdellovibrionota; class Bacteriovoracia; order Bacteriovoracales; family Bacteriovoracaceae; genus Peredibacter. Next base: position 9,715 of record CAMCYI010000022.1, on the reverse strand, counting down.
CTATCCTGACGATTCATGGAACCATCGATGATGTCGTTCCTTACCATCAGGCCGAGATCCTTCATCGCGAGTCCATCAAAGTTTCAGCACGCCATCAACTCATCACTCGTCCACTCGAAGGCCATGGCCTCAATAAAGAGAGCAGAAACCGCGCTTTCGAAGAAGGACTCCAGTTTTTTAAACGACTTATGCCCTGACCAATCTTTAGACATACTTGAATATATTTCCAAAGCAACTCTGGCTTCAACATTCTTCCGTTATGATGAAGCCTATGCAATACAGTAGCTACCACGACCTTCTTAATGATGAGTTCCACAAGCGTAAGACGGTGAATGCCTCTTACTCTCTTCGCGCGTTTGCGCGGGATCTGAACTTACCAGCACCAAGACTTTCTCAGATTTTGAACAGGAAGCAGGGACTTTCTGTTGATACGGCAGAGGTCGTCGCTAAGAAGCTTAAACTCTCTGATAATAAGTCTAAATGGTTCTGCCATTCGGTCGGTGCTCTTCACGCAAGAAGTGTGAAAGAGAGAAATGAATTCAAGTCACGCATTGGTGAATTTAAAGAAGAGGCGAAAGTTTTCAACGAGCTTCAACTTGAATATTTTAAAGTGATCTCTGACTGGTACCATTTTGCGATCCTCGAACTAACTTATTTATCTACGTTTCAGAATGATCCACGCTGGATGGCCGATATGCTGGGGATTTCAATCCACGAAGTTCAGGAAGCTATTGTTCGCATGAAACAACTCGAACTTCTTGCCGAAAAAGACGGCAAACTTGTAGATACGTTTAAATTCCTCGCAACTCCGAATGACGTACCTTCGGTATCGCTTAAAAAATTCCATACCCAGTTGATGAAGAAGGCGATGGAAGCCATCTTCACTCAGGATGTGATGGACCGCGAGTATGCTTCGAATATCGTCTCCATTAAAAAAGAAAAAATTCCGGAGTTCAAAGAAAAACTCCGCGACTTCAGACGCGAATTTGAACACGATGCCAGCAAGCACACCGATAAGGATTCTGTATATTGCCTCAGTATGCAGTTCTACGAACTCACAAGGAAAGAGACATGAAAAAGACACTTGGAATAATTCTCGCCCTCACTGCTTTTGCTTCTTACGCTAAAGAAGGTGGTAACGGAGGCGGCGGACATGTGTGTGCAGATAAAGTTGAGATGTACGATCTTTTCGAAGCGCGTGAGCGGTTTGACCTGTCCGTTCCAGAGCGTGACCTTTCTCAGGAAGATACGATCAAGCTTGGACTCATCAAAGTTTCTCAAAAATACAAGCTTCTTGCGAAGCTCATCGAAGCAGAACTGAAAGATGTGGAATCTAAGTTCTCTTTGAAGAACATCGCTATCGAGCGCACTCTCGATGCCGACAATCTCTATCATGCTCCAGACTGTTCATATGAGCAGCTCGCAAACTGGGATATGGGGATTAATAAAATTGTTGTGAACAGGCCTCTCTGGCTTCGCATGAATTCTTTCAACCAGGGTGTATTAAAGTTCCACGAAGCGGCTTACTCAGCATATAGAAAGTACGGCAAGAACCTGAACGTTGAAATCACCCGCAAATTCGTGGGCGAAGTTTACTCAGACAGCGAAATCAAAACAGAACTCGTGCTCAAAGAGTTCTTAAGCGGTGGAGTCCTTGATTTCGACAAGAATCAAAAGCTGGATATGGGACATCCGTTCCTCGAGAGCGAACTCGTTCTTGAGAATCCGGATTGTCAGGGTGAACTCAAGCTTGAATCAGTTCTCAGTGATAAATCGAAGTCGAAAGTTGAAATTATATTCCTTGATGGAAATAAAAACTTTGTGTCTTCAGTTCGCCTGACACCGGACCAGCAATCTGCTTCGCTTAGCGTCTCGGGCACTTTGAACTTCACAATCAGTGTTCCTCACGCCGATTACTCGATGGCCTTGCCACAAGTTTCTCTGAAACTCACTCGTCCTGCCTGCAATGAGAGCTACGATGTGAAAGTACTCTGTACGAACGTAAGATCAGACGGAAAGAACTTTGCCTGTCGTCCGATGTCGATTACTCTTCCTCAGTAAATAAATCAAACACGCTAAAAAAGAAAACCCCCGTTCAAGACGGGGGTTTCTTATTTTGATCTGATTTTAAGAATTATTCTTCTGTCGATTCAGGAGCTGCCGAGGCAGGAGCGTCTGAAGACGGAACGATGATGTCTTTTGAAGGATCGCGCTCAGAGTTGTTCTGGTTCTTATCTTCTTTATCTTTCTTCTTGTATGAAACATTCCAGACCATTGGTTTATTGTTACAAGACTTACCGATGAATTTCATCTCAGAGAGGAGAGTGATTGAATCCGGTTTCTGAAGTTTGATAGGAAGACGATTCGTGATGTTGATCATTGATCCGATCAATGGCTGCGGAAGAGGTTTGTTACTTGTACCCCAAGCCGCTGTCCACGAAGCAGGATTAAATCCTCTCACTAAACTTTTAACGTCGAAAATAATCTTCTTACAATCGCCGGCCTTAACGTGCGGGATATTGAAGTGAGAGACGATTTTTTCAACAGACTTAATCTCGGATTCCTTGACTGGTGAAGACTCAGCAAAGGCCGTGAGACTGGTACAAAGAACAACAGCAAAAACGAAAAAATTTTTCATGAAGGCCCCTTTTTCTTTATTATCGGAGACTTTTCGATTTAACTCAACCCGATCCTGCATTCAGGCCTTATATCCTAAGGTTGGAGGCCAACTCTCAATGGGTTTTTGAAGCATCAGCAGGCGTCGCGATGTCTTTTCTTCAGGATGAGAGTGAAGAACATGGCGAGGATGACGTAGGCGAGAAAGAGGTAATACCCGGCAAGAAGTTTCGTTCCGTTGGTGGTGATGATATCGAGATCATCGGTATAATTTCTGATCTGTCCGAGCTGGGAATTAATGATCCCATTAAAACCGATGAAGGCCATGAAGATCGCGACCACCATGACATCTGCCATGGACCACTTTCCACTCTGGATCACAAAGAAATTCACGATTTTATTTTTGCGACCAGAGCAATAGTCAAAATAATAAAACAGAGTTGAGATCATCTTGATCACCGGGAAGACCACGCTGAAACTCACAAGCAGAACTCCTACGAGTTTCATCTGCAGATCTTTATGAGTGAACATGATCCAGAACACATCGAGCACAGACTTACTCTGGAAGAAAAGAATCTGGTTACCAAAAGTGATCGGGTGATTCATGAGAGAGAAAGTGAGTTCAGCAATTCGCGCTTCCATATCGATCATCGGAGTCGTCACTCCAGTGATAAGGAGGGCAAGCAGGCAAATGGCGAAGGCAAAGTACTCAAGAGTCGTGAGAGGTAATCTTCCGATACCGACAATTAGGAACAGGGCCACTGCCATCCCGACAATCAGGAGTGAAAGTTCATCAACAACATCACGGGTACGTGCGAGCTTCTGAAGAATAATATGGTTCGCCTCATCCAGGTCTTTCACACCATATTTTTTAAGAATGAGATCCGTCGTTGAATTGGGACGGATGTCGTAAGTCTTCTTCATATAGCTGGACGCTTTTTTATTCAGCATCTGGCGGATCTGAGACTGGTTTTTCTTGCTGGTCGCTTCTTTCACCATTGCTTTGGCGTAATCAGGAATGCCTTTTTTGATGTCTTTGACATCGATGAAGGTTTCCATAAGCGATTGCTTCATACGACCCTTGAACGTTTCGTCGTTTTCTTTTTCAATGCGCTCAAGGACTCTGTCGATGAATATCTCAAGCTGTTTCTCGAGGTGGCCCTGCAGGTATTGTTTGGTATCGGCCTTGCCAAGATTGATGTTCGCGATTTCGTCCTTAATGATTTCTGAAAGATGGTTCTTCCATTCGTCCACGCTGAGAAGACCATTTTTAAAATGATGAAGTTCAGCGTATTCGATTTTGAGAGGCTGGATATCGCGGGTGTGACGGATCATGATGACTGACAAGGTCACGATCGCAACCGTAAGAAGAACTGCAACAATGGATCTGAATATTTTCAAGAGACCTTCCTGGCAAAGGTAAGATTACCCGTACCCTGGAGGCATCAACACTTAAGTTAAGCTAAATTATCAGCGCCGACTCCTGACCATAAAAAAAAAGGGCCCCGCACCGTCTATCATTGGTGCGAGGCCCTTAGGAGCGTTGGGAATTATCTGTAATTTGACTTACGACCATTATCACGCCCGCCGCCATCACGTGGAGCCTGAGGTTTTGCCTCAGAAACGTTCATAGCGCGGCCTTCGAACTCAGAGCCATTCAAAGCTGTGATAGCTTCTGCGGCCTGTTGTTGATTGCCCATTTCTACAAAGCCGAAGCCTTTGCTTCTGCCTGTATCTCTATCCATGATCACATTTGCGGTTTGTACATCACCGTATTGCTGAAACTTGGTCTTAAGAGTTTCGTTAGTAACTGAGAAACCGAGGTTTCCAACATAAATTTTCTGACTCATATGAGCCTCCAATGAAAAATTGCTACAAAGAGTTGTAACAAAACTGAGATTTAAATTTTAAGGGATTTTGTTTTGTTGATATCTATTGGCAGGTAGCTAAGAACTCGAACAGGTCCACTTAAGAATTATACTACAGGGACTTGCCAGCCTTTCATACACGTATTTATATTTATTCTTCACGAGGTCAGACAAATTAGAGAGTTGAAGGGGATAAGTTGATGCATCCTGAGCAAAAAATTCCAGCTAAAGTGAAGCCTCGCCTGAGGGGACACTTCCATCAGGGTATGTTCTTTATCGCCCTCGGGGCCCTCATTCCCCTGGCCTTAAACTGCGGAACGGGGCCGAAACTTTTCGCCGTTTTAGTTTATGGAGTCTGCGCTCTCACCATGCTTGGGATCAGCACCATCTATCATCGCGTGACCTGGAATCCGGAGCAACGACTCCTCTGGAAGAAGCTCGATCACTGTGGAATCTACCTCATGATCGCGGGAACGTTTACTCCTGTTGCAGTTCTCGGATTGAATGAGGAATCGGCCTTGAAGCTTCTCTTAACGATCTGGGGTGTCGCCTTTTTGGGGATCGTGCAGTCGATATTTTTTGTGAATGTTCCGAAATACATCAGCTCCATGTTGTACCTGATTGCGGGCTATCTCATCTTGCCGTACATCTCCGAGTTGTCTCACAACATCGGCATGGCGAATTCGGTTTTGATTATTGTCGGCGGAGTTGTCTATTCACTGGGTGCGATTTCGTATGCTCTCAAGAGACCGAAGTTCAGGCCTGAGATTTTCGGCTATCACGAGTTCTTTCATCTTCTCATCAACGCTGGTGCGATCATTCACTTTATTGTGGTTCAGTCGTTAGTAAATTCGAAGTAACCCGATCATTGCTGTCGGGTATCCCGCGTCAGTGACCGTTCCTGACAAAAAGTTCTCAAAGAATACTCAAACATGGTGGAAATTTTCAGGAAACAGGTAAACTAATTTTACTTTAAATAAGGTGGATGACATGGGCGTTTACTCTCAATCAATCGCATGGGCCAGCGGTCTGTTGTTCGCAGCAAGTTCAATTGCAGGTTCTCTCGATCTTTCAGGATCCGTAGGACCAGGGATTAAGATTGTCAGTGTTGATGCAGTTTACGCTACCAATAATCCATCAGACGCCTGTTCTTCACCATACGCCCAGGATGCAGCGATCTCGAGTAACGGTGTTTCATTCAAGGCAAAACTCGAAACCAAACTTGCTTTTCGCGATCCCAAGGGATGCCCGCGCACTCTTCAGTCTGTCGATATTTCTTATATGGTCCTGAGAGAATATGAAGGCATTAAATCTGTTGATTCATGCGGTAATTTTAATTTCGCCAAAGATATTTCAAGTTACGGTGTGCAGACGATCTCTCTTGGCGTCGACGAAGATCTGAGTGCGCTCAATCATGATGGCGTACTGACAGAATGTTCTCTCGATGAATCAAGCGTGGTTGAAAACGATTTAGGTTCGGCCACAACACGTTTGACTGTGCTCGGAAAATGCAGTTCCACCCATGATCTGAAAATCAATCCTGATAAAAAAAATATCATCAGAAATTTCGATTTCTCACGTGATTTGCCGAAGCTTCCGAACACGGGTGTTGTGAAGTCGTTTACGTTTGACGATGGTGGCTTCAGAATTGATCTCCATCCGAATGATACGGGCGAGGTCAAAGGCCTCTCACACGTCACTCTCGCACGCACTTACGTGAAGCCGTATGCTCTTTCGATGGAGCCGGGGGAATATCTCCTGAAAGATCTTATTACAGAAAACGAAATCGTGGTTTCTTTGTCAGTGATGAGTTTTGATCTGGAAGATCGCAAAAGCCGCGCACTCGTTATCTCTCCGCTTGCCGGCAATTACGTCGAATATGTTCGTGATACAAAAGAGCCTTCTGCCAAGAAAGGGAAGTACCGCTTATATCAGAACTCTAGTAGCTTCTGCGTTCAGCAATAAATGGTGCGAGCTTAGAGACTTCGGCTTCACAGTGCCGGATCGTCTGTACTTCAAGGGCAACTTTAGCACCCGGAATTGTCTTCAGAGCTTTCGTGAGCCTTAATCCTCCGGCATAAAAACCAAAGTGATCCTTATCCGAGACCACCACATGAATTTTCTGAAGTGGCTTTAATTTCTCAAAATAAAACGTATTCGTGATGGGATTTTTATTCAGGCCCTGAAGAGTGGCGTATTGTTCTGAGATCAGGAGATCTGCGCCCATATTGAAAGGCCACATTCCGTCGTAAATTTTTTCATCACTGACTGCAAAAGATATCGGCATGGCAGGGCAAATGAGGGCCATGCGTTCAAAGAATTCAGGATGATCCACGGCCCAGCGGAAAGAATTATGTCCACCCATAGAGTCGCCGTAAAGTGTTCTGGATTTATTTTCGATTTTTTGGGTTTTCTCAAACTCAGTGATAAATTTTGTCATTTCTGCACCTCTATCATGGGTGTACCACCAGAGTTTTCCGAAGCTCAGAGCGATGACATCAGGCCGGTCTGTTTTAGTTTTCTCCCAGTCAGCGAGAATACGTTTTGTGACTGAGTTCCAGCCCCAGGAATCATGGTTATTTCCGAAGCCGTGAAGAAACACCACCGTCCGCGTGGTGGTAGGGGAGCCCTGATAGTAGCACCACTGAAGATCCTGAACTTCTCCGCACTTTGTCGCGGCCGTGTGCTCGTGATGAATCAACGAGAGAAAAATTCCCGTGAAATAAGCGAAGATCTGCGAAAAGAAAGTCATCATGGGAAAAATGTAATGGAAAATCTCGACGAAGGACAGTCCCTCGATCAAAATAGTGTGATGAAAATCTATATCGACGGTGATGGCTGTCCGGTTAAAGAAGAAACTTACAAAGTGGCCATGCGCTATCAGATTCCTGTGATCCTTGTCGCTAATAAGCGCATCCAGATGCCACCGCATCCCTTGTTTTCCATGCAGGTTGTGGCCGCCGGTGCAGACGAGGCCGACAACTGGATCGCTGAGAACATCGAAAAAAATGACATCTGTATTACAACGGATATTCCGCTGGCGGATCGTTGTCTGAAACGCGAAGCGAAGGTCTTAGGTGCCCGAGGTGATGAGTTCACTGAGGACATGATCGGAGATGCGATGGCGACCAGAACACTCATGAAGGAGCTTCGGGAGATGGGAGAAGTGAAGGGCGGGCCAGCTCCCTTTGAAAAAAGAGATCGATCTGAATTTCTGGGCTCACTTGATCGCATCATTCAGCGAATCAAACGTCGCCCTTAGTCCTTATGTCAAAATAAAGCTCTGACAGCTTTCGTTTTGCACTCTGGTCTGAGAATATTCTGTGCATGATTCAAGAAGATTTAAAACACCTCGTTTCCCAGTCCGTTAAAACTCTCGGTTACGCCGTCAAAGAAATTCACGGCGATGAACTTTTTAACGAGATCGAATCGATCCGCAAAAAAATGAAACTCGTGCGTGGTGAAGATGCACCTCTGGTGGAGAAAGCACTTAAGAGTGTTTATCAGAATCTCTCTAAAGCCGATGATAAAGAACTGCGTCTCGTTGCCAAGGCCTTTTCGCTCATGCTTGAACTCATCAATGCGTGCGAAGCTGCTTACCGCTCACATCGCCTGGAAGATTATCAGATAAAAATGTCTGATTGTCCGGACACGATCATTTATGTTTTTACATCTCACCCGACAGAATCCCGTAGCCGGCATTTTTTAAAACTCATGTCCCGGGTTGAAAATCTTCTTATCGAAGGTCTCAAAAGCGATTTTGGGCAAATTGAAATGCGTTTGCTTCACCTCATGCGAATCGCTGTGAGGCTTGATCTCGCCAATAATAAACGGCCTCAGGTGAGTGACGAGATGGAAGAAATTTTCCAGACTGTCTTGAATCCGGAAATTCTCACCGAGCAAGTTTCGCTTTTTGAAATGGGAATTCCTGTCAGCTTCCGCACTTGGGTCGGAGGAGACAAGGACGGACATCCGAAAGTCGGCAAGCTCACGATGGTTCAGAGTTTTCAGCATTCACGAAAGTGGCTGCTGGGATTTGTAGTCCTAAAGCTCGCGGCATTTGAAGAAGAACTTCACTATCTGCCCGAAGGAAAAAATGTTCTTCCTGAATTAGCAAAACTCAAAAAACATCTTCAATCACTCAACAAAGTGGCGGCGGGTGATGGTAAAAAGATCGCGAATTTCAAGCAGAGCTTTCTGAAACTTGAAATTCTCGCTGATAAAAATCTCCTTTCCTCGCCGGTGATCAAAGAGATCAAAACTTTGCTCTGGCTTTATCCAGCTTTAGTACTTCCTCTCGAGATTCGTGAGGACAGCTCAGTTATCAAAGAAGCCGTCACTGATACGAAGCAACCGATCTCGCTTATGCTCAAAACTCTGGGACAAATATCGCGAGGACTTGAACCAAAGTGGTACGTCCGTGGTTTCATCATCAGCATGTGCATGACCTCTGAGGACTATCTCGCGGCCGTGAAAATTACCATCCGTGAACTGGGTTCTCTGGGGCTTCCAATTGTTCCTCTCTTTGAAAATGAAAAAGGACTTCTGCATTCGAGAGAAATTCTTTCAGGAGCGATGAAAAAACATCCTCTCGTGAAACTTCACAAGGAAGAATGGGGTAGTCGTTTCGAAGTGATGGTGGGTTACTCAGATTCAAGTAAGGAAAACGGTGTTCTGCCTTCGCGCCTAATGGTCGAAAGTGCTCTTTTTGATCTCGAAGAATTCCTCATGTCTCACAAACTCACTCCGGTTTTCTTTCACGGCTCAGGTGGATCCACCAGTCGCGGGGGAGGAACTGTGCAGGAGCAGATTTCGTGGTGGCCTCAGAGTGCTCTGGATATTTTCAAAGTCACTATTCAGGGAGAAATGGTTCAGCGCAATTTCAACAACCATCTCATCATGAGAAGCCAGGTCGGTAAAATCGTTGAGACCTATCCTCTCGTGAAACCAAAAAAGCAGAAAGAACATAAAGAGCTTAAAATTTTCACCTCAAAAATCCAGAAAGAGTATCGCACTCTCGTGAATGATCCTTCTTTTCAGGATCTCACCAGTGCTGCGACACCTTATAATTACCTTGATCTTCTCCGCATCGGTTCTCGTCCCTCGAAAAGAGCTGTTCCCGGAAAATTCAGCCTGCGAGCGATTCCGTGGATTCTTTGCTGGACGCAAACCCGCCTGCTTCTGCCCGTGTGGTGGGGAATTGGTGCGAGCTGGAAGAGCATGAGTGCTGA
>CAMCYI010000021.1 GCA_945883845.1 Bacteriovorax stolpii | reverse complement strand
ACCTGTTGACGAAGGAAAGACCCTTCTTCAATCCACATCACGAGATCATCGAGCGAGCGGACATCAAGTTGGGCCACGCGACGCTTGAGCAAGTGCGGATTGAGTTTTCGGTGATTGTTGACTCCCATGGCCCCCAGGATCTCAGCAACACCTTTGAGGGTCTGTTCATGGAAGTTTTTCACGCGCGTGCGTTTGTCGGCCACAACGAGACCTCTAACAAGTGCAGGGTTCTGAGTGGCCACACCAGTCGGGCAATCGTTTGTGTTACAGCGAAGGGCCTGGATGCATCCGAGTGAGAGGAGGAAAGGGCGGGCAGCGTAACAGACATCCACACCCATGCAGAGATGGCGGATGATACCGAACGCAGATGTGAGCTTGCCTGAAGCGAAAACGCGGATTTCTTTTTTAAGATCAAAGCCCCGAAGAACGTTAACAGCAAAGACGATGGCATCAAGACCCGGCATACCGACTGAGTTTGAAAACTCGAGAGGTGCAGCACCTGTTCCGCCTTCTGAACCATCGATCGAGATATAATCAGGACGAATATTGGTTTCGATCATGGCCTTACACATGGCCATGAAGTCTGATTCACGGCCGATACACATTTTAATACCGACAGGCTTTCCGCCGGAGAGTTCGCGAAGGTTTTTAACGAAGTAACAAAGTTCTTTTGGAGTATTGAAAGCAGAATGCCATGGAGGAGAGATGACATCTTCGCCCATAGGAACGTTTCTGATTTTCGAAATTTCAACAGTCAGTTTTTCTTTCGGAAGAATTCCTCCGTGACCGGGCTTAGCACCCTGGGAGAGTTTGATCTCGATCATCTTCACGCGCTCATCCTGCGAGCGTTCAGCGAAGAGACCATCATGGAAATTTCCTTTCTCGTCACGACAACCGAAGTATCCAGTACCGACCTGCCAGATAATATCGCCGCCATTCTCGAGGTGATAAGGAGAGAGACCACCTTCGCCGGTGTTGTGAGCGAAGTTTCCATCTTTTGCTCCACCATTGAGGGCGCGGATCGCACTCTGAGAGAGAGATCCGTAACTCATGGCCGAGATGTTGAAGACAGAAGCGTGATAAGGTTTTTTACAGTCTTTACCACCAACACTTACGCGAAGACCTTTAGGATCAACATGAACTGGCGACATCGAGTGAGCAACGTATTCGTAACCATTTTCGTAAACGTTTCTCTGAGTTCCGAACGGGATCGTATCTGTCACTTTTTTCGAGCGTTGATAAACAACGGAACGTTCTTCACGTGAGAAGGGAGTACCGTCAGTATTCGATTCGATGAAATATTGATTGATCTCAGGTCTGATCTTCTCAAAGATGTACCTCATGTGTCCGATCACCGGAAAGTTCCTGCGGATCGACTGCTTCTTCTGATTGATGTCGATGATACCAATGACGAAAACAGGAATGGTGATCGCGCAGGAAGAGAGCATCCATGGTGAGACAAAAAAGCTCACGACATGGAAGGTAAAAGCTGCGAATGAAAGACCCCAAAAAAGACGACGCATAAAATCCCTTTGAGAATAGGCACTTTTTATTTTATCGCTTCCGTTGATTGCATTATAGGGAGAGAGTTTTACCCCCTTGGGAACAAGACTGGTCGGGTATCATTAAGGTTTAAACTATCTGGGAATGAAAAAGGGGCCCGAAGGCCCCTGAATGAAATGATTTTGAGTCTGATTATCTGCCCTGGCAGAGGTAACCTTCAACATACGACCCGTAGGTCTTGCCATCACGGTCGGCCATGTAGCAACGAGTGTATCCGATGCCATCCTGTCCGAGGCGGTAGCTGTATTTGCAAAGATTGTTTTCAACGTAAGAACCGTAAACAATTCCTTCAATGCTTGCCATGTAACAGCGGCGTGTACCGATGCCATCAAGACCGGTTCTGTAGTCGTACTTGCAGAGATTATTGTCCACGTAGCTTCCGAAAACGTTTCCGTCTCTATCGGCCATGTAACAACGTTTCGTGCCGATGCCGTCAGTACCGATCTTGTAGCTCTTCATACAAAGACTATTTTCAACGTAACTTCCGTATGGAGTTCCGTTAGCACCGGACATGTAGCAGCGGCGAGTACCGATGCCATCAACGCCCGTAACATGCATAGCTCTTGTAATGACTTCGCCTCTTCTTGTCACGCGAGTGCGTGAGTCCTGGCAGAGGCCGTCTTCAACATACGAACCGTAAACAGTTCCTTCGATGTCGGCCATGTAGCAACGTGTTCTTCCGATTCCATCCTGTCCAAGATTGTATCCGGCCTTGCAGAGTTCGTTTGCCTGATAGCTCCCATAAACCTGGCCCGCGTAGTCCGCCATGTAGCAACGTTTTGTTCCGATGCCATCTGTGCCGAGTTTGTAGTTCGCCATGCATTTTTGATTATCGACGTAGCTGCCGAAAACGGTGCCGTAACGATCGGCCATGTAGCATCGACGAGTACCGATTCCATCGAGACCTGTGGCGTATCCGTTGCTGGTTGGTTGAGGGATGTATGTGCCCGGTACGTCCCATCGGTTGTCACGGTTATCGCGATCATTTCGATCATACCGGTTATAGCGATCATAGCGATCTCTGTCGCGGTCACGTCTGTCTCGTTGAGCAAACGAAGTGAGAGATGATGTCACCATCAAGGCAATGAGGAAGAATTTCATTTTGAGCTCCTGTTAAGTCCTACCCTCCTATAATATGAAGAGAAGAATTCGGAACAAGATCTGATGTAAAAAGGTGATGTTTAATTCTTGAAGTGACTAAGATTCAGACAGGGCGTGAAGGAAAGTACCGGTGCCCTTTGCAGGCACCGGTTCTTAATTAATGGAGATTCTGGTTCCTGTCATTCCGAAGATCATTCTTGTAAGTTTCAGTCTTATCTGTAAAACGGCTTACGATGCGATTGAACTTTTCTTCAATCTCTTCTTTCTTCGCTCCATAACGCTGCTGAATGAGGCCAAGAATCGACATAACGTTTCCGTTGGTCTTATCGAGTTCGTCGCCTTTCATTTCGCCCCACGTTTTCAGGATTTCTCCCTTAAACTCTGTCCATTTACCTTTGATTGTATCTTCATTCATCATGATATTCCTCCCTGGAATGTTTCTCAGCAGTATGAACTGCATTGATCATACCAACCGGTCTTGCGCGTTTCTTCAGGAGCTTATGAGATGGAACCGTCATAAGGCGTGGTAATAAGCCCCACCGAGGAGGTGATTTTTTACACGGATGGCCCCATGAGACCAGAATCCGAATTACCATTAATGCATGTACAAATATCTTCTCATCTTTTTAGTGACTCTTCCGGCATGGGCCTCAAACGCACCTTCGCGCACCAATTGCTCATTCTATCTCGACCTCGAAGCGAAAACTGCCTGTGGGTACGAAGGTTATCCTCTACAGTTCGGCTACCGTATGTGTGAGAAGTATCGTCTTGCAGAAAAGAATCAGACAGAAGGAATAAAGGAATGGTTCCCAAAAATTCGTTACTGTCTTCAGGATTATCTCGCGAAAAATTCGGGCCGTGCAAAAACCTGTCGACAGCTTGCTGATATGGCCTATGCCTCACATATCAACTGTTATTTGAATACGGGTTATTGTGCCCTTCCCGCCAATGATGTCACAAGAATTCTGAACATCACTGGTCCCGATATCTTAAATCCTCACGTGCTTGCGATCGGAACAGAGATCTCCGCAAAATGCATGGAGCGGGGATTCGCACTAAGATAAAAGAATTAATTTATGAGAAGTGAGCGGAGATATTTTTCTGATCCTTTCAAGGGATCGAAGAACCATTGTCCTTCGGCAAAACCGTCTCCGACTTTCCACGACCATGGAGGTCTTGCTCCGCCTATGTTAAAGAGGCACCAGGAATGGCAGCCAAATTTTTGTGAATAAGAATTACCGTTATAGATGAATGAGTCTGTAAATAAATCCGAATCTCTTTTGTCCCAGAGTTCTTTAAGTGACCTGAGTTCGTAGTCAGTTGCCTGGTAAGTTTTATATTTTTTATCCGGAACGCGAAGTAGACGTGGATGAATCCCATGGCCTTCTTTTTCAATGGTCACTTCTATTTTCTGAGGATACAAAACTTCATATCGATGACCATGAGCAAGTCCCTCAAGTTTCAAGACCTCGGAAGGCTTCTTAACAGTCACTCTCATTCCTTCAAAATCATTCTCATGGCAGTGTATCCAGAAGCAAGGCGAGGCATAATCCCGCGGGAAAAAGAAACCATAGGTTATGAAGTAATGATTCTCGCTTTCCATCACATCGTAATAAACGACAGGAGGTCGCTTGAACTTCATCATGTTGTCCCAGTTATTTTTCGGATTCCAGTCACCATCGAAATTCACGCTGGTGAATTCATCAGCTGAAGGATCAGACCCCAGTCCCTGGTAGACTGTGGGAGCGTAAAAACGCTCAACATCGGCCAGAAGTGGCGTAGATAGAATCATAAATAAAAGGTAAAATTTGACGTTCATCACTATTCGATCGACGAAGCGAGAGACTGAATTCTTTTCGGGATCTTAATTTCTGATACCGGTACGTAAATATCCCATTCAGGGATTTTTACAAGGGCCTTATTCCAGCATAGAGCGCGGATAGGATCAACAACACTTTCACTTTCCGCACACTGAACAAAAAACGACATGGTTTGTGGCCGCAGTGCTGGATCGTTTTGTGCCTGCTCAAGAATCTTTCCGATCGTTGCTCCGGCCTCTTCTATGGAATCAGGTGTGTCGTGGACTTCCTCTTCGGAGAGTTCCGTCATGTCGACAGTTTGTGGAAGACGATCAAGTTCTTTTTCAAGTTCCGGTGAGAGAGCAATCTGAGAGATAGCGTTAACCGGTGATGAAACGGTTTCTTTGGTTGAAAGTAACGGTGATGCAAGTTCTGTTTCAGCGTTTGCTTTCGCAACTTTTGTCTCAAGAGGTCTTTTGTGATGAGCTGCGATCTCTTCCGGCGTTTCTTTTTTTTTCGTCAGAAAAAGAATCGCCGGAACCAGGAGCAGAACAAGCGGAGTATATTTCATCTGCTTTTTCATTTCTGGAGAGACTTTTCCATCAAGGCCTGGGTGTCCTGCAGATAGCGAGGCTTCCATACACCTTCGGGTCTTGGATTGGCAGGAGGCGGAGTCATACTTTTCTGAGCTTTCGCCAATGAAGTACGTAAACTTGTAATTTGTTTTTCCAGCTTCGTGACTTCTGAAGCGTAGTAAGCATTCTTCTTCGTTTTGTAGAGAGTCACGATGTACTGAAGACGCTTGATCTGAGTTGAGATCTGGTTAACCTTAGCGACGTCACTGACTTTCAGGACGCGGTTAAGTGAATCGGCAACCTTCGCTTCTAGTTTTGACTTCTCTGCGGCCGTGCAAGTTGTACATGTCTTGAGGAGTTGTTTCATGACAATCGCACCAACTGAGTAAGGCCCGTTGCCGGATTTATCACACGCAAGGTTCAGAGCGTACGAATGATTTGGCGGACAGTAATCGTGATAGAAACCTGCGTGCTCGCCAGTGCCATCGCTGTGTCTTGCTTCGTGGAATAGTGTCATGAGTCGTGTGATCATGTTCACTTGGGCCACAGGGTTAGCATTGATGAGTCTAATCTTGTGAAATAAACCTTCACCGACTTTGATAACGCCTGCTCTGGTTGAGGTAAAAGGGACGGCCATCCCATCCAGATGAAACGTTCTGAGAATTTTAGTTTCTTTTGAAAAGTTATAATATGTGGCACTCATGTTCGACATGATGGTCACAGAAAGAGCTTGCACATACGGAGCGGCGCCGGCACGTGCTACGGGTTTAATCCGGAGAAGAGGCAATGGAGTTGCAGGAAAATTCGCATACGGACTCGTCTTCACAGTTTGATTCGTTGCTTGAAATCCTTCGCCAACGATATGTTTCACTCGTTCTACAAGCCAGTAATGAAGTGAAGGCCCGGTAATAAAAGAAAGTTCCGTAATCTGGAACAGGTCCTGGCTTACTTTCTGAACTGGTAAACGATATAGAAATTTCAGATCCGCTTTCAAAAATTCTTTATGTTCCGGTAAGACGCTCGAGTGAAAACGAATGCCACCAAAGCTCTCCGCTGCGAAGAGGGATCCAGATAGGAATGTGAATAGAACAACGAGGTATAGGGCCATAGCTAATTCTAATTCGAATGAGGGTCTGGGACCCTCTGAAAGTAAAATTTTCACCCTGTCGAAAGTTTAGTCACAGGCAAATCTTGGAAACTAATAAGAGAGGTTTTTCCGAAGTTCTGAAGAGGAGACGCGCTCGAATGGATGGTGCTCTAGAAAGACGATTTCAAGCTTTGAATTGAGCTTGAGAAGATTCTCGGAGACCTTCTCGCGTTCAGAGTCTTTTTCAAGCCTCGGGACAACATAGATGCAACTTATGAGTTCAATCAGAGTCGCAGCACGGGACCAGGTCATGAGATTTCGGAATGAATCGAAGCCGATGAGAAGAGAGAGTCTTTTATCCGGATAAAGCCTGAAGAGTCTCTCGATCCAGTCGACTGTAGGGTTGGCACTTTCAAGCATGAGAAACGTCGGAACAAGAAACTGATTGGGTCCAAACTTAGCTTTGTAGGAGAGTTCGATGATCGTAGGAACGGCTTCACTGAGAGTCAGTTCTTTATGTGGATTTCGATCCGGCAAAACAAAACACGTGAGGTCCTGATTTAAAAGAGACAGACAGGCCTGATGACCTTCGTGCCAGGGATTAAAACTTCCACCGTAAAATACCCATTCAGTTGCTTTACTACCGACGACAAGTTCAGGACAAAGTCTTTTGAGTTCATCGTAGTCGTGAGAGAGCGGATAGCGCGCACTCGCGAGATCAAGAAGTGCTTCAGCGTCTCTTGCTTCCAGATCCGGAAGAAGAGAAGTCCAGGCCATCATGTACATCGTATTATCTAGAACAGAAAACTCAATCCGGTTTTTCCAGCACACAGAATGCGTGAAAGTTTCCAGCGGCTGCATCTGGCGCACTTTGAGAATTTTACCGTCGAAATGAAAAAACAATCGAAGCATTTAAACCTGAAAGTATAGAGGTCGTTTAAGAGCAAGGCCGTCTAATGACATTCTACATTGATACACAAGAATCTCAACACCCACCTTATGGGCCTCCCGAAGAAGACGCGCGTAGACCGGATCAATACTCTCAGCTGCTTTCATGATCTCCACGTCTTCCCTCTGAACGACGAAGAGCATGATGGCCCGGTGGCCCGCTTGCTTGAGGGTCATCAGCTCCCGTAGATGCTTCTGCCCGCGTTCGGTTTTAGCATCAGGAAACTGGGCCACGCTATCAAGTTTCAACGTGACGTTCTTCACTTCGACATAAGCCGAAGGTAGAAACGGATGTTGATCTAAATAAAAATCTACGCGGCTTTCGGGATTGATTTTCTTCTCAGGCACAATCAACTTGTACCCATAGAGTTCAGGGATAAGGTTAAGAGAGAGCCAGTTCTTGACGAGCTTATTAGCATTGGCCGTGTTCACACCAATCCAGCTTTCGCCGTTCCAGGTGAGTTCGAGCGTGTAGGGAATTTTTCGATCGGGATTTTTTGAACGGGTAATAGCACATGGCCAGTGGGGTTCCCAGCAACTGGTCATCGCTCCAGTGTTCGGAACGTGAGCGAGAATGGTCGAGCCGTCGAGACTCACATCCGCGAGAAAGCGTTTATACCGTTTGAGTATGGTCGCAGAAATAAGGGGCGAATCCCATTCGAGCATCTATTCTCCGTGAGAAAAATAGAATTTTAATTGGGTGTCGAGAGTTTGTAAATGAGAGCGAAGGGGAGCGTGAGTAACGGGTTTCAAGTCCTTCATGTTGATTGTGAGACGATTGTTCGCAGATTTTTTAGCTTTACGGGCATAAAAGCAGTCTTCAATGGTTTCAACGATACCTACGAGCTCAGTTGTTTTAGGGATACGTACAACTGTGAGGCACAAAGTTTTTCTCTGAGTATCATCTTCCACTCCAAACTCGGCAGAGAGGACATCCACATTTGTAGCTGCAAAAGATTTGAAGCAGATAAAAGCGAGAATGAGGATGAGGATGTTTTTCATGGGAAGCTCCGTTGGTGTGAGCTCTTTGTAGGACAGGCATGTTGGAATGGATAATAGAGCTGTGGAATGCATTCTAGCTAAAAATCCGATAGTCGGTTTTCAGTCGTCTAAATAAAAAAAGCCACCCCTAAGGGTGGCTTTTTTTGAGTTTTACCAGTGACGTAGGGGACGTACTGATCCGACTCTTATGTGAATGACGTCGATTCTTGCGTCTCCGCGAACCTGAAGCTGGAGAGTACTCTGCACTTCTTCGTAAGAAAGAACACGAAGTGGAGTGCGCAGATTTCTACCATCAAGGTACTTCTCAGGTCCGATGGCGTATCCATTGAGGAGCACCTGGACTGTGGCGGGCTGGCCATAGCGACCTATTGTTGATCCCTCGACTACAACCCGGTCAATTTGTGCACCTTCGAGTGTGACTCCAAGTTGCTGCTTCGCGAGTGCTTTGAGTGGGATTATCCCTGAAAGGCGAACCATTTGGTGAACTTGAAGAGAAATTAACGAGTGGGCAAGGACCTGGCGTTCAAGCGGTTGACGGTCATCTCTGCGGTCATCTCGACGGTCATCTCGACGATCATCTCGACGATCACTACGATGATCATTTCTATCATCGTATTGAGGAAACTGTGGAATCGGCTGCTGCGGTGGCAGCTGTGGTTGTTGCGGACGAGAAGGCTGAGTAGGCTGTGAAGGCTGTTGCGGTCCAGGGCCATTTCGACCAGGTCGGGATTGTGCAAAAGTCTGAGCCGAGAGAAGAAGGGCTACAACAAACAGAACCATAGATGAACGTGAAGCGTTTTTCATGCTTTCTCCTTATTTGACCCAAACGTCTTGTTTGAATTTTGAAAACTAAGAGAGCAATTGAAATGCCAAGAGTAAGAAATTGCGCCTAAAAATATGACAAATGTAGAGATATTAAACACTAGACGCATTTGATCAACTGTGAGATTTCGCATTAATCTGAAAAAAATACCCAACTTTGCTGGAGTCTTTTTGTCACCAGAGATATCTTTTTGGCCCTACAAAACAAGAACAAGACTCAACTTTTTGGCCCCACTTTCCGATGGGTGTCGTACAAAAGAGATTTCGACAGCTGAGACGTACTTAACTAAAATGACGTCACAATTGTTTCCAAATCCAATAAATTTAAAAGTCTTAGATATTAAGAGGAGTCTTCAAATGTCAGCAGCACAAAAACTCGGCCCGTCGTCAGCAAAACTCAGACTCGATGATAAAGACATCGATCTTCCGATCTTCATTGGATCAGAAGGTGAGAAGGCGATTGATGTTACTAAGCTTCGCGCTGAAACTGGTTACGTAACTCTCGATTCCGGTTACATGGACACAGGTGCCTGTACGTCTGCGATCACATTCCTCGACGGTGAGCTTGGGATTCTCAAGTACCGTGGCTACCCGATCGAAGAGATCGCTGAAAAATCTTCTTTCCTCGAATCATCATACCTCGTGTTCTACGGAAAACTTCCAAGTGAATCAGAGTACAAAGCATTCGTTCAGAGAATTGCTTCATTCGATGATATTCCTGAAGGCATCAAACAACAGATTAAATGTTTCCCGAAGACCGCTCACCCAATGGCCGTTCTTTCTGCAAACTTAGTTTCTCTTTCTGCGTGGAATGAAGATCTCTGCACACAGGATCTGAACAAAGATCAGAAAGATACAGCGATCGCCCAGCTCATGGGCCAGATCAAAGTGATGGCGGCGTACGCTTACCGTCACTCGCAAGGAAAAGATTTTATCAAGTCAGACAAGTCACTCGATTATTGCTCTGATTTTGTCTACATGATGACTGGTGATAAAAACGTGAAGAAAGAAGTGGCGAAAGCTCTCGACGTTCTTCTTATCCTCCATGTTGATCACGAACAAAACTGTTCAACTTCATCAGTACGTATGGTGGGCTCATCAAAAGCCAACATCTTCGCCACAATCTCTGCTGGTGTCGACGCTCTCTGGGGCCCGCTCCACGGAGGGGCAAACCAGGCCGTACTCGAAATGCTCCAGGAGATCAAAGATTCAGGCAAAGGCTACGAAGCTTTCCTCGCTGAAGTAAAAGACAAAAACTCCGGCTCACGCCTCATGGGTTTCGGTCACCGCGTTTATAAAAACTTCGATCCACGTGCGAAGATCATCAAAGTTGCGTGTGATTCAGTTCTTCAGACTCTTGGTGTTCAAGATCCACTTCTTGATATCGCGAAAGGCCTTGAAGCTGTTGCTCTTAAAGATGAGTACTTCGTTGCCCGTAAGCTTTACCCGAACGTTGATTTCTACTCAGGGATCATCTACCGCGCACTCGGCATTCCAACGAACATGTTCACAGTGATGTTCGCCATGGGACGTCTGCCAGGGTGGATGGCGCAGTGGAAAGAGATGGTTGAGCAGCCTGGGTTTAAGATTTGTCGTCCGAGACAGATTTATACTGGGGATACGCATAATCATTATGTGGCGATTAAAGATCGTAAGTAAGATCGAATTAAAATTTTAGTTTTCTTGAAAGGCCGGGTTCATCCCGGCCTTCTTTTTTATGCTGTGAACTCGAATCCATTTCGACATAGATTGTTTCAGCAAAGTTGCTATACTTTAAAATGCGGACAAGGTGGGAATATTCATTCCCCACCACTGGATGGAGAACTCATCGGGGGCGCATCTGTTCTGGTTTAGGTGAGGATGCCCTCTCTCCACGGTGAGAGTAAGCTTTAAATTCAGCATTTCATTTTGAAGAGGTAACCCAATCAAGTTCAGACTTACTTTGACTCGCTAGATATCGCGCAGCTTCCACACTCTTGTGATTATCGTCGAACGTTGCGATGATCTTCTTACCATTAATCATCATCATCTGATCGCATTTTTTCTCATCACAAAGCTTCTCAACAGGATCAAGTAACTTGATTGAAGAATCTTCACTGGCCACGGTTTGTAGGAAAACCCTGACACGATGAGAGTAGTCGAGAAATTGTTTCCTGGTGACGAAACATTCTTCAGGAGAGAGTTGTAGGCAGCGAAGAGACTTCGCAGGAAATTCCGGGTAAGGGAGCATGACAAGAATTTTTTTGATTCCGATACTCTTCAATTTGCTCATCGTCGTTCTGAAGGCCTTCTCGAACATCTTCTGAGTGGCTTCTTCATTCTTCTGAGGCTCAAGATAGAAAGGCGTTGAGTAATGAGAGATGCCTGGTTTTCCAAGATAAGTCATTATCCTGAAAGCGTAGAAGACTGAATACTCCGCCTGGGGATTTTCAGAAATTTTTGTTTTCATGCTTTCAAGAGCAGCACTGTTCCTTCCAATGGAGTATTCATGGTCCTTCGGACTTTTGACTTGCAATCCTCCTACTTTTGCGAAAGGAGGGATGCCGAAATTGGAAAAGAGGTAGGAATCAATTTTGTTTTCTGAAGCTTGTTGTTGAACATAGTCTTCGATCATCGGAAAGAGGGAAACGGAGTGTGAGTCTCCCCATACAAAAAGAACTTTTTGAGTTGTTTCGCTCGCAATTCCTCTGCCTTTGTTACTCACGAGACAGTCCGGGGTTCCGAGCTTGCCTGGTTGGTCGGCACACTTAGCATCGAACCCTGATCGTTCTGTCGTTTGCCGTATTTCTTCTTGCCAATTGGGAAGGACAAATTGTTTTTCAACAACAAATGGGACAAATGCGGCCGTGATGACAACAGCACTCGTTGTGATGCCGTTGAAGACAACTTTTCTTCCACCAATTTTTTTAATCCATGATCCGTTTCTGAAAGGGTTCTCAATGTAGTGTAAACTCAGCCATGCAAAGACGATGGAGATTGCGACGATCGTAATTCGTACCGAGAGAGGAGCATTGGCCCCGTGATAGCTAATTTTAGAGAAGGCAAGGAAAGGCCAGTGCCATAAGTACCAGCTATAGGAAAGTTGACCGACGCTGACCATGGGTTTTGCAGAAAGAGCTTGAGTGATGAACCCGCCTTCTTTTGCTTCTGAAATATTTGCTCCCGCGATGATTAGTAAAACTGTACCGATCGTTGGGAGTAGAGCATTGAGTCCCGGAAAGATGGTCGTAGAGTCGAATGCAATAGCAGCATATAAGATAAAGCTGATGCCTATGATTGAAAAAATTGTTCTCAACCAGGCCGAAGACATTTTTAGGTGCGGAAGGACGAAAACGAGAATCGCTCCGAATCCCAACTCCCACGCTCTCAGAGGCATGAGATAGAACGGTGTGCGGATGTTACCTTTAGAAGTGAAGTAGAGCGTTCCTACAAAAGAAATAAGAATAATACTGACGAGGCTGATGATAATGAGTCTCTTCGGATTTTTTGAGATTTTGAGATCAATAAGTTTTTTCCCTGAGAACCACATCATCAATGGCCAGAAAAGATAGAACTGTTCTTCCACCGAGAGTGACCAGTAGTGAAGGAAAGGCATCTCGTCGCTTGAGCTATGAAAATATCCCTGGGTCGATTTGTAGAAGAGCATGTTGGCGAAACCGACCTGACCCGTGATCACAGATTTTATGAAGAGCCATGTATCGTCGGCAACACCGAGATAGAAAAAAGTCCAAACAAGAATCGTCACGAGAGTCGTGACAACCATCGCAGGAAAAAGTCGGATCACTCGACGAGCGTAGAAGTTCCAGAAGTTGATAGTGCCGGTATCTGTGAGTTCTTGAGAAAGAAGTTGAGTGATGAGAAAACCTGAGAGCACGAAGAACACATCGACGCCGATAAAACCACCCTGGAAGGGACCGAGATGCGCGTGATAAAGTACGACAATAGAGATAGCAATGGCCCGAAGTCCGTCGATATCTGGTCTGTACTTGATTTTAGGACTGCTCATAGTAATTCTCGCATCCATGAGAAAATTAGATATATGGGGTTCTTCGGAATTACAGATGGGGTCTATGACTTAAAATTTAAGACCGGTAGTTTTTGTATACTGGTTGGATTGATAGATGGAGAGAAGCTGACGTAAGAATAGAGGGTTAGGCTGTAGAGGGGAACAGCCGGTCTTTTTGCTCAGGTAATGGGAGCCTAAAGATAAGTATTGAGCTATAAATCTTCAATGTTGAATAAATTCTTAGACGCCAGTATTTTTTGGAGCTTCGATAGATCGGGTTATCTTCGGCACGAGAAAGACTTTCATGAACCCTACCATTTTAAAAAAGGCTCCAAGGCCTTAATCACTGGCGGCACTTCCGGTATTGGAGAAGCTGCGGCGATCGAACTCGTTCAGCAGGGTGTTGATGTAACGGTGACAGGACGAAACTCTCAAAAAGGTGAAGTGACCAGAGAAAAACACTCTCAGTTTCAATTTATAAAAATGGATATGAGTGAATGGTCAGGATTCGATGACCTCATTGGTGAGATCCAGGAACTTGACTATTTAGTTCTTAATGCTGGGGGCATGCCCGAAAGTTTTCAAGTAAATAGCAAGGGTATCGAGCAGCAATTTGCCTCTCAACTTTTTGGTCACTACATTCTGGCCCACAAATTATTGAGTCAGGGGAAATTAAAAAAAGGTGCTAGGATCGTGTGGGTCACAAGCGGGGGTATGTACCTCAAGGCCCTTGATACGCAGACGATCTTTAAAAACTCTCGCTACGATAAGATCGATAACTACGCGAACGTCAAACGAGCACAAGTCACACTCCTTCCTTTCTTTAGACAAGAATTTCCCGATCAAATAGTTACGGCCATGCACCCGGGCTGGGCAGCTACTCCCGGTGTGGCCGATGCTATGCCTGCGTTCTCGCGATTCATGAAAGGTCGTCTACGCTCGCCTATGCAGGGAGCAGACACGATTTTATGGCTATTGGGGACCACTGATGAAATTCAATCCGGTGAGCTCTACTTTGATCGCAAGAAGGTTAGCCCTCACTTGCTTGGGTTCACAAAAAAAAGCTCAAAGCAGGCGCAAGAACTTCAACTCTTACTTAAAAAATTTGTCAAAGAAGCGTAGGACACAGAAAAGCGTGAGTTGAAAAATATCAAAAATGTTCTCCTCATGGGCTTTGCTAGCCGAGAATTCTACAACCACACAGACCCTTACGCCTTTCTGTCAAACCGGGAGTTTTCTGAACTGGGATGGCCGCGTGATTAATTGGTAGTCTAGCTCGGATCTATTTCAAACTTACGACAAGCATGGGACATTTTAGAAATAAAAAAAGCCCCGGCTGTTTGACCGAGGCTTACAAAAGAGAAGCTGATTTTTAATCATTACTTTTTAATTTCAGTTAAAGACTTCAAGCTACATTTCCCAAAAGGTTTCCCGGAAACGACAACTTTAAAATATGTCTTCGCAGTAGATGTTTTTGCTCTTACTTCGTAGGTCTCAGTATGAAGGTTTGAACCTGTAATTTTGGTACTTAAGATTTTGCTACCTTTTGCTCCAGGAACAGAACCCTCAGCTGCCGAACGACAGTATTCTGTCATTCGTGGATGCTGGTCAGCTACAATCTGAACCTGGCATGAACAAGTCATTTTATCGTCTAAGACCATTCGGCTTGCATAAGAATTTAAAACCATCTGGGACATTTTCTGACCAGACGGGAAAGTTACTTTTGTTTCATTCATTCCCGCAACATTGGCCTGGTCATTATAAAAACCTAAACCCCAACATGTGTATCCCTTGAGCTCGGCTTTTACTTCCGCCTGAACGTACTGTCCGTTCGTTCGCAATGGTGCATAGGACATTGAGAATGAATTGTCTTTTGAGTTTTCGAGAGCACAAGAAATATGACCGACATAAGTTGGTTCATTGACTTCACCTGCAAAGGCCAAGGAAGTTGCCATAAGAGAAATGAGCACGATAAGTGATTTCAAGGTAAACTCCAATATTTTAAAATTTTCCCATTAATACGTGAATTCTGAATGAGTTCATAGATGCGATGTAGAAATTACAACAAGAGATGCCTGTCAGTTCATGAGGAGAATTGTTTTTAAAGGCACTTAGCATCTCTCAGACACTTCAGAACTTCAGCGCGTTCTCGAGTCCGATGCCTTTAAAAAAGAGATTGCAGCTCAAAGAAACACAGACTTCTTCGTGGCCATTGAATCGATTCAATTCGAGCAAACCATCAATGTGGTTCTTTCAAATAACTGTGTGATTGAATCTCATTTGACCTGGAAGCCGGTTACTCATCAAGGTTTGTGCCCGCAGTTTGATAAAGTGGTTTCAGAAACGGTTTGCCACTAATTTCTTCGAATTCTTAAGATTTAAAGGGCCCGAAAGGGCCTTTTTTTTGCTTAAACATCTGAATTTAATCGCTTTATGTATCAAACATTTATTTGAAACAGTTAGTTAAAATTTTTAAACAAACGTTTGATATTCATTTTGGTCGGGTCTATACTCCTTAAAAATAAGGAACCTTATGACCAAGGCCACGCAAGAATGTTTGATCACCGTTGCCCGAAAACTTTTCGGTCGGTTCGGGTTCAAAGGTGTCTCTGTCCGACAAATTTGTGAAGCTGCTGACTGCAACCAGGCAGCGATCTCGTACCACTTCAAGGGCAAGGAAGAGCTCTATCGACGTTGCATCTCTGAAGGGATGGAGAAGGATTTTGAGAATTTTCGAAGCATTTTAACTCCTGCAAAAAATCGCGAGGACATGGAAGCTAAGCTCGGGCTTTTCCTGAAGCAGTTCTATGATCACCTCGTAGAAAATTCTGATGTGGTGAGAATCGTCACCCATGAACTTACTGATCCTTCTCCTGTCGTACAGGATGTCATCCAAAGTCTCACGTCTGAGATTCCTCAGATGCTTGAGGCATTCTTAAAAGATGGCATCGAAAAAGGTTACCTTAATTCTTCGCTGGATCCTGCCTCTCTGAATAACATCCTGTGCTCTCAGGTTATCACGCAGATTCTCTTTGAAGAAAAAGTCCGACGTCTTCACGGTAACGACAGAGTGATCTCAAATCCCATTGCACGTAAATATCTCGTAGATCAAATCATGCTCATTATGAGCGGAGGCATATATGTTAAGTAGAGTTCTTTTTTTGGTGTTGGCTGCTGTGTGCATGAATGCCCACGCTCTCACGCTGGGCGAATATGTAAAGCAAGTCACGGGTCAGAACGATTCTGCGGTGGCGTCCGATCTTTCTTCTCGTGGGGCACTCCTTCGCAGCGGTGAAGGCTCTCTTCCGTTTGCGACGAATCTTTATTTCAACGGCGACTACGTCGATGACCAGAGGCTGACGGCCGCTCCGGCTTTCCAGGGTTCAGGGACGAGAGTGAATCGTTATGAAGCAGGCCTCTCGCAGAAGTTTCGTTTCGGTCTGGATGCGTCTCTTGGCTATCTCCAGCAGAAGACGGTTCTTCAAGGTGTGAACAAACAGCTCGTTCGATTCTATGACTACTACGATGATACGTTTCAGTTGAAACTCTCTCAGTCGCTCTGGAGAAACTGGCTTGGGAACGAGTCCCGCGCTCAGGAAAATGCTCAGGTCGAAGCGGCGAAGGCCCTTTCATTTCGTGAAGAGTTTACCCTCCGGCTCCTTGAAGCTGATGCACGAGTGGCCTACTGGAACCTTCTCCAGGCGCGCTCAAACGTCGACATCCAGAAAGCGGCTGTGGAGAGAGCAGATAAGATTCGCGTCTCCAACCAGAATAAATTTAATCGTCAGCTCACAGATAAGATTGATTATCTCCAGGCCTTGGCCAACGTGGATTTTCGTCATCTCCAGTTGAAGCAAGCTGAGCAGGATCTTCGGAGAGTATCACGACAGTTCAATTATCTTCGCGGAGTCGAAGGGGACGTTGTGGAGAGTGAGCTCACGAGTATCTCGACAAAAAATGAAATTGATAAACTCTCTATTCCTGAAAGAGGTGACCAACGCGCTGATGTTAAGGCGATCATGTCTCAGTCTCTTGCTGAACGGTCTCAGGCCGAAGCAGCTCTCGAACTCTCTAAACCAAAGTTTGAAGTCTTCGCCACCCTCTCGAGCAACGGTAAGGACGGCATGTGGTCCACGGCCTATCGTCAGGCGAACTCGAACGCTTATTCGAACAATTCTCTCGGTGTGCGCTTCACGGCACCCCTTGATCTGGAACTTTTGAAGAACAACAAAGAAGGGCGTGCTCTCGAGGCGCGTGCTGCGGATCTGCGATACAAGAGAAAAGCTTTTGAGGTCGATCGTGAGTGGGCGGATACACTTGCCCGTTTCAATGATGCAAAAGAGAGACTAGAGCTCGCTCGTAAGATTGAAGAAGCCCAGAAGCAGAAAACTGTGCACGATCGAAATCGTCTCGCCCAGGGTCTCTCGACCACATTCCAGTCCCTCACTTTCGAGCAGGACTATGCTGATGCCCAGCTTTCGCGCCTTCGCGCTGAAACAGAACTACTCACATTACATGCGCGTCTGCGCCTGTTCGTTACCAAATAAGGAGCCGCCGATGAATCTCGCGGAACTTTCCATTAAGCGACCTGTGTTCATCGTCTGTACTGTGATCGTGATGATCGCAACCGGATTGATGTCACTTAAAAAATTACCCGTTAACCTTTTCCCTGATGTGACGTTCCCCATTGTAACGGTGAACACGGTCTATCCAGGTGCGGCCCCGAAAGAAGTGGAGACCCTCGTTTCACGAGTCATTGAAGAAAAACTTTCAACACTGACTGGTTTGAAGTCTCTCAAATCCATCAACAAAGAAAACGTTTCAATTGTTGTGGCCGAATTTGTACTGGAAACTGATGTAAAGTACGCTGAACAGCAGGTGAGGGACAAAGTTGCCTCGGCGAAGGCTGATCTTCCGGACGACATCAAGGAGTCGGTCATCCGCCGCGTTGATCCGTCCGATCTTCCGATCCTGGCAGTGTCTGTGACAGCGGATCTTCCCGAAGCTGAGCTCTATGATCTCGCGGATCTTATTGTTAAGCCGAAGTTCGAACAGGTCAACAACGTTGGTCTCGTTGAGATTTTCGGCGGACGCAAACGTGAGATTCACGTGGAGCTTGATCGCGAGAAACTTCGTCAGCGTGAGCTTTCTGCTACGATGGTGGCCCAGCGTCTCGGTCTTGCAGGTGCCAACGTCCCGGCAGGTTCCGTTGATCAAGCAGGGGGTAAAGAAACTGTCTTCCGTACGACAGGTGAATTTGCCAACGTTAAAGAAATTGAAAACACTCTTGTAAACTTTCTTGGTAACGAAGTTCCTGTGACGGTGGCCAATGTTGGTACTGTCACTGAGAACCTTGAAGACGAAAAGTCTATCGGGTATGTGAACGGAACAAAGACTCTGGTTCTTCAGATTTACCGCCAGTCCGGTGCGAACACGATTGAAGTGGCGAAGATGGTGAAGAAGCGCATCGAGGCGATCAACACTGAGATTTCGAAAAATGCTGGTGCTCCAAAACTCACTCTCGTGCGTGATGGTTCAAAGCAGATTGATGATAACGTATTTGACGTGTACGAATCGATTGGTTTCGGGATTGTGCTGACGATTATAGTTGTTCTCTTTTTCCTCGGTTCTATCCGTTCAACCATCATTACCGGTCTTGCGATTCCGAACTCGCTCATTGGTGCGCTTGTTCTTGTCTCGGCCTTTGGCTTTTCGATCAACATCATGACCCTTCTGGCACTCTCGCTCTCCATCGGTCTTTTGATCGATGATGCGATTGTGGTGCGGGAAAATATTTATCGTCACGTTGAGATGGGGAAGGATCCAAAAACCGCCTCGCTTGAAGGAACAAAAGAAGTTTCCCTCGCTGTTATTGCAACGGCGATGACGATCATGGCGGTTTTTGGTCCTATTGCCTTCCTCTCCGGTGTCGTCGGTCAGTTCTTCAAAGAGTTCGGACTCACAGTTTGTTTCATCATGTTGATTTCTACTTATGATGCCTTAACAATTGCGCCGATGATGTCGACGTATTTTGCCGGCGCTCCTCACGATCCTCATGCAGTTGATCATTCACTCTGGGGAAGAACGTTCGGAAGGGTTCTGAAAGCTTTCAGCAAGTTTCAGGACTGGTTGGAAAAAATTTACGGTCACGTTCTGAATGTCTGTACGAAACGTCCTTTTATTCCTTTGCTCACGGCCCTCGGTATATTTATTTTCAGTCTCTATCTCGCGAAGTATGTTCCTAAAACATTCCTTCCTCCTCAGGATAACGGCGAAATGCAGATGGCGATCGATTTGCCGCCGGGAACGAGCCTGGATGAGACAAACCGGGTCGCAAAAGAAATTGATGCCGTAGTTCGGTCGAATAAGGAAGTTCTGATTTCTCTTGTCACCGTTGGTAATGCCGATGCCGAATCACAAAAAGCTGACTGGTATATTCGCCTTGTTCCGCCGAAAGAACGTAAAGGAATGAATACACCGAAATTCAAAGATCATCTCCGCGCTCAGTTAAAGCAATTCGCTTTCGCTAAACCGAAAGTGAAAGACTTTGATGCCGTCGGAGGAGGGGAGCGTCCGTTCACTCTTTTGATCACAGGTAACGATAACGACAAACTTGAAGCGTACGTCCAGCAGGCCTACGCAAAAATGAAAGATAGTAAGGACCTCGACGACGTAGATACAACATTCCGTCCGGGTAAACCTGAGTTCCAAATTGTGCCTGACCGTCGCAAAGCTGAGTTGCTCGGAGTACCCACAAATCTTCTCGGTGATGAATTAAGAACTCTCGTGGAAGGTAAAACTCCTGCGGTTTTCCGCCGTGCAGGTGAAGAATATGACATCCGTGTTCGCCTCAGAGAAGATCAGCGTGATATTCAGAAAAATTTCTCGAACACGTTTGTTCCCAACATCAATAATCGTTTGATCCGACTCCAGGATGTGGCGAAGCCGGTGGAGACAACAGGTCCGTCGACCATTTATCGTGTCGATCGAACGCGCTACTACGAAATCAACGGTGACGTAGCTGCAAAGGGGAGAGGTCTTGGCGGTGCGGTTGAGGCCACTCATCAACTTCTTGGTGTCGATATGCCGACTCCTCCGGGAATCAGTTATCGGTTTTCTGGTCAGGCAGAGAATTTCAAAGAACTGATGGAGAACATGATCATTGCAATGTTTCTCGGAATTCTTTTCATCTATCTCGTTCTCGCTTCTCTCTATGAATCGTTCATCACACCGTTCACGATTCTCCTCGTGGTTCCACTTGCGATCAGTGGTGCAATCTTCGCACTCCTGATCATGGGCGCGTACCTCGATCTCTTCTCGATGATCGGTTGTATTATGTTGATTGGTGTTTCGACGAAAAACTCTATTTTGATTGTCGATGCAACGAACCAGCGCGTGCAGGCAGGAATGCCTCTCGTGGAAGCTGTAACTGAAGCATCGAAGACGCGTCTTCGTCCGATTCTCATGACATCTTTCGCTCTCATTGCAGGGATGTTACCGATTGCGATTGGTTTGAACGAAGCTTCCGCTCAGAGAACAGGTCTTGGTATCGCCGTGATTGGAGGGGCATTTAGTTCTACACTTCTCTCTCTGATTGTTGTTCCGGCAGCGTACTCTTATCTCGAAAGATTCAGGGCCTGGAGTCTGGGTTTGATGAGAAGATTATTTGGAGTTTCAGTTTAGGATTTATTGCGGGCCTCCTTCTGGGGGCCCTCTTCTTTGTCCCAAAAACACCTTAAATTCCTGTGCTTAGGATGGGATGCCTATAAAGTTTACACCCGACGAGGATTTTAACAGTAAATAGTTTTGCGCTGCGTTATCGTTCTCCCACCACTAAAACTTTTGAGGAGACGTTATGAAATTTAAAACAGCTTTTGTTCTTCTTGCTGCCTTCGCTTCACTTGCTGCTCAAGCCAAAATTGAGAAAGCAAATCCTATGGATGAACTCGATCCTTATGCTGCTGACATCAATGAGCAGTTGGAAAAAATGGATGCTGAGTACGAAGCAGCTACGGGCAAATCTGCCCTTGTTGTTGACTTCAACAGCATCAACTCTGCTTTCGGTATGGCAGTTGATGGCGGTTGTTACCAACGCACTTGTAAAGTATTTATCTCTGTTGATAAATCACGTCAGCGCGCTCAACTCTTCGTTGATGGTACAGCTGTAGGTGACGAATGGAAGGCAACAACTGGTTCTCCAGGACACGGAACACCTAATTTTGATCGTCACCCTGATCAACCGCTTCGTATCTACGATAAGTATTCATCTACTAAGTTCCCTGGTGGATCTTGGAACGGTTACGGCAACATGCCATTCGCAGTATTTATCCGCGGTGGTTTCGCAGTTCACGGAACGACTGGTACTGATAAAACAGGTAACATTTCTAAACTCGGAACTGTTCCTCTTTCTCATGGTTGTATTCGTGTTCACCCGAACAATGGGAAGATCTTTAATCGCCTTGTCCGCGCTGCTGGTGCTGCTCAGACTTGGATCACTGTTCACGAGTAGTATTGAATTCTCTTATAAGATCTTAAGGAAGCCCGGGATATTCTCCCGGGCTTTCTTTGTTTCAGGGTAGGCAATTCTTGCCCTTTTTCGCCGCGTCATAATCAGCCTGATGGTTACGGGCCCGACTTCCGATAGGTTTTCTATCGGAGCAAAAATGAAATATCTAATCGGGTTCGTCCTGCTGCTAACGACGACATTGGTATTCGGGTTGGAAGTCAAAGTTCATAAAATGTCTGCTGTTTCAGGAATGGACCGCAGTTTTAATCTTCTCACTGAAACGATTCCTGATCGCATGATCCTCGACTGCCAGAGTTTCATTCAGGGACTAACAGTAGGTGAAGGTCAGGATGAGGCATTTTTCTTCCTTGATCCTCAGGAATGTGAAGAACTCTACATTCGTACAAATCAGAGTATCAAAAAACGCAAAAATCATTGTCTTGAGCTCCAGAGCACGATCGTCTCGGACTACAGCTGTTCATAGATGGACCTGGCAAGACTCGTTCCTTATCTTTTACACGAATTCAAAAGCGAGCATGATCTCCTCAAGGCGATTGAGGAGATCTCTCTTAAATTTACCCGAGAGCGTGGAAAGATAAATGATTATCTCGAAGAACCGCGTCTTGTTTCCGCTTACGTTGCGTTCTTTCTCACCACTAACATTCCGAAGTTTGAAGCAGTCTTGAAGTGGTTACCACAGGATTTCATCAACGGGATAAGATCGAGTGACCTGATTGATCTGGGTGCAGGTCCGGGAACAATGAGTATTGCTTTTAGAGAATGGGCCGGAAGTGAGTACAAGGGCACCATCCATCAGGTTGAGACGTCACGGCTGATGCGTGAGCAGGGGTTGAAGATTTGGAACGGTCTTTTTTCCGGAACTCAGATGAAGCAAAGCACTCCGTCGCCGGGATCAAATTCAAAGTTTTTACTTTTTGGGCACTCTGCAAATGAGATGGGTGCAGAGGATACGTACAGGTACATTCAGAAAATAAATCCGGACTACATTCTTTTCATAGAGCCCGGAACGAAAGGTTTTTTTCCGGAGATGTTAAAGATCCGGGATGCCCTGATCGAAGATGGTTTTCATGTGCGCTATCCCTGTCCGAACAATTCGGCTTGTCCCATGAAGGGAAGTGAAGCCGATTGGTGTCATCAGTTTGTCTACGTCAAATTGCCCGCAGACGTTGAGAGGCTGACTCAGATGGCGAAGAAAGATCGCAGACTTTTGCCTGTCACAGTGCATGCTTACGCGAAGAAAAAAGAAAATGAAAATCCGAAAGAGAGACTCGTTCGTGTTCTGCCCGAATCTAAGTTCAGCTACGACTGGGAAGTCTGTCATGAGAATAAACTCGAGCATTATCAGATCATGAAGCGTCCCTACAGTAAGTCAGAGCAAAAAGTTCTGGGCCAGATCCTTGCAGGTGAGCCAGTTCTGACCGAACTGGAGAAAGACCTGGATAAAATGAAACGAGTCAAACTCCTCAAATAACTCTCTCCATTACTCAGGTAAATTAATTAATTTGGCCCGCCTTGACTCGATGACATTCACGCCCATCTTGATCTGTAAGAGATAATAAATAATCTCGTCTCGAGCTGGGGGTTTTATGAATAAGTTTGATGAAGTTGTCTTGGGCTCACTAGATATCGCGCAATCAGATGCGCTCAAAAGAAAAAACACAGAACTTGCACCTGAGCATCTTTTGCTTGGGCTCGTGATGAACAAATCTTCCTATGCCTCGAAGGCGATGAAGGACAATCTCAAAGAGATTGAAGGACTCGTGGATAAACTTCCGCGGACGACCGGTAAAATGACCATCGAGAACCTTCGTTCGTCTGCTCAGTTCAATGAATGGATCACCCTCGCTGGAAGTGAGGCCGCCCAACAAGGGAAAGGCGAAATTTCTGAACGTCATCTTTTAAAAAATCTTCCTACTATCTTCCCGAGTTTAAAACTTGATTATGCGAAATTCGCTGATCCGGCGGAAGACCAGGAGGTACCCACGTTTCTCATTAACCTCAATGAGCTGGCTGCCAGTGGGAAGCTCGACCCTGTCATCGGTCGCACAAAAGAAATCCGTGCCGTCGTTGAAATATTGGGCAGAAGGGCCAAAAACAATCCAGTTCTCGTGGGCCCGGCTGGAGTTGGAAAAACAGCAATCGTTGAAGGACTGGCCGAGCAAATCGTAAAAGGAAATGTTCCGGACGTTCTCAAAAATAAAACAGTTTATTCTCTGGAGATGGGCTCGCTCATGGCGGGAACAAAGTACCGCGGTGATTTCGAAGAGCGCATCCAGAATCTTTTGAAATTTGTGAAATCCAAGGCCGGCGAGGTGATTCTATTCATTGACGAGATCCACCAGCTGGTCGGTGCGGGAAGGACAGACGGGGCGATGGATGCTGCCAACCTTCTGAAGCCCGCCCTCGCCCGGGGTGAGCTCCATTGCATCGGGGCCACTACCGGGGACGAGTACCAGAAATATATTCTTAATGATCCGGCCCTAGAAAGAAGGTTCCGTTCAGTGCCTGTGAATGAACCGACGAAGGAAGACTCTGTAGAAATTCTCATGGGTGTGCGGACGAAGCTTGAGGCCCATCATGGGATTAAGATTTCTGATGAAGCGGTTTATTCAGCGGTCTTTTTATCTGACCAGTACATCACGGATAAAAATCTGCCTGATAAGGCGATTGATCTTCTGGATGAATCTTCCAGTGCTCTGAAACTCTCTGCGGAAGCGATGCCGGCGAAACTTGTTGAGCTTGAAGCAGAATTGCGTTCGAAAAAAATCTACGCTCAGATGGAAAAAGATAATCAGGAACTAAAAAAAGAAATTGCAGGTCTTGAAACAAGATTCGCGGAAGAGAAAGCTGCGTGGGAAAAAGAAGTCACGTCACTTAAGAAAGTGGCGGAGATTAAAAACCGCATTGACCGTCTGAGATTTGAACTTGATACGGCTGAGAGAAATCAGAATTATGAAGA
Organism: Bacteriovorax stolpii; assembly: GCA_945883845.1. GTDB lineage: Bacteria > Bdellovibrionota > Bacteriovoracia > Bacteriovoracales > Bacteriovoracaceae > Peredibacter. Next base: position 36,399 of record CAMCYI010000021.1, on the reverse strand, counting down.
AGCCTCCAAAATTAAGTACATGCTTATTCCACAGACGGAAAAAGAGCTGAGCGGGCACACCGAGGAATGGGTTCTCAGTAAGAAACACATAGCCAGTGTGATCTCACGTCAGACAGGGATTCCGTTGGAAAAAATTCTCAAATCGAAGCAGGATTCAATTCTCAATATTGAAGACTTTCTCAATAAACGGGTTTTCGGACAACATGAAGCGACCCATGAAATCGCAGAGACCTTGATCGCGAGTTATGCGGGCCTTTCTGATGAAACGCGTCCGCTCGGATCGTTTCTCTTATTGGGACCTACCGGTGTCGGTAAAACGGAAACAGCGAAGGCCCTTACACAGTATCTTTTCGACAACGAAGAAAATATCGTGCGCTTTGACCTTTCAGAGTTTTCAGAGAAGCACTCGGTTGCAAAACTGATTGGTGCTCCTGCGGGTTACGTTGGATACGAAGAGGGTGGAGTTCTCACTGAAGCTGTAAGAAGAAAGCCTTACTGTGTGGTTCTTTTCGATGAAATTGAAAAGGCCCATCCGGATTTTGCGGATATCCTTCTGCAGATTCTCGACGACGGACGCCTGACAGATAACAAAGGCCGCACGATCAATTTCAAAAATACGATTGTGATGATGACATCGAACTCGAAAAATCCGAAAGAGGACTTTAAGCCTGAAGTCCTCGGACGTATGGATGCCGTCCTCACATTTAATGCTCTCGATAAGAGCATCATGAAAGAGCTTATTGATAAACAACTGAAGCTCTTAAACGAAAGGTTGAAGAGCAAGAAAGTGCAGCTCAAGCTCGGCGATAAGGCCTATGCCACTCTGGAAGAGCAGGGATTCGATCATCAGTATGGTGCTCGTCCCTTGAACAGTGTTTTCCAGAAACTTGTCACTCGTCCGCTTTCTAAGAAAATTCTCGAAGGCAATCTCAAGGAAGGAGAACTTTTCATGAGCTGGAACGGACATGAGATGCTGATTGAAAGTGTTGTCGATGGTAAAACTGTTTCTCTTCACTAAAAAATGATGAGAGCAAAGTTTCTCTCCTTAATCTTCATGCTTGGAATGGTGGTCTCACTGAGTGCTACCAGCTCTGACTATCCACTTTCAGACCATTATGACGGTAAGCTTTTTCATAACCCGAAAGGGGATCACCTTCAAGGGTTTCTGGAAGTGCTGAAGTGGAAGTGGAATGCGACTCCCGCAGAGTGGCCTGAAGTTATTGAGAACAAAAACTTCAAGCTCACGCCTCTTGCTGAAAACAGCAAAGGTGTTGTGACGTTCATCAATCATGCCACTTTTCTTCTCCAGCTTCCTGGACTGACAATTCTCACTGATCCTGTCTATTCCGAAAGAGTAAGTCCCTTCCGTTTTATGGGACCAAAACGTATCCGTGTTCCGGGCATTACACTCGATGACCTTCCTCCGATTGATGTCATCATCGTTTCCCATAACCACTACGATCACATGGATCTTGAGACCCTGAAGATAATCGATGGAAAGTTTCATCCATTAGTCATTGTGCCACTGGGAAATGCAGCTCTGCTGAAATCAGAAGGAATTCGGAACGTGCATGAAATCGACTGGTGGCAGGATATTAAAGTGCGGGAGAATAGGATTACTCTCACTCCATCTGAGCACTGGTCCAGCCGTACCCTCTGGGACAAGAATGAAGCTCTCTGGGGATGCTACATGATTCAGACGCCACAGCTTAAGATCTTTTTTGGCGGAGACACCGGCTACGGCGGACATTTTCTCGACGTAAAATCCCGTTTAGGCGCGCCCGACGCTGCCTTGCTACCCATAGGCTCGTACGAACCCCGCTGGTTCATGAAATTTCATCATATGAACCCTGCGGAAGCCGTCCAGGCACATCTGGATCTGGGGGCGGCGAAGAGTTTCGGTATGCACTTTGGTACGTTTCATCTTTCAGATGAAGGTGTGAATGAACCTGAATCTGCGCTTAAAGAAAGTATGAAAAAAAACAAAATCGATGCTGCACAATTCACAGTTCCAGAGCAGGGCGAGTCTTTCATCTTTTAATTAATCAGTTTGCGATAGCAGTGAGTGTAATCTGGTCCTGATAGAGTCCTGCAGGAAGAGTATTGATATTCGATAAAATCTGGAATCGCAGGTTGAACCGATCCCCGGCAGTTGACGTTTCTATTCCTGAACCGACTGTCGAAGGAATTCCACTTGAACTCGTGAGAGAAACAGCTGAACCATTCACCTTGAGAGTATAATTCACCAGTGAGTTCTGAGACGCATGCTTGAGATTCCCGTTATTCGCGGAAGATGCTTTCACCTGGTAGGGAGTATTGGAAACGATCCGAAGATCCACTCCCTGTTCCTGAAACTGACTCATGAAACCGAAATCTAAAACTTTGGTCGTTGCATTTTCATCAAATACCCCACCTTCATCAATCAGACTGATCAGAATTTTTTTAGGGATGATAAAAAGAAGTGTCAGACTGACAGAGTCCTCAAAGACAAAACCTCTTGAAGGATCGACATAACCATAGAGTGAAACCTGAACTGTATCGGTGTAAGTCCCACTTTGTGCGAAGTTTTGTTCTGCGATATCTGGAACGGAAACAAAGAAGCTACTTTGATAATTTGTGTCGTTTTGAGGAGCGGATCCTTCAAGGTACTCACTTGCACTCAAGGCATCTGCCTGCTCTTTTAAGATCCCTGCCATGTTCACCAGACGATGAAGGTTATAGTTCATGGTTCTATTGGTGGGAGAGTAAGCTTTGCGTTGGTATGAATTTGCCAGACCTTTGCCGAAATACACCCGATATGTCATGCAATCACGGCCCCCATTGCCGCCCTTATTATGATTCGCTGTGATTTCTCTTTGTATCACCTGGTCAATATCTGTTACCTGAATGGTGGCATTGTTCAAGGTCAACGTATAATCGCAATCTTTTATTGCGTAAGCTGAAATAGAGGATACGAGTAAGAGAAGTAACAAGATGTATTTCATGGTTGATCCTTGAATTTAAATTGTCCGATTTCTTTCACGCCTCGTGCGTCTTTCGGAATGGCAATAGGGAAGCTGCCTTCCAATCCTTCAATTGAGATACGATGATTTCCCGGGTCCACACCTTCGACAAAGAAATTACCGTCACGATTCGTAAAGAAAATCTGATTGCCAATATGACCGACCTGCAAGGCCACCGGACTATTGTCTGCATTGACAAGGCGACCCTTAAGCATGATGTGGCCGCGCTCTTCAAGTTTGATCAGGTGGGCACTCCGGTAAGTCGGATAAAGTGTAAACTTCTCTTTCACGAGTGTTGTTCCTTCTTCGAGGAAAGAAGGGTCAAGCTGTATATCCCTGTACTGATAAGCAAGAAGGTTACTGAACGTGATTTCGTTGAAGAGACCACTTTCAGCTTCGGTATAAGGAGAAGTTGATTTCAAACCAATTTTCTGATTTTTAAGTTTCTCTGAGGGTTTGAAAATAACAAAACTTCCGGGAATCGGACGTGACAATCCCCCGGCAAATTCCTTGTTCTGGTAGGCAAAAACCAGAGCAGAGTTTAGACGCAGGCTTGCGCGACCGTAAGTCTGTTGCTCCTTAAGATTTTCATTGGCCGTGATTCGACCACCAAGGTCTGCAAAAGGAGTTGGATAGTTCAGATCCACTTCACCCTGGTTTTGAATGAGCTCGGTATGCTCCGCAGTTGCCTGTATTCTAGGATTATAAAGTTTGTTCTGGCTATCTCTGAGATAGGTCAACTTGCTCGATTTTTGCTCGCGGTCATATAGAGCAGAGATGAAGTCGTTACTTTCAGGAAGTGTGATTGTGAGGAAGACATAGCCCACATCATTCCAGATTTTATTCTCATCACGATTGCGGCCTATGAAAAAAGATAAGTTGTGGTGATTGAAAAGGCGGATGTTCAGAGTCAGATCGTAGCCATAACGGTCAGCGAGTGCGTTGTTTCTTACGTCTCCATAGTTCGCACCTACAGACGCTGTAAAGAGACTTGCAACCGGGATTGTGTAGCTTCCGGCGTAAGTATTCTGGACTTTACTGTTAAAATCCCGAAGACCAGCCGTAAATTCTTCTGAACGGTTCTCATAGCGAAGTCCAAGCGTGTGAGACTGAAACCATTTCTTTCCCTGACTCATATATTGATATGAAATGCTATTAGCACTTCCTTTGATCTTTTCGTTTCTGGATTCAGCGTGGCCAAGGTTGAAGTTACCAATGACTGTTGCCTGAATGGCTTCACCGCCGAGTAAGTTAAAAGTCGATTGGTTTTGAGAATAGACGGCAGCAGAGAAGACAGAAGAGAATCCGTATTGGAAAAATCCTGAGAAAAGTTTTCCGTCTTTCTCGATATACTCCCGTTTCATTGAAGTATCCTGAAAAGGTGTTCCGTAACTGAGATCGAAACGGCTTTCACCTCGGTTCAGGAGATTGATCGAAGCACTCATGCGGAAAATGAAAACTTGTTTCACACCGAGGTCATCAGTTGCTTCAATGAGGACAGTATTGAGACCGTTGTTAAGAGGGATATCTTTCGCGGTGTAATTTCCAGCAGGCAGGTACTCCGTTTTAACAAGGGCACCGTTGACGAAGTATTTGACCAAGGCCCGCGCTTTCAGCGCAAAGTTCTGGGTTCCTGTAGGGTAAGGTAAACGGTATGGATTCAATGAAAAATTTCTCTGAATGTTCACACCACCAATAGGTTTGGCCTGCATGAATCCCTGAACAAGAGGATACACATCACCAACCTGAGAGCGGATCTGACTTTTCTGAAAATCTTTAACAAGTCTTGTGTCACTTCTCATCCAGGCCGGATCATTGTTTGACTGATAGTACATCTGGTTTTCCAGAACAACTGAGTTCATGTTCAGGAAAGAGTTGAACTGTCCGGCAAAATTATTGCCTCCGAGTCTTTCGGCTCCCCAGTTTTTTTCCAGGCGATAGTTAATGGCCCCACCGACAGGGGCAGGCTGCAGGGCCGCATCTTTCTGAGCATCGAAATTTGTACGCAGATCAACTTTCTCCGATGATCTGACGTCGAGATCAAGTTTCGTTTCTAGCTTAAGCTCTGTTGCATTCAGGACGAGTGGAAAGGGAAGGGAAGAAGGCTTCAGGTCATCGGGAAGTTTTTCAAGTGACTTGAGAGTGTCTGCCTTCAGTACTTTGCCCATGATTTCGATAAGATCTTTTTTATCAACCCAGACAACCTGATCTCCGAGAACGCGGACTTTAAGTTCACCGAGTTCACGATTGCCGTCAAACAAAGGAATCTCAGCTTCGTAGCCCGTATCCGGTATCTGAGCGTAGACGAGAGGGGGCCACGTCAGAAAAATTAGTAGTGAAAGGAAGAGAACTTTATTCATTTAACTTGAGAGTCGCTTCTGTTCCCTTAAGAGGATCCTTGATGTTTTTGAGAATAAAACTTCTTTTTGAGTTGGCGAGAATGTTTTCGCCTGCAAATCCATTGAGATCCTGGCCCTTGAAAGATTTCTTTTTATCTTTCTCAACGAAGGTCACCACAGGATCAGCTAGGATCTGGTGTTTGTTACCTGAATTCTGAAGATTAACTTTGAGTCCATCTTTAGTGCTTTCGTAAGAGAGAACTGAAATATCAGACTTTGCATCTTCTGGTGTCACGTAGAGAGCTGCTACATATCTCATGAGCATCTGAATTCCCGAACGACGCTTTTGTTGCTCATCGACTTTAACGGAAAGTTGTTCCGCAATCACGCGAAATGCTTTTTCGGTTTTGATGTCTTTCTCACCGTTGTAATTCACGCGAATTGTTCTTTTCTCTTTTGGGGGAATGATGACGGCAGGAGGAAAGATCGAAATCTCTTTCGTATCAACGAGTGCTTCCTTACCATTTTCATCCATTGTGCGGATTTTAACTGTAAGTTCGATAGCTTGTTTTTCTGAAGTTTCATTTTCCAGGAGAAACTGAGCTGACTTTTGTTTGTCACCAAGTTCAATCGATTGAGACATCGGATTAAAAGTAAAACCGAAAAGAAATGGGATGACGGCAAGGATGAAAAGAGTGTTCATCATGAACTCCTGTTTGATTCATTCTATTATATGCGAACAGGGGATTTTACGGGGGGAATTTACGGATGGGTGAGAGATACCAGGTAGAGATTATTCCGTATGTTGACGCTCAGATGAGGGCCTCCGGATTTTTGTTTTTCGTTGGAGATAACATGCCAATGCTTAGGTTCTTTTTTATGAGTGTGATTGTATTCTTCATCCAGTTCAATTCGATATGTAGGGGGGACGTGGCCACGCAATATAAGTAAGTTGTCGGCGAAGGCAGCAGAAGTAGAGAGAATAAAAAAAAGCCCAAGGATGGTTTTCATACCCTGGGCTTATCGGAAGATTAGTGGATAGCTTTAGTCGGGTTAGTTGGCGGCGATCGAGAATGTCACTGTATCGAGGTAATCACCTGCAACCATTGACTCTGACGGCACTCCTGTATAAGAAATGGTCACATCACGTACCTGTTCACCTTTCACTGAAGAATTATAGCTGATGGCCGATGGGCCTGCGAGATTAAGACCCTGGCCATTGTAGGCCAGAATGTAGCTGAACTGCTCGTTACCGCCGCTTCTGATAAGTTTACCTTTATTCACAGATTCCACTGTGACCATGTAACCATTTGTTGCATTGGTTTTTTCCGTCACTTTAGCGATTCTCGTATTATTTTGTGTTACATCAAGGGGAAGGCTCGTCGCAATTGTTTCAGCGGCAACAGCAATGCTGACGACTGAAGGAACATTACCTTTCAGCTGGAGATTCGCTGTCGTAGCAGCGATGAGGTTAAAAGAAGCGAGTGAAGAAATAGATAAAGCGAGTAAAAGTTTTTTTTTCAAGAGGGCCTCCTTGGCAGATTAAAGAACTTGTTTGGAAGCTCGATCAGTGATCCTCACAAACGGTGATATCGGAATACTAGCAGTGCATTAGAGGGGGGCCGCAACGGCAAAAAGATCCATTGGTTGAGTGAGATATTTTTTTCGAAAAGAAATCAATGGGATGAAAGCAGCTCTGCAAATTGTGTAAGAAGGTTATTACAATGGTGTGATCGGGTACTTGCTCGCATCTATGACAGTGATCATATTCTGAATGAAAAAAGGCCATCCGATTTGATCGGATGGCCTTTGACTGAAAATCTTTTTTTCTTAGTTAGCAGCGATCGTAAATGTTACCGAGTCTGTGTAATCACCAGCTGTCAATTGATCAGCGGGAACACCTGTGTAAGAGATAGTTACGTCACGAGTACGGTTCACTGCATTTGTACTTGAGTTAACGATCGGAGTTGGACTTGCATTCTGGAGGTTAAGGTTCGTTCCAGCGTAGAACAAATTGTAGGAAAATAAGTTACCGTTCGCATGTTTCAGTGTACCAAGGTTTGTAGAAACTGCAGTGATCTTATAACCCGTGTTTGAGTTTGAAATCTCTGTGACAACTGCAACCCTTGTATTTGTCTGTGTTGTCTGGAGCGGAAGTAAAAGTGCAACCGATTCCGCAACGAGATCAATTGACATAACATTAGGAACATTACCTTTCAGATTTAACGTCGCTGTTGTTGCAGCGAAAGCAGAGAAAGAAGTTGTTAAAGCGAGACCCCATGTGATGATTAAATTTTTCATTTACTCCTCCAAGAGTTTTTGAAAGTGTGTGCTTGCACTCAATCATTGCGAAAGATAGGCCAACTCTTTGGACAAGGGGGGAATGTAAAAAAAACAGGTTGGAAGATTGAAGTGTCTAAACTTTAGACACTTCGTGAATGACGGTGTCACTTGCGATCAGTGCAGATTTACACTGGTGCCAGAACGTCCAGAATGATGCAGGTAAGCCTTTAAAGCCAGATGTGGAATTCTCTCTGAATGCGATCCTTCTCCTCTTCAGGAAAAGGATTTCCATCAATAGAGAGATGAGAAAGTGAAGGCATGGATTTGATCATATCCGGGAAGCGGGAAAATTCATTCTGATCCAGGTTGAGCCGTTTCAGTTTATTCAAGGCAGGAAATGATGAGGGAAGTTTACTGAGTTCATTCTGACTGAGATTCAATTCCATGAGCTCCGGGAAAATTGTGATTTCTTCCGGAAGGATTTCAAGTCCACAATTCTTGATAGTCAGTGACTTTAGTGAGCGCAGGGAAGTACCAATTGGAAGAATCATTCTTTTTTGAGGAGTCTCGATGATCTTCATATTCTCTACTGAAGGAAGAGCAATAATCTTGGAAAGATCACCCTTGAATTGAGGCCACTTGATGGACAAAGTTTTGAGATGAGGCCAGGGAGTACCAACACGGGCCACATCGACACAGTTGCCTTCAAGATAAAGTTCTTTCAGGTTTGTGAACATGAAGAGTTCGGCGGGAAATCTTCCATCCTTGATATCAAGTTTTAGTGCTTCTACGCTATCTCCACCTTCGATGGCCGATGCAAGAGTGCGATAAAGTTTCATCGTATCTCTCCCATATTGATAAACGAGAGAAGAATATCCATCTTACTGTGGTGGAGTTGATGATTGGCTTCGTGACGGACTTTTTCTTTTGCATGAAAAGCAAATCCCATCCCGGCAGTCAGGAGCATCGGTATGTCATTAGCACCATCTCCGACTGCAAGAATGTTGCCTGCACTGATCTGTTCACGTCGTGCGAGAGACTCAAGCAGTGAAGCTTTATAAGAAGCATTGACGATTTCGCCAGTCACATTGCCGGTCAGGATATCGCCGTTCACTTCGAGGACATTGGCATAAGCTTCGTCCATATCTAATATCTTGCGAACTTCTTCAGCAAAAAATGTGAAGCCTCCGGAAGCAATGACTGTTCGGATTCCATTTTTTTTAAGGGCAGTGATAAGTTCAGGAACTCCGGGCGTGAAGGTCAGACTTTTTCTGACCTCACATAATTCAGTGAGAGGAAGTCCCTTCAGTAAAGAGACCCGCATTGAAAGAGATTGATCAAAATTTAGCTCTCCGTTCATTGCACGTTTAGTAATCGCTTTTACCTGATCACCGATGCCAAATCTCACGGCCATTTCATCAATGACCTCCTGACGGATAAGAGTCGAGTCCATATCAAAAACGGCGAGATTAATAGGTGTATTGAAGTTCTCTTCCGGAATCATGGCGAGGTCTGTCTGATATTTATCAGAAAGACTGATAAGGTCCTTCTTCCAGACTTTCGGTTCTGAGGATGCGGGTGCAGTCAGACGCACCCGTGAGAGTTGGTTCCCCGGAATAGGATCAACTTTTGAAACCAGAAGATGATGATGTTGGATGAGTTTGAAAATATCGCCGGCAAGTTCCGACGGAATCCCTGAAGCATTGGCGGCAATGAAAACGTAGTTCATGCTTGCTCTCGCTGAAGTTTTTTCAAGCGGCGCTTCTCCATCCGTTTTTCGCGGAGCTTTTGAATCATGCTCCATGAGTAGTGGAGTGCTGAACCAAGAGATAAGAAAGCGGCAATGTACATGAGGACAGTTCCGATCAACGGAATGGGAATTATCCAGACATCTTCGTTTACCATCAACATCGGAGTGGAAACCATCTGAAATCCGGTCTTCCATTTGCCGAGTGAACTTACAGGGACATGAATCCCTTCCGTCATCGCGAGAAGGCGAAGGGAAGTCATATACATTTCTCTGAGAACAAGAATGATCACGACAATCGAGTGAACACGGTCGAGAGCAAGCAGCATAATCAGAGATGATACGATCAAAAATTTATCTGCGATAGGATCCAGGAAAGATCCGAAGACAGTCTCGATGTTATATTTTCTGGCAAAGTAACCATCAAAAAAATCCGTGATGGAGGCCACAACAAAAATCCAGCAAGCTATCCAGCCGAGATATTGATGATAAGGAAGTAACCAAGCTGGAGTGACTTTGGAAAAATACATCATCAGAACCACGACCGGAATCATCAGCATCCTGAAAAACGTCAGGCGATTAGGTAGGTTGTCGATCTCAAGGTCATTCTTTTCCATGTGGAATTAATTTATCAAACAAATCTGTGCAGTGCCAAGGAACTTCCCAAGGAGTCGGCGTGATTTTCCTCCTTGGGTTAAATCAGGTCGTCCCTTAGAATGAAAAGATCATAAGGCGGAAACATGGAAAGACGATTCAACTTGATCAAATCAGACTTCGAAAAACACGAGAAGAGAGTTCTTCCGCGCTTTCCATTTTGTTATCTTACATTTAAATCCGACGAGACCTCGCGGGTATTTGAGGTCAAAGATATCTCTCATACCGGCATGCAGCTTTCACTTAAAGATGACTCTCATCACTTTATTGAAGAGGCCCCACTTAAAGGTTCTATTCACTGGATGGGAAAAACTCTTGATGTCGCAGGTGTCGTGAAGTGGCATACGGACAGCCGCGTAGGAATAGAGTTTCATAAAAAGAGAGATGTTCTTGAAAAAGTTCAGAGCTTCTTGCGTATGGAAGAAATTGTTAAACATCTGAAGCCCTTGCACCGTGTGGATGGCGGCCTTGAAATTCCTAATCGTCTTAAATACTGGCTGAGATCTGACGGTCCAGTTGAAATTTTCGTCTGGCAACATTCTGACGGAGAAATTGCACGTTTCCAGGTTTTGTTCTTCGAGGTTTTTGTTGAGTGGGAAGACGGACAGGGACTCAAGACAGGTCGCATTCTTTCAAAACGCAATGTTGATTCTCCACTTGTTAATGAAGACGAGTGGTTTTTCCACATTGATACTGATGTGATGCCGGAAAAACTGGAGAGAGTTCAAGAATTACTCAAGCTGATTTCGAATGATTTGCTCCCCGAAGAAGTTAAAAATTTGCTGCACCGTCAATTGAGCTAAAAATCTTTCAAACCGGCCTCTTTCAGAGGTAGAATCTCCCTGTATCAATCTTCTCAGGGAATGAAATCATGAACCGAAATCTTGCGATGGAATTTGTCCGTGTGACTGAAGCCGCTGCTATTGCCTCTGCCCGACTCATGGGTCGTGGGGATGAAAAAGCTGCCGACCAGGCCGCTGTCGATGCGATGAGGACACTCCTTGATACCATTGATTGTGATGCAACTGTTGTAATCGGAGAAGGCGAGCGCGATGAAGCTCCTATGCTTTATATCGGTGAAAAAGTCGGAACAAAAAATGGCCCGAAGCTTGAGATTGCCCTTGATCCCCTGGAAGGAACAACGATCTGTGCTTACGGCGGACCGAACTCCATTTCAGTGATGGCGATCGGCGAGGAAGGTGGTCTCCTTCACGCACCAGATACCTACATGTTGAAAATCGCTGCTGGCCGCGAGGCCCGCGGTCTCCTTGATATCCGTCAGTCACCAACCGAAAATTTAAAACGTCTCGCAGATATCAAAAAATGTCGTGTAGCCGATCTCACGGCCATTATCCTGGATCGTCCCCGTCATAAAGATCTCATTGAAGAAGTCCGTGCAGCAGGTGCCCGTATCAATCTCATCGGTGACGGTGATGTTTCTGCAGCCATTGCCACGGCCACTCCGAACTCCGGAATCGATATTCTTTTCGGTATCGGTGGAGCTCCTGAAGGCGTCATTGCAGCTGCGGCCCTTCAGTGTCTCGGCGGAGAGTTTCAGGGAATCCTCAAGGCCCGCAATCCGGGTGAAATTGAGCGCGCACGTAAAATGGGAATCGATGACATTAACCGTGTGTTCAAAATAGACGATCTCGCGAAAGGGAATCTTATGTTTTGCGCGACTGGAGTCACCACAGGAAACTTCCTTGACGGAATCGTTTTCAAACCTTGGGGATGCACTTCGCATTCACTCGTGATGAGAAGCCAGTCAGGAACAATCCGACACATCCGTGCGGAACACCACTTTGATAAAAAACCACGTTACTAATTACATAAGACAAGGATGATTTTATGGCACAGGCTTCCCGCACAGAAACATACGATGTACCTGCTGAAAAATTCTATAAGGCCATCATCGATTATAAAAACTATCCAAAGTTCGTTGATGGGGTGAAGACTGCTGACGTTTCGAATGAATCAGAGGCCGGCGCTACCGTAAAACTCGGAATTTCAGTGATCAAAGAAATCAGTTACACCATCAAGCTCGCTCATGAGTTAAATAAAAAAGTGAGCTGGAGCTTCGTCTCCGGCGACATGATGAAAGTGAATAACGGCCGCTGGGAATTGAAGTCCCTCGCTCCGAACAAGACTGAAGTCACATATTCCCTCGAAGTTGAGCTGAAAGGTTTCCTTCCAGGACTCGGGATGATTGAAAAAACCCTGGTGAACACAAATCTTCCGATGACAATGAAAGCGTTCGCCAAGCGCGCGGAGCAAATGTAATGGATGATAATCGGGACAGAGACGGGAAGCTCGGAGATCTCGTAAAAAAAGTTCTCACGACTGGTGTAACAGCCGCCTTTATGACGGAAGAAAGTGTGAGAGCACTTTTAAAAGATCTTCCTTTGCCAAAAGACATGATGGGAAGCCTCGTTGAAAACGCAAAGAACACCAAGACCGAATTCGTTGCATCCATCAAGACGGAACTCAAGTCTTACCTTGATAAAATTGATCTCTCTAAAGAGTTTGATAAAGTTGCGGAGAAGTACGACTTCGAAGTGAAAGCGACCATCTCCCTCAAAAAGAAAAATAAAAAGAAGGACGGCGATGCCTGATCGGGGAGCATATCTAAAAACGAAGCTCAATTCGATTTTGCCCAAGCTTACAGGCCAGGCCTCTCTCCTTATCGTTTCAAAAACTCGTCCTATAGATGATATTAAAATTTTCTACGATCTCGGTCACAGGGACTTCGGTGAAAACCGCGTGCAGGAACTCCAGGAAAAAGCAGAAGCACTCAAAGATCGCTGCCCTGAAATCCGCTGGCATATGATCGGCCATCTCCAAAGCAACAAGATCAACCTACTTCTCTCAGTTCCCAATCTCTCGGCGATTCACTCTGTTCACGACGAAGAACTCCTCGAAAAACTCATCAAAGCAGAAGATAAACTCTCGCATCCTGTGGATATTTTCCTTCAGTTTAATACGTCAAAAGAGGAAGAGAAATCAGGTTTTGAAACTTACCATGCTCTTTGTGAGGCAGCAGAAATCGCCGTCACGGCGAAGAAACTAAAGCTTCGTGGTCTCATGACGATGGGAACTCTTCGCACTGAAGATTTTGAGAAAGAAGCAGGAAGATGCTTTCAGGATCTCGTTGTGGAAAAAAACAAGCTTGAAGCAGAGCTCGGTCTCAAGCTTCAGACCAGTATGGGCATGAGCCAGGATTATGAGATCGCGCTGAGAGAAGGATCTGATTGGATTCGCCTCGGAACCATGATGTTCGCATAAAAAAAAAGCCCCGCTTTCGCAGGGCTTGTCGTTTCAATTTTTTTAGATTTCGTCGAGTTTGATTTCAGCAGTGATCGCCATGAAATCATGATCCGGGCCTTCAAATCCTGGAGAAGATTTGTTGATGATCACAACCAGAGCATTTCCTGATCTGATAACTTTCGAAACACCATAACCAAGAGCACAGCCGCGTGATTTAGGAAGTGATTTATCTTCCTGCATGACGAGGTTTACTGTTTGTGGATCGTTCTTGCTCTTAAGAGTGAGCTTGAGCATTTTTGGCTCTCCCATGTCATAACACTGCTCAGATTTCGCTGGAAGTTCTTTGATATCGAGGGAGAACTGAGTCGAGTGCATGTAAGGGTGAATCTTGAACGCAGTATCAAGGATCGTACTTGCATCAGTTGGACGACGATCGATGAGGACTTCGCCCTGGTTACTTGTAACGATGCCGAACTTCGCAAGATTTGCTTTCGCGATGGCAGCTTTAAGCGCAACGGCTTCAGATCCGCCTTCATCATTCAGGCCTTCGTCTCTGTGGTCTGCTTTCTTAATAAGGTTGTTTGCTTTAACATCAACAACTGAAACAACTGCAACTCCGTGACCTGAGCCGTCCTGGTTTACTGATTCAGCGAAAGCAACATACTTATTATCTTTTGAGAAACCGATAAGCTTGAAGTTGTACTGGTCAGCTGAGAAAGCTGAGCTTGCGAAAAGCGCGAGAGCTACGATAGGAAGTAGTTTCATTTGTATGTTCCTTGAGGAAGTTAATGTATTAAGAGAATCGTATCTTTTAAGCTGCCCAAGAGGCGATGAGTTGAATTTTTTTCTTTACCTGATGTCGATCTGTCCATTTTGTAGACAGGCCCGGATGCCCTTAAAAACATCATGCGGCTGTTCATGGAGATCATCCCATGTGTACCCCAGAGTAATATGGGGATAGAAATGATCCGGATCGAATCTGGCAGGGTCGGCGTCTTTGGAATCATAGAGATCGGCAACTTTTTTTCTGATGGCGAGAAGCTCCGGCGATTTCACGACCATGAAATATGTCTTTTCGAGTTTTCCATCGATCGTCGCACTTCCTGCACCGACACAGACGGGAGTGAATTTTGAGGCCTGGATTTTTGCCTCGAGAGCAATCTCATTGATCTCCTGAATAGTCACTCCAGCAGGCTTCAGCACGCGATCAAACTCAACTGGAGTAATGACCGTGATATGGGCCTCTCCGCGATTTTTCAGGAGTCCGACATCACTTTCAAGCTGGGAAAGGAGCTTCTTCACAGGAGCATAGTGAACTTCCAGCGTGAGATAACTGCCGAAAGGTTTGTCTGCGTGATGGCCCAGGAAGGGAATGTCCTCATTGTGCAAGGCCTTTGAATCGAGGTCATAGGCCAGGACAAGGGCCGGCACTAAGGCCAGAAGTGTAATGAGGGATTTCATATGGTCTCCGATGGCCCTTTTTACCGGTTTTCTGGGTGAGTGGGCCATCGGGAAGAGTAATTATTTCAGGGTCATTTTCTCGCTAGCCCCTATCTCATTTTTTGCTTAGACAACCTGCGCTGGCACGGATTATCTAAGGGCATCTAAATTCTAAGGGGGTCCTGTGGACACAATCAGAAAAGTACCTGAACTGAGTCTTATGAGTTTCTTGAACGGATCGAACAACGATAAAACGACGTTCGTAAATAATCTCTTCACTGGTCTCAAGGACTACGGATTCATCATTCTCGTCGATCACCCGGTTGATCACAAAGTGACTAATAAAGCTTACGACCTTATTCACGAGTTCTATCAGCTCCCGACTGAAACAAAAGCTAAGTACAGATGTAAAGAAGGCGGCGGTCAGCGCGGCCATACTGCCTTCGGTGTTGAACACGCAAAAAATTCTCAATACCCGGATCTCAAAGAGTTCTGGCATGTGGGTCGGGAAGTTATAACAAATCCTAAATTCAAACAATTCCTTCCAGACAACATCTGGCCTACAGAAGTTGCTGAGTTCAGAGATACTTTCCTCAAGCTCTACAACGGTCTCGATACAACTTCGACGATTGTTCTGGATGCTCTTGGAATGGCGCTTGATGTTCCTCAGTCTTTCTTCCGTACGATGCTTCAGGATGGTAACTCAATCCTTCGCGCGATTCACTATCCGCCTCTTGATGAGGGTGCACCTAAGAATTCAGTCCGTGCTGCTGCTCATGAAGACATTAACCTCATCACAGTGATGGTTGGTGCAACGACATCTGGTCTTGAGCTTCTTGATCGGGACGGAAAATGGCTCCAGGTAAACTGTAATGAGAAGCAGCTTGTAGTTGATTCAGGTGACATGCTTTCACGTCTTACAAACGATATGATTCCTGCAACCACTCACAGAGTGGTGAACCCGGATGTCGGTGCTAATAATCACCGCTACTCAATGCCGTTCTTCACGCATCCGAATCCAGATACAATGCTTACATGCATTCCTTCTTGCGAAGGTGCTGGAGCGAAATATGCGCCGATCAACTCTCACGAGTGGCTGATGATCCGATTGAAAGAAATCGGTCTGGTTAAAAAATAATTTATGAATTGAAAGGCCGGGTAACCGGCCTTTTTTTTTTAGAAGAATTTGCGGAGAGCGAAAGAAGCTTTCACATTTGTCTGAGTCGTCGTCTGGATCTTTCCACTTTCCTGTTCTTCTTTAGTCTGCAAACTCTCAAAAGCTGTATCGAAAAGAAATTCCCATTCTTCGTTGAAAGGGAGACTGAGTCCTGCCTTAACGGCCGGGAGAATGGCCACGTTTCCTGACTGAGAGAGGCCCGTCGTAGATGTGTTTGAGATACCGTAACCAGAACCCAGACCCAGATAGAGTCGTCCACCAATCGAATCTTCAAAATCATCGAAGTATTTGATGAAGTCCACAATCAGAAGTGATCGGCGGGTCAGGAGAGTGACTCCGTTGGCAGCGATTGCTTCACGCTCGTAACGAACACCTACATCGAACGCAAATCCGTAAAAGAAATCCTGTTCATAAAAAATTTCACCGAGAAATCCACCGCGTTTTGTACTCGTAGCGACGGCTTCAGAAGTACTCTCGGAAACTGTCCGTGTGAGGGCACCTTTGAAGAGAACTGACTTGCGGGGCTGGCGGATCATGCTCTTGATGTACTTGCGTCTCTCTTTTTCGGGAGAGAGTGCCCAAAGATATTCTTCAGCAGGGTAAAAGGTCACGAGGGCACCTTTTTCAAAGGGAAGGATGGCCTCAGCGTTGATGATCTGCCACTGAGTGTAGTTACCGGTAACGTTGATGGCCTTGGCGAGGATGGAGAAGTCTTCAGCTGTGAATGTTCCCGTACTGCCGGTGATGACACCCTGGCGACGACCGTTTCTCGTAATAAAGGTTCTTTTGGTTTCAGAAACGGCCTGAATCATGATGAGTTCGTAGGCACAGGCCCATGAGCTCACAAAGAATAGGAATAATGGAATCAATAAGCGGAGACGCATGATTTTATGATAACACGCAGAATATTTTTGGGGAGAAGAAAGGTTGAAGACATTGTCTGAGCAATATCTTCAACCTTTAAGTTAGTTCTTGAAGAATGGAGGACGGTAGAGACCGGCGTCTTCGTTCACAGTCGGAAGAATCGAGGTGTTGATGTTCTCGATTTCCATGTTGAACACACCCACGTTCGGAGACGATGTTATCGTACCTCCTGTAGGGCTGCCGGCGAAGCTCGTTACGAAGATGTCTTTGTACGTGGCCGCCCCTCCGGAAGAGAGCGTGAAGTTCGTGCTTGGAATTACTGGTTTTGATCGTACGTGAGAAGCATTCACTTTAACGAACTCACTGACTTCATTAATCGTATTCGTTACCTGGACACAGTCCTTACAGGTCAGGAGGTAGTCCGTGCCGTTAGAGTAAAGGCGAGCAAGGTAGAGCTGAGTTGTCGTACCGTTGTCAGCGACAGCGACGAGGCGTGCCTCACCGTTGTAAGGGATAAGTTTGTACGACTTGATCGTAGAACCAGTCACAGTGTTATAGAAAAGTGCCATCGAAGCAGAGTCTACGTTAACCGTATCACTGAGTTTGAACTTGTCACTTTCAGCAAGTGTAGTCGCCGAGTAAACACCGATCTCGTTTTTCACCGGAGTTTCATTCGTTGTTGTCATGACGTAGACGTTACTAGTGTTTGCACTCACTTCAACATCTGTGTGGGCCGTACCTGACATAGCCGCCGTGTTCGAAACAGCGATAGTGAAGTCAGCAGGGTCAAGAATATATAGCTTCAGTGTACTTCCGGATTTCGCCAGACCTGCAACATAGAGGTCTGTTCCGTTAAAATAAGTCGAGACGTTATTAAGAGCAACCGTCGCAGCTAAACTTGTATTTGTAGCAGCTGTTGTAAGCTCAAGACTTGCTGAGTTCGTTCCAATGTTTACGTCGATCGGACCTGAGATCACAGAGAGCTTGTCTTTGTTAGTTGATCCAACCGAACTGTTGATAAATGGAAGGTTCCAGTAAGGCGCAAGCGAGACAGCGGGCGTGGGATCTGTATCAAAGTCTGCAACATAGATTTCTCCCATGTCATCCGACACCTGAACATCAGTCGCTGAGCCATCGTAAAAATCACCTGAAGTCATACCCTGAATCGTGACAATGTTTGCTGCGAATGTAGCAGTGATACCCATCCCGGCGAGAGTCGTATCAGCATTGATAGCAGCAGCGAAAGTCGACGCTTTACCGTTACCGTTACAGTCAGAACAGATTTCAGTTACTGTCTTGGTTGCAAGGCTTGCGAAAGCGTAAATTCTTGTGTTGAAGTTTGATACTACTGAAATATTACCTGTCACAGTGGCATCACTGAAATTCACAGTTTGATAATCTCCTGAGACGCCAAATACACAAGAGGCTGCAAGGGTACAGTTATTGGTAAGAGAGAACCCCGTATAAGCGAATCCAAGAATTCCTGAGTGCTCATTCGGAGCTGTCTTCACACCCACGATTTCAATTCTTCTCACCTGTGGATAGTACGCACTTGGAGCAGAAGTAGAAGAGGCACGGTAAGCGATGTATAAGCTCAATGGATTTCCTGAACCGTCTACAGTTCCAGTAATCGACATATCTTTAACGTTAGAAGTGAGCGCAACCGGTAATCCCTTGAAGCGTGCAATTTTGGTTGCCGTTTCTGGAAGGAGCTCACCGTTGTTTTTCACGAGAACTTTTTTCACTGTGATGTAGATGTCATCTTCAGTAATAAAGTCTCCATCGGGGTCATATGCAGCGACGTTATCAGCATAGGCAATATACGTGGCAGAGCTGGTCACGCCGTTCGTGGTTGTCGGAGTAGGCTCAATCCATGTCGCTGTCTCAATACCAACTTCGGCGCTGATAGTTGCCATGGATGTATCCGTCGCCGTATTCGTGAGATCCTGTGCGGTCACAACGTTGTTTCTCACCGTGAACTGCCAGATACCTGTTGTCGTAAAAGCGGCCAGGACGTCATCTGAACAGAGTGCAGCCGTTGCTTCAGTAAGTGGGCTAGCGACAACAGCTGTTGAGCGATCTTCCACACAAAGCTTAACCTGGATCGGGTTATCATTTGAAATTTCCGCTTCATCAATGAGTGACGGAGTCCAGAGAAGGTTCGGACTGGTTGCGCCGTTGATCGCTGTCCATGTCGTTACGGAGTTCGCGTTTTTCACAAACCACTGGTAGCGGTTAATTTTTTCACCTGCTACAGCAGATGTATCGTTCAGAGCTGAACCTACCGGAGCAGAAATAGTGAACGGAATACCAACGAGGAGCGAGTAGTCTGGAGTTGCTAGAGTAATCTCGGCTGTCGGACTGAAGGAAGCTTCAGCCATCGTCGGCGGCGGGTTGATGTTTTCAATGCTCACCGTGAGAAGATCGCCGGGTACCGGAACAGTTGTAAGAGGGAGTTTACCCGGTGTCACACCTGAGCTCTGGCCGGTTTCGTTAACAACAACGAAAAACTGAACGTTACACGAAGCGTTTCGTGCAAGGTTCGAACAACCGGTTACTCCTGAAACGTTGCTCAGGAAAGATTCTGTCAGGAACGTTGAGGTCGCGACTGTTTTTGTTAAGTCATCAGTTGTTCTGGTTGCCGTTGCAGTCGTTGTGAGAGGTAAGCTTGTGCTACAGGCATCGTTGGTGCAGTAACGGATCTGGTACGTGAAGTTATCTCTTTCAGCATCATCGACGTCGACGGAGAACTGAAGGTTCGTGCCTTCGTCCACAGGGCCGTTAGATGTGAATGAGGAGATTGAAGGAGTCGAGTTTCCTTCAGTCACTTTAAGGTTCCAGGTAAGGGTGTTTGATGTCGTTGTAGAAACAACGATCTCAGACTGGTTATCAGTGACGGTCGCGACAACTTTATATGATTGAGTCGTCGGATTTACCGGGCCGCTCGCGTTGTAACTTGGGGCCTGAAAGGCACAAACGTATTCAGGACCACCGCCATCGGTAAGTCCGTCAGTTCCGGCAATTGATTTCGTACACTCGCTGAACTCTACATTGTTCTGATAAAGCTTCACTGAATAATCAAATTTCGTTTCATCGTACGCAGGGAGCACATAGAAATCATCGTAATTTACTCTGGCGCTGACAATGATGTCAGTGTCAGATGCCACCGTACAGTTCGAACGAACGATTGAGCCGATGACTGTACAGCTGATGCCCGATGATGTTAAACCGAAAGTAATCTTTGGAGGAGCATTCTGCGGGAAGACTTTCACTTTCCATGTAATAGGGTAGGTCGAGGTTCCGGTCGCCATGTTGGTGGTAGAATATTCTGTCTGTGTGGCCTCATCATAAACGCGGGCTATGATAGTATGTGATTCGGTGCTGGTCGCAATTGTATTGTTGAAAACGATCTGCTCGGGAGTTAAGTTCGTAACGTCAGAAAGACATACTTCAGGATCACCAGGAGTGGTCGTCCCTTCGTAGATTGCAGCACCAGTGCCATCAATCATCCAGCTGACTTTCACTCCGAGGCCATCACCAGGAAATGTACCACTACCATCAGCGACGCGAACGCAGAAATTTGCCTGCGAAGCTCCCCAGAGTGTCAGAGCGGTCGTCGTTGAGGCTTCAAATCTCAGAGGTCGAAAGTTATAAACTGTATTTTGAGTATAATCAATTCCTGTGTAAGCATTCACAACTGTCAGGGCAGAGTCCAGCTGAGGATCACTAAGACTAAGAGTGCGCGATGTTATCTTCGGAAGTGGTGGATTCTGAACCGTGATACTCCACTGGCGTTCATCAACAATCTCAGCACCTGGAACGTACATCACGCGTGCGCGGAGAATGTAAGTCCCCAGACCATAGCCAGTGAGAACTGAAGGATCGAAAACGGTGTCGAAAGTATTACTCCCGGTCCCTGAAATATCGGCCAAGCTGTCTGTCGCAGAGTTAGGTGCAACTAAAGCTGTATCAATGCCGTTTTTATAAAGCTTCCATTGTACGTTATAGGTAGAAGTGGAAGGAATAGATGCATTGTTGTTTTTCACGACGAAAGAGAAAGTCTGTGACCCTGAAGTCGGGTAGACCGGGCTGATATCATAACTGGCCGGACTGATCGACGTCGTATTGATGAAAGGTCTTGGAGAGTTATTGATTGTGAACTGGAACGCATGTGTCGTCACAATGTTCGACGATGAATCAAGAATATCCACAGTCAACAAATGCAGTCCCACTTCGTTAACGAAGAACATCGGATAAATATCCCACTGTGTTGGAGATGTGATGAATCCAGTGACGTCTGTGCTGTTGCCGTTGAATGTGTGTAACCATCTTGTTGTGTAAGACTGAGCGTAAGGATTGCTGACGTTCACCCGGAAAGTCATCGGAGTAAGATCGTTTTTGTAACGTGAGTAAGAGTTCGTCGGGATGAAAGAGCTGATGGTAATGAAAGATGAAGGCGACTGAGTTGTCGGAACACACGTTCGTAATGTTGTATTGTAGTTTTCGTTCTCCCCGCACGATGTTTGCTTGGTCTGTGGTACACACGACGCCAGCAAAAAGAGGGCACTTAAACTTATCCAGACACTTTTTAAACCAACCATGGCTTATTCCTTTATAGATCCGTCTCCTAGCTTTATCGGGACTTTCGATTAATTCCTTAGACTTGTGAAAGACTGCCGCTGAGAGGAAAATTCTTACACGATTAGTGTAGCGTCCTTGTCAGGGTAGTCAGGCGCAAAACTCACGAAATCCAAGATTTACAAAGCCACAAAGGCCGGGCACAATTTCTGAGAACGCCGAATTTTTGAGCAGATCAGGAGGGTTTAATGTTTTCATTTTTCAAAGAAGGACCACTTACCGGACCTCAGGGAAAAGTTATCGCTCTGATGAATCAGAAGGGCGGAGTAGGTAAAACGACCATGGCCTTCAACCTTGCACACGCTTTTGCGAGCGGCGGGAAGAAAGTTCTCTGCATTGATATGGACCCGCAGGCAAATTTTACATCTCTCTTCGGGATTGAAGACAAAGACCGCCTCCACATTCATCACTTGCTGGTGAATTCGATCAAAGAACTCAAGGCACTTCATTCGGCTGCATTACTCACGGACGTCATGATCAGGACGGAAGAAGGTATTGACCTCATTCCATCAGGTCAGGAACTTTCAGGATTCGAGCTGACTGTGGCCGGTATCAATGCTCCGAGACAGCTGATCCTTAAAAAATTCATTGAGAAATACGAGCTCAGATCTCAGTACGATATTATTGTGATTGATGGCCCGCCAACTCTGGGTCTTCTGGTTGTGAACATCCTTTGCGCGACAGATGGTGTTCTGTATCCGTTCGTGCCGGACAGATTTTCCGAGCAGGGACTTAAGAATATTCAGCAAGTCGTGGCCGATATTGCGGACATGGAAATCACCGCGGTTCCAAAGAACCTGGGTTACATTCCAAATTTGTTTGATACCCGTCGTAAGCAGGCGAATTCCGACCTCGAGCAGATCCGTATTTCACTAGGTGAAGGTTTTGTTCACGAACCATTCACGAACAAAGTGCAATTCGGAAAATCCCTGGCCCAGAGAAAATCAGTTTTCCACTACAAAACTTCTGAGTATAAAGATCTTCAGCGCCAGTTTACTGTGATGACTGAAGCAGTTCATAAGGAACTTACTGTATGAAAAATAAAAATCCTCTCTACGTTGTGAAAGGTAAGACTGTCCAGGAAGCTAAAGGTTTCTTTGATCTCATCGTGAAGAAGATGAACATGGAGCCGGTTCTTGAGTTCGTGATGAACTTCTTAAAAGTTCTTCTCGAGCAGGTGAAGACCTATCCGATGTTTGTTGCTGTCAAAACGATGATTGATGAGTGGATGGCGAAGATCGTTCCGCTCGTGATGAAACTGGCGTCTCGTTAACGAAGAAGTTTTCTTCTCGGAGCCGCGGTGCGAGTGTTTACCTCGTCGAGCTCTTCATTACCAAAATAAGAACGTTCGAGATCTATGTCACCACGTGAAGTCGGTGTCGTGGAAATGCGCTCGTCGACTGATTGACCTAAGGGACGGTTGACGGCGGTCGTCTGAGTCGCTGACTCCTGAAGAAACTGCATCTCCTGATTCAGGATGAGTGCTTCTTCCTCAGGACTGACCTGGGCCTCAGCGGAGAGGGCAATCAAGAATGTGAGCAAAATGGCGGTTTTCATCGGGACGTCTCCATGAGAAAAGGATACAAACATCCCCCGATCTTTCCAAGGACAATTGAAAAAAATGACTGATTTTGACCTCAAAAGCTATAGCTTCGAGCTCCCTCCGGAGCTGATTGCCTCCCGGCCGGTGCCGGACAGGCATTCTTCGCGTCTTCTCGTCTATAACGAGGCGACCGGTGATGTCACTCATTCGACATTCTCGGAGATTTCTAAGTTCCTGCCGCCTCATTCAACGATGGTTTTTAACCGCTCAAGGGTTTTTCCGTGCCGCCTTTTGGGCAAGAAAAGTACCGGTGGTGCCGCTGAAGTTTTTCTTTTGTCCCTAAAGCCAGAAAAAGGTCTGTACCCGGCCCTGATACGGACAACTGGAAAAAAGAAGATCGGAGATGTCTTCGACTTCGCGACTCTCAAGGCCAAGATCGAAGGAGTGGAAGACAACGCCACATTCCTCGTCTCATTTAATGTCAGTGAAACTGAACTTGTGCATCTGATTGAATCGATCGGTAAAATTCCGATTCCTCCTTACATCCGGAATGGTGAATCAGATGATGAGGATAAGCAGACTTACCAGACAGTCTTCGCTGACGAAGCCGGATCGGTGGCAGCTCCTACTGCAGGCCTGCATTTTTCTCATGAGCTTCTGGATAAAATAAAAAAAGATGGCCATGATCTCGCAACGATCACACTTCATGTCGGCATCGGAACGTTCGCAAAAATCAAAGTCGATAATATTCTCGATCATAAGATGCACGAAGAACTCTATACCATTGATCCTGAAAACCTTAAGACCATTCAGGAAGCGAAATTCCGGGTTGCTGTCGGTACAACAACTTTGAGAACTCTTGAAAGTTCGTGGAACGGAACGACCGTCGCACCAAAAGAGACTGGACTCAATGCGACTTCGATTTTTCTTCATCCGGGAAAACCTGTGCATTCTATTCAGGCCCTGGTCACAAATTTTCATCTTCCTGAGTCATCTCTTTTGATACTTGTCAGTGCCCTCATTGGCAGGGAAAAAGCTCTTGAACTCTACAATATTGCCATAGAAAAAAAGTATCGCTTCTTCTCCTATGGCGACGGAATGCTGATCTTGCGCAAATAGCCCGTTCGCCAGATAATGTGGGTATGGAACAAATTCTCTTTGCAGAAAAAATCATTCAGGCACCTGTTGCTGACATCTGGCCGATTCTTTCAGACACAGCTGAACTCAATCGCAGGATGGGTCTCTCACCGATGACGTTTACAACGATCAATGGAGTTCGTCACGGCAAGCAAAAGGTCCTCGGTATGACGGCCCATTGGACCGAGGCCCCCTGGGAATGGAATACGAATTGCTGGTTGGAAAACGAACGAGTTTTCTCAAGCGGTTTTTTTCAAAAAATTGGTGGTTATTTTACGCTGACTGCTCTGGATGAAAAATCATGTAAAGTCGGCATTGAATTCAGATTCATAACGCGTTCAGGTTTTCTTCGACCTCTGCTCACCTGGGGTATAAAAAAAGTCATCGGAGATCTTTTAACGGAGATAGGTCATTCTACAGCTGAGAAGAAAAACTTTTCAATGGCAGTTCAGCTCAAGAAAAACCTCGCCGAATGGATTCGCGATGCCGCCGGAATTGAGCGAGCAAGAATTTCTCCGAAGCTAGTCGCCCGGGAAACTGGGAATGGCTGGGAAAATATTCTGAAAGATGCTCTCACAGGAGATTTAAAAACGAGACTTGCTTTACGCTTCGATGCCGTTTGCCCTCACTGTCGCGGGGCCAAGCAAAGTGCATCGTGCCTGACTGAACTACCTGAACAAATTTTCTGCGACACCTGTGAGATTACATTTCCAAGTGGAACTCAGGAGAGTATCGAAATTTCTCTCAAAGACACTGAGCTTTCTCCGGATGAAGCATCAGCAGATTTTTGTAGCGCAGATATCACTCACAAACCGACCATTTATTTCCAGCGTTTCCTGGGCAAATGGAAAGAGTCCCTTCATCTTCCTGAAGGCCTCTATCTTTTAAAGAAAAGAGGGGAGACGAGGCCATTGACTATTGTCTCAGATGCAAATGCTCCTCACAAAGAAATGAAGATAACGGATGTCTGGTCCTCTTTTTCTGATGAACTGATTCGTGTCCATCCTGATCTCACCATCGTTTCAGATACACCTGATTCGAGAGGCTTTATCATGCTCGAAGCGATCGACAAGTTCCGTGGGTCTCTCATCGCTTCTGAAGTCATGCTTCACCCTGAACTCTCAAAGCTCATTCCGAACGGAGTGCTCAAAAGCGAATTTCCTATGGAAGTGGGACATCGTGCGCTCATGTTTACTGATGTCGTAGGCAGTACTGAGCTGTATTTCAAGATCGGTGATGCAGCAGCATTCCGTCTTGTCCGCGAAAGTTTTTTGTTTGTCGGAGAGATTGCACGAAGACATCAGGGAGTGCTGGTGAAAACCATTGGCGACGCCACCATGTACACTTTTCCGACGATGGCACTGGCCCTTAAGTGTGCCATTGAAATTCAAAAATCGAATCAGCAGAACTCACTCAAGCTCAGAGCGAGTCTTCACTATGGGCCCTGTCTTTCAGTAGGTACAAAAACCGGCGTGGATTTCTTCGGAGATGCAGTTAACATCTGTGCCAAGTTTCAGAGCGAAGCTGAAGCAGGACAAATTGTTTTTGATGATTCACTAAGTGAATATCTGGACCCGGAATACGAAAAAAATTCCACCCAAAATGAAAAACTGGCCTTTGTACTCAAAGGCCAGTCGGGAAGAGAATTTATTTTAAGAAGGCTGAGCTTTTAGTTCGAGGCACTCTTGATGTATTTCTTGCCTGCGGCATCAACGAATACAGTTGCATTGGCGCCATTCATACAAGTGATCTCGTCGATGTAATAGTCATTGTAGGACACCGTCGAAGAGAAGCTTCCTGAATCGCTCAGGAGAGCATTGTTCTTATCGTACTTCGGAGAAAGAACAGAATCCGAAAGTAAATTTTCAAAGCCCATCGCCTTACAGACTCCCTTGAGATCAGAAGCAGCAGAAACTTTCATGCTTCTCTTCCCAAGAACGTACACCGGGCCTGTAATCGTCACTGACTCGTCTGCGTTCTTGAAAGATTCTGTGTAGCGGAGAACGGGACTGATCTCGTTGTAGCAAGTGATGCTGGAAATATAATAGTCGTTGTAGTTCACGAGGCCCGTGTAATTGCCTTCTTCATTCAGGAGAGCATTGCTCTTATCGAAAGAAGGACTTTCAACAGAAGCGTTCAGATAATGAGAGAAACTCAGGGCCTTACAAACACCGTTCAGATCAGACGCCGCAGAAACTTTCAGTGACTTGTTTCCGCGTAGAAGAAGGGGAGACTGGATCGTGAATGAGCCATCAGGATTCTCAGTCTGCTCAAGATTACCACCGGAGATCAGCGTTTGTGCCATGGCAGAAAAGGTTGTAAAGGCGATAAAGGCAAAGACGATCGATTTCATAAAGACTCCTGTTTGAAGTCATCTTAAAGGGGCCTATGCAAAAAACCAGAGAGGCCGGATTTTTTTACTGTGGTGTCGAATCTTTTGACGGCCTTTCAACTGGCCGGTGGTCGCCCGCTGTGTTAAAAAAAGCACATGTCATTCTTTCAACTTGAAGGTCAATCAGGACAGGCCCGCGCCGGCCGCGTTTATACTCACAATGGAGTGATCGAAACACCTATCTTCATGCCTGTGGGAACCCGTGCCTCGGTGAAAACACTCTGGCAGGAAGACCTCGAAGAAATGAACGCCCAGATCATTCTTGGAAACACTTACCATTTGTTTTTGCGACCTGGTCACGAACTCATTGAGAAGATGGGTGGCCTTCATAAGTTCATGAGCTGGCCCCGTCCGATCCTTACGGATTCCGGCGGCTACCAGGTGTTTTCTCTTTCTGATATTAACAAGCTGACTGAAGAAGGTGTGATGTTCCAGTCACACATCGACGGATCAAAGCACATGATCACGCCGGAAAAATCAATGGAGATTCAAAGGGGTCTTGGCTCTGATATCGTCATGGCCTTCGATGAGTGCCCGAAACTTCCCGCAACAAAAGAAACCCTTCGCACCAGCATGGAACTCACGCATCGCTGGGCCCGTCGTTGCAAATCGGTGGAGCTAAAACCTCATCAGAAACTTTTTGGAATTATTCAGGGTGGACTTCACCAGGATCTGCGAACTGAAAGTATGCAGGGATTGATGGAACTTAATTTTGATGGTTACGCCCTGGGGGGGCTTTCAGTCGGTGAAAAAAATGAAGAGATGGTGGAGTTCTGCCAGAAATTTGTTCCGACCATGCCTTCAGATAAACCCCGCTATCTCATGGGAGTCGGCAAACCGATGGATGTCCTGAACGGAATCAAGGCCGGCCTCGATATGTTTGACTGTGTGCTTCCTACTCGTAACGCACGCAACGGCCAGTTTCTCACGACTCATGGGCCGCTCAACATCAAAAAAGCGCGCTTCCTCGACGATCCTTTACCCCCTGATCCAGAGTGCTCTTGCCGCGTGTGCAAGCGATATAGCCGCTCCTATATACGACATTTATTTAATGTGGGTGAATACCTCTCCGGAAGTCTCATCAGCTTTCACAATATTCATTTTTATCTGCAGATGACCAAGGCCGCCCGCGAGTCGATTCTTCGGGGAGAGTTTGACGATTATTACCAGACATTTTATAACAACTACTCTTCTAATCGTTGGGAATAAAAAAAGGACATACCATGTTTGATTTCCTCATTTCTAGTGCTCATGCTCAAGCTGCCGGCGGAGCGAGTGCCCAGTCTCCGTTCATTTCTTTTATCCCATTCGTTCTCATTTTCCTCGTCATGTACTTCCTCATGATCCGTCCTCAGAAAAAACGCATGCAGGAAGAGCAGTCTTTCATTACAAAACTCGCTAAAGGCGACGAAGTATTTCTTAAATCCGGCATCCTCGGTAAGATCACTTCTATTGCTGAAAAAGTTGTAACTCTCGAGACAGAAGACGGCAGCAAAATGAAAGTGCTCAAGTCTCACGTTGGTGGAAATGCAGCGACGATTTTTGCAACTCCAGAAAAGAAGTAATTCATGTTCGGTCTTGGATTCGGCGAACTTGTTCTCATCTTTCTGATCGCGCTGATTTTCATCGGCCCTAAAAAACTGCCTGAACTTGCTAAGGGTCTGGGGCAAGGGCTGAAGGAATTTCAGAAAGCCGCGAAAGGTTTCAGCGAGCAGATGCAGGAAACTGCGAAAGATGAGCCAACAACTCTCACGCACAACCTCGTGGAGCCTGTTAATGCTCCGAAGCAAGAAGAAACTCACGTAGTAGCTGACATCGAGACTCCGAAAGACCCTTCACATTCTTAATAACTCGGGGTCCAAAAGCCCCGAGTATTCTTGCCCTTACTTCCAATATAAATTAAAATTTTCCGTACTTTAGCAATTCAGCAAAACTTTAAAGACCGGAGTTAACATGGCCCGTGGATGGTGGTTTAGATTTAGTTTTCTCATGGTGTTGATCATAAGTGCTCTTATGGCCCTGACACCGACAGTGTTTAACCTCAAAGAAGAAAGTTCGTTTCCGATGAAATCAAAGATCAATCTTGGTCTCGATCTTCAAGGCGGCCTTTATATGGTCCTCGGAATCGATTTCGATAAAGTTTATCGGGACGAGATCGTTGCCTATATCAAGAAAGCTCAGGCAACACTGAAGGAAATCCAGGTTGAATCTTCTGTAGGTGATCTCGATGTGAAGGACTCCAAAGATCCAAGGCACACACTGATTCTTGCAAAAGCTTCTGATCAGGAAAAAGCACTTAGTAAACTTCGTGAGTTTTATAACTATCCACTTCGCCTTACGGCCAATGACGGTGCGACTCTTACTTACGGACTCGGCCGGGATTTTACCCGTGAGATCGAAGCGACTGCACTTTCAAAATCAATTGAAGTTATTCGTAACCGTATTGATGAGTTCGGTGTGACTGAGCCGGAGATCATATCTCAGGGGACAGACCGTATTATTGTTCAGCTTCCGGGTGTGAAAGATATTACACGTGCTAAAGATCTGATCGGAAAGACAGCAAAACTCGAATTCAAATTCGTGAACGATTCCGTTTCTCCCGCCGCCATTCAGGGCTGGCTTGAAAAAGCTAAGAAAGAAGGCATCGAGTACAAGAAGGGTGAGCGCTTTTCTGACTACGTGAAAAAAATCAATGCTTCTCTTGCCAGCGATCTTCCGAAAGGAAACGAAATCGCGTTCGCTAAAGAGATGAACAAAGTTACCAACGAAATTAAAAACCTCGAGCCATACCTCGTTGAAACGAGCACAAGTCTCACTGGTGAAGAGCTTCAGGAAGCGATCGTTCGTATCGATCAGCAGGAAAACCGTCCGTACGTTGGTCTCGAGTTTAAACCATCTGGTGCTAAAATCTTTGAAGAAGTTACTGGGGCAAACGTCGGTCGTCGTCTCGCCATCGTTCTCGATGGAAACGTTTATTCAGCTCCACAAGTTCGCGGCAAAATCGCCGGTGGATCAGCGCAAATTACTCTCGGCACAGGTGACTATAACACTGTGATGTCTGAAGCCCGCGATCTGGCCCTCGTTCTTCGTGCCGGTGCTCTTCCGGTTGAGTTGATCTTCGAAGAACAGCGAGTTGTTGGTCCCTCACTTGGAGCGGACGCGATTGATAAAGCTCAGCTCGCCAGTATCGTTGGATCTCTCCTCGTGTTCGCGTTCATGATGATTTACTACAAACTCTCTGGCTTCATTGCCTGTGTAACAATTCTCGTTAACGTTCTCTTTACTCTCGCGTGTCTTATCGGCCTTGGAGCGACGCTATCCCTTCCTGGTATCGCTGGTATCGCACTTACAGTAGGTATGGCGGTGGATGGTAACATTCTCATCTACGAGCGTATTCGAGAGGAGTTACGAGCGGGGGTCCTGCCTTATGAGGCAGTTCGCACTGGTTTCGATAAGGCTTTCTGGACGATCCTCGATGCCAACATCACAACGGCACTCGCAGGTATCTGTCTCTTGAACTTCGGTACTGGTCCGGTTCGCGGCTTCGCTGTGACTCTCTTGATCGGTATCGCGACAACTGTTTATACTTCTTACTTTGTGAGTAAAGTTCTCTTTGAACTTTATGTCGGCAAGGGCGAGAAGAAGACACTCAGTATTTAATTAAAGGACTATTGAAATGAGTACGACGAGAAATGTAAATTATGTTGGAATGTTCACTTGGGCCGCTGTCGGCTCAATGATTCTTATTATCGCAACTATCGCAGGTCTTTTCACCAAAGGTCTCAACTACGGCGTGGATTTCCGCGGTGGAGTTGAAGTCCAGGTGAAGTTTCAAGACAAAGTAAGCTCGATGGAACTTCGTGACCTTTTGATTGCCAAAGGAGTTCCGACTTCTCAGATCCAGACTATCGGTGATGATGACCAGAATGAATTCCTTTTGAAACTTGAAAGCGACAAGGGTGACCTGAACGCGATCTCGAATCAGGTGAGTGCTGTTCTTGGTGAGAAATACGGCGAGAATAAATTCGAAATTTTGAAAAACGATATCGTAGGCCCGAAAGCAGGGGCGGAACTCCGTACTTCAGCTTTTAAAGCTCTGGCATGGGCGATCCTCGTGATCATGGTCTACCTTGCTCTTCGCTTCGATTATAAGTTCGCTCCGGGTGCTATCGCGGCCTTGATTCACGATGTTGTTCTGATCGTCGGTGCATTCGTTCTCACGCAGAAAGAATTCTCACTCCAGATCGTGGCCGCACTTCTCGCCATCATTGGTTACTCAGTGAACGATACCGTGGTGATTTACGATCGTGTTCGTGAAGTTGAACTCGCTAATCCGAACATGTCGACTTTTGATATCATCAACAAGTCCATCAACGAAACGATGTCCCGTACAATCATCACATCCCTCACAGTTCTTAGTGTGTCTCTCGTGATGCTGTTCTGGGGTGGATCCGTTATTCATGACTTCTTCTTCGCTATGACCATCGGTGTGGTTCTTGGTGTGTACTCTACGATCTTCATCGCTGTTCCGATGACCGCTTTCTTCGAAAGATTCGTTAAAAAAGCTGCATGACCCTCAAAGTATTTATCTTCCTTCTCACGCTGGTGCCGGGACTTGTCCTGGCCCAGGGTGTGACGGTACTTGCCGAAGCTGCTCCTGAAGAGCAGTCAGGTGAGCCGATGGATCATCACGTTGATGAAGATGAAAATCTCCTGAACGAACTTGCCTCAGACAAGGCGAAGGCCGCTGAAACCGCCACCATGATTGAAAACTCCAAGCAGGATTTTTCAAGCGTAGCTTCAAACACTGTCACGGACCTTCAGAACTCCGGCAAAATCAGTCTCGATTCATTTAAAACCATGGACACGAAGACCGTCGAATTTCTGCGCGCGAAATTGAAAGAATCACACATGGGAGACGTTCCCGCTGAAAAAGTGCGGGACCTGATCCAGTCGAAATGCGCTGGTAAACCTTTGGGCAGGCTCTTTGAAAGATTTCCAGTTCTTCTTGATATAAGTGTGGACATGGTAAGAGACGCTGAGGCCATGCCAGCATTGCTTGGAATTTTCCTGAAGAGAGAGCAGCTGAAAACCTATTTCTACGTCTGGCTCGGTTTACTGATTCTATCAATCATCATCAAGAGATATCTTTTTCCGAAGAAGTGGCATGGATTTAAGAAGTTTAGCGCGTCGTTCGCGATGAGTTTGCTTTTTCTGATGATATCACTTACGACGTTCTATCAATTGTTCAAAGAAGAGCTCTCACCCACGGTACGGGTGATCGCTGCGAGAATGTAGTTTAACGGATCTTAGGAACACACCCAATTTTTCTATCGTGAGGCGGATACTGCAGGTTCGTCCCTGAAGACGTAGTCCCTGTGTTGGATGTATTCGTTGCTGTATTCGAAAGTTCTTCAGCTCCCTTCACCTGGAAAACACGCTGGCCCGATGATTTGATGTAAGGTGAAGCGAAATTGAACGGATAGTAGAAATACACAGCGACGTTACGTACGTTCGCATCTGAAGGTGCAGTTGGAGTGCTACCATTCTTGTAGAACCAGACTCTCTTCAGATCAGATTCACGGACGAGAAGATAATCTTTTACGCCGGTATAAGTTGTTCCATCTACATTCACAGATTCAGCAGCTTTGACACCAACATAGAGACCTTCCGTATCAACCTGGAGGACATCTCCCATCGCGCGGAAGAGTGCGTTTGAACTATTGTAGTGTGTGCTGTTCAGACAGTATGAAAGGAATGTATTGCTGTCGATCCACGGCTGCATGTAGTAGCCGAGGGGCCTGTTCGCAGTTGTGTCTCCGGCAGTCGTGCTTGAAACAGGTGAACCGGGCCATGTGAACGTTGTGAAAAAGTTTGTACTGGCACCAATGGTGGAACCGAAGTTCTTCGTTTTTTGAATGATGATATCGTTTACGTCGTTAAACGTATTATTGTTGTTGTCGAAGAAACGCGGGTCTGTTTTGTCCCAAAGTGTGAATGGTGAGTTTGGTCCGGCCTTAAGATCGAGACGCTCAAACTCAATATCATCTGCTTCACTATTTGAAATAGGATCATGGCAGATGATGTTCGGAGAAGTCGCACTGATAGGTTCTGGTGGGTTACTTGGAAGAAAGTAAAAGTGAACTTTATAAGCAAAGTCAGAGAAGACGTTGGTCACACCATTAATTCTTTCTGAAGTGAGGGACTTGATCACACAAGCATACTGAGAGATAGGTGCAGGTTTAAGAACTCCGAGAGACGCCGAGGCCACATCTACTGAGTAACGGATAATCTGAGTTGTGTTTGACGTTGAACCTGAACTCGTTTCAACGAGTTGAAGCTGATAAGTCTTATCTTCTTCAAGGGCAGAAAGATTCGCAGTGAGAGTGTTTCCGCTCAGTATGACCTGAGCTTCTTTAATGTTACCTTCTGCATCTTTGGCCTTCAGGACACAACCTGCCTGCGATGTAGATCCTTCAAGAACGTTATTACACCAGCCTTTAAGGTCATTGAAAGCAGTGTTAAGTAAAATTTCCGGGCCTACGTTAAAGCTTGCATAAAGGATAGGCTGGCCGGCCGTTCCTTTGTTTGCACAGAAAGATGAACATGATCCGTAGGAATAAACTTTTCTATCTTTGCAGACACACAAATTGTTATCTTCATCGAATGTCACAACTCCAGTAGGTCTTGAAACAGGATCAGCAACACAGATCTTGGTAGTTTCATTATATGTGAAGCCATCTTCGCACGCCGTCGGGTCCTCAACAAAATCTCCGGAAGTGATGGTACTTCGCTTAGGAAGAGTGTCCTGGCAGGAAACAAACAACATCATCATAAAGATAACGCCGAGTTTTTTGAATGTGTTAGATCGAGAGTTCATATCCTACTTCCTCTCTGACTTATCGTTTTAGAAGATCCTTTCTTTACATGTATTCTAGGCCCGGAAGGCCAGCCTTTCGGAGTGTTTTGCTCCGGAAAGCGTCTTTTCAAAGGCTTAAGCAAATGAGAGAAGAGTTAAGTGTTGGCCAGTTGCCAAGAGAAGCAGGCGGCTATTAAATATTTTCCGAAAGTATCCGATAAGATGGCAAAATCATAAATGTTTGGAGAAATTCTAAGCACACGCGGGAGCATGAAAATGACAAAAGCTGACTTGATTGCTGTAATCGAAAAACAGGCCAACTTGCCTCACCATCAAGCTGAGAAGATTGTGAACATCTGCTTTGATAGCATGATTCAAGCACTCTTCGACGATGAACGAATTGAGATCCGTGGTTTCGGTTCTTTCGCTAACCGAAACTATAAGGCCTACGAGGGAAGAAATCCGAAGACTGGAAAAGTCGTGAAAGTAAGTCCTAAGAAAGTTCCGTTCTTTAAAGTTGGTAAAGAACTTAAAGAGATGGTTGATGAAGGTAAGGATAAGTACGTTATCCGCGAAGCTTAATTTTTAAAAAATTCTGTTATTGAAAAAGGGAGCTTTTGGGCTCCCTTTTTTATTTCTACAAATACAAAATGAATTATCCAGCTCTGATGAAAATTGAAAAGATGATTTATGTGATTCGAGGATTGAGAGTAATGATGGATTCGGATCTGGCGGAACTTTATGGAGTAGAAACAAAACGCCTTATTGAACAAGTGAAGAGAAACAAGGAACGTTTCCCTGAAGATTTCATGTTTGAATGTACTTTAGTAGAGTTACGTGACATGAGGTCGCAAATTGCGACCTCATATGATTTAAGTGCCTGGAAAGACAAAAGGGCTTACCGGCCACATTTTTTTACTGAGAGCGGTGTTGCTATGCTTTCCTCAGTGCTTTCAAGTACAGAAGCAATACAGATCAACATCTCTATTATTCGCACTTTTATCAAAATGCGAAGTTTTCTCGCAATGGATACTTCATCTACTAAAGTCGATGACCTCGAAAATAAAACCAACAAGCTTTTCAAAATTGTTTTTGAACGAATGGATCAGATCGAAGAACAGGTCGCGCCGAAGCTCACTCCACCTCGAAGAAAAATCGGGCTTAAAGAAAAATAACTATCGGGCTTTTCTCGCCGCCTGCAATGCACTTCCGTAACTTGTTTCAAAGCACGGATTTCCCCAGTTATCCTGGTTAGCGAAGAAAATGCAGCCATCGATGTCAGCACTCGCGCGCTCAAACGTTCCATTGGCAATCTGGCCTGCTTTAGCGAGTGGAACAGAGTGACCGTAACGAACAAGACGCATTCCCTGAACATTACTCCATGACAATCCCATGTTCGAAAGATGTGGAGCGATGCTTGTTTTCACGCGGTCTTTGTATTTCTCATAGAGACCGTCCACGAAGAGATATTGCTGTGCCATATCGTAAGGGAGTGGGAGATAGAGAGTGAGAATCGTCTGATCGACATTATCTTTTGAGGCCCAGTCTGCGAAGAGCATGTCGGCCATGCATCTTTTCTTACTGTCTTCATAATCATTCGTCGGATTTGATCCCTGAAGCGAATAAACATCGTAACCAGGCGAAGCAACTTTCTTGTTGAGAAAAATATTGGCGACGAGATACGCGCGGTAATCAATGTCGTCCATGGCCTTGTGCTGGCCTGCTGATAATTTATCAACGACAAACTTCGCGACTTTTTTCGGAGAAGCGACGATGCATTTTTTCGCTGTGGCTGTTTCAAGCACTCCACTTTCGTTTTTAAAGCAAACCTGAGCTTTGCCGTTGAGAGACCTGACGTCGATCGCGAAAGCATTCGAACGGAATGTCACATTCCCTCGCGTTTTCATTTTCTCATACATCGCATGTGCCACTCTGCCGTTTCCTCCGGGAAGAACATTCGCTCCACCTTGAGTGTCAGACGCAAAGAAATATAATCCCTGGGCCGCAGACAATTCTGCAGGAGATCCCCCAAACGATGACCAGCAATAGAGAGTGATGAGTTCCATCACGTGAGGATGAACGTTGCCAATCTCGCGCTTGAGCCAGTTCGTGAAAGTCATCTGATCGAGAGAGTTGAGATAGGTGCGCATAGAAGCGGAGTTGTCCCAAAGAGGAAGTTCCGGCAGTTTATTCTCAAAAACGTCTCGGAGAATATCGTGTGCGCGTTTGAAATCGGCACTTCTGGAAGGATCCGTAGCACCAGACCAGAAATCTGGAATGAGTTTTCCATTCATCGTCACAGGCTCAGCTTCAGATCCCGTATTGCGAAGAAGCCTCTTCACACCAATGTCTGTATAGAGCTGATCGAATTCGTCTCCGGGTTCAAAGGCAGCGAGATAAGCAGCACCTTGAGACGTAAATGATTTTCCTGATTGCTGTGATTTCGAATTTCCTCCGAGACGTGGCTGGCCTTCGAGGAGAAGAACTTTAAGGCCTCGAAGATTGTAGGCCGCAGACAATCCCGCCATTCCTCCGCCGACAATGATCACATCATATTGAGACGAGCTTTGCGGAATGCCGCCTTTTTTTAAAAGGTAGCCTTCCTTATTCCAGAAAATTTCATGGGCCTCATCGTGGACATCACCTTCGATGACAGAAGATCCACCAAACGCTGAAAGCCTTTCAAGTGGTGCCATATCCTGAGCATTGATGAAGGGAAGGGTATAAGCTGGAGTCGAGCTACGGGCCAAAGGTGGAAGCATTAAGAGGGAGCCCGCACCCAATGAACCAACCATAAACTGTCTGCGATCCATGAAACACCTTTTGAGAGAGGTGTTTGGTGTATCAAACGTTTGTATCAGGGTCAATTCTTTTGGATAAAACTCTAAGTTTGATCCTTGTTTACGCACTGTAACCACTTCTAATCATTGACAGGGTTTTGGGAATCACCGAAACTCAAAGTTCCCAATTTCTTCGATTTGGAGACGTGCCCGAGTGGTCCAAGGGAACGGTTTGCAAAACCGTAAAGCCTCCGGTTCAAATCCGGACGTCTCCTCCACA
>CAMCYI010000020.1 GCA_945883845.1 Bacteriovorax stolpii | reverse complement strand
CCGAGTAGCTCTGCCCGTTGGCAAGCAGAGGAAGAATAGACGAAATTAGAACTACATTTTACATACTCTCGTTATAAGGCCCCCCCTTTTTAGGATCAGGGCTTTTTGGCGGAGTCGGTTGAAATTTACGAGATGGTCTTATTTATGAGGACGAAGACAGTCTAATCGTGTGTACACGTAACGGAAGCGATAATATGAATTTGGATGTTGGAAAAGCAGAGTTCCACTTGCAAAAAAATGCTGTCTACCATTTTGCCCTGCTCATCGCTAAGTATTAGCTGCTTTTCTTTGGCTGAGGCCCATGTTCTTTTTCAAAGTATCAGCGCGGTACTTAATAACCTCAGCGGCAATTTTATCGTGAGTGTTCGAGGAGGAACAGTTTCATTGAGTTCCTTAAGTTTTTTAAAAAAAATTAAGGGCGAACGTTTTTGAAGTAACCGTCAGTTTCAAGCTGATCAGTCAACTGGCGTCGGCAAAGTTCGGCTTGGTTCATTTTATCCAGGTTCTTGCTGAAGGGTTCAACACCTTCGCAACCTTCAAATAAGCTCAGCATTTGAATATAGTTTGGATCTGATTCCATGTGCTTTCGTTTAGCGACATAGAGTTGATACTCCTTATTCTTCTCCTTGCGCCACTCCTCGGCCTTAACCTGACACTCGGGGAGCTCAAACCAATGATAGGTGCTACAGTCTGCAGTCTTCACTGGCTCCTCACCGTAGTGGCTCCACTGTGCTGATGCTGAGAGGCTTAACAAAAGAGTAAGTAAAGCTATTGATGTTTTCATGAAGGTCCCCTTGTTTTGCTTCATCTTAAAAGAATTAAGAGAAAAGGTGGCGAGAGTCGACAAATCTACCCGGTGGTGTCCAGAATTTAGACACTCTTTTAAAAGAGCATCCGATGCGCAAAAAATTTAGATGAGAGTGGCCGGAGATCTGAAGTTTTCCTTTAGCTGAATTCCTAAAGATTTATGTTCCATTAAAGCTTTCACATACGGAAAGCCCCCTTATTGCTCATATTTCACTGAGCTCAAAGGGGACCCACGTTTGTCTGAAAAAAATTACTTAAGTCTGATGGCGATGAGTTTACTTTGGTTCATCTGAGGAATCAGGAGAAGATTGAGTTCACGGGCGACAGAGAGATCTGCTGTGCCTTGACCGAAGTTAAAGCGTTTTTCCGCCTTGCCATTTTTTTGAACAGCCCACACATCACCACTGATCCAATCCGAAACGAAAAGAGTGCCTCTATTATCAACATCAATTCCATCGAGATGGCCGGTGAGATTTGATTCTTCTACGAACTTGGTATTATCAGTTTTCAGTGAAAGTGCGGCAAGATGGCCAGGGTTTTTCGCCATCCAGGTTTTACTGTCTACGTCGGAACCCCACTGGGCCATGATGACATGTTCTGCACCGTCTGAGTAAAGTCCATTTGGACCGCGTAAAGCAGGTGAACGAATCCAGTCTTTGATGACATTATTTTTGATAATGTGAATAACATTGGCGTTCATATCAGAGATGTACACATTTCCATTTTTATCGGCGACAACGTCATTGAGAAACTTCGCTCCAGCGACCTTCCACGTTTTAATAATCCTGGATTTGGCGATATCTATTTTCACCACTTCATCCACATCACTGACATAGAGATGGTTTCCTACAATCGCCATCCCTTTCGGAGCTTTGAGATTTTTTACCCACTGAGAACTGATCAATGCTCCATCAGCAGATATTTTACTTATATAGCCTACACGTTTCGTTTCCATAGGATTTCCGCTGGCAACGTTTGAGACAAAGATTGTTTTATGTGTGTCTGAGTAAAGTGCAGATTCCGGATGAGAGATTCCCTCCGTAACTGTAAAAGCAATATCTGGTTTTGCTGGTAAGGCTTCTGCTGATTTTTTGTTTTCCTTCATGCTATTACCAGCACAACCAGCAAGAAATAGGAAAGACGTTAGAATGATACGTTTCAAGTGTGACCTCTCTGAAGAATGTTCCGTTTATGCTAGCATAGCAGTCATTTCAGGGCACACACTTTGTACCTGCCAGACAACGGTAAATTCCTACGCGTCATTATACAAATCGCAAAAACCAAAATGGGTTCTCTCGTTATAGGGATCTCCGCTTTTTTGGCGGAGTCGGCTGAAATTTACAAGATGGTCTTATTTAAGTGGTGACTGTGAATTACCTTCCTGCACTTAGGAATCCTCGGCCAGGCACTTCCGTGGCGATTGATTCTGATGCGTCTTTTGCTACCATCGGCTCGATCAGTGAATGGTATGTGCAAAACTGTGGGCAGATACTGGGACCTCTCCTGAGTGGGCTGCTTGGATCTCAGGCCCCAGGCGACGAGAACCGTGATCAGAGCGGCCGGTCTGCGTCCTGAGTAAGCTACAAACATGATCCAACTTCTTAGTCTTTTAAATCATCATGAAACTTCCAGACAAGGCAGTTCTTCCCCAAACTGATGGCTTTATAGCACTCTTCAAATCTCTGATATTTCCAGAGCTCTCTTTGACCGGCCATGAGCCGAAGTTAGCAAACGAATTAGCATCAACCCCAGATGATCCACGATTCAATGTTTTTCATTGGACGATTAGAAACGACAAATCAGGCTTTTGGCATGCAGGCATTTTTCCTTTAGAGGGATAGTTTTCACGGTTTATTGCGGGAAATCCTGATTCGGGTTCTTATGTGGTCACTGGAAATTCACATGAAGATTCTGGCCTTCATTTTAAGCCTGATTTTTATTCTCCCCGTTTACGGGTCTGTGGATTCTCAGCTTTTAAAAACGATCACAGGCGTACAAAACCTCACGATTGATTTCGTCAGTTTCGTGGACGATACGACCTGTTCAAAAGAAAATCCGCTCAACTGCAAAAAGCCACTTACATCCCTCCAAATCGAAAA
This sequence comes from Bacteriovorax stolpii, assembly GCA_945883845.1. GTDB lineage: Bacteria > Bdellovibrionota > Bacteriovoracia > Bacteriovoracales > Bacteriovoracaceae > Peredibacter. The sequence continues at coordinate 62,720 of CAMCYI010000020.1, read as the reverse complement.
GTTCAAAGGCATCATCACAGCTCTGGCGGAATGGAAGCTGAGTATTTTTGCTTCCGAGAATTTGAAAGTAGATATCCTTAAAGGAAAGCCATTCCATCTGATTGACGGTGAAACAACTTCTATCCACGAAACAGATAAACGGATCACGATTACTCTTCACACTAATCAGAGAGTTCAACTGCTTCAGAGAATCAAGGCCCATGCGGCCCTCAATCTCGCTCTGTATGAAAGCTTCCTGAGTGTCGCGCGGATCCTTTCGCAGTCCTCAAAAATTCGCGCCATTCTCCAGTATGACATGCTCTTTGAAGACAGAGTACTCGATGAGATCTACAGTCCTGTGACAGGAAAAAAATTATGGACCGTTATCAAACGTGACCTGCGTCTTATGGATGTTCTCTCGAAACAAATTGACAAACCTGTAGCTGACCCGGCCGATGAATTTCTCAACTCATCATGGGTGATGAGAGAAATCCGCGCGGGAAAAAATTTCAAACGATGGAAAGAGTCTGCCGGCTTTCGCATGGACATGAAAAAGTCTAGTTTCGCAGAAAGAGGAAAACGTATTTTTTCCTCTCTTAGTCAGGTTTTTGGAAATACCGTCGGAAAAATTTCATTTCGTCAGGGAAAACTGAAGGCTCTCGCAAAAGATGAAAAGTTCATGACCGTTTTTAAATCAAAACTAAAACCCATGGACATCCTCTTTGAAAAAACTCCTTTTCGTCTGACGGATAAATTGATTCCAGGACATTTCGGCCACGCCGCTCTCTGGTTAGGCACACAGGCCGAACTCAAGAAAATGTTGGTTGTGTTTGAGGGTAAACTGATACCTCTGCTGACTCATCCTGAAGTCACACCTTTCCTTAATCAGATTCTGGAAGGGAACCTTGTTGTCGAATCACTTCGTAAGACCGGGGTGACCATGAACTCTATGGAAGAATTTTTCAATGTCGATGACCTCGCTATTATGAGGCCAAATAATCTTAAGGATATTCCTGAACTCATTCTGCGAACACTCAGGCAGGTAGGGAAGCCATACGATTTTAACTTTGATGTCGAAACAGAGAGAACCGCTGTTTGTACCGAAGTAATCACTGCCGTTCTTACCGACTGGGAGTGGCCATCAACGTTTACGTTTGGAAGATTTACTGTGAGTCCTGATGATCTGGCGAGAAAAGCTCTGGGAGAAGAATTTCAAATAATAAGTTTGTATCGGGCTGGGAGGTTGGTGGAGAAAGATGCTGCGGCAGTGTTGAAGAAAGTATTGAAACTGCAGTAGGGAAGAATAAAACAAAATAGCATTTAGTGCACCGTCGTCCTTAATCTAAAGAATAGGCGAAATGATAACTACGTTTTACATGGTCTCATTTAAAAAGAAATCTTGACGACTTTTTGGCGTCGCTCTCTATTGCCGCGTTAGCACCGGCAACCAATCACCTTTAGTAAATTGCTGAAATTTCGCTGAGAGTTTTTTTTCCGATTGCCGGCACTGTTGTGCCTGCTTTGGCGTGACCTACTATGATAATCATAAAAGCACGTTGATTCCGGTCTATTTCTAGGAGCTCGTTAAGAAATCCCATCGGATTTGGCGTGTGGGTTAATGTAGCGAGACCCGCGTGATGAAGGGCCGCCAACAACATTCCCGTAGCGATACCTGTCGATTCCTGAGGATAGTAGGTTCTCATGATATCTGTGCTCTTCCGAAAAAAGACGACAATCAAAGCAGGAGCTTCGCTTATAAAAGGCTTTTTATCAGATGTGCCGAACGGTCTTAGGTCTTCAAGCCACTTCTCCGAGGCGCGTTCTTCATAGAATGATCTTTCCGTCTTTTCTGCTTCTTCACGGATACGATCCTTGATCTCCTGAGATTCTATGAGAGCAAAGAACCATGGCTGTGAGTTCGCTCCACTCGGAGCACTTCCAGCAGCTTCGATGCAACTCAAAAGCACATCTCTATCAACGGGGCTGGAAGAAAACTCCCTCACACTACGTCGTTGTTTTAGGTGGGCCACGAATTCTTTCAATGACTCTGAACGCGGAGTAGGCCGTAAGTACGGTAGAAAGTTATATTTCGTAAGTTCACTCATGGAATACCCTGTTTGATCCATTCTCCCAGGAGATTTGTATCCTCTTCGGTCAGTCGTTGTAGCCCTGACCACACTGGGGGCATAGGTTCTTCAGGATCATTGATGACGGATAGAAGATAGCTATTTTGGGGTGCATCGAAGTCCAGCAATTCCTTACGTTTCTTCCACAGCGCTTGGCGGGAAGAGAGATCCAGGAACTTTGCCTGGCCATCCGGATTGTGACATTGAATACACTTAGGACCGAGAATTTCCCGAGAGACTCGATTCCAGCTGATAATCTGGGGATCTTCAGTATCTGTGACACTTCCCTCGGGGGCCCCGGCAGAAATCCACTTGCTGAGAAATTCTTTTTTCGAGGCCGTGAGAGGATCTACGTTCTTTGGCATCCGATTGGATTCGACTGCATCTTGGATTTTCATAATATCGGCCTTAACTCCGGAGTAAGAATCATACTGAGCATGACAACGAACACAGTAGGGCCTGAAAATTCCATTCCTGAGTGTTGCAAAGTCCGTTTCTCCTGTGAGCTCCTGGTTATTGGGCGCTGAGAACTTAAGGGAACTCTTCTCCCCGCCACAGGCGGAGAGAAAGAGACCGAGAATGGGCAACAACAGGATTTTCATTTTCTTGGTAACTCACCGGAAATTCTCTTCCAGTGCTTATCTGCGTTTGCTTCGAACTCTGCGAGCTTACGATCAAAATTTGCCTTCGCTCGTGAAGCAACAAAGTAGTGAACTCGACGGCCGTGAACGGTGAAGAGTTGCGGCTGGATATCGACGTACTCGCCAGACGCCATTGCGAATGCGCACCATCCGCCGTAGGTCGGCTCGTACTTCTCTGGATCCGATTCGAATCGGTTGGCATTGGCCTCAGAGGAAAAGTTATAAGTCACACCTGAGTAAACCAAACGGAACTCCGGACTTCCCTTCGTGGCCTTACCGCCGCCCTCGGGGAACACAGCAACAGGATCGTATCCCTTGAGTCCAAGACCAGTTTCGAGATTGTACACAGAGACGTTGCGGCCTACTTGCGCTGAGACCGCCAGAGAGAAAAAAACGGCGATTAAGCCAGTGAGAAGTTTCAACATAAAAATATCCTTTTAGTGTTTCTGTAGCGTGAACGAAATCGCTCCGCCGGTTGGAATAAGCAATGTGTCTACCTCTGCCGATCCGAACCGTTCATCGAGGGCGAGAGAGGCATCGCACTGCCGTTGGTAACAGTTAGCTTTTAGACGACAGATGCTTCAGCTGAAATCAATGTCGTAAGACAAGCGAGAGAGACAAATAATTTTTTCATAGAGACCTCCTGTGATCTATAGATAAACCCTTTTATCGTTGTTTATATATTTAAAACGATATAACCTTTCGTTCACATTTTTCGAACAAAGGTTTTTTATGTTACCTGATCTCGCACGACATACTGAGAAACTTCTTTATTTTTACGAGATGATGCAGCAGAGGAGTCTTCAAGGAACAAGCCGAAAGCTTCGGATTTCTGCAGCAACACTTTCATACAATCTTAAGGAATTAGAATTAGCAGTTGATGCAAAACTTTTTGAAAGGACAAAAAAAGGGATCACTCCGACAGTGGCAGGAGAAAGACTGTTTCAGTTCTGTCACCGCTTATACCGCGGACTCGAAGAAGTTCAACTCCAAATCAGAGACGCAGCTCATCCTACCAGACGTCGGATTCGCCTCGGAACCTTTTCTTCCATTGCCATTTATTTTTGGCCATTACTTCAGAACGAACTCAAGTCAGATAAGTCTTTGTCAGTCTCTATCACAACTCGCCGAAGCCGGGAGATTCTCGAAGCATTAATGCAAAGAGAAATCGACATCGCTATCACAGTCGGTACTCTCAGACTTCCAGAGGTTGTAAATCACAAACTCTATCATGATTCATATGGCTTTTATGCTAGACCTAATCTTTTTACGAAGGCACTGACAGAGCTTGATGTAAAAGAAACGACACTCCTATATATTCCTGATGCTGAGGACGATGAAGGAATAACATTGCGGTCCCACATTCATCAAAGCGGACTTCGCTACCTGGAAGAATACGAATTCGACTCTTTCGATGTGATCGCAGCTTTTGTAAAAAAAGGCTACGGCATTGGGGTACTTCCGGTGAAGGTTGCAGAAAATATGGGAAATGATCTCAGACGGATCAGCGTTCCAGGATTAGGGAAAAAATCTTTCGGAGATCATTGCTTTTATCTCTCGTATCGCCGCGATCTTGAACTCCTTCAATCAGATTTACTACTGCTGAAGGACGCGGCCTTAAAAGCCGTTCAAAAACTTACTTAATGGAACGATAAAGAATAGGGACATTCGTTTCGACAACGAAACAGTCGCCGTAGACTATCGTTATTTCAGCTATCAGATCATTCACGAATGGATTAGAACTTCCTTGGGACCTGCTGACCAGTGGTTAAGAAAATCCTCGAAATGCATCTTTAGTCTGGCTTATCGAACCTCCCAACTGATCCCAACACGATTGCTAAACTTAAAACAAGTCAGATAACAGAATTCCTAAAAAAGCCTGCTGATTTAGATATTATTTTTAAAGTGGTTTGTAGGGTTTGCAAATAAATCGGATTTCAATTTCAGCATTTTGATCGAACTTCTGAGTGGAAGAATTCTGTCGTTTCTTGGACAGCAAAGAACTTATCCTAAGCCTCATGGTTGGAATTTGTAAGAATAGGCGAAATGATAACTATGTTTTACATACTCTCGTCATAGGGAGTCACTTGAGATGGAGAAACATGCCTGCGCCTGTGGCTTGCTCCTTAGAGTCATTAATATTTCTGTTCAAGGGTTTTGATGATTTTCTGATAACTCGGGTGAGTGTAACGCAGGCTCAAGATAGGGAGAATTTCTTTCTTGGTAGACGGTGCTTTCTCATCCAGCAATATTTTCACAAATGCATCGGCAACGATAAAAACTTTGGATAAAGGATGAAGAGACTCATCTGGATTACGAACGAAACCAATTCCATTCATGGATCCATTCGACTGAAGCAATACGGTTCTCATGTATTCGGTGACCTCTGGATGTTCATCAAGAATATCCAGTGCATCTAAAGCGGCCATCTTAACTTCACTTTTTTCTTTTTCAGAGAGGCTCGCTTGTGCCAGTTCCTCGTCACATGAGATGCGAATCTGTTCGGGAGTTTTGAGAGTGATATCGGAGAAAAAAGAAACATACGTTAAAGTTTGAAGATGATCAGGTTTGTACCAGCTCTGCTTCAGAAGAATGTAATGACAAAGAAGAACAACCATATGGCAATGCTTGTAGGCATACTTAATTTTTTCAGTCAGAAGGAGTTTTAGGACGGCTGAAGTGCCTGGTGATGTGATGATGGACTTGATAATGGAAACGATGGAGGCACTCGAAAGCTCAATCCACGGCCCCTGACCGTCGAGTTTTTGAAGCGAACTCTGAACAAGCTCATAGGCGGTCGCCGTGGCATGAATTCTCTCTTCCAGATCCAGATTCGTACGCTCTAGTCTCTCCACCATTTGATTCGTGATGAAATTAGCAAAATATCCCACCGTATCTTTGGTGATAAAAAGCTCACTTAAGCTTTGCAACTCATACTTCTTAATGACTGCCTGATCAAAACTATCTCCGGAGTGAAATAGCTTTACGTAAGAATGCTCAGTCGAATCATTTTTCAGGCGAATGAATACATCACATGGGGTTCGTTGAATTTCATAAAAGTATTGAAGACGAACAGGAAAGTATTCGATTGGCTCGTACCCCAAAACTGGCTGAGTGGAAACTTTGAGTGCTTTTGCAGCGAAAGAAATTAAGGATTCCCAATTTATCGGCTCGCTCATGTGAATAACATTTTCCTGAATGAGGACCGGCCCCCCGAGAACAATTAGCTTTGTCTCAAGTTTTTGCCTACCGAGAAAGGCCTGGATGCTTTTCGCGACAGCTTCTTGTTCGATATGAGAAACAGTAATGATGAGAGGAATCTCAGGCAAAATTTTCAGCAGTTCAATAGCATCGTCAGAATTTTTAAGGTGAATCACATCTGTGCCAACAAGAGATTTTAGCAGCATCGCTATGATGCTTCTTTGGTCGTCATTGTTTTCTATTAAAATTGTGTGACTCATCCCGGAGAGAATATCAATTCAAAGGAGGTCCCTACAAGAAATTAAGTTGCGAGAAAAAATTGCCTGCAAAGATATCAGGGTCAAATAGATACCACAAAAGCTTCTAAGAGAAGAAAGTCTTTCAGATACTAAAACTTTCTTACCATTCTATTTTGTACTTTATTTATTGAAGACAACATTTACCAGTGCTTCAGCAGGTAATGGTATCAGCGACTTGAAGCTAGGTCACCGCCTGGGAATAATGAATCCATTACATGTTCTTCGACATACGTAACACATCTTTTTCACAGAATCAGAGCTGCTTTAAGTTCAGGGCTATAGTAGGGCCATCAAATAGTTATTAAACAGGAGTGTATATGAAATCTAAAATGTCTATTCTTGCTCTCTCGAGCTTTCTTCTTTTAGGTGTTATCAGCCTGTCTGCCTATGCAGCTCCGGTTGTGAGCTGTTCAAAATCTGTGATCTTCTATGACAAAGCCGGTACTCTTGCTTCAAAACCAATAAATTTCAAGCTTTCGATTGAGAAGGATGCCAATGGCAGATACGCTGCTTCCGGAATCATGAAAACAAAATCATTCAGGAGTCGCGATATCTTTGTTCAGCACCTCCAGCCTGAACAAGTAAGAGCGATGGCCGAATATACTGAAGCGATGTCCGGAGTTAAGACCTTAAAAGGTGTTGTGACCGCAGATACTTATGACATCAACTCAAATCCGCGTCTCGCAGTTATCGTAGGGAAAGATAAAAACAAGAAAATCATTGAGATAACTTTCTCAACTGATGAATATGGCTTCGGCACTTGTAAGTGACCACAAAATAGACAGCAAGGTAAGTTTTGTCAGAAGGCAGCTTACGGAATGAGACTCAGAGGATAATGATTTTATGAAAACTACAGTTTATCTCTCACTCTTAGCACTTCCTATACTATTGCAAGGTGTCCAGGCATCTTCAGGCTTACCTGCTGCTTTAAGAAAGGCCGGTGATTTGAAGCGCTTAAATGCTTTTTGCAGCGTCTCTCCAGAGAAGAAAGCAGAACTTTCGGCCCAGGCAACGAAGATCGGGAAAGGTAAAGCCGTTACGGTGTCATCAGCTGTGCTCGAAGACCTGAAAGCAGTCGACTCAAGCTGTACGAAAGAATCTAGAGAGGCTGAAGTTAAAACTCTCCAGGAGATCGCTGCTCTTGATCCTCAGATCCCTCTCGATATTTTTGCCAACTACTCTGGCCATGATGATCTCTTTAAAAATGATGCTGACGCCCTCGCATACGTTAATTCTAAAGAGGCCAATGATTGTGCTCAGATTAAGTTTCAGCAGCGCTACGACCGGGACGTGTGGCATAACACATTTTTAAACTCGGGCTGGAAATGTATCGCTGAAAACGCCATCACACTTGCTCAAACTTTCAATGAATCAACCAATCATGCTTCTGCTCAGTCAAAACTCGAGCAGCTCAATAAACTCACTCTTCCTGAACTGAAAGAACTCTTTAAGAAAAAATACGCGGCCAATCCATTCAAGCTTGGATTTGTTCCCCAACTTTCATGGGAGAACGGTGTCCTTAATACAACTTTTCCGTACAGTCTTTTAACTTCTCCGACAGAGCTCACAAGTTATCGCATGTTGATCAAGGAATTCCGTAAACTCGGCGTGAAAGCGGTTCTTGTTAATCGCAACAGTATGGACAAACTCAGCTCACAAGTTATAGAGACAAGCGAACAATTAAAAAAACTGGATGGCAAGCATGTGATCATCTCCCGCTCAATGGGTGCAAGAGTCATGCGTGAAGTTCTCGTGAATAACGATGCTGAAGTTATCAGTAAAATCAGAACTGTTCTCAACGTAGGTGGAACTCCCCACGGTTCAGTGATTGCTTCTGCGAAATCCCGTCCCGATTCATTTTACCTCGATACATTCAAGGCCATTCTTGACGGGATGAAGCTGCCAATTAACGTCATCGCACTCGACCCGCGCATTCCGGATCATATTAAAGCAACTCTCTATTCAGCTATCGACAGAAGAAACCTTGAAACAATGTCTCCAGTTGAACCACGCCTGATTTCTGAATCGGCCGTTAAGGTTCTCAATGCCCAGTTTGTTCGCTCGGATCATGTTCGTGCGACAACAGGTGTGGATCCGGTATGGCTGGATATGATTATGCAAGGACCGACAGAAGGAAGTGCTCCGATTCACGGCTCGACAATTGATACTCCGAACGCCATTCGTACTATTCTTCCGGGAGATCATCTTGAGTTCTGGAAACTCACTCCGAAAGAAGCGCTGGCCGTGTACCTGAGACTACTTATTCTTTCAGACGAAGAAGGATTGATATAAAGAGGGCCACCTTAAGGTGGCCCTCTTTTTTAAATTAAATGTTGTAGTAAGAGCCGTTGTACCAAGAATCCTGGCAAGCCTCTTCATTTCCGCGGGCATACGCTTCGTCAGCACAAGGGTCTTCGCCCTGAGCGATAGAAATAGCAATAATGATGGCGACTAGAGCTACGATACCAACGATCGGAAGAACTTCTCCGTTCCAGCTCGCACCTTTTGAATAAATCTGAGCAGACATAGACTTCATGAGCCCTTTCATTTCATCGCGACTCAATTTCTGAGACTGTATGAGAGCATATGAAACAGCAAGTTCACGAGCAACTGCCTGATCTTTAACCTGAGACTGAACGAAAGCGATCAGTTCCTGGTTTGAGAGACCTGCGTTTTGAAGTTGATCAACAGCTTCAGCAAAGTGGTTAAGAGCCGTCTGTTTAGCTTCTGGGTTCAAGGCCGCTCCTTCAACTTCCATTGTGTAAGCAAGCTCATCAAATGCGTCTTTAAGACCATTTTGGGAAGCTGCAAAGCTTTGAGTAGAGAAAAGAGCAAGAGCGAGAGTCATGAGAGCGAAACGTTTAAACATAAAAAATCCTCCGTTGAACTTGTCTCCCATATTCAATTATCACTGACAATTAGTGCATTTTGACACGCTTTCGAGATGTTAGATTCCCATCTTTTTATACAAGGATCTGGTAGAAGCCGGTTTCTTATTGACCCCAATCAGATCAATCAACACTCGCTAAATCTCTTGTAATCATTACAGAGATGGCGCTTTACTCACCAACGCCTTCCTTAAGCAGTCTATATTCGGATAAATTATTACCCCTCAAAGGATCGTGTATGAAACCTCATCTTCCATTAATTGCTGTTGGATTTTTTCTAGCGACTCTTTCAGCTGAATCATATTCAGCAACAAGACCACGTGAACTGGCCCGCAGTCAGACTGCAAATATTATTGTTTCAGGTGTTGAGATGCTTGAACAATATGGATCTGCTGCTGAATATTCTGGTGCAAACACTGAAGCTCTCGCTAAAGAAATCAAAAGTTGCGGTATCACTTATAACGGAACAAACTGTCTCGATACTCAGTTCGAGAACTTCGGGAACGCAGGCGTAAAAGATGTAGATACAAAAGATAAGTCTGGTTACATATTCTTCTCTCGCTTTAAAATGAAAAACGATAAGCGCATTCTTCTCATGGCAGTGATTGCGAATAAGAGCGATTGTAAGCTGACTGCTGATAAAACAAAATGTGCCATTGACCCCGTTACTAAAAAACCAGTTCCTGAAGCTGCATTCCGGACAGCTAACATCTGGGCCATCGACGCTGGCCGTGAGAAGCCTGAATCATACATCGCAGATTTCCTGAACTGTGTTGAAAGCGAAGGTTCATGCCTTCTTCGTCCTCTTCTTGCTTACGATCCAATTCGTGGAACAGCTGAAGATAACGCTCTCTCAGATCTTGAAGGAACAAAAGCAGTGTTTGCTAATGACTTCCGTCGTTTTTACTCAGCTGCAGTCTCTGCTTCAACTTTCGCGAAGCAGCCGAACATCGACCGCGCTGTTCGTGCCCTCACTGCCCGCTCAGAAGTTATTACTAAATCTGGAAACGCTATATACAGAGCTGCTTTCATGAATCTCATGAAAACTAAGTTCACAAAGAATCCTGACCTTATTAAAGACGTAGCACGTGAAGTTGTTGCAACGGCAGCAGCTGGCAGTTCTGAAAAAATCGAAGCAGCTCTTCTCCTCGCAAAAGGCGGGGAATCCTCTAAAGACATCGTTGATACTCTGACAGCTGCTTACGCGAATACAAGACTTTCTTTGGACCTTCGTAAGGACGCTGTTCTTACGCTCTCCAAGATTGCTTCTTCTGCTGCTGAAAAAGATAAGATCGTTGCCCTTCTCGGAAGTGCTGACCAGGTACTGAGAAGTGCTTCGTATACGGCCATGGGATCAATCGCACTTACAGAGGAAAATCTTCCGACCATCACAAAACTTCTTTCTAACTCTGCAGTCAATATCCGTGGCAACGCAGTTCGCGCACTAAGCCGCGTTCCGGGTGAAACAGCAACTTTCCAGATGGCGACCATCATCAGAGACAGAGACATCGACGTTGCCCTTACGGCTGCACAATTTGTTAAAGCAGATATCGAAGCGATGAGTTCAATATCTGAAGTACAATTCAAACTCCTTCTCGAAGGTACAACACTCGCTGTTGTTCCATCGATTCCAAGAGACAGAAAAGTATTGAAAGACGATCTCGTTCCTCTCCGCGCTGAAATCCTTGTGACAGCTTTTGGAAAAGTTAATTCATCTCAGATTTCCATGCTAGCTAACCTCCAGACTTCAGTCGCTTCAAAAGTTGCGACAGTAAGAGTAGAAGCTGTCTTCTTCATCAACAAACTCTCGATCAATGAAGCGACGATGGCCCTTATTGATCTTCTTGTTCACGCAGACCTCTCAGTTGCAGCTGAAGCAAAAGATTCTCTTTCACAAAGACTTCTCACAGACCGCCAGCTTGACCAGCTCTTTAAAATTGCTCAGGCCAAATCAGTAAGCGCACGCAGAAACGCTGTTGCACTGATCGGTAAGATCTCTTCAAAGAAAGCTCTTCAGGCCCTTCTCCAGAAGTCAGCTGAAAACATTGATTCTTCTTCACACCTGGTACGTGCAGACGTTGCGAATATCCTCGGTACAATTTATGTTGAAGAAGCAACCTCACGCCTGATCGTGATGATTAATGACGCTTCTGTTGACGTTAGAACAGCTGCTCTTAACCAGATCGCAAAAGGTGACCGTCTTCTTGATGATAAGCAGATCGCGACCCTTAAATCACTTCTCCAGTCTTCATATGCTGACGTTCCTGCTTCAGTGATCAAGCTCCTCGCTAAGATCAATTCAAGTGCTTCATTGAACGTACTTGCGTCTTTATCAGGCGTAACCATCACAGCATCTCAACAGATTCTCGCGGTGAAAGCTCTCGCAACGATTGATTCACCTGAAGCTGTAAATGCGATGATTGGATTTATCGCTCTTGAAAATGGGAATGTAAGAGGAGTTGCAGAAGCGATTCTCAATACGAAAATCCTCACAGAGGACCAGATTGCTCGCATAGGAACTTCTCTAGCTCACACTGCTCCGGAAGTTCGTTCATCTGCGGTCCGTCTCCTGAATAGAGCTGGAAGCGCAGTTGCTCTCAAGCTTCTTCAGGATCAAGCAAAAATTGAAGCAGACGCAAATGTTAAGGCAATGCTTGATGCTACGATCGCTGCTCTTACAGGTGCTACACAAGTTTAATTTTTAAAAAAAGGGGGACCTGAGTCCCCCTTTTTTTTATTCAGAATGTGTGGATCTTTGGTTTCAAATTAGAGCTTGATTTTAAATCCGTGATCTTTCTTTTTCTTCTTTTCTTCTTTTGCGGCCTTAGCAACTTTCGTAGCTTTGAGATCTTCAAGGTGTTTCTGAGTCAGGGTGATCTCTTCCTGAACGATTGTAAGGTAATCTCTCTTTGCCTGGAGTTCCTGGTCGAGAGCAGCTTCCTTCGTATTTTTAGTTTTCTTATCAAATCCCTTCCAGCTTTTTTTATCAGCAGCGAGAGTTGATTTCACACCCTCAAGATATTTATCCATGCAGTATTTGCGATCAAGACCATTTTTGACTTTGAAGCAATCTTGAACTGTAGGTGAAGCGGAAAAAGCAGAAACAGATAAAAGCATAGCTGCAATGAGCATCGTTTTCATAATGGGTTCCTTAGTAAGAAGTTTGAGTCCGGATAGCTTAAAAAAATTCTCTCGGATCGCCAATCATTTCCCGCCATCAAACCTTAAAAGGTAAGAGTCGTGGAACCCGCGATGCATACTCTGCGTAACCAGGTTTCTTGAAATTTCTTTCTTCTTGAGGAGGAATGCCGCTGAATTTAACAATGAGAAAATTGATGACGCCCGGACCGATAATCGTCCACCAATTTTGGCTTCCAAGGGAAAGAAAATATATTCCGTACCAGAGTGAAATCTCCCCCAGGTAATTAGGATACCTGCAGATTTTCCAGGGTCCGGACATGCATTGCTTTCCCTTATTATCCGGCTGTTTTTTAAACCAATTCAGATAAGCATCTGACCAGGTCTCGAGAACAAATCCCAGCCCCCAGAGAATAAGACCTGCTACGTTAACTGCACTCAGTTCTTTATCCTCCTGAATCATCCCCACCCAAATAGGTAATGAGACGACACACATCATAATTCCCTGAAGGATAAAAACTTTAAAATAAGCGTGCACATTAGGGTGTGGCTGCCACTCTTCTCTTAATTTCGTGTAGCGCGGGTCTTCGCCTTCACCACGGCTCCGGACAAATATGTGCAAGGCAAGTCGCAGTCCCCAAACCGTCACGGCAAGAAGCATGATGGCGTTCTTCATACTAAGTGGGTAGTGAAAGTAGCTGATCATAGAAATGAGGATGAAGCCCAGACCCCATGCTATATCTATGACTGAAAATTTTTTCTTTATCAGTGATACGAGGAAAAATGCATTCACAAAGATAAAAACCGCTGCGATGATCTTCAATAACAAATTAACCTCCGGGGACTATAATGAAACTTATTATAACTTTAATGGCCCTTCTTCTGTCATCACTTACCACAGCACAAAGTATGAACAATATGAGTAACGCAGAGAAAGTTGAATATTTTTACAAGAACTCGTCAAAAGAAAACATGTCACTTGTTACTGAGTTTTACAGCACAGATGCAACATTTAAAGATCCTGTTGGTGAAGTCAAAGGTGCCGAAAATCTCAAAAAATACTACAGCTCACTATATGAGAACCTCAAAGAGATTAACTTCGAATTTCCCCGTGTCTTTCAGGACAAAAACACAGTGATCGCTGTTTGGGTCATGACGATCAGAACAGACAGCCTGAACAGTGGAGAGCCCGTTAAAGTTGAAGGCAACTCCGTCATTACCTTTGATGAATCTGGAAAGGCCATTGATCACAGAGACTATTTTGACCTTGGTGAAATGGTCTACGAACATATTCCCTTTGTTGGATTTTTCGTCCGTAAAGTGAAGGCTCGTCTACAAACTCACTAGAATTACTCTTCCGACCGACTATTCCCGTCGGTCATATACTATTATAAAACAATTAAGTTTTCATTCATGACTCCGATCTGAAGATTATGAAGAAGAAGAAGAAGGAAAATCCCATCGATTTCGGGTCCTACTCTGACCTGTTTATGGTCATGTCGTTTGTATTCCTGTTTATGTATGTCATTTCTAGTCTCAACACCGGCATTCAGGTTATCCAGGAACGTCAGAGAGCTGACCTCGAGAGAAAAAATCTCAAGTCTACTGTCGCAAAGTATGAAAGAAAAATTGAAACTGAACTCAATGACGATCAGAAAAAAGAATACGATAAGCTGACGGCCGGCCTTATCAAACTTAAAGAAGATGCACGTGAAGCGCGAGAGTATCAGGAAAAGATGGCCGATATGGCGCGTGAGAAGGAAAAAGAACTCGACGTGTATCAGGAAACTATCAAAACGATGATGGTAGACCAATTAAAGGTCGCTGAGCGTATCAAAGAGAAAGACGACATTATCAATAAAGTGAAAGAAGAGACTACGGCCGTTATCCAGAACCAGGTACGATCGATTGCATCTCTTAGAGAAGAAGTTGATCACAAGACACAAGTCCTCGAACAGAAATCTGTTGAAGTTGAAAAACGTGCAATAGAAATTAAAAAAATCGAACGCCGTGTAGAAGAGCTGAAGCATAAAGAAGTGTTAGCCGAAAGTCAGTCAAAAGAACTTCAACAACTTACCCTCAGTCTCAATCAAAAAGAATCTGAGCTCGAACTCGCCAAGGTGTCAGAAGCAAATCTTCAGAAAGAAAAAGATAAACTCTACAAAGCATCTCTTGTTCAGGTTAATCGTATGAACCGTGAAAAAGAAAAAATCGCACAGTCTTCACAAGCTGAACTTGATCGTCTCCAGCAGGAAAAGCAACAGCTCGCAAAAGAAACGAGTCAGGAGCTTGCCCGACTTGAAGCTGAGAAGCATTCGGTTGCAGCCTCTAAAGAAGCAGAGAAGACTGCACTCATCAAGGCCAAACAAGCTGAGCTCAATGATTTAATGAAGTCTAAAGATGCTGAAAAAGCTGCTCTCATTGCTTCCAAAGAATCTGAACTTAAGAATATGAAGGCTCAGAAAGATGCGGAGTTAAAAGGCCTTCAGGCAAAGTATCACAAAGCGACAACCGGACTTCGTAAAGAAATTGCTGACTCTCTGGCTGCAAAACTTCGTGACTCCGGCCTCATGGCATCGGTCAATGCTTCTACCGGAGATGTTACTGTTCACTTCAAGAATGCTTACTATGATTACAACAGCTCTGTTCTTAAAGACCCAATGAAGGATGAGCTCAAAATCTTTATCCCTTTGTACGCGAAGAGTCTTTTTGAGAATAAAAAATATGCCTCTTCTATTTCTTCGGTTGAAATTATTGGCTCGTCTTCTCCTTCATTTAAAGGGAAATACGTGAACCCTCGGGCGATGGCAAGTGTCGACGAGAAGAAGGCCATGACTTATAACCTCGATCTCAGTTACCGCCGGGCGAAGAGTATTTTTGATTTTACCTTTCTCAGCAATGATTTCGCCTTCGCTCATAAGGATGAAATGATTCCTCTGATTAAGGTCTCGGGAACAGGATATCTGCAGGCCATGGATGAACTCGTCATTCTACCTGAATCCACTCAGAAAAAAGACAAAGGTTTCTGCGGACTTTATAATTGCGAAGTTTTCCAGAAAGTGACATTACGATTTAACCTTAAAGATAGAGTTACTCAAAAGTAACGGAGAAGTGTTATGACGATTCAATTGGTTATCGACAAATTGCTGGCCCTATCGAACACCCACCTCATCCCTGTGATGTGTGCAGCGTTCGTCCTGGGCATCTTGGCAAAATACTCTCTCTATTTCCTGAAGAAATCGCAGGTCATTCTTGCCAAACAGATTGAAAAGAAAATTTATCTTTTCCTAATTGAAAAAGAAAAAGTGAACTCTGAGGTCGAAGAGTCTAAGGGTGATTACTTTTCACTTATCACAAAACTCATGAATATCGCACATGATGAACTTTACGAATTGAAAATTGCCAAGATGAGAAGAAAGCTTGATTACGTGACAACTGTCACTGACCGCGCATTTCTCCTGATCGAAGGATCACGTCGCCTTATAAAAGATGTTTCAATGCAGGTTCGTTATTTTGATCAGAATCATGACCAACCGGACTTTGATCAGATCACAAGCTACGCTGAAAGAACCAATCCAGCATACAACCGCCTCTTTGGAATTTTTGGAAACAATTCCCTTAATTCAATTCTTAATCTACTTCCGGGATTATTCGTTATTGGTGGTATCTTTGGTACCTTCGTAGGAATCATGCAGGGTCTCCCTGAACTCACGAATATGGATCTCTCCGATCCGACCATGACGAAGAAAACAATGGATGCGTTTCTTACTAACATTGCTTACTCAATGAATACGTCTCTCGTTGGTATCGTTCTTTGCGTCTGCATGAACATCTTCAATTCACTTTTTGACTCTGATTCAATGGATGAGGAATTTAGTGAGAAGCTCAAGAGCTGTCTTGTACTCACCTGGCGCGAAGTTATGGTTACGCGGAAGAATCATCAACAGATCGCTCAGATTCGTCTTGAGCATCCAACGCGCTGGGAAGCCCAGAATGTTGAGATTGAAGAAGTGGAAGCAGAAGAACCACCCCCACTTAAGTTAGTTGGTTAATTCATTTTCTCAGCCGTTCATATCTTTACTTTAATTTAAGTTCAGTTGTGGAGTTAACCTTGTTTGAATTATCTCAAGCAAGGAGACTTCTATGAAACACATTCTCGCCCTTTTCACTCTATTTATGGCAATCCCGTTATTCGCTCAGATTAATCAGCAAAATACAACGCCCATAGATGCTAATTCAGAAACCCTGGCCCCTCAAAGCATCCCTGATCAACCCGGAAACGGGACGACAACACCATACATTGATCGCGAGTATCAGGAAGAAGGAATTCAGGACAAAATGAATGACGAAGAAGATGAATATATGGATGCAGACGAAATGATCAGCGATGAATATGACGAGCTGGACGCCGAGTACTAGTCCAGCACCTCACGGTTTATTATCAGCGTTTAGATTTTACCCGGCGTGATTTCTTGTCGCGTCGGGCGTTCTTTCTTTCTTCTCTAAGTTTCATTCTTTTTTCTCTCTTCATCTGGCGGACTACTTTAGCCGCTTTCCACTTTTGTTTCAGCTCGTCTTTATTGATGAAACCCGGATGATCCTTAAATCGGGATCCGAACTTTTTCGTTCCAAAGTTTTTCTGCTTTCGGTTAAAGCGAAAGGCTTTCCCCTTTTTTACAATTTCAGGAACAAAGGTCTGAACGTAGGGTGAAGAAACTTCGACAGCACCTTCATATACATCAAGATCAACTTCATCGTCTGTCATAGCAAGTTCGTAGTCTGTCCCGCGAACTGCAAAAGCAACACCTTGAGCTTCAACTTTCTGGTCAATCTCCTGGAGAGGGTCTTTTGTCACATTAAGGCGAATGATCCCTTTAATAAAACCGATGACTGAAAAATTCTTTTCTTTATCGGCACTCTCTTCGATCAGATTTTTATCGATCTTAATCTGGGAATGCTTGGACATACTGATTTGAGTGGCAGGAAAGAGATGGAAAACCAGAACTGAACCTTCACTAAAAATCTCGTCTCCAGTCTCAATTTCGCTGTCATTGGCGAGAATGATTTTCTGACCTTCACGCTTAAGGTAGGCAGTATTATCGCCATGAATTTTAATAATTCGGCCCTCTTCAGCAAATGCCGAAGCCGAAATAATAGAAAATATAATGAGATATTTTAGAAACTTCATAGGCACCTCTTTCTGTTGGGTCATTTAACCAGACATAAGTAGAAGGTGCCAACGATTAATAAATTGCTGCGGAGAAGAAGTCTGCCTTGTTCCATGGGAAGATGGAGATTTTCTCATAAGGAATCGGAGTTGCTTCACCCAAATGATGAAAAAATCTTGAAACGAAATAATCCTGAAAAGAACGCGCCGCTGAGCTGTTCGTTGAGTGGTTAAGAATGGCGAAAGGCATCTTCTCACCCATCATGAGAATTCCGGCCAGAGCAGATGTCTGCATAAGAGTTCCGGTCTTTGAAAGTATCGCCTGATTGGTTTCCGGATAAAGCTTGAAACGTTCTCTGAATGATCCAAGATCCTTGCCTCCGCTGACGGCCACGATATCGCTCAGGATGAGCTTATGCTGCTCGAGACTCTTATCGAGCATCGAGATCACTTTCAAGACGAGTCTGCAGGTTGCAAGGTTGTCCAGACGGCTATTGCCGTTGATCATCGGAAGGCCCGATCCATTATAAATAGCGAAATCTTTTTTCTCAAAGCCCTTACTGATCATGAACTCATCAAAGTTCTGAACTCTGGCTGCTTCAAGAAAGACATTGTGGGCAACAATATTTTTAGACTGAACGTTCATTGATTTTAAAATCAGGTGAAACGGAAGTGATTCGTGAACGAAGACAGTTTCATTCATATCCCGGACTGGATAAGCAACCCGGGATACGCGACCAATAGTCGTGATCTGAGGCATAGGTACATTCGAAAGATCCACACCTTCTTCACGGGCAAATCTCTGAACGGATTGCCATTTTTCCAGAAGTGCGCGGCGATTTGATTTATTGACGAAAAAAGCAAGGCGATTGCGGCTGTAAGCGGGAGTGATTTCCCGGTGCTGAGATAAAGCTTCATCAGAAAAGATGAAATTATCATCCATCGTAATTGTTTTGAAGCTGGTATATCCCAGATCATTCAGGCCTTTCATCAGAAGAAACATTTTTTCTTCTTCAAAGTAGGGATCACGTCCCCCTTCGATATGGAGACTATCCGGAGTGATATGAACTTTAAGAGAATATTTATTGTGGAGGTTAAGTTTTTCAGAAGCAAAGAATGTCGTAAAAAGTTTAGTGACTGAAGCAATTCTTTGCGGACGATCTACCTGAAGACCTGAAACACCACTTGGTCCGTCAAAGCAGTATGATTGAAGGGCCTGCGAACCAACTTTATATTTCGCAATTCCGGCGTTGTAATCAACGGTCAGTTCCCGCGTTTGAGCGAAAGCTGATGTGGCCAGAAACAACAAAGCTAAAATTTTGAAAGCTGACATGGGAACCTCAATTTGGTGTACCCGCAAGATCACCCATCTTCGACCAGCTGTAAAGAATGCATAGGGGGGAAGGGACTTTTTACGGTATCCGGGAAGAGGCTAAGAGCTCAAAAAAACGAGGATAGGACTTGGCCACGGCATCAGCTGGTGAAATCTCTCCTCCGCTATGGTGCAGGAGGAAGAGAGTTCCGGTCATCACCATGCGGTGATCGTCTGGCATTTTGAGATTTTTTTCATGCTGGATTTCCTTATCCGAACCTGTGATTTTGAGAGCATTGTCTGCAACAGAACACTCTCTTTCAAAACTCTTCAGAAGATTAAGAATCTCTTTGAGCCGATGACTTTCTTTATGAGCGAGATTTTCAATTCCCCAAAGTTCATGTTGACCAGGTATATGCGCGAGAAGAAAGCTCAGAGCAGGAACGAGATCCAGGCAATCATGCACATCCATTGAAACACTGTGAGGATTTGTGAGCGGATGTATTTTAAGTCCGTCGTTGGTTTTAGTAACTGCCCCCAGACTCGTAAGAACATGCAGAAATTTCGAATCGGCCTGAAACGAATCTTCAAATAAGTCAGAAAAAAATATTTCCTGGTGAAGAGCACCGAAGGCAAGTGGGTAACTTGCACTACTCCAATCAAGAGGCACAGAGTACGAATCAGGGCCTGAAATTTTGGCAATCATTTCCTGAGTCATCTTCCAGTAACTTTCGGAAGAATCCATACCAACAGGAACAACTTTTACGTTTTGATCTGAGAAAGCGAGCTGAAGTCCGGATGCAAATTGAGTGGTCCTTGAACAATCGACGTGCAAAACATCTGGAAGAGTCACTGGACCCTGAATGGTAAGTTCATTTCCCTGAAGATGAGCTTTGCCACCAAACTTCCTGACAAGTTCGATGAACTCATCCCAGGGTCTCGCCTTTAAACGATCTCCGAGAATCAGCGTGTAAGAAGCTTTGCCACGAAGAAGGAGGGTCGCGAGAAAACGCGCGGTCGTCCCACCCTCACCTACTTCAACCCTGCAGCCCTTTAATTCCGATTCTGGAAAGGAACCCTCCACGATACAGGTCCGTCCTTCAAAATGAATCCTGGGCCCTATCTGGCGCAAGCAATCGACGAGAAAAGCGACGTCCGTTGATTCTGGAAGATCATGAATCGCAAATTTGCTTTTCTTTAGCGCAGCGAGAATCAGTGCGCGATTTGCATAGGATTTGGAACCTGGGATTTTTATCAGGGAAGGAAAGAGGCCGGGCTTAAATTTTAAACTCTTCATAGGTCTGGATCTTCTTCTTAAAATCCTTCATGAGGATTTCCTCAACATAACAAGACCCAATGGCCTTGACGAGTACTAAGCGCAGGTGAGAATCGATCTTTTTCTTATCGTGCTCAACGTAGGAAATGAAGGCGTTGATATCGAAAAGAGGAAAATGATCGATGTTGTACTTCTCCACCGGAAGAGAAAGGGCCTTGGCCATTTTATCCCACTGTGCGAGCTGCTCATGCTGCTTCAGAACTTTGAAAAGGTACCGTAGACCCATGGCAACTGACTGGCCGTGTGACAACTTCAGGTGAGATTCGAACGCATGACCAAAAGTATGGCCAAGGTTCAGGAGAATCCGGTCGCCTTCTTCCTTGAAATCACTTTCAACAACTTTGGTCTTATACACGGCACACGCATGAGCAATGACTTCAATCGCAGCTTTCTTCAGGATGAGCTCATGGATCTCATTTGAGAGAAATCCGTACTTCAGGATTTCACCTTTTCCTGATGTCCACTCCTTGTCAGAAAGTGTCGTAAGAAAATCACCACAAATATAAATCTCATCGGGTGCATGAAAAGCACCAATTTGATTTTTCCCCTGAGGCATATTTATTCCAACCTTGCCGCCGATAGAACCATCAATCATCGCAAGAAGTGTCGTAGGTACAGCACTCCACTTGATCCCACGAAGAATAGTCGACGCAACGAAACCTGCGAGATCAGTAGTAGCACCCCCGCCAAATGCGTAGAGCTTCGATGAACGCTGGATTCCGCCTTTCAGAAGAAACTCAACAGCCTGGCCATAAGACGAAAGATTTTTTTCATCCTCTGGAGATTTAAGCCAGAAAACATGTGGGGAAAATTGAATCCACTGTGGTAGATGATTCTTGATCTTCTGATCAGCAATAGCAAAAAACTGGCCGTCTTTGTAGTTGTCCAGCTCCTTGTAGAGCTCGAGTTTTTTAAGGTAGATAATTTTGGAATTCATGTTCCAATATTATCGCCAATTTCGGGAGAAAATAAAGTGAGTGTAGAGTGGTTTGTGAAATTAAAAGAAATCGATTCTCTCGGAAAAATGAGAATCAGCCACTTAAAGGTTTTGAGCGATCAAGACGCGCGTGTAGCAAAAATTATTGAGAGGAAAGATTTGACCACTATGCAAACTGCATCACTCAATCTTGAGGTGCGCTCACTGCAACAAAATCTCCACGAGTTGGAAAAGAAGATTCAGGTTTCATCACAGCAAATTTCCAATCTCATGAGCATGGGTGCGGCTGAAGATAAAATTAATTCCTATCGGAAAGAACTCTCGCTCTTAGAAGATCAGGGCCTTCAACTCCTTGAAGCGATGGAAGAGAAGAAATTAGAATGTGAAGCGAATGTGACGTTCCTGAATGGCCTTGAGAAAACACTTGTTGAAATTCAGGGTGAAGCCGAAGCAGATAAAATCAAAGCTCAGGATGAAATCAAGAAGATCGATTTCAGATTGCAATTACTGGTAGAAGAACTGCCATCAAACTTTCAGCAGATCTACATGCGAACAAAAGATAAGAATCTAGCTCATGGACCATTTACGAGAGTGGAATTGGGAAGTTGTTATTTTTGTCGGTATAAGATGTCGAAGCAAGAAGAAATTGAAGTGGACCTGATTCAAAGTTTAAAGACGTGCACACAGTGCGGGAGGATATTCCTCCCGTACGGTGCATGATTTAGATTTTAGCGATTATAGTTAATAAACTTCATCGAACGGATATCGAGAACTCTCTGACCGTTGAAATGAGATTCGATAGCTTCGATACGAACGCGGAAGATGTATTGAATCCCTTGCCCGGTACTTTGAGTAATCCCCGAAACATTCCCTTTATTCAGGAAAGCATTGCTGATGATCGCGTAGCTTGCAGGTGAAACCTGCTGAGATTGTGGATTATAATTTTTGCCGTCAACTGTGATCACACCAGTGGTCCAGTTAATCTTACCGTCTTGCGTGCTGTATGCCTCGCTTGAAAAGCCGCTGCTGCCGCCGCCGCCATCTTTTTTACCACAAGAGACAACGACGAGAGAGAACATCACAAGGAAAGCCAGACCGAGATTTTTCATAGATCCTCCAGTATTACACCTCTTATCGGCAGGCCTTAAAAATACTTGAGTGGGGGGTTGCACTGAGCGTAAGTCGCGGGTAATATGCGCGGACCGAGATCAGGGGACCGTCGCCGGCCAGCAATGGCGGGAGGAAAGTCCGGACACCATAGGGCATCGTAGCGGGTAACGCCCGTCCACCGCGAGGTGAGGACAAGTGCAACAGAAAGTATGTATGGCTTCGAAAGAAGTGCGTAGTGAAACCAGGTAAACTCTACGAGGTGCAAGCCCATGTAGGTGAGCGTTGAGTCTGTCCGAGGAGCTCACGGGTAGGGTGCTGGAGGCTTAGGGTAATCTAAGTCCTAGAGGAATGATGGTTTAATACAGAATCCGGCTTATTCCTGATCTCGGTCTTTTCAGGATGCCCACAAGAAGTCTCATCTCCCCCTTCCTCAATGTTTTCCCAAATTCATCCGATAAGAATAGTAAGTTATGATTCCTTTAAATGGGGACGCGTTTGAAAACACTATTCGCTATTGTTTTAGGTCTCTTTGTTATTTCAACAACAGTTGAAGCCAAAAAGGTTTCCACTCCGGCCCCTTCTGCTGAAGAAATCCGTCAACTACAGGCCGATCAAGAACGCAGGGACAGAGTTTGCAATGATGATCTTTTGAGATCCATTCGCGAATTACGTATTGTTGCTCATGCATTTCATATCAACTGTCTCAGTGCCGTAGGTCTCTCTACTCTTATGTGTACCAGTATCGATCTCCCTGAGCCTCCTGCCAGAAAAGCAGAATATTTCTACAGCCCTAATGATGCAACCTGGGGTCCGGGGCTTCAAGCGCGGGCCGCGGCTATCAGTCCAAGAACATATTTTAATTGTTCAGAAGTACCAGAGATCCGCGAAGAGATCAGGCCCTCTTACGACTGGTTCGCAAGTCAGACCCGGCAATCAGCAGATTCTCATTCAAATGCAGATCGTATGGATGTCAAAGTCATTCGTACAACCACAACTGTTGAATGGTCTGTCGGCACACCAAGTGCCCGTGAAGACTAATTGTCCAAACTTTAGACAGCTTCGGAATTTTTACCTGACCATCCCTGCTCTTCAGGAAATCCCCGTATGATCTTTATACGAGGTGATTTATGAAAAGTTTATTTTTGCTATTGGCCTTATCGCTCACAAGTTCTGCATTTGCGTTCGTTTCACCCTGCCCGAAAGGCCAGAACGTTTGCGAAGTTCGCATTTTCCGCGACTATGCTGAAGCTGCTGTATCTATGCTTAATCCATTTAACGGTGTTGAATATCCGGTTGGGAAATATTGGGCAAAAGGTGTTGCCGATAACTACGGTGATGCTGAAAAGAGAGCTGATGCACTTCTCAACAAAACATTCGGAAATCCTGATTGCGGTATCTGGGGTGGACCAACTCCGGCAGGAAGCGACGTAACTCGCCTTCGTAGTGGTGTTGAAAAACATACGGCCTGGGTATCATGTAATCCTCAAGCTGAAGCTTACCAATCTCGTGGAAGCTCACGTCGCCTCGGTACAATGGTTTGTGGATCCGGCGGCAGAGGCTGCATGATCCTTCGTTAATCAGAAATTACATTCTTAGAAAAATTGGCCGGAGAAATCCGGCCTTTTTTATTTTCTCTACGACAAAAAATTATCCAACATATCCGAGGCTTGAACGATTTCAGTAAGGTTTTTCACCTGAGTAACCGATGAATATCACGAGGTAATTATGATCCTGAACAAATTCATTTTTCCGCTCGTCACACTCGTACTCCTTTCATCCGTTGTAAGTTGTAGAGAGCATATTGACGTCCAAAAAGCTAACGCTGCTCTTGATGAGCGTCTGGATAATTCAGCAACTGACACTGATGGTGATGGTGTCGTACAAGGTTTTGCGAAAGTTTCTGTTGGTACTTATAATTCTTGTGCCATTTATTTCGGGGCCCTCTATTGTTGGGGTTCAAATAATTTCGGTGGTGTTGGTGACGGAACGACGACTCCAGTCAGCACTCCAGTAAAAGTTATTGATGAAGGTGTCACTGATGTCTCTGTTGGTTTCGCTCATGTTTGTGCCGTTGTTGATGGCGGACTTTTTTGTTGGGGCGACGATACTGATGGGCAGGTTGGTGATAACGCCTGCGGTTCAATCATTGAGCCTTGTGAGATTATTTCTTCCGGGGTGAAAAAAGTTTCTGCGGGTTTGAGTAATACATGTGCCGTTCTCGATACCGGTGCACTGAAATGCTGGGGAGCTAATGGGTCCGGTCAAATTGGTGATAACTCAACAACTCCGACTTCAACCCCGACTGAAGTCATTGCTTCGGGAGTTTCAGATGTTTCAACAGGATCAGCGACAACTTGTGCAGTCGTTAGAGGTGCTCTTTATTGCTGGGGTGATAACAGTGTGGGCCAGTACGGAAACAACACAACCGTCGACTCTCTCATTCCATTAAAAACGATTTCTCATTCAGTAAGAAGTGTCAGCGTATCAATCTTGAACAGTATGACCTGTGTGAAAACAAGTACAAGTGGTCTTAATTGTTTCGGGGATAACTCATCTTATCAAATAGGTGATGGAACAACTGATCTTCACATCACTCCTTATAGACTCTTTACTGCAAACGTCACTTCGGTCTCCGCAACAGCTGCTCCATGCGTGGCCGTTGATGGCTCTCTGAGATGTTGGGGACCTTCTTCCCACGTTGATGTTGAGGATAACTTGCCAACAAAGATCGTTGCTTCAGGAGTTGCCTCTATATCTACGGGTGAATACCATTCATGCTATGTGACGACCTCACTTACGCTCTTCTGTTATGGCCACAACACGAATTCTCTTGATGGCGGGCTTCTCGGGACAGGCACTGAAAATGCAGTGTTCGCGGAATTCCCTGTTCAGATTTTTATTCCGAACTAAGTAATCTATCGTTATGCCCAGTGAAAAAGCCAATTCTATGCCCGAACCAAAGGCCAGAATGAAAGCTTTAAATAAAAAGATTAACATTATCCTGGCCGCATCTTTTATCATCACCGTTATATCAATTTATTTTTTGATATCCAGAAGTTGGTCTGCCTATGCTTATCGCGTTTTTGACCGGGATCGTATGGTCATATTAGTAGGCGAATATCAGTCAAAAAAAGATTGCAGGCTTAAAGGGGAAAAGAAGCTTTCCGAAGGCATTTATCTTACCAGAAACGATCGTGCCGATATCATATTCTGCGGAAAATATTGTCTTGAGATTCCGATGACGACATTATCGATGCGGAACATATACTGTATTT
Organism: Bacteriovorax stolpii; assembly: GCA_945883845.1. GTDB lineage: Bacteria > Bdellovibrionota > Bacteriovoracia > Bacteriovoracales > Bacteriovoracaceae > Peredibacter. The sequence continues at coordinate 37,311 of CAMCYI010000020.1, read as the reverse complement.
TGAAAGAGAAATAATTAGCCTGTTGTTTTCGCGAGACCTTTCAGAGTAGCTGTCGTGAAATTCGAATCTTCAGATGCAATATCTCTCCATACCACCGGACGCGAAAACTTAAGAGTCTTGAACGTTTTCTCATCCATTATTTCAAGAACATTATCTATGGAGTATTTCGTAATCCCGGACTTGTAATGAACTACACCCGGGGTTGTCTTGAACTTAATCGCGGGGTACTGAGAAAGTTTTTTGTCAGTTGATTTAAGAATAAAAGTCGGAACTTCGTATTGACCTGAAAGCCACTCTTTCTCATTCTTCTTATACACCAGAAGTTTACCTTCCTTGATGACAAACGCGCGAAGGAGTTGAAGCTCATGTTCAACTTTCTTGCCTGCACTGATCTTCTCAGCTCCTGTCGGATAATGAAGAGGCTTACCTTCCTTAAAAGAGACACAGTCTTTTTTCAAGTGGCAAAGCTCACAACTCGCCTTTCTCGCCTGACAATGAGTTCTCCCCAGATCCATGAGTGCTTCGTTTAATGCCCTTGGTGAATGTTTCGCTGTAAAAATTTTACCATCAGAGAACAACTGCTGAATCTCTCTCTGAAGTTTTATTCCCTTCATTGATTTCAAACCAAACAAGCGTGCGATGACTCTTTCGAGATTGGCGTCGAGAGCAAGAGCGGGCCGGTCCATACCTATTGATAAGAGTGCATTGGCCGTGTAAGGTCCAATCCCTGAAATGCTCTGAAGATGTTCTGCGCTCACAGGAAATTTTCCATCATGATCGCGCGCCAGAGCTTCAGCAATTTTTTTCAAGCTGCGGGCACGACGATAATAACCAAGTCCCTTCCACGCAACAAGGAGCTCATCCTCGGTTGCACTTGCCAGGCTCTGAAGGTCCGGAAAACGGGTAAGGAATCTTTCAAAATGATTTTTAACAGTACCGACAGTGGTCTGCTGAAGCATGATTTCAGACACAAGAGTGCGATAGAGCGAACGGTTTTTTCGCCACGGAAGATCGCGGTACTCCTGAGCAGACCATGTGAGAAGACTTTCAAGTTTCATAAGGGGATTGTGAAATCAGTGGCAGGATTTGGCAAGTTCTGAGGCGAGCGCAGACATCTGTACAGCTGTTAACGGGTCCTTATCGCCATGGAATCTTCCATGCTTACTTTCAATATAGTCAGAGAATTCCTTATGGAATTCATAAATATCCGTAATGATCACGAGTTTCTTGGCGTCAGAGCGCTCAATCCAGTCCATCAGTCGTTTATAATCGTTGAGGCCCTGGTTGTTACACAGGTCTCCCATACCGCCGGCCTGCTTAAGACTTGTATCAAACATCATCACGTTTACTTTCTGGTTGAATCCACAGCCTGCGTTGTCGAGGGCCCCAACGAGGCTCTTCCTGTGACAGTTGCCTTGCTTATCTGAAAAATCAAACTCCCGCATAGATGAGCTCGTATCAATCCAGAGATCAAGTTTTGTTACTCCGCGGGTAGCTTCCTTACGGGCCTTTCCACAAAACACGTCGAAATAATTCTTGGGATCACAATCAATCAGTTCACGCTCAACAGACTTTGCTGGCGGAATTCCCGGACCGTCAGATTCAATTTTTGATGTGCTGACATTTTCATCAAGACTGTCTTTTTTGTAGAGACCAAATTGCGGATCGAAACAATAATCCCCCATCTCCTGACATTCAAGTTCTGCACGCAAAGGATAATAGCGGGTGTCACCATTGATAAGACGATTAAGTTCGGTGACTTTTGCATTTGATAGAAACCACACCTCAATACTCTGAGGAGCAGCGAACGCAGATACAGATAATAAAACAAAGAGCCATCCGAGCATTAGAATTCAACGTTCCTTTGACGGTAGTACCTGAAGATTGCGTCGCCAAGGTCCACAATCAGATCGCGGTCATTGCCATCGAGATTTAAGAAGTCTGTAAGATAAGCTTTTTGCCTTGGCGAAAGTGTCTCGAGCTTTTCACGAATCGAAATATCCGTTTTCGTTTGAGCTTGAGGCATTGTCTTCTCACCGAAAGACATATGTTGTTTCTTACCACCAACGTTGATTGTGGCCTGAGTTTTTCTAATGGTCTCAGGTTGCTCCGTCGTCGATGCTTCAGGAGACGCATCGGAAGATCGCTGGTCTTTATAAAATTGCACGAGACGCTTGAAAGTCTCAGTGGACTCTTCTTCCACTCCATCAATAATCTCGTGAAGTGGGATCTGCAGAGTTGCAATAATGTTCGCAACCAGTTGCTCATCCACATTACTTGTCTTCAAGTTCAGGAAGCGACTCATGGTGGAGATCCCCACATTCATCATCTCTGAGAGATCTTTCTGAGTTAAACCACCCCGTAATTGCATGTATTTACGAACGACTGCGAGGAAGTTTTCGAGAAAGTCTGGATTAAAGCGGATCATGTTCCACCCCCTTGAATTCCTTGTCGGAATGCAAAAAAATATCTTGATGCAATATTATTGCTTGACGCAAAGGGTCGGGCTTGCTATTATTGCAGTAAGGAACCACTTCAACGGGAGAACGGTCATGAATGCTCAACTCAACGATTTAACTGCTAAAAACTCATCTGAGTCTTATCAGTCAGTCCAGGACGAGCACCTTTCAGGGGTTATCATTACTAATCAAGTTCTTGCGGGTTCGAGAATTGTTCTAAGTAGCTATAAAAAGGTCGTTTTCTCTGAATCAGCCTTCTATGCGTGCGAATTTCAATGTGTTACGTTTGAAAACTGTGTTTTTGAAGATTGCAATTTCAACTTCTCGCATTTTAAAAAATGCAACTTTGTGAACTGCTCCTTTGTGAATTGCAAGAAACTGGCTACAACTTCTCAAAATTGCATCTACGATCATTGCGAGTTTGAGCCGGAAACCTCAAGCTGGGTGGACGAAAGCTGTAACACAGTAAAATCAGCACATAACGACCATACCACTGACATCTACATTCAAATGCTCGCTGCTTAATAGGTTTCTGGAATCTCAAATCACAACAAAGGATCCAGGATGAACTCACTCTTTTACGGCCTTACTCTTATGTTAAATCTTTTCGGTCTCTCAGTTCTTGTCAACGCTTACGGATTTTAAACTGTCTAAAGTTTAGACACCTGTAAAAAATAATTACACCACAAGACCCCCGCATATGTTTTCGATGAATAATGACCGAGTTCAAAATTACCCAAGGATATTTATGAACTCGGTTTCTTTGAGGATTCTCTTTTTCTGTCTGTCTCTATTTACAGCGATTTCGGCTTTTGCTCAGGAAGGAGCTGTCGCCACTGTCATGTACGGTGTCGATGCACAAGGATACAAACATAAAGTGCGGGCCTTCGCTTATAAGAACGAATGGAACAGACCCGAAGTCAGACTTGAAGCTGCAGATGTTCCCCGTATAGCACCCGGAGTGAATCAGGTATTAGGATATGGTCGTGACTTCGATGATGATGGAAAAATTGAAACCTGGTTCATGTGGCATAGTGATTATGGGTTTGTTCGATATACGTTGAAAGGCAGCCACGCGCACGGATACGACATGGTTCAGAATCAACTTTTCAAACAGTACAAAACCACTGCTCTTGTTCAAGCAAATATTTTCGCTTCTGCGATTGTTTCGTATCTCTCCATTGCCGCTGCCCGCGTAGTTAAATCTCAACTTAACTACTTCAAAGAGATGCTGAACTTTGAAGAGATAAGTGTTCGTCTCTGGCGTGGACAAGGCATGAGAATGGAAAAATTAAGCCCGGAACAAAGTCGCAAGATGGGGCTTCTTCTTCATGAAGGCTATCGTCGCGCAAAAGACGTACTTGACCGGGCCAATAATCAGGAGTTTCTGGCCCTTCTCGTCGCGGATGTCGCCTTATGGATGAGCGGTGGCATTGTAGTGAAGTACATTGGAAAAGGAATTAAATTTGCGAGCGGATTATTCTTCGCAACCAGTGCCGGATTAGCTGTGAAAAATATGATGGCAGGACTCCTTAGGAAATCGATGGGATTCATTGCCAATAGTATGACCTTTGTCCAGAAGGCTGCAGGTGCGGTTTTTACTCTTGCCCAGATGAATGCGGCTAAAGGGATCACGGCAATGGGCCTGAAAGACGCCATCGGAAAAATCGGTAAGGGCCTGATCCTTCGGGGAGCAATTGCGACTAAGGTAAGGGCTATCCTTGCAGCTACAAAAAAGAAAGTGGGAACGCGCTGGATGTTCACGGCGGCCTCTCTCGCAGGCAGCATGATGAATGATATTCGTGCAGAATCCATTCGCCACGAAGACCCAAGTCGTTTAGTGCAAACGGTGACCCAGAGTCATAAAATGCAGAAACAGATCGTGCAATGTCTGGCTGGAAACCAACCCAATGGCACGAAGGTTTCCTACACGGTAAAAGGAATCGTAAGGCTTGAGAAAAAAGTGATGAACGTTATGTCTGAGAACGGTTATGTGGACATGGCCTTCGACATTGGAACAAGGTTCGCTATGGATAATGCCCGCCAGACAGCGGACAACCTTGCCATCAACTACGTTGATAACGTCGTCACAGAATTCCGCCAACCGGCCCTGGTTGTTGTGGGATATCTTGTGATCATGGGTAATGAAATGACGAACGGATCTGTGAAAAGAAAATTGAACCAGACTCCGGTTCTCTGCCCTATTACTGCTGACTAATTTGTAGTTACCTTCGTCTTCTCCGGAACGGTGAAGACGAAGTGATTACTCTCAAACTTCACATCTTCTTTCATCTCCAGGAATTTCATCTTCACTTTCCTTCCATCTACATATTCGATGGAAAGTGATTCAAATTCTTTGAGACTCTGGATTGTTTTTGCTTCTTTAGAAGCATGCAATGTCATCAGTTTAACAGAGCTGTCCTTTTGCATATCAGGAGTGAAATTCAAAGAGAGATCGTTACCAGCATACTTCGTCGTAAACAGTTTTGAATTTTCCAGTCCCTTGTTCAGGGAATCAAGAATTTTAGTAATAGCTAAGTTGCTTGTCTTCTGGATGGTGACCTGACCGGATTCTTTCGGATCGAATGGTGGTGAGTAGATCCATGACTTGCTTGGGTTACTAACAAACAAGAGAGCATCCGGAGTCACAACTTCGTAACGGATATTGCCTGGAAACTTATAATCAATCTTCCCGTAGCTCTTCACTTCTTTTTTCATCGAAGCTTTGTAGATTGATTCTTCATAATTCGCACTGAAGGACGAAGGCACAAAGGACTTCGAATGCGACTGACTAATCGTGAAAATGATAAAGAACAAAAGTGTGATCAAAAGTTTCATATAACCCTCAGGTTTAAAAAAGGGGACAGCTTCCTCTTACTGAAGTCACTTATCCCCCGTCCACAAACCACTAATGGAGCTGCACGGAGACGGCCTTTGAAACGCCGGGCTCCTGCATAGTTACACCATAAAGAGTGTCATTAAGTTCCATGGTTTTCTTATTGTGTGTAATCAAAATAAATTGCGACTCTCCACTCATTTCACGAAGGAGCTCATTAAATCGGCCGACGTTGGCATCATCCAAAGGAGCATCAACCTCATCGAGGAGACAGAATGGAGAAGGCTTCACGAGAAAGATTGAGAAGATGAGGGACACTGCCGTCATGGCTTTCTCACCACCAGACATGAGGGTAATCGACTGCATTTTCTTGCCAGGAGGTTTTGCGATAATGTCGACACCGCACTCGATTGAATCGAGATCGCCTGTCACTTCAAGTTTCGCTTCACCACCGCCAAAGATAATCGGGAAGACTTTCGAGAAACGCTCATTCACTTCGTTGAAAGCTTCCTTAAATCGCTCTTTGGATTTTTCATCGATATGGGTGATTGCTGTCTGGAGATCCGTGAGGGATTTCTTCAGTTCTTCTTCCTGAGATTTCAGGAAATCGTAGCGAAGTTTCTGACGGTCATAGTCTTCAATGGCCTGCCAGTTGATTTCGCCAAGGCGGTTGAAGTCCGTTTTGTATTCCTTGAATTTCTCTTTTGCCTCTTTTACCTGACCGGGGAATCTTCTCTCAAATTCATAAGGAAGAGATTCGATCGTCTTCTGACCTTCTTCTGTTTCCATCGTATACATGGATGAAACATTCTTCAGATCAGGGATCTGGGCAGATGTGATTTCCATGTGGGCCATGAGGACCGAGCGAAGATCAATCTTGTAACGCTCAAACATATCCTTCACAAGAATTTCTTCTTCCTGAATGATCTGGTTTACTTTGAGTTCAAGCTCAACGTTTTCTTTTTCGATCTTATTGATACGGTTTGTGATGTCTTTGAGCTCAGACTCTTTTTCCTGCATCGAAAGCAGGATCTGGGCAATCTGGTCTTTCAGAAGATTGAGGTAAGACTCTTTCTCTGAAAGTGTGTCGGCCATATCACGGTTAGATGTTTCCACCGTCTCGATCTCAGTCTGAACGCTTTCAATTTCATTCTGGAAAGTTTCGAGATGAAGAGTGTTGGATTCCTGCTTCTCACGATAACGATCAATCTGACCGGCGACATCTTCAACCTGGGACTTAATACTTGTTAAGTGCTGCTGGTATGACTGAGCTTTAACCTTCAGGCCCATCATATCGTCGCGTTCATTCTCAAAAGAAACCTTGAGTTCCTGATGGCGACCTTCAAGATCAGCGATGTCAGAATTCAAAGAATTAACGAGTTCCTGGGCTTCATCCTTTTCATTGATGATGCGCTCGTCAGACTCGAGAAGATCCAGACGACTGCCTGAAATTTCAATCTTACGGTTTTGAAGAATCTGGAGACGAGAAGAGTTCGAAGACTGGTTAGCTTCTTTACTTTCGAGTGCTGCCCGAGTAGCAACGTATGTTGTGTTTACTTCGTTGAATTCGCGAGTCGCGGCTTCAAGAGCTTCACGTTTCATCGAAAGAGTGGTCTCAATATCTTTGATCTTGGTTTCGAGAGCTGTCAGTTCTGTCTGTCTCATCTCAAAAGTGACTGAGAGTTCCTGAATCAGGTTGTTTCTTTGAACAATACCCTGTGCTTCAGAAGCTGCTTCCTGACGAACGCCATAGACAATCGAGTTACCGATCTTTTTAAGAAGAACCTTTCCGTCCTTGGAAACCAATCCTTTGAATTGGATCTCAGGGTTAATCCTTGAGGCGAGTTCAGGGGTCAAATTCTCTACGATAAAAAATCCGTTTAGAATCTTAGATAGTTTGTCCGCGTAATCAGTGTTGTTAATGCGAATGATTTCCGAAAGTGCCTTCATGCCCTGGCAGCCCTGAGTTTCGAGGCGGCCGATACTTTCCTGAGACATCGAACCGTCAAGAGGCCAGAGGATGTCTACAGTTGAATCAAAATCAGAAATGAGAGAAGCGAAAACGTCTTTAGAAGCTGTTGCAAGAACGGCATCCAGAGACTCTCCGATCAATTGCTCAACAGCAACCGCGTATTCCGGGTCACATTCGATGAGCTTACCAAGAACTTCCAGAGTACCGTCGTTAACTCTTTGAACGAGTTTCACGGCTCCCTGAGCTTTACCTTCAGCAGAGTTATTGATTTCAATCAAAGAACTCTTGCGTGAATCAAGCTGAATTACTTCGCGTGAAAGATCACGGTAAGTGACATCATTTGCTTTAAGGTCAGACTGAAGCTTTTCAACTTCACCGCGAAGAACTGGAAGAACAGCTTCGAGTTCTTCAACTTTCGCCTGGGACGATTTCATCTTCGCGCGGTCTTTCATGAGATCATCAGTGAAATTCGAAGTACTCTTTTCGAGTGTTTCGATTTCTGCCGTCAGATCCTGAAGAAGACGTGAGTACTCTTCAAGCTTCGAAGTATTCTTAAATGCTTCGTTATCTAGGGCATGGAACGATTCCTTAGCTGTCGTGTAGGCGCGTCTTTTGTCAGTGAGCTCTTCTTCAAGATCAGAAAGCTGGCCTTTAAGAAGTTCAACTTTTTCTTCAAGAGCAGAAAAATCCATCTGCTCATAGTTATTGCTCTCAAGTTCTGAAAGCTGAGCTTCCAGAGTTTCAAGGCGCTCAGTTCGTTTCTCAATATCGATATTAAGTTCTACGTTTTCTTTTTCAGCACGCTCAATCTGACGCTCTTTATCTGTGAGTGACTTCTTGAGGTGTTTAACTTTTTCTTCAGAAGCTGCGAGTTCTTTCGAATGCTCATTGAAATCATCCTGAGCAGTGTCGATTCTTTCCATCATGTCCATCTTTTGGATTTTTTCATCTTCCAAAAGCAGGTCAATCTGGTTTTTTCTCAGGCTGAGTTTTTCATGCTCAACGACCCGGCTTTCCAGCATCGAGTGAGCATTAACGTATTCCTGAAGGTAATCGTTCTCACGGTGAGATTCGACGATCAGTTCATACTTCGTAATTCGTTCTCTGAGAGTGCGGGCCTTCTCAGCTTTTTCCGCCTGACGCTCAAGATTTTTGAGATTTTTATAAATCTCATTCTGAAGATCTTCGAGACGAACAAGGTTGCCCTGAGTCTGTTCAATCTTCTTAAGCGACTCGCGCTTTCTGAGTTTAAATTTTGTAATCCCGGCAACTTCTTCAATCATCACACGACGCTCTTCAGGCTTGGCCTGAACGAGCTTGTTGATTTCACCCTGAGCGATAATGGAGTAAGACTTTGCACCAGCACCTGTATCCATGAAAACTTCATGAATGTCTTTCAGACGTGCCGGTTCACCATTGATCCGATATTCGGCTTCACCATTTCGATAGAGCTTACGTGTAAGCTGAATCTCATTGGGTTTCGCAACTGCGCCATTTATGTGAATGTGTTTGCCGTTAATGTTGTCGAGTACGAGAGTCACTTCTGCGAATGAGGCAGGCGTGTACTTCGATGATCCGGCGAAGATGAGATCTTTCATGCTCGTACCACGAAGGTGCTTTGCAGATTGCTCTCCCATAACCCAAAAAAGAGCATCAACGATGTTCGATTTCCCGCAGCCGTTAGGGCCGACGATGCCAGTGATACCCTGGTCGAAATGAATGACGGTTTTATCTTTGAATGATTTAAAACCCTGGATGATGAGCCTGTTAAGTCTCATGTCTGCCTCTCAAATGTGTTTGTGTGTGAAGGACCTTCGCCCGCTTCTGCCTCATGCATCCGCTAAAACTAAGTTGATTCCTTTCCCCGATCTTCCCTTAGTCTCTCTGGGCCTGTCTAGGAATTTTGGACTTACATCGACTTTCATAGGAGTCAATGACTCAACACTTCATTTAGTTTTTCAGAGGGAAAATGCCCCTTGGGCCCTGTGACAAACGGCCTCAAGGCCTCTCAGACTGGCATGGAAGATGCTCTCACAAAGGTGAGTAAACAGGAGGGGAAATCATGAAAATCGTACAAAAAATAAAGGACTTTCTCAGTCGTTATCACCATAAAGGAGTAGATAAATATTCCTCACAAAATGAGCATGACCGTGATCTTGAAAGTGAGTACGAAAGCGAGCGCGAGAAAAATTCGCTTAATTTTAAATCAGCATCCGTAAGAGGAGTCAGACCTTATGCCAATAATGATGAGAGAGATGTAACGGCTATCTAAGAGGTTTGGCGTAAAAAATGCGGTTTCTGAAGGTATAGCCTGCCCGGGTTGCCAGGGCCTGAGATTCTCTTATCTTCTGGCCATCACGCGGAAGTACACTCCCGAGAAACATGAAAGATTTCACATCGACCGGATAAGTATCTCCATCCACAAATTCCTTTCCAGGAAATTGAGAATTTGGTTTTTCGTAAACCGTGCGGCCTTTAGAAAAAAGTGTGCCCATGTTGTCTTCACTCATTCTCGGCCCACCCCCATTTTTGTAACTGAGCATCCAGTAAGCGCGGTAGAAGTGGCCGCAGGCATCCTGATAGATATCAGACATAACAGCGACAACTGCAATTTGGGCCCGTAAACAATGTTTCTTATTAAAGTTAGGAATGATGCAGGCTGATGATGTACCCGGTAGTCTGGTGTAATCGTAGTCAGCATAGACTCCATAGATATATTCTTTGGTATTTTGCTGAGGATTCGTTGGGTAAAGTTTTTTATCTGCACAGTTTAACGGGACGACATTGATCCTGTTTGGTGGAAACTGAGAACCATCGACATTGAATTCACTATACTTTTTCCATGGAGCTTTGATGTAAGACGGATCCACAAACAAGTCTGCTAAGGAACGACCTTTCTCCTGTTCAAGATAACCTTTCCAGGTTGGATGAGTAATGACAGAAGCTGGCCCCCGCTCTGAAGGTCCCTGAGAATACTGAGCGCAGCCAACGAGTGCAACTAATGATGCTAGAATTAGGTATTTCATACTGCTCTTATCGGATGAAACTCGTCATACTTTAGATAAGGTATAAATTTTAAACATTCTCGTCGTGCTTCAACCGGGTTACCCTCTCAAAATGAAAGTTCAGATCCATGGCGCTTCCACTCTCCGCAGTTTTACAGATTCCATCACAAACGGGTTCCTGGAAGCTGGTTCAGATGTAGTCACGCGAAATCCAGATGTTCATTTTATTCAGGTTCATTCTTCCCCAGAAAGTCTGCTTGAAGATCTTGAGATACTGAAAGCCACTGAGCATATTACTAAAGCCATCTTTTTATTCCATCGTCCTGATGAATTTCTCCTCCATGAACACATGAAGACTTTTTTCAATGACAGAAAAGTTCCCATCGTTCTTTTTGGAGATCTTGTTCAATCAGAATTCTGGAATCACAGAAAAGATGAAACGCGGATTATTCCTCATCCGTTTTTCAACCTGGCCAGGCCTTCTCTATCGTATGATGAAAAAATCATAGTCGGTGCATGGACAAACTGGGGTGAGATGAGAAATCTCGAACATTTTTTCAAGCTCTGTTCTGCGATAAAAAAAATTGATCTTGATGAGCGATTCAGCTTTTACGCTGGTGGCTTTCTGAATGGAAAACTTCTTGATAATAAAATTCTGCAATCAGAGCTGATGAAGTTGCCCATGAATGACGGCCCAGCCATTGAACATTCGGAAGAGATTTTCATCCCACACTTCAATACGCAGTTATTTCATCTGAATGGTAAAAAAAGACTGGGAGAAAGTTCCGGTTCTCTTCACAGAGGAATCACCATACCAGTGATCTTCGAGGCGAACAGAGCTGAGGAAATCGAGAATCTTAAGGCCATCAAGATACACGCAGACGATGAACTCACAGTCATAGATTTCGGGCGGGCAGCCCAGGAAATCGTTGGTTTGACTGATGATGGATATGAAAAATGGCTTCAATTCAATCTAAGGTCGGCTCAGCACAACCTTCCGGTGGATTTCGCGAGGAAAATCTTGAGCTTGAAATAATGTTTTTGAGTATGAAATGTGATCAAAAAAAAGTGGTTGGAGATTTTTCACAGAGCTCAAGGTTTGGACGACACTCAAGCTGACACACGCTATGAACACTCGCTCCGGCGAGTGAAATAACAAGGATTAAGAGCAGAATTGAGTGGCTCAAAAACTGTCTAAATTTTAAACATTCAATGTAATCTTTCTTCTGTCTCTTTTGGGTAGTATCCCATATGAGATAATGAGGAAATGAAAGCATTAATCCTCGTATTCTTCTCACTTGCAGCCTTTGCTGATGTGAATAACCCCTCTCTCTGCACGGAACAACTTGAGGACTTTAAAGGGTGCTCCGGTAAAGAGTGTCGTAAAGAGCTTATATATGAGTACACCCTCAATCTCTATGCTCCAGTGAACTCAACTTTAAGGAAGTTTTTTAAGAGCCGTGACTGCAATGCCATTGCGAACAAACTTCAAAGTGCAATTTCGTACTTGCCGCCATATTCCGGTGATGTTTTTCGTGGCTCGAAATACACGCAGGAGATGCAGGCCCTTCCTATCGGTGGATGTATTCAGGATTCTGCGTTTCTCTCCACAAGTAAAAACCAGGCAATTGCTGAAAGTTTTGCTGATGACGGAGTTCTTCTCAAAATTAATTCACAAACTGGTCGCGATATAACGGAACTAAGTTCTGACCATAAAGAAGAAGAGGTCCTCTTCCAGCCAGGAGTCATTCTTCTCCTTACGAATAAAGTACTGGCCAAAAACAAAGTCCCTGTCCTTGAGTTTCGAGAAGCCAGCAGAGGGGAATGTCGTTCTATTAAAGTCATCAAACCTGACGTAGAGGCCAGCATCAAAATCAAAGACTCCTCATACGGCATGAATCTTAGTAGTAAACATAAAGGTAACTTGACTGAGGAAATATCCGGCAACTGTAATGACGAGAACATCTGTGAATATCATATTTCAGAGGATAACTTAGAAGATGACGTCCAAGGGGACAAATCCTTCCAGGTGAACTGGAGTTGTCAAAAGGGACTTGAAGTCATTGGAAAATATTCTATGACGATTCCCGCTCCAGTGTCAGATGCCACAGTTGAGTTTGGTTGCACGCCAGATGGGCAGCGACATGCAATTTTACAACCTGCTCAGCCTAAGCCTGATCCAGCTATCGTCGTGTTGGTAAGTGGGACAGCGAGTACAGGACAAGATGTTACGGACATAGTTCGGGCCCGTATGTTCGGCGACTTCCACTCTTCCATTCACAGAATAGAAATCTGGACCACCTATTTTCCTGAAGGCGCACCCGACAGCATTTCTATTACTTATAAATGCGTAAGCAAATCAGCGTCGGTGACTAAAAGTACAATCCTAGAAACGAAGGAAAATTCCTATTTAGGATTTCTAACTTGCACCAAATAGCTTTTCGATTGTTTTAAAAACGCCCATCAAAAGTGAATCGTCTCTTCACCCTCTGCATCCGGATAATACTGCGGCGATTCGCGGCGATCAAACATTCCATAGTCACGAATCACGCGAACCTAGCGGAACCGGATCTCATCGTTAACCGACCTCGATTTCTCGAACTCTTTGGCCGTAGCTGCATCTTTCCAAGACATCACGAGGAGCAGTTTGCTTCACCCACTCCACAGACCTCTGCGCATCCATTAGTGTGACCGACGTCCCTTTGCCCACCTGAGTTTCATCAAGGCGCTGTTCCTGAAGAATTTGTCCGTCGGGAATTTTCGTGTATTGAGTGATTTGTCCCACGCGCAGGCGGTAATTCGAGATAATCTGCTTTCGTCCCTTCTCCTAAGTCGCATGATGGTTCTGACTTTTTCGCCAACGAACCAAGGCCTTCTCATCACGCCACCCAGACAGAACCCAACCTAAGGATAGCCTGAATTAGGGCCTTTGAGGTCCATGAAAATCATTCGTTATCAAATGTACCGTTTTTTTGCCCCTGAAAAAAATTCATGTGCCATATGAAATTATTTCCAATGCAGTACCATCGATTAAACACACAATCGTGAAAAAGGATTTTAATGAAAATTTTAATTATGCTTACTACTTTTCTAGCAGCGTCGTCATATGCCAATACGTCAAGTGAAGTCATTCAGGCATTCCAAAATCAATTTGGTAATGGTCAGAATGAGTTTCATGTGTCGCTACCTGGAAAAACAGATGCAGGAAAAGATTGCAAAGTTTCAATTCGAGTTGTTAGAGATTATCGTAGTGAAGTAGATTATATGATTAAGGTTGATGCTTATACGACTAACATTCATTATAAGCCGGCTACGTTTCCAATGTATTTAAGCTCTTTTAAGGGTAAAAAAGAAATTCAAAAAACTTCTGATCTTTCGGTCTCAACTACAGGGGAGCTCGAATCAACCAAACTAAAATTTAAAGAAATTGAGACCTACGTTAAGAACACATTTCATAGATCATGGGATGTATTCTCAAATTTTAACACCCATAAAATTGATTTCAAAAAACAAGATTCCGGATACAACGTAAGAATAAGTTTTCAAAACCATTATCCAGTACTCGGACTGACTGATTCATATTCTGCACAATGCGTGACAGATTCTACGAAACCTGAGAACTAGTCATAAGCTCAGAGCTAGATCATCAGACTAAAAGAAATCAATTCATGAAGGCCGGCTTTTAAAGCTGGCCTTCATAGATTCCTCAGACTTTAAGAGTAAATGATCCTCATGCTCTTTCTCGATGGCTTCTTGCTCAGCCTCCAGCTCTTCCTCGTCTTCATAATCATCGATGTCAGTATAAGCGTCATAGTGGAAAATATAGTTTTTGGTTGACTCCCAAGACCATTTTTTTAACTCATGAAAAAAACAACCTAAAGCCAGTGAACACGAGCTCATTTCCGTCAATAGCAGATGGTGACAAGGCCGATGCAGAAGGGTGGACGATGCACGACAAAGTTCTCTACGAACTTAACCAGGACGTGTCGAACTAAGATAAAGAATTAGACGCTCTCTCATTAACTTTTTTATTTCTTAAATAAGATTCATCCTTTCTTCTTGAAGAGAGGATTTAATTTAACTAAGTTTCGCAAATTGATTTTTCAAAGCAGTCATCTCTTTTCTCATGGAGATGATTGAACTGACATGCTGAGAGAGGTAGTTAGAGTTATTGATGTCCATGTCTGTGCGTCTCAAAATGAACTATTAGGAGGCAGCGTAGATTACTGTGCAAAAACAGAAGATAATACTATGATAAGCGTGACTACCCAAAAGTCATTTATGCATGAATGCGAATAACTAGCTGTCTATCAGAAATAAATACAAAGAATTTCGTGCCGCCTAAGCCAAAAAGATTCAGCCGGTTTTGTTTTAAATACTAGAGAACGATTCAATCGCTGATCACTATGACGAAAAATTCAAGAGAAAATAGGCCCGCTCGAAAAAGCGGGCCTTTGTTTTTACTAGAAGCCTTTTGTCTTGGTCATCCTCTGCGTGAAACCTGATAGCTTACTCGATCCTTTCGATGCTTTCTTGAGAGCAGTTAGACGGATTTGGCTCGCTACTAGACACATTCCAGAACCAAGTAAGCTCACCTCAATCACCGCATGAATAAAACCAGAAATTGCTGAAATCAATTTTCCCATTTTAAACCTCACTTTTTGTTGTTGAGTTCAAGACAATGCATAGGAGGAATGAATGGTTCAATTACCAAGCAACCACCGTCACCTCGGCCGGATCTAAAATTGGCCGGTAGCAAATTGGAAAAGACTCATAAATTTCAAGAAATGATAGCCACTGAAGACTGCTTGGCCCTCGTGTGTTTTTAAGTATTTGCTATTGGTGATTTTTTGAAGAGAAAAAAAATTTGTAAAAAACGATTTTTAAAAAAGTGGTCGGGGTGATTGGATTCGAACCAACGACCACCTGCTCCCAAAGCAGATACGCTACCAGGCTGCGCTACACCCCGACACTTAAGTGAGACGTTATTTTTAAGGCCTTATCTTTATTTTGTCCATGAATTCTTAGGAAA
This sequence comes from Bacteriovorax stolpii, assembly GCA_945883845.1. Classification (GTDB taxonomy): domain Bacteria; phylum Bdellovibrionota; class Bacteriovoracia; order Bacteriovoracales; family Bacteriovoracaceae; genus Peredibacter. The sequence goes on along the minus strand of CAMCYI010000020.1, from coordinate 22,007 downwards.
ACGCTCTGCAAAACTAGCTTCTCGTAAAAAAACCGAGGGCAGCTTGTACGGCTTTGGCCCTGTGTGAGTGAGAATTCTTCCATTCAGGGAGCTCGGCAAGGGATTTACCATCGTTTTCAGACCGGTCAGGGACAAAGATCGGATCGTAACCGAATCCATCTGTGCCCTTTCTTTGAGTTCCTATGGAACCGTGTACCCGTCCTTCAAAGAAGTAATATTCTTCTGAGGATACGTAGAAACAGAGAACGCAGACGAAGTAGGCCTTGCGATTTGCTTCGGTTGATAAGAGGCCCAGAAGTTTTTCATTCTTGTCTTTATACTCTTTCAGTTCAGGCGCAAAACGAGCACTCTGAACCCCAAGGATGTCCGGCATGGCCTCGACAACCAGGCCTGAATCATCTGCGAGAGAAGGTACTTTATACGTTTCAAAATAGGCCTGTGCTTTGAGAAACGCGTTTTCCGTGAAAGTCTTTCCCGTTTCATCAACTTCAAGCGTACGCGGAGCTGGTGTCACGGCAAGTGTTCCATGAAAGAGCTCTTTGAACTCTTCGGCCTTATGAGCATTTCCTGAAGCGAGAAGAAAACTTTTCAAAGGTTATCCAAAACTTTTCTTTGCTCAGCAATCACAACCTGAAGTGCTTTTTGAGCGCAGCCGATGAGGGCGTTGAGGTGTTCAACAGAGAATGGTTCACCTTCAGCAGTCCCCTGCACTTCCACGAATTTTCCAGATCTCGTCATGACAATATTCATGTCAGTGCCACAGGTAGAATCTTCTTCGTAATTAAGGTCTGCAATGACTTCATCATTCTTGTTAATTCCTATTGAAATGGCGGCGAGCCCATCTTTGATCGGATTTTGAAGAATAAGTCCGTCTTTCATGAGTTTTTTAACGGCCATTTCAAGAGCAACATAGGCACCGGAAATAGAAGCTGTACGTGTTCCGCCATCAGCAACGATAACGTCACAATCGATGAGGATACTTCTCTCGCCGAGCTTTTGCATATCAACGATCGAGCGCAAAGAGCGGCCGATGAGGCGCTGAATTTCCTGGGTACGACCTGAAGCACCTTTTCTCTCACGATCTCCGCGGGTATGAGTAGCACTCGGAAGCATGGCATACTCTGCCGTCACCCACCCCTGACCTTTCCCTTTGAGAAAAGGAGGGACTGACTCCTGGACAGAAGCCGTGATATGAACTTTTGTATTTCCAAACTCTACGATCACAGAGCCGTGAGCATACGGATTGATGTTCGGAGTAAATTTAATTGCGCGTGGATGATCTCTTTTAATGAGTGACATAGGGAGCCTTTTTTAATGATGCATGTACATTTGATCGAGTGTGATTCTACACAAGATGTGCTCAAAGAACAATTGAGTATGACTGCAGGAACGACGACGGTTCTTGTCAGCTGTGAAAACCAATTGAAAGGACGTGGCCGCGGTGATCATTTGTGGAGCACGATGGAAGGAACGCTGTGTTTCTCAATCGGACTCGCAGCACATCATGTCCCCAGTTTTACTGCACTCGAAATCTCTGTTCTCATCGCCAGATTTTTTGAATTAAAAGGAAAGAAGCTGGGATTGAAATGGCCAAATGATCTTTTTAGTTCTGATGGAAAAAAATGTGCCGGAATTCTGGTTCAGAATTCAGCAGATATGATGATGACGGGTATCGGGCTAAATCTTTTTTCAGAATCTGTTCAATTCGGCGGAGTTTTTGATAGTGCATTTCCTATCGACAAGGAATCATGGTCTGAGGAGATCGCATTTTTCATAATTCAAAATCGTTACTTGAAAAATTCTGATCTCGTTTCAGACTGGAATGAGAGATGTCTTCATCTTCATATGAACGTTCAGATAGAAGAATCTGGTGAGAGGAAATCCGGAATATTCATGGGCCTTGGAGAAAATGGTGAAGCACTTCTGCAGACAGAAAACGGCATTGAACATCTCTATAATGGAAGTTTGAAAATTATTTCTCGTTGAGAATTTTATTTGAGATCTTGCCGAGTTCCTGGCGTATGAGATTTTCAGCAAGGTCAGGAATGACTTCCCAGGAAACTTTCTCAACATTTTTCTGAAACATCTGATCCATGTATTCCTGAACATACTTCTTCACCATAGCTTCCATCTCGGCCTTCATGTCACTTGAAGAGAAGGTTGGTTGAGTCACGGCAAAAGTCTGGCTATTATCAGTCCATTTAATGGCATCTGGTTCCTGAGCTTCTCCAAACAAAGAGTCATCAAAGTCATTACGTGTAGGCTGGAAGTTATTTTTCACTTCTTCCATCTTCGCCGATACTTCTCGTTTCAGTTCTTCAAACTCATCAACATGCCAGAGATCAGTCTCAACTTCATCTCTGATCTGAGCTTCAATATTCTTAACGTTTGAATCCTCAGGAAGGTAATCATTCGTGATCTGAAACTCACCGGTAGCATCCGCGGGGTCTATTTCAATAGGATTAAGTTCAGACAGGCTCACATAACTTGGTTTTCTGGTGGATAATTCAGGGGCAGACTTCGGTAATTCCTGAGACCGTAGAGATTCTCCACCCATATCCGGATAATCGAGGTCATCAGAAACCGGGAATCGTATATCCTCGCGCGTTCCATCTGGTTTTACAGGAGACTGAGATGCCGTTTTCGGTGTTGATGCCGGAAGTGCAGAAGGTTTTTTATCAGCAATGACAGGTGGAAGTTCCATGCCCATATCATTTGAAGGCGAAGCCTGATCGATGACTCCAGGAACATTCATACTCCATTCAGATAGACCCTGATCGAGAGCATTAATCGTTGGAAAAGAATTATCGAGCAGTTTCTCTTCCACAGGAATTTCTTTTACTTCCACTGAATGGTTCATCTTCCACTGATCTTCCGGATTAGAAACGTGTAACCGTTCCTCGCGAGCAGGAGCAGAAGGATATTCAAGATCTTCGTCAGTCACGAAACTGTCAATGAGCTGGCGACAGACTGAGATAAATTTATTTGAATCAAAAGGCTTAACAATCTTGTCCGAAGCTCCACACTTTTCCATGGAATTTTCATCGACGCTGTCGAATGTTCCAAGGAGAAGAAGAACTTTTGTGTTCGGAGAAATAGATTTGATTTTTGTGGTGAGTTCGTAGCCGGTATATTTTTCTGAAAGATTGAAATCCAGAAAAACAATTTTGGGATCGTTTTCAGGAAGTTTACGAAACAATTCATCCTCGCTGGAACATTCAATAATGTCATAAGGCTGTTGGGCGAGCGTGATTTTGATGACCTTCTGAATGGTCAAGCTATCATCTGCCAATAAGACTTTATGATTCATCCCGCGTCCCTCTTTGTCTCTATCAATAAAATTATAGAGGGCGGTGGTGCAGTATGTGAACGAAAAAAAGCTAAAACTCGAGAATCATTGCCGTGAGGTTATCCAGGTTGCCGCGAGAGTTGGATAGTTTTAGTAGGCTATTCACTCTCTCCTGAGCATCAGGCGCGGCTTTGTTGAGGATATAAAGGATCTCATCTTCAGTGAGATGAGCATAGACTCCGTCAGTGAGAAGAAGGATTTTATCACCGTCAGAAAGTCGAACTTCACGGATTTGAGGCCCTAGTTCCGGATACATACCTATCGCATTCATTGGGGAACTGCGGAACCTATGGTTGAATTGGTCCTTCGCTAGGAACTGAAATGTATCTTCGATAATGATCTTTGAAAGCTTGCCCTGTCGGAAATGATAAGCGCAGCAGTTCCCGATTCCGGCCAGGACGAGTAAACTTTCTGATCTTGCGACAGCAATCACGCTGGCGCCCGCCCTTTGGTTTACTGGCTTCTCAGAATTAGACTTCAGGAGATTCTGGTGTGTATTGAGAAGCGCATTCATCAATGCGTTTCCTTCAAGTAGGTTCCGGGGATTGTAGTATAGGGGCATTGTTGCATTGGGATCGTCAGAAATTTTCGTATAGAAGGTTTTAATCTCATGCTTAATTTTTTCAACGGCACGATCACCGACTCCCGAGCCACCGAATCCATCGAGAACAATATAAAGATCGTTTTCGAAATCAAAATCATACCCATCTTCATTTACCTGAAGATAAGGACCTTGGTGTGTTTGGGCAGCATAAGCTTTGAGACGCATGATTACTCCAGATAGTTCTTCAGTTTTTCAGTCGCTTTCTTATAGTAGTCGCTGTCAGTCGGCGACACTTGTTGCACTTCCTGAAACTTTTCTTTGGCATCACTGAAAAGGCTCAATGACTCTGCGATAATAGCTTCGCGATAAATTTTCTTCGACCGTGAATCAAGTTGGGACCTGATGTCTTCAACTTCATTCAATGCTTCAGTGTTGGTAGGTTCAAGTCGAAGAACTTCCAGATAGGTTTCATAGGCATTTTTCAAATCTTGTCCCTCTTTGAGAGAGCGCGCTTTACCGAGAATAGGACCGAGATCAGTGGCAAGCTGATTCTTAGAATCAGAAAGCATGTCACTGGCTTCTTTCACAAGATCTTCATCCATTCCTTTCTTGCGCAGGAATTCTTCGAGCTTCAAAGTCGCGCGATACCATTCTTTTTTTAGATAGAACGTTTTTCCAGGACTTAAAGCATCGACCATGGCCTTACGGGCAGCCTCTTTTGCTGCTTTCTCCAGGGCAATTCTCTCTTGCTCTCTCTGCCATCCTTCAAGCTCCATTCTCAGCTGGGAAACTTCCGTATTGTCAGGATCCTTGGAAGTAATCTGCGAGAAAAGATCATTAGCAAGTTCAATCTGATGTTCTTTCGTGGCTTCACGGGCCTTGATCAATAGATCATCGACCAACTTTTTGATAGCAAGCCGCTCTATCTCTCTGGCTTTTTCAGCTGCCTGTTCGGCCATTTTTTTCAGGCCTTCTTTGGTCAGCTTATAATAAGACTCGATATTCTTGTAAGAAGGATCAATGTCCATGACGGTTTTGAATTCTGCTTCAGCTTTATTGAAGTCAGTTGATTCAAAATATCCGACACCCATTTCGTAAGCGACGTTACGTTTTGTTTCAAGCTCTTTGCCGAGAGTGAGCTTTGGTTTCTCATTTGTTTTCGGAGCCGTTTTAGTCTGAGCTTTTGGCGCAGGTGGTTTTTCTGCTTCCGGGTCATATAGCATCGCTATGGCGAAACCAATACCGGCAATAACGTAGATCGCTTTTTTACGAAATGCAGGATCTTTCTTAAATCGTTTAAATAAACTCTTTTCAACCGGTGCTGAATCAAAATTAATATCCTGGGCATCAATGTCGACAATTTCTTCTTCAATTTCTTCTTTCTCAATGACCTGGTTTTTAGCCACAGGCATCAGTCGACCTTTTTCAGCATCGAGAAGTTCTGATTGAACTTCGAGAGTGAAACTGGTTCCACCAATAACAAATTCATCACCTGGGGCCATGTGCGCGCGGTTGATACGAGAACCGTTAAGAATTGTTCCGTTGGAAGAATTAAGATCTTCCAGAACCATATCCATTCTGGTTCTTCTGACAACAGCATGGATCGAAGACACTTCCGGATCATTCAGGATGATCTGACATTTTTTCTCATCTCTTCCGATGAAAACTTCATCCTGTGTAATCTGGAAACGGTCATAAGGTGCATGCTCTCCGAAAAGAACAAGCTGATAATTGATGAAAAATTGATCGACGCGGGTTTTCTCGTCTCTTTCCTCGCCTTCATCTGGAATGTTGCCGGCGAATTCGCTGAGTTCACCACCAGACTCTTCGCCTTCCTGGTAATCCCCAGCGATAGCACCATCCTGGCCGAATCCATCAGGGACAAGACTCTGGTCCATGTCATCAGAAGTATTTTCAGGGCCCAGACTTTCTCCAAGATCACTGAGATCATCCGTGAGATTTTCCGGGGAAACTTCAACATCACCATCGATGGCAAAATCAGGATCGAGCTCACCTGAATTGAGATCGGTAGTATTACCCAACTCTTCAAGAGGGCCAATATCATCTTCCGGTATCGTTTGGGTCATGGGTGAAGAAACAGTTGCTGGACGCTCAGGAGCTGATGGTGCCGGCGACCGTGTCGCAGAAAAATCTGGCTGAGTAACCTGCGATGCCTGTAAAGCGTGGAGTTCAGCTACGAGAACTGAATAAATCCCACTTTTGATTTCGCTTCCCTGAAAGATCGGAGTTTTGACGGCGGAACTTCCATTCACCGTAACGACACCGAGCTGACTTAAGTTTTCACAATACCAGACCGGGCCTTCATTACGAATGACCATATGGTGGCGCGAGATGAGTGGGTCATCTATTAATACGTGACAGTCATCGGCGCGGCCGATAAAAAATTCGTACTGTTCAGATTGGTCCGCTGTTTCCAGCAGGACCTCACTGATTGGTACGTTGTTTTTTAAGACAATCAGTTTCACCTTGCTCCTGTCCTAATTTAAGTTCCAGTTCTTTAATCTGTCTTTCTGCATTCTTATGTCTTGTATCATCTGGCACGCTGTAAAGAAGCCGGATGATCGAGCAGTACGAAATGATCGCACTTTTAAACTTCAGTGCCGTTTCATCTCTCTTGGCCTGCTCAGTAATTTCTTCAATCGACTTATCAAGCTTCTCTTTAGTTTTCCTCAGGTAATATTCTGCTTGCGGGTCACCCGGAGAAATAATCAAAGCAAGGTTAAATTCGTGAATAGCGCGGAAGTAATTACTCTCGCCGTACTCACGCAACCCGCGCTTGTAAATCGTATTGAGTTTTTCTTTATTCTGCTTGTCCTCTTTGGCCTGCTTCTTTTTTAGATTTCCGACGTACTCATTTGAGATGTCTTCGAAGCCCCGGATAGCCGTTGTCGACTGAGCCACTGGTTTAACTTCATCATCATCAAATAAAAAAGCTGCTACGAAAACCAATACAAGAACCAGAAGTGGAATCATCGTCTTCTTGGATTTAGATTCAGATTCATCTTCTTCTTTCGCAGCTTTTTTGGCTGCGACCTCAACCTTGGCAAACTTGAAAACAGTCTGACCAATGATGAGCTTATCTCCCTCTTTCAGGGTTTCTTGTTTAATTTTCTTTTCATTAACGAGCACGCCATTCTGTGAACCAAGATCCGTGGCAACCCAGTTATCACCCACTTTAGTAATCTCAACATGCTCACGACTGGCCTTGGCATCCGTCAGACGGATGTCAGCTTTCTCTGAACGACCCATGATGATGCGATTACCGGTGAGAATAAAGGACTCGCCCTTATTTCCACCCGTAAGGCAAACCAGCCGGTGATAGATACCAGCGTCCTTGGGCGATTCAAAATGTTTGAGAACCATGACGTTTTTTGCCATTAGCTCTGTTTCACCAGTGTAATGAAGAAGCACTTCGCAAATTTGTCACGGCCCATGAGAGCTGCAACGTTAATGGTGGTGTCCTTCCCGTTAATATTCCATTCAGCTTTAAAATTAATTCCATCGTTGTCGGCCGATTTATCACAGAGTTCAGTTACGGTGGCAGCAAACCCCTGATCCCTTGCCGTATCAATTAAGCTCTGACCTGCGGATGCGTTTTCACGGATACCGATCAGCTCTTCTGCATCTTTATTAATGTGGTGAATGACTTTCCCGGAATCAAGAATAATGACAGGGCCGTGAGAGCCTTCCATGAACTCTTTAAGTATTCGTAGATAAGGTGCATCCTCTTCGATGTTTTGCATCTCTCCGGAGTCTGTGTTCTGCAGGTCTTTTATCCTGCTTAGTACGCTGTTGATCGTATTCCTCAGTGGATTAAGTTCTTTGAACAATACATTCGATTCCAGTTCTTTCTGCCGTCCACGAAGGACGCGCTCAATCTGTAGCCGCATGTCTGCCAGAGGTCTCACAGTCATGTAGTAAAGAATTCCAAAGAAGAAGATCGCCACCATGGCCGAGGTCAGAAGTGACTCTAAGTAGGCCTTCGAATTGTTGGAGGCTTCCCGCTCAAGAGACGTCGGTGCAAAGTAAATGGCAATAATCGCCACGACCACATCACGTCCTATATTTTTATCATGCGCTTTCACGGCACGCGCAATCCCGATCGTATTGTTGCCAAGATCCCGGATGAAGTTGATATCTTTTCTGGTTTCGTCTTTATAAAACTTAATGGCATCAACGGAGAAGCTATCGTTCACAATGGTATTGAGCTCGGATACTGGTCTGTATACTCTTCCCTCAGTATCAAAGAGTTTATAACTCTGAACTCCTTCAGCATCATCGCCTTCAAGAAATCCGGTATAGACCTGATCAAGATTTTTGTCCCTTAAGTAGACGTTGTTCAGACGATCTACTTCCGCCGCGTACTGTTTTCCGCGAAGAGCAATTTCTTTAATAAGGAGTGTCTTACTGTCACGAAGAACAGGAAGAATCGTCAGCGTAATGTTAATGGCAATGAACACGAAAAGAAGGATCCCGACGAGGGCAGCCCATTCGTATTGTTGATTGAAACTATAAACGATCGGCATGAAGCGATTTTTAAAGAACCAGATCGGTTTCCCCAGAAGATCCTGTGGAACAGGCTCTTCTTCCTGTAGTTCTTCATAGCCTTCGTCATCCTCAGAACCTTTGACAACTTTCTTTTTTATGACAACGATTTTCTCGGTGACATACACAACCTGGAAAATAATATTAGGCAGGGCGATTTTATCACCGTCATGCAGAGTTGCTTTTTTGATCAGTTTCTCATTAACAAAAGTTCCGTTTGAACTTCCCTGATCTTCAGCATACGCAGTATCACCGTTCACTGTAATGAGAAGGTGTTTTTTAGATACACCATCAACCTTAATCTGGTGATCACATTCGTCTGATCGGCCGATGGTGTTTTCATTCTCATTAAGGATGTACTCTTTACCCCGGAGTTTACCTCCGACAACGACGAGTTTAAACATTCTGCACCTCCAGAATGTCTCCTTCCATGAGTGTCGAAGGAATTTTCCCCGCAGGAACTTCAAGAATTTTGTGTGATCCTCTATAAGGTCTGGTCATGCGCCACGGTTTCATTCCACGAATCACTTTCACGACACGGTTATCTTTCGTCATAAAGACCAGATCGAGTGGGAAAAAACACCAGAAGGTATGAATCGAGTTACCTGGCACAAAAAGGAAACCTTCAACGTGAGGACGCAGCCGGAACTGAAACCCGGCAAGCCTCGAGAAAAAATTATCAGCAAGAACGATATCATTCACAAAAACGAGTCCTTTATTCTTTAAATTGACCTTCATACTTCCCCCGACATCAGCTTCAGCACCATGGGTGCGAAGATCGCAACCAGAACTGCGGGCAGAATGAAGAAAATCATTGGGATCAGGATTTTAGTCGCAGCAGTCGCACCTTTCTGTTCTGCTTTCGAAGAGCGCTTAACCCTCAACTCTCCTGATAATTGTTTCAAGATAGGTCCGATACTCGCACCCACAGAATCTGCTGCGATCAATGTGGCACAGAATGAGTTGATCTCAATGATGTTCACTCGCCAGCCCATCTGTCTTAGTCCTTCCGCTCTGGTCGAACCGATTTTAGTCTCTTTAATCAAAGTTTCGAATTCTTCCACCAACGGACTGTTAGGTGCTTTCTCAATCACTCGTTGAATTGCGGCCATAAAATCAAGGCCTGCTTCAACTGACAAGGCAAGCATATCGACAATGAAAGGCATCGCTCTTTGAATTTCATCAGCACGATTTGAAATCAAACCTTTCAACCAGATGTTCGGATAGAAGAAACCGACAATCGCCATAACTGGTGTAATGGTCAGAGGCCACGTCTCAGTCATGACCCATCTGACAGCGAGGAATACGAAAGGTCCGCCAAGAATCATGAAAAATTTCAACGCCACAAATTCTTCAGGACTCATTTCTTTTGAAAGTCCGGCATTGGCAATTTGCTGACGATACTTCGTCCGCAGACCCTGCTTGTTTTTCGTACCCTGCACAAGAGGAAGGAAATAACGCTTATAAAATGGTCTCGTGAGTTTCAGGAAGAGATATTGATTACGTGTCTTACTGGCATTTTCCGCTTCATCAAGAGCTTCCTGAGTCTTGTATTTATCCTGCTCTTCAAGGAATCCACGGACCACAATAAAAATGGCAATGAAGACAAGTATGAGTGGGCCATAGAAGAGCATGAGATTTTCTTCACGCGGCTTAGCTTCAATTAGCTTTGCCTGGAACATTTTTATCTCAGAGCCTTCAGTAACTTTTAACTTACAACTTTTTTCATTTTCCGGTCTTTCAAGAACAAGTGCTGAAGTCCCTTCTTTATCGAGGAAGATCCGGCTTCTGAGCCAGTGGTTCTGATCAACCGATATAGATATCGATGAGTTTGGTTCGAATGTTTCGTCTTTCGAACCCATGAAAGTTACAGCTTCAAGAAACAAAGTACATTCAGTTGGTGAAACAGTAGTACTGATGACTTTTAATTTTCCAGGGAATCCACCAGCAGTTTTGTAGAAATAAACACTATCTTTGAGTTCACTTGAAACATTGATTGCCTTATCAAGTGCTGGTTTTTTTAACGATGCAATACAAGAGGGAGTAATCTGGGAGAAATTTTTCGCGCACGTTTGCGCCCAGGAATATGTTCCCGGTAAAATACCGATCAATAACAAGAGAACTATTCGTAAATAGATTCGCAAGTCCTTTTAAACCTCGAGAATTGAGATCTAATTTAAGCTTAGCAACAAATAGGTAAGCGTTGGGAATTTCAGGAAATGAGGAAAAAATGGCCTAGTGCGAACGCCTCAGCTGAGGGCAGCCTTTTTGAACTGATCGAGAAGATTTTTGGCTTCATTTGAGTGGAAGACTTCAGTTATTTTTGGAATATAAATGGGCTGATATGATGAAAGAAACTCTTTTTTGCATTTTTCCACGCGAGTTAGCTTTTCAGAAACGACATCTTTATGAATTTGGCGCTTTTTCAGAGCTTCATTAAGAGCAAGCAGTGTTTTCTCAGCGGAGGCCATGGTCTTATAAAGAAGAATATCTGCACCAGCAGTCAGAGCTTTGAGACCAGCTTCTTCTGTAGTGAACCGATCAGCTATCGCCTTCATCTCCATATCATCGGTAATAATCAGCTTACTGAACTTCGTTTCCTGACGGAGAAATTCGTACGCCTTAGGACTAAGAGTCGTCGGTAATTTTTCATCTAGAGCGTCCACCAGGAGATGGGCCATCATCATGAATTCCACTCGTGCACGGGAAGCCTTCGCAAAAGGAATTATCTCGTTGGCACGAAGTTCATCCAGAGAAGTTTTCACCAGTGGTAAATCGAAATGAGAATCTTTTGTTGTTCCACCATGACCCGGGAAATGCTTTGCACATGAAAGAAGTCCACTCGTCTGCAGGCCACGAATGGCAGCACTGATATTTTTTTCTACAGTAGCAGCATCACTGCCAAAAGCACGGTCACCGATCGCTTTATTATCCGGATTCGTGAGGACATCACAGACTGGTGAAAAACTAAGGTTAATACCGCAAGCAGCAAGTTCCTTCGCCAGAAGCTGGTGAAGTTCAAAAATAATTTTCGGTGAATTCATCCGGGCAACATTCAACATCGGTGGGACTTGCGTAAAATGCGTTTTGAATCTTGTAACTCTTCCACCTTCCTGATCCACACCAATAAAGAGCGGATACTCATCACGAAGTTTCTGAATGGAGTTCACGAGTTCAGCAAGCTGTGATGGATCTTCGAAGTTATCCGAGAATAAAATAACTCCGCCAAGTTTATATTTTTCAATAAATGATTTTTCTTCGTCGGTCAAAGAAGTACCGGCGACACCGCACATAAAAATCTGGCCCAAATTATCCAAAAAAACTCCCTACTCTTCTTCTTCATCTGATGAATCACCTAATGGTGACATCGTGAGACCCTGAGCTATCCATGACATTTTAACAAATTCGAAAGATTTTGAGAAATAATACAGCAGCATCTGCCCCTCTGCCTCTATTTCAAACCGATGCATGCCTTTCACAAGACCATCGTACTTGATAGTGGCCGGTGCAAAAAAGCTACCAGACACGTTCGCAAACTGTTCTCCAGTGTAAGGAAATGAATCCCACACCATATAAAACCCGAAGTTTTTATCTTTATCAGAAAAAGCTCTTTCAAGAAGCTGATTCTGCGCCAGGCATTCCGGGGCTTGCGCGTAATAACAAAAGTAAGCTCCTTTCGGAAACTTGATATCCTGAGTTCCATTCCACTTTGACTCCGGGCTCTTCATCAGAATTCGCATACTTTTTGCTGCTGGAACGAGAGTCGTTTTCGAGAAGTAAAGTTTACCTTCGAGCCATACAGAAAATTCTGAAGCTAGAGGTCTGACGACGAGAGTACGGCCTCGTCTGGACTTGATGGTACCAAGTTGAGATACGACGATACTTTTCTCAACGAGCTTTTCCGCCCCGCCTGTAGAAGCAAATAACTGGGTACGAGATACTAATTTTTTTTTGATGATCTTGGTTTCTCTTATCATGCGATAACTACCAGAGACGTCCTGATAATTGAAAATCTTCTTTCCCATCGTTGGTCTGGACATGGGACTTGAACATGACAGAAGGATGAGAATAAGAAGCAGGATTTTCACTTGATAAGCTTTTCGAAATCTTTGTTCTGGTCAGAATCCCGTAAGACCTGATTTATTTTCTTGCCGATAAGGTTATCAAGATCTGTGGTGTTCTTGGAAAAATGCATACCGACTTTAAACTTACGGATCTTTTTATCACCAGAAATGTAGTCGACAACATAGATGACTTTAATTTCAGGCATGATGAAATCCTGGTCAATGAACCGAAGATTTACATTTTTAAAAATACGGTCTTTGGCAAAATATTTACTTTCAAGCTCGCCGATATGAAGAGCGAGGCCAGTTGCCGATACATCCTGAATACGAATGCGGACAATTCCCTTATTGAGAAGATCTTCGTCCTGATCAATCAGATTGAGAAAGTTTTTAAAGAGTGCAGTCTGACTTGAGCGGGATTTAAGATCGACAACTTTACCGCCTTCGTAAACTTCTCCGAGATCAAACTCGGCCCAGACTTCATGCATGGGAAAGGTCATGAGACGATAACTGGATCTTTTCTCGGACTTAAAAAGTTCCTGGTGAATTTCCAGCACAGCATCGTTACCAATACTCTTCTTGAAAACGGCTTGAGCAAAAAAAGACATTCCTCTGAGTTCAAAAGAACAAAGAACTTTTGTACCGGGAGGAAAAATATCCGTTTTAGTTTCGAGAACGAGATTCTGTTGATCTTTGTCGAAAGCGACTGCCATTTGCGAATGCTTAATTTTCGCACCCTTTTCCCAGATGACAATATTTCCGCGTGAATTTCCCAGCTGGGAAAGACGATTCGCTTTCTCGTATGAATCAAGTTTAGAGAAAAAAGTTTGGGACATGGATTGGCCCTTCTTACTAGCTAAGTGTCGTCACCTGGCGGAGAAGTGTCAGGGATTCAAGCGCCATCCCGCAACCACGAACCACACATGTGAGTGGATCTTCAGCAAGTGACACTGGAAGTCCGGTCTTCTCTTTGATGAGGATATCAAGGTTAGCGAGAAGAGATCCACCACCAGCAAGAATAATACCGTTATCGACGATATCAGCTGCGAGTTCAGGAGGAGTTTTCTCGAGAGAAATCTTGATGGCTTCAACAACTTCTGAAATCGGATCTGCAAGTGCTTCACGAATTTCATCAGAGGTAACTTCGATAGTCTTGGGAGCACCGGCGATAAGATCGCGGCCTTTAACTTCGTAAGTCTTAACTTCATCATCAAACGGATAAGCATTACCAATTGAAATCTTAATCATCTCAGCAGTTCTTTCACCGATGAGAAGAGAATATTTTTTCTTAATGTAAGAGACGATGGCTTCATCAAATTTATCACCAGCAACACGCACTGATTTAGAATACACGATACCGCCGAGAGAGATCACAGCAACTTCAGTTGTACCTCCGCCGATATCGACAATCATGTTTCCTGATGGGTCAGTAATTGGAAGACCAGCACCGATGGCAGCTGCCATTGGCTCCTCGATCAAATAAACTTCGCGGGCACCAGCTTGTTCAGCTGATTCTTTTACTGCGCGTTTCTCAACTTGTGTAATCCCGAAAGGAATACAAATAATGATTCTTGGCTTGATGAGCTTGGAACCATTAAGTGATTTCTGAATGAAATATTTCAACATGGCCTGAGTCACTTCGAAATCTGCAATCACTCCGTCTTTCATTGGACGAATTGCTTTGATTGATCCCGGAGTTCTCCCCAACATTTCTTTGGCTTCTTTACCTACAGCTAAAACTTTCTGCTCGCCTCTGAAGCCTTGGTGAACAGCAACAACTGAAGGTTCGTTAACGATGATCCCGCGGTCTTTTGCGTAGACAAGAGTATTTGCGGTACCAAGGTCAATCGCAAGATCATTAGAGAACCAATCGAGCATTTTTTTAAACATAGAGAAAATCCCATAACGTTTTGAAAGTAATTAGATATATCCCCCAATTTACCATTGGCTGGAGAGAGGGACAAGAATTTACTCGAGCGGAATTACTTTCCCGATGGATCGCATCAGGTAATCCATTCTTTCCAGTTATGATCAGTCCGGTTAAGATTGTCTCTTCAAAGGGTGACCCATGTCAGATGAAAAAAATAAATTTCCTTCCTCATTCGTCTCGAGCCAGTTCGTAAAATACATTGATAGCAAAGAGATCAAAGGCATCGTTGAGACGCTGGGAAATGCTCTTTCTCAGAAGTATCAGGGGCAGGATCTGGTCTTGATTGGAGTACTAAAAGGAAGCATGGTGTTTCTGGCCGATCTCGTCAGAGAGATCAAAGGCGTCAAGGTTTACGTTGATTTCGTGAAACTTCAGGCCGTCGGCCGCAGCAAAGAAAGCCACGGAACTATTGTTGTAAGCAAAGACATCACGACAAACCTTATGGACCGCAACGTCGTAATTGTGGAAGAAATCGTTGATACAGGCCGCGCGTTAAGCTTTTTGAAGAAAAGAATGCTTTTAAGTTCACCGCGTTCGCTCGAAGTGGTCTCTTTATTTGATAAACCTTATAAGCGCGCTGTGAACATTCAGCCTGATATGACCGGGAAGAAGATCGAAGATCAATTCATTGTGGGCTACGGCCTCGATCTTGAAGATTTCGGCCGTAACTTTGAACAACTCTATTATTTAAAATATCCGAATTAATTTTCAGTTGTTGGCGACTGGGAACCTGGTGAGACCTCAAAGAGCTTTACGATCTCTCCATGAGTGATCGTCATCGCGTTCATCTTTTTCAGCCAGACGTTTTCTTTCAAAACCCACTCAGTTGAAAGTCCTCTCAGGACACCCTTCTCTTTGAGTTTCAAATCAAAATCATCCCGGCTTGAAACATCTCCACTGGCATTGAGACTTTCAGTCCCAAGTTTCATGGCATCGAGTGCAAGCACTTCAATTAAGCTCGCTGGTTTGCCGTAAATTTCCTGAAACTTAGTTAACATGGCCTGGTTGATATCTTTCGGATCATCACCCACGAAATAAAGTGTTCCGAGGTTTTTTTGTTCTTTCACCATTGATTTAGAAACCCAACTTGGACCGCCAACAATTTTGATTCTATTCGCGTCATAATATCCTAGAGTGGGAATGAGTTGCGAAGCTTCGTGGGGATAAGTCGCGAGAAAGACCCAGTCAAAATCAATAACAGGAGGAAGTGTCTGAACTCTGCGGATAGACGTTTTCTCAAGGGCATACACATCTTCCAGAATGCTCAGTTCCTCAGCTCTTTCACGCGGATATTTCAGGCCCAGGAATAACTGGGATGTGTCGCGGTAGTCATGAGTGTTCTTTGGAAAAGAAGCAACACTGTTCACACTAAGATTTTTCTTCGTAGCTGCACGGTAAATTTCATCGACATAGGCCTTTCCACCTTCATTGTCTGGATAGATCACGCCAATACGCTGGCCAAACTTACCGACCATTTCGTCAGATAAGAGAGTTTCAATCTGAGATTCAATAGAACCCTGGACTTCAATGAGATGATTATTTTTTTCTTCTTTAGGAAGATTGATCTGGGAAAGTGAAATGAAAAGCACACCGTATTTTTTTGCTTCCAGGTATTCAGATTTTGCACTCTCAGGGAAAAGGCCCCCGATGATGAAAGCAACTTTCTCTTCGCGAATCAATTCAAGTACTGCCTGTGCTCCCTGGGCTGCAGATTCAGCAGAGTCTTTAACGTGAATCTTAACTGCGTCACCCATTCCAAGAACTTTCAGTCCGGTATCCACACCACTTAGTGCTTTTTGTCCGAAGGTTGCTTTCTCTCCGGATAGAGGAAGAACAAGCCCGATGTCAGAGATACTGATACGGGAAGAGTTTTCCATTCTCAGTTCGAAGTCTTTTACAAACTTCATGACTTCTTCATTCGAAGAAAATTCAGAACTCACCCAGGCCACGACATCCTTTGCACCACTCTTGTCACCATTTGAGTAACGGTGCTCAGCTTCGATCTCTGCCAGGGCAGCTACTCCAAGACTTTTTGTATCTGCATAGTCTTCAAGTAGTTCAAACTTCTGGCCCTGTGACATTTTCGCAAAACCAGTTTTCATTGTTTCGTAATAATTCGAACTCTGAACTTCTGAGATCGTTTTTGCATCTGAAAGAAGACCCACACTCGATGAAACAATCATCATAGGATTATCAAACTTGATTCCGTGAGCGAGAGAGAGCTGGAAATATTTCTTCTTATCAACTTCAGCGAGTTCTTTGCGACGGATTTTGCCAAGGCGATCTTTCATCTCACTATACTGGCCAAGCTTGTAATGTCCGCTCGCCATGTTCAACTGAACCTGACTGTATAGCTCAGTGTCCTCTGGTACATATTTTTCAGCGACCTGGAAATTAAGGATCGCTTTATCCACTTCACCTATATTGAAAAGAGTCACACCCTTGAGGTTATACTTAAGAGCTTTCTCAATTGGTTCAAGTTTGGCGTCGTTGAGTTCAGAAAGTTTTGCGACAGCTTCTTTAAGTTTTCCGCTACGAATGAGTTCCCGGGCCTGTTCGATTTTCAGTTTTACGTTTGCTGAAATCTCAGTCTCTTCAATGTCTTTATGAGTCTTCACACCCGAGCATGCAACAAGAATGAAAATGGTGAGAAGAGTGAAAAAACGCATGAGTACCCTTTGGTAAATTCAGACCAAAAGTTTAACTCATGCTTAGAAGAAATGTTATTGGAAAAGTTCTCTTACGCGGTCAAAGAAACCCTTCGTCATCGGGTTGGAAACGTTGTTCTGCTCTAGCTCAGAGAGTCGAGAGAAGAGTTCTCTTTGTTCCTTGGTCAGCTTCGAGGGAGTTTCGACATGGATCGTGATGATCTGATCACCGAAACCATATCCACCGAGTTTAGTAATACCCTTGTTACGGAGCTTCATCTTTTGTCCGGATTGAGTACCTTCAGGTATCTTCATGGACACACGACCAGCAAGTGTCGGAACTTCTATTTCAGTACCAATGGCAGCTTGAGAAAAACTGATCGGTACTTCGCAATGAACATCATATTCATCTCGCTTAAAGAACTCGTGTTCCTGAATATGAACCAGAACATAAAGATCCCCGGCAGGTCCGCCACCAAGTCCTGAATCACCTTGACCGGAAAGCTTCAGGCGCTGGCCTTCATCAATTCCAGCTGGAACTTTTACACTCAGTTTTTCACGTTTTTTATTACGGCCGCGTCCATGACATGCTTCACATGGATCTTTTATCATCTGACCTTGACCATGACATTTCGGACATGGCTGAGCGATCGTAAAAAATCCCTGCTGACGTCTGACTTCACCATGACCCTGGCACATATCACATGTCACCGGGCCTGAGCCTTTCTTCGCTCCTGTTCCGTGACAATCACCACAGGCCACTGAACGATTGATTTGCATTTCTTTTTCTACACCGAAAGCAGCTTCTTCGAATGTCACTGCGATATCAGTCTGAAGATCATCGCCTGCTTGAGCGCGCGAACGTCCACCAGCACGTCGACCGCCGCGACCTCCACGCTGGCCTCCTAAGATATCACCAAAGATGTCTCCGAAAATATCTCCGAGATCACCAAAATCCTGACCTTGGAATCCGCCTCCGCCTCCACCCATTTGTGGACCATCGTGACCGAAGCGATCGTAGTGAGCGCGTTTATTATCATCAAGGAGAATGTCCGCTGCATGGGACGCTTCCTTAAACATGGCCTCTGAATCTTTATTGCCTGCGTTTTTGTCGGGATGGTGTTGCATCGCCAGCTTGCGATAGGCCTTTTTGATATCTTCTTTTGCGGCACCTTTCGCTACGCCAAGGACTTCATATAGATCGCGCTTACTCATAATCATCACCAGATAAAAGAGAGCCCCTTATTCATCATAAGGGGCCCTTGAGAAAAAGTTTTTAGGACCTAAAGATTACACTTCTTTGTAATCAGCATCAACTACATCGTCTCCATCATCCTTCTTCGATGATTCCTCGCCTGCTCCCGCATTGGCTTGCGGTCCGCCGGCACCGGTATCAGCTCCAGTTCCTTGATACATGAACTGGGCCAGGCTGTGAGCGACGTTTTGTAATCTTTCAGTCGCTGCTTTAATTTCGTCCAAAGACTCACTTGTGAGTTTGGTTTTTGCTTCACTTATCGCTCCTTCGATCTCTGCTTTCTTATCCGCTGGCACTTTATCGCCGGCGTCTTTAATGCCTTTTTCAGAGGCAAATACGAGACTGTCTAAATTGTTACGAGCATCAACCACTTCACGGCGTTTCTTGTCCGATTCACGGTTTTTATCTGCATCGGCCACCATTCGCTTAATTTCATCCTCAGTTAAACCTGAGTTAGAAGTAATCACGATATTCGTGGTCTTGTTTGTCGCTTTATCCATCGCTGACACGTGAACGATACCGTTGGCATCAATATCAAATGTCACTTCGATCTGAGGAACTCCGCGTGGAGCCGGTGTTATGCCGGAAAGATCGAACTTACCAAGAGTCTTATTATCAGAAGAGAACTCGCGCTCACCTTGCTGAACATGAATGCTCACAGCAGGCTGGTTATCAACAGCAGTTGAGAACGTCTGCGATTTTTTCGTCGGAATCGTTGTATTCTTCTCGATGATTTTTGTAAAAACACCACCAAGAGTTTCGATACCGAGAGAAAGCGGAGTAACGTCGAGGAGGAGAACATCTTTCACGTCACCTGCAAGAACACCACCCTGAATCGCAGCACCGGCAGCAACGACTTCATCCGGGTTTACACCTTTCGAAGGTTCTTTACCGAAGATCTCTTTCACTTTAGCCTGAACGATCGGCATACGTGTCGCACCACCGACGAGAATCACTTCGTGAATCTCAGCAAGTGAAAGACCAGAATCTGCAATAGCAGTTTTAGTCGGAGCAACGAGTTTATCGATCAGATCACCGATCAATGACTCAAACTTCGCGCGTGAGAGATTGAGGTTCAAATGTTTAGGACCAGAAGCATCCATCGTAATGAACGGAAGGTTGATATCCGTTTGAGTTACAGATGAAAGTTCATGCTTCGCTTTCTCAGCAGCTTCTTTCAGACGCTGAAGCGCCATTTTATCGTTTTTAAGATCGATTGATGTCTCTTTCTTAAATTCTTCTGCGAGCCAGTTGATGATTCTGTAATCGAAGTCTTCACCACCGAGGAAAGTATCTCCATTTGTAGACTTAACTTCGAACACACCGTCTGAAGTGATTTCGAGAACCGAAACGTCGAATGTACCGCCCCCTAAATCGAAGACTGCGATGTTCTTATCTTTTTTCGTATCAAGTCCGTATGCAAGAGCAGCTGCTGTTGGCTCATTGATGATACGTTTAACATCGAGACCAGCAATACGGCCGGCATCTTTAGTCGCTTGTCTTTGAGCATCATTGAAGTATGCAGGCACGGTAATAACCGCTTCAGTCACGGGATGACCAAGATAGTCTTCCGCAGCTTTCTTCATTTTCTCAAGGACTCTTGCTGAGATCTCTTGAGGGGAAAATTCTTTCCCATCAACTTTCACCCAAGCATCACCGTTCTTATTGGCGAACATATCGAACGGAGCGACTTTATGGAAATGAGTCACTTCTTTATCTGTAAATTTACGACCGACGAGACGCTTAATACCGAAGAGAGTCTTCGTTGGGTTTGTCACGGCCTGACGTTTAGCAACCTGACCTACGAGCACTTCTCCATTACTGGCAAAACCAATAATAGAGGGAGTTGTGTTGTGACCTTCAGCATTCGGAACAATTTTATATGTGCCGTTTTCCATCACTGCTACACAAGAGTTAGTTGTCCCTAAGTCGATTCCGATAATTTTTCCCATAACATTCTCCTTATTTTCTTACTTTCTTATTAGTTTTCCTAATTACTGTTTATCATTCGCCACAACGACTTTCGCCGCGCGGATCAGACGACCATTGAGGGTATACCCTTTCTGAAACTCCTTAATAATTTCATTCGGTCTTTTCCCTTCTGCATATTCCTGGGCCATGGCCTCATGGAAATTCGGATCAAAATCTTTTCCGATAGTATCAACCGGAGTCAGTCCGTGCTTACTTAATGAATCGATGAACTGTTTCTTCACCATATCGAGGCCGACAACGATGTTCTTCACTTTCGCGTCCTGATCTGGCTTGAGCATTTCAATTGTGCGCTCGAAATTATCAACAACCTGAAGAAGGTCCGAAAGAACTCTCTCGTTTCCATACTTCACGAGATTTTCTTTCTCACGCTCCATACGTTTGCGGTAATTGTCCATCTCAGCTGCGATATAGAAATATTTCGCTTTGAAATCTTCTTCTTTTTTAGCTTCAACAACAACAATGGGTTCAACATTCGCTGCCGTCTCTTCAGCTTCTTCAGCGATTTCGTCTTCTCTTGATTTGTCGTTTTCTTTATTACTCATAGTTCTCTCTCTCAATAAAGGTTTCAGTCTACAAGATGGTGCCACCTCCGCAGGTGTCAATGTTCTGCCCTAAAAAAACATGTGAAAATACGCTCTAGGATAATAGTGTCATAATCAGGTTTCTGCTGCTCTGAAGGATAGATGCATTTCCGGTTACTTAGAGTTCAATCTTACAGCTAAAAAGTTCATTCATAAGCGAATCCAAAATAACATATCCCTGTGAGTTTAAAACCATGGTTTTGCCATCCCAGAATCCGAGGTTTTTAGAGGTCCATTTTTCAAACAATGCAGTGTGCTCTGGTGTGATATTTTGGGGGGCCCATCCCTCGGATGTGCGGAGTTTTAAGTAAACTTTTTCGAGAGAAAGTTCTTCTTTGCCCAGCTGCTCAAATTCTGCTTCACCCTCGCTCACTTTCCATTTATATCTAAGAGCTCTCTCATCATTCTGCACGAGAAGCCCGCTTCCTGTCGGACCTAAAGCTGCCACGGATTCACTGTTCCAGTACTTGAGATTGTGCTTTGATTCGTATCCGGGAAGTGCAAAATTTGAAACTTCGTAATGATGAAACCCATGGCTTCTCAAGTACTCACTCACGGCGAGGTATTCGTCCCGGATGAACCCATCTTCGGGCATATTTTGGGCATGTGGATACTTAGATCTCGCGTTTAGAATATAGAGACTTAAATGCTTAGGTTCGTAGCTTAAAAACTCATCGAGCTCTTCGAGAATACTACGTTTTTTAGTCTGGGAAAAAGGCAATCCGAGAAGAAAATCGAGAGAGAAATTCCAGTTATTCTTCCGGCAAAAAGATAAAAGTGAAAGACTGTCATCTTTTGAATGAATGCGATCCATGATTTTCAGGAATTCTGGATTCAAAGTCTGAGTTCCAATGGAAATCCGGTTGAGACCGATATCTTTCCAAGCTGAAACTAATTCCTGATTCCAGGTACCGGGATCGATTTCCATCGTAAATTCAGCATTGGATTGAAGAGGAACGTGACTTAAAATTTTCGTTTTTAGAAACTCTGCTCCGGCGGTTCCCCACAAAGATGGAGTACCGCCTCCAAGATACAGAGTTTCAAGCGGGCCCCATGAAAAATTTTGCTCAAGCATTAA
>CAMCYI010000019.1 GCA_945883845.1 Bacteriovorax stolpii | reverse complement strand
AGCGATGAGGAAATACCCAGTAACATCCCGAACCTGGAAGTCAAGCTCATTTGCGGCGAAGGTAGTGCCAGGGGAACTTGGTGTCAGAATAGCAAGATGCACCCTCTATTTTTATAAAAAGCCCGAAGTAAAATTCGGGCTTTTTTTTTGGAAAAAAATTGAAAACAGATTTGGTGCAGGGTCAATTAGTGGCCTACAATTCATTAGATATTGAAAAGTTTTGCTCTTATTTTCATTCAGATATTTTAGTGAAGAGGCTCCAGGACCAGGTGGTTTTGCTGGAGGGGATGGACAGTTTCAAAGAATCTTATCGGAAATTGTTTTTGAAATATCCCTCTCAATTATGCGAGCTCAAATCCCGGATTGTTTTGAATGAATTCGTACTAGATGAAGAAATGATTTTTGGAAGGGAAGAATTTCCTGATGGAAAACATGTCGTCGCGATTTATGGATTCAGAAACGAGCTGATTGATCGAGTTTGGTTTGCTAATTAAAATGAAAATCCTTGCCCCTACATTGGTCCTATGATCTCTATCACTTGCACTTTATCCTGACGCTCCTTACAATTTAGGAATGGAAAAAAAAATTCTTAAATCCCAGCTCTATATTCTCTTTGTTCTCACCATTTTTAATCTCATTTACTTCTATTATCACGATAATCTTCCAGATCATTATTTTGAAATCACTTATCAAAATTCATCTATCAATTTTTTCACTTACTATTTTTTCAGTCTGCTTGCTAACTTTGGTTACTGGTGTGGAATTTGGGTAACAGTTTCATTTATTAGTTTCGCTCTTCTTCATTCATTTGTTTTGAATAAAAAGCATGATTCAAAAAGTCTGGCGGTTATTGCGACTTTGTTGCCTTTAACTCTTGGGATCTGTTACCTCGCTTTGCCTGAAACGCTTGGGGAAGGCCTCTATTCCTTGGTTCGTGGAAACTTAAGTGTGATCAGCGTTGTGCTGAGTGTTTTCTTCTTTGGTGCGAGTTTTTTCTATCTCGTTTCGGAGAAACATTTTTTTAAAACGTGTAAGTATATCTGGAAACTCATCTGTTCAATGGCTGAATCAATCCAGAATGCTGACTATTCTGCCTTGAAGAAATTTGATGCTCAAAAGATGATTCTAAACTTCAAATCTCAGATGATGGGAATTTTGGCAAGATTTAAGCCAACGGAAGAAGTCTCTGCAAAGAATTCTGCTCCTTCTAAACTCAAAATCACTTCTTCTCCAAAAATTCATGAAGTGAAGAGAGCAGTTGTGCCAGTTCAGGATGTGATTGAAGAAGACGAGGAACTCGAGGAAACTGACGAATTTCAGGCGAGTGATGAAGAAGAAGTTGTAGATGAAGACGAAGAAGAGGATTACAACGACGCTGAAATTGATTCAGCAGACGAGCTAGAAGAAGTTGCAAGTCCTTTTGTAGCGAAGAAGCCTATTGTTGAAGATAAATTTTTCGATGCTGATGAGCTGATCGATTGTATTGCACCAAAGAATCATGTTCATAAAGTTCATGATCCGGATAATAAATACTTCGAAACGATTGCACGTTCAATTGAAGAAAAACTCAAAGAGTTTAATATTTCATCTCACGTTATCAATGTTTTAAAAGGCCCTGTTGTTGATACGTTTGAGCTTGAACTTGGCCCAGGCGTAAAAGTCGCTGGCGTTACAAACAGAGTTAATGATTTATCTCTCGCTCTGATGGGAGCTCCCATCCGTATGGTTTACCCAATGAAAGGCAAATCGACGATTGGTATTGAAGTGCCTAGAAATCCGCGTGATGTGATTTATCTCGATGAAGTTTTGAAATCGCCTCACTTTAACGATTCAAACTACAGACTTCCGATTGCGATGGGTAAAGATGCCTACGGAGATGCTGCGGTCATTGATCTTGCGGCTACTCCTCACTTACTCGTTGCTGGTACGACCGGTGCCGGTAAATCAGTATTCATAAATACACTTCTTGTTTCGTTGATTATTAAATTTTCTCCAAAAAAACTTCGCCTGATTATGCTCGATCCGAAGCAGCTGGAACTTGCACTCTATGCTCGCCTTCCGCATTTGATCATGCCAGTAGTAACGGATCCGCAGATTGCTTCAGTTGCCCTTCTTTGGGCGATTGATGAGATGGAGAGACGTTACTCTCTCCTGAAAGATTTTGCGGTGAAAAACATAGAAGGCTTTAATAAAAAATTTCCTACTGTCGGAACAGATCTCACATGCAAGGTTAATAAATATTATCCGGATGCAGAGGTTGTCGGGTTCGAGATGCCCTACATCGTAGTAGTTGTGGATGAATTCGCGGATCTCATGCTCTCTAAATCCGGCAAGGCAATTGAGACTTCGATCTCAAGACTTGCGGCTAAGGCGCGTGCGTCCGGGATTCACATTGTTCTCGCAACTCAGAGACCTTCAACAGATATCATTACCGGCGTTATCAAAGCGAACTTCCCGACTCGTGTTTCATTCCGTGTTTTCACGAACATCGATTCACGCGTTATCCTCGATGGTATGGGAGCAGAAAAACTCCTTGGTAAAGGAGACATGCTCTTCAAGCAGGGGATTGATATTCTCCGCATGCACTCAGCGTATGTTAACGAAGATGAAATCGAAGCGTTGGTTGATAAGCTTTCGGCGATTCCGAATCAATATGATGAAGGGGCCATGGAGTTCATCACGAATAATGGCATCGAAGACACTGACACTGAAGGCATTACGACTGATGGTGAAGGTGGCGGACTCAAAGATGAGAAGTATGATGATGCCGTTCGTTGTGTTGCTATGCACCGTGTGGCGAGTGCTTCATTCCTTCAGAGAAGACTCGGTGTCGGATATAATCGGGCCGCTAATTTGATCGAAGAAATGGAGCGTTATGGTGTGGTAGGGCCTGCTCAAGGGTCCAAGCCTCGGAAAGTTCTTGTGCCTCCGCCGAGTGATTCAACGCCTTGATTTCACTCTCAAAAATCTTGCTCTAACCGTCCCCTCATGTTACATACTTCAGACCATAAAATTAACAATCCTCACTCTTAAAAAGAGTGAGGAAATCTAATCACTTTAATTGGTTGGTCCATCGTTGTGATGGCACAAAGTGATTCGATATAACCTTCCAAGGAGTTCTCATGTCTAAGATTTCTGTCAAGCAATTGCTTGAGGCCGGCGCCCACTTCGGTCACCAAACACACAAGTGGAATCCAAAGATGAAAAAGTATGTCTACGGCGAACGTAACGGCATTTACATCATCGATCTTCAACAGACTCTTCCAATGGCTGAAAAAGCTTATGAGTTTTTGAAGAAAACTTCTCAGCAAGGTAAGTCTGTTCTTTTCGTAGGAACAAAAAGACAAGCAGCTGACATGGTTAAGAAGACTGCTGAATCTTGCGGCTCTTACCACGTTACATCTCGCTGGCTCGGCGGAATGCTCACAAACTACAAAACGATCGCTCTCTCGATCGACAAAATTCGTAAAGTTGAAAAGATGAAAGAGAACGGTGACTTCAAACTTCTCACTAAAAAAGAGCAATCTAAAATTGAGAAAGAAGTTGTTAAGCTTGAGAAAAACTTGGGTGGTATCAAGAATATGAGAAAGCTCCCAGGAGCAATTTTCATTATCGATCCAAACAATGAGCACATCGCAGTTAAAGAAGCTAACGTTCTTGGTATTCCTGTTGTTGCTGTTACAGATACAAACTGTGACCCTACTGGTGTTGAGTATGTTGTTCCTGGTAACGACGATGCTCTTAAATCAATTACTCTCTTCCTTGATTACTTCTCAAGCGCCATCGTTGAAGGCGGAGCAAAAGCTCGTAAAGAAGATGGATCTGATGACAACCGTGACAATGCTCTTGAGCAAGAAATTCTCGCTAAGTACGAAAAAGACATCGATCTTAAAGGTGCTGACGAAGAAGTTTAATTTTTTAATTAAAGGATACCGACCATGGCATATTCAGCTACAGACGTAAAAAACCTCCGCGAGCAAACTGGCGCAGGGATGATGGATTGTAAAAAAGCTCTTGATGAAGTTGCTGGCGATTTCCAGAAAGCTGTCGACTATCTTCGTACAAAAGGCCTCGCGGCAGCTGCTAAGAAGCAGTCTCGCGTTGCTACTGAAGGTATGATTGCTGCAGCAGTAAGTGGTAAATCAGCTGTTGTTGTTGAAATTAACTCTGAGACAGACTTTGCAAGTAAGTCTCCAGACTTTGTTAGCTTTGTTACTTCAACTGCTAAAACAGCTCTTGAATCAAAGATCACTACTCCAGACGCTCTTCTTTCCGCTAAAGTTGGAAGTACAACTGTGAAAGACATGATTTCTGAACTCACGATCAAAATCGGAGAGAAGATTGATGTCCGCCGTGTTGAAGCAGTAACACTTACTGGTAATGGTGTTATAGGTTCATACGTTCACTCTGGTAAAATCGGTGTTCTCGTTGTTCTCGAATCTGATAAAGATGTTTCATCAAATGAATCAGTTAAAGAACTCGCTAAAGACCTTTGCATGCACGTAGCTGCTGCTAGTCCACAGTTCCTTTCTGGAAGTGAAATTGACGAGTCTTTCAAAGCTCGAGAAGCTGAAGTTTATGCTGCTCAATTAAAAGAGCAGGGTAAGCCTGAAGCCATGATCCCAAATATCGTTAAAGGTAAGCTCGCTAAGCTTGCATCAGATGTTTGTCTTTACGAGCAAGCGTTCGTTAAAGATCCAGACACAACGGTTGCAAAACTTATCGAGACTGTAGGTAAAACTGCAGGCGCAACTCTCAAAGTGACGAAGTTTACAAAACTCGTCCTCGGGGAAGGTCTTCAGAAGAAAGAAGACAACTTCGCTGAAGAAGTTGCGAAGATGACTGGGCATAACTAAGCCGAAAAAAGTTATTAATGTTAAGGGGACTCTTCGTAGTCCCCTTTTCAATTTAAAAGGGTTTCATGAAATACAATCGAGTCCTTATTAAACTTTCCGGAGAAGCTCTCGCTGGAGATCAGGGTAACGGAATCTCTGGAGAAATTCTCAATAAGGTCAGTTCGGAAATTGTAGCTCTTCATAAAACCGGATGCGAAATCGCGATTGTCGTTGGCGGCGGAAACATTCATCGTGGCGTGGCCGGTGCCACTGCGGGAATGGATCGTGCAACTTCGGATTACATGGGCATGATGGCAACTGTGATTAACTCACTTGCACTTCAGGATTCAATTGAACGTCATGGTGTTTACACACGTGTTGTTTCAGCGATTGCGATGCAGGAAATTGCAGAGCCGTACATTCGTCGTCGTGCTGTTCGCCACCTTGAAAAAAAGCGTGTTGTTATTTTTGCTGCTGGTACGGGTAACCCGTATTTCACTACAGATACAACTGCAGCTCTTCGTGCGAATGAGATCAACGCTGATCTCATTATGAAAGCAACGAAAGTTGATGGAATCTACGATAAAGATCCTATGAAATTCAAAGACGCTGTTAAATTCGACAGACTCACGTACATTGAAGTTTTAAATAAAGAAATTAAAGTTATGGATTCGACAGCGATCACTCTGTGCATGGATAATGACATGGATATCGTCGTCTTTAATATGTTTGAAGAAGGCAACATCGCGAAAGTGGTGAATGGGCAGGCTGTCGGAACTCTCGTGACTAAAAAAGCCAAAGGATAGATATATGATGAATGTAATTAAGCCGATTCTCGATGAGCAAATGAACAAAGCGGTTAAATCTCTTCATACTCAAATGGGTAAAGTGAGAACTGGCCGTGCAACAGCTGCGGTCCTTGATGGCATCACAGCTGATTACTATGGTTCATCTACTCCGATTAAAAACATGGGTCAGGTTTCTACTCCTGAAGCTCGCCTGCTTCAGATTCAGCCATTTGATAAGACGCAAATTCCTGTTATCGAAAAAGCAATCCTCGCAGCAAACATCGGATTAACTCCTGGTAATGATGGTAACTTCATTCGCATTCAATTTCCTGCTCTCACTGAAGATAAGCGTAAGGCTTTCGTGAAAGACGTTAAGAAGATGGGGGAAGATGCCAAAGTTCAGATTCGTAACGTCCGTCGCGAACAGAACGATAAAGTAAAAGCTTCTGAGAAAGATAAAAAAGTTTCAGAAGATGAATCTAAAAAGATCCAGGAAGAAATCCAGAAGATCACCGACAACTATATCAAGGAAGTGGATAAAGTTGTTGAAGCTAAAGAGAAAGAACTTCTTACAGTCTAATATGTCTAATCTTAAACATGTCGCTATCATTATGGATGGAAATGGACGTTGGGCAAACCGTCGGTTGCGACCACGCATCTGGGGTCATGTAAGAGGCTCTGGAGTTGTTTCAGATATCGTTCAGTCCGCTGATGATCTCGGTATTCGTGCTCTGACTCTCTATGCGTTCTCAACAGAAAACTGGAGCCGCCCCCTTGAGGAAGTATCAACCCTCTTTAAGCTTTTAAAAAAGTTTCTTGTTAAAGAAAAAGACCGGCTACTTGCAAACAACGTTAAGTTTAAAGTTATTGGTGATATTCGCAGTCTGCCAGCTGATACAATTGAGTTGATTGAAGAAGTTGAGAAAACGACCAGGAATGCAACAGGTCTTCTTCTTACTTTTGCTTTTAATTACGGTGGAAGAGCTGAGATTGTCCGCGCTATAAATTCATTACAGATTGAAAACCCAGATAAACTGATCAGCGAAGAAGATCTTGCACGGAGCATGTACCGTCCTGAAAGCGGTGATGTTGATCTTATGATCCGCACTGGTGGCGAGCAAAGAATTTCCAACTTCATGCTCTGGCAGGCTGCTTACGCCGAGTTGTTTTTTACTCCGACTTCATGGCCGGATTTTACTCCGGAGGAATTTAGGAAAATTATTGATAACGTTTCAGGTCGTGAAAGAAGATTTGGTGCAACCAGCTCACGGGTTGCCTTAAAGCAGACTTTGAGTCAGGCAGAAAAAAACAGATCTATTTTCTCGCAAGGGACATTACATCATGTCTAATACAGTAATGAGAATTCTGTCGGGTTTAGGAATGGTCATCGTTCTGGGTTTTTGCATCTGGCATGGCCCACAGGCAACTCTGGTCGTGATTGGTTTGCTTGGCCCTCTCGTGATAGATGAAATTATTACGAATTTTTACGATCAGTCCCGCACTTCAAAACGTTACATTCTTGCACAAAGTATTTTTTGTATAGGCTTCTATTTCTTCAACTTTTACCAGATCAGTGAGTCGTCTTTCAGCTTCTGGATCTCAGCAGGAATTCTTTTGAATATCCTGCTCATGAGTTATCTATTTCTGGTTTATAAGAAATCTGATTCTCTCCTCCAGATTTTTCGCATGACTTCATGGCTTGCAAGTTTCTTTGTTCTTATTCCATTATTGTGTCTTAGTTACATAGTCCATTTTGAAAACTGGCGTACACTTTTCATAGGACTCATGCTTCTGAATTTTATGGTGGATACTGCTGCTTATTTTTCCGGCAAAAAATTCGGGAAGCATAAACTCTGGGAAGCCGTCAGTCCGAAGAAGACGATTGAAGGTCTGATTGGGGGAGTATTTTGCTCGGTCCTTCTGACTTCGCTTTTCTGGAATGCCTTTGTCGATAAAGTCACACCGCTAACTGTTCTATTTTTCATCTTAGTTGCCTGTTGTTCTCAGATTGGAGATCTAGCTCAATCCAAGCTCAAAAGACAATTTGATATCAAAGACAGCTCTTCATTGATCCCGGGGCATGGTGGGGTATACGATAGGATAGATAGCCTCTTATTTGTTTCGCCATTTTATTCTTTCTATTTGATGGCAACTTTTCACTGAAAAGGTTTTTATGCTGGAAAAGATTCTTATATTTGTAGTTTTCCTCGGCCCACTTATATTCTTTCATGAATTAGGTCACTTCTTCTTCGCTCGTTTTTTCGGCGTTAAAGTTGAAGTCTTCTCAATCGGTTTTGGCCCAAAAATCTTTAAAATTGTCCGCGGCGGAACTGAATACGCTATTTCTCTTATTCCACTTGGTGGGTACGTTAAGATGTTCGGCGATGATCCTTTCTCCCAGGCCCAGTTAACTCCTGAAGAGAAGGCGGTAGCTTTTAACCATAAGAGTAAATGGGCACGGTTTTGGATCGTATTCGGTGGTCCTCTGGCGAACATGCTACTGGCTTACTGCCTTTACGTAGGTCTTCTTGCAGGTGGGGAGAAAGTTCCTGAAACGAAAGTCGGAATTGTTTCTGAGAAATCGATCCTTTATCAAAAAGGGATTCGTACTGGTGATGTTCTCGTTAAAATTAACGATGAAAAAATCCTGAGCTTTGATGATTTCAATATTACTGAATCGCGTGTTGAAAAAGTCAGTGTACGCAGACTTAGTGAAACTCTCAATCTTTCGGTCGACATGGATCTCGAGCCATTTATCAATGAGTTTGTCAGTGTTGTTTCTGCGATGAAGAAACCTATTTTTATCAATCCTAAAGGAACGCAGTATTATTTCACGCTTACTCCTAAAATTGTAAATCCTGAACAGTCCCTCGAGGAAATCCAGTCTCATTTTAAAGGCAAGGGGTATCTCTATCCGTTCAAAATGG
This sequence comes from Bacteriovorax stolpii, assembly GCA_945883845.1. Taxonomy (GTDB): domain Bacteria; phylum Bdellovibrionota; class Bacteriovoracia; order Bacteriovoracales; family Bacteriovoracaceae; genus Peredibacter. Next base: position 57,266 of record CAMCYI010000019.1, on the reverse strand, counting down.
ATGGCGATAAAATCGTTCTTGATGTTCAGTCAGAACTGGAAATCGCAACAGATAGTACGCAGGCACTGGTGCCATTTTTGACGAAGATGGAATTCTATCCTATAGACCTGTCGGTGAAGAATGTTGTCATGGGCTCTCCTGCAGACAAGGCCGGGCTTCGTAAAGATGACATCATTGTTTCTATTGATGGAAAATCTTTGGTCAACTTTGAAGAGCTCAGAGTTGGACTTCAGGATCTTGCTGAAGGGAAAGCTGTTACTGTTGGTATCCTTTCCCGTGGAGTTGCTGCTGCAAAATCACTCGTTCCTGAATCTAAAGAGATAGAAAAGAAAAAGATCCGTATCATCGGAGTTGAAAGCTCTGTTGAATATCTCCAGCCCAAATTAGTTGTAGCGAAAGCCGATTCAATCGGATCAGCGATTGTGACTGCGTTTGTCCGTACCTGGGATGGTATTGTTAAAACTTTCAGTGGTTATAAAAAGCTCATTACAAGAGAAGTTTCTCTGAACAACATAGGTGGCCCGCTTGCGATTGGTAAGGTGGCTTCTGATTCGTTCAATATTAGTCTCTCAATGTTCTTTAGACTCATGGCCATCATTTCGATTAACCTTGGAGTGATTAACTTGTTTCCCATTCCTGTACTGGATGGAGGACATATTATGTTCCTGGTCTTTGAAGCATTTAATGGTGGGCCGCTTTCCAGAAGAAAGCTGGAAATCGCGCAAAAACTGGGAGTATCTGTACTCTTCTTCCTGATTTTTGTGGCTCTGTTTAACGACATCACCAGACTCTTTTAAGCATTGAGCACGCTGTTCATCGACACTAGTTACAATGTGACGTTGGGTTTGTTGAAAGCCAACGCTCAGTGGACGCAACTTAAAACGTATCCTGGTAAAAAATCATCTTCTATCTTACAACCTGAAGTATATAACCTGCTTCAGGAGTACAACATCGATCCACGCTCACTTGCTCAAATTGTCAGTATAGCGGGACCAGGATTTTACACGGGCTTACGTCTCACAGAGGGCTTCTGCGATGTCTTTAAGTTCTTTGAAGTTCCTCACTATTCATTTTATAGCTACGAAATACCATGCTTGCTGGATGTTGCTGAAGGCTGCTTCCTTACAAAGGCTTATCGTGGAGAATACTTTCTTCATTCATGGGCCAAGGGTGTTCAGAAAAATGAGATGATCGCCACGAAAGATCTTGCTGAGAAATTAGCTACAATTAAGCAGATCTATATTCATTCGCTGGAATCACTGGACGAGTTTTCAAAAGAGATGTTACCTGAATGCGTGATGACGACAGATCTTCTTAAGTCTCATGGTGAGTTGGTCCTCAGTAAAGTGATAGATAAAAAGCTTTTCCGTGAATCATTTTACTTCCGGCCACCTGAAGATGAGTTCAAGGCCAATCCATGAGAAAATTCTTTTTTCTTTCATCAGAAATTTCCTATGCTTTGATCTTTGCTTTGATATTGAGTTTCTGGAAACTGGACATCTTGTCTTTTATTGTGATAGGTGTGGCGATTTTTTTCATTCTCTGGGCTTTCCGCAGGTCTTTTATTCCCTATAGAGACACGCTGAAAAATGACGGCGAAATATTTCTTTCTCCAACTCACGGAGAAGTAAAATCAGTCCGCATGAATGTCACGACCCTTGAAGACCGCCTTCCGCATCATGAAGTCCGTCTTTCGATTTCTTCGATAGCGGAGAAAGGTCTCTACATGCCAACTACGGGTGAGGTCTCTTACCTTCGTGCCAACAAGGGAGTTAAGATTCCTCGTGACTCTGACGGACTGGCCTTCTATCGGCCAATCGATGAAGTGAGTCATACCGACCTTACGCTGACATCAAAGAACCAGGTCAAAACACTCCTTCGCTTCATTGACTGCAAGTACGGAAAACGGCCAACTATATGGCTGAAATCCGGTGACAGAGGAAGAGGCGCAGCTTGTTTTGGGTATTATCCTTTTGGTGGGACTTTGATAATCTATCTACCAATTCACAGTGATATCCTCGTGTTCGAGGGTGAGAAAGTTGTTCCGGGTCAGACAGTGATCGCCGCTTTCAAAGATTCTTAAAAGGAATTGCATGCAACTTGATAACCGCCGATGGGCCTTCTTTCTTCCAAATACTTTCACAGCTCTCAATATGGGATGCGGATTTATTGCCATTCTTCATGGTTTTCATGGCGAGTTTTATAAAGCGTGTATGTTCATCGTTCTTGGAGCACTCTTCGACAGCGTTGATGGACGTGTTGCCCGTATGACCAATACTCAATCAACATTTGGAGAACAGTTCGATTCATTAAGTGATCTCGTTTCCTTCGGCGTTTCACCAGCGATGGTTTACTACTTCAGATTCCTCACTGACTCTGGCCGTATCGGTATGGTAGCCGCTTTCTTCTTCATGCTTTGTGGTGCTTTAAGACTTGCGCGTTTTAACGCTAATATTGGTCACGTGAAATCAGATTACTTTCAGGGTCTGCCGATTCCGGGTGGGGCCACTGCCGTTATCAGTATGATTCTTATCTCTCTTGATTTTCCGGACATCGTTTACTTTAAGCCACTGACGATTGGTTATTTGCTTTTCTACGCTGCTTTGATGATCTCAAATATTCCATTCTCAAGTTTTAAAAACTCGAATTGGGTTAAGAATCATAAAAAACAAGTTCTCATGCTTATTTTTGTCATTCTTGCTTCTTTGTTTATTTACGAAGAGATCATGATTCCGATCATCATCACACTCTACGTGGTTGGATCGCTTCTTTATTTCGCTACTCATCGGAAAAAATTCGAAGGAATTTTTTCCTGGAAAGAAGAACCGGACCTTGAAGAGAGTACGTGATTCACTACTATCGACTTTCTCTTCAGTATAAAGGCACAAGATACTCCGGATGGCAGGTTCAGCCTGACGGAAAAACTGTTCAGGGCGAACTCAATCAGGCCTTAAAAAAAATCACCAAAGATGAAGACGTAAAAAGTATGGGTTCCGGCAGAACAGATGCCGGAGTTCACGCTTTAGATCAGGTCGTGAAAATTGCAATTCATCTTGAAATCAACCCAGAAAATTTATTAAAGGCTTTGAATTCAAATCTGCCTGAAGACATCCGCGTGAATAGCGCTGCAATCTCTGACGAATTCTTCATGCCCACAGTTCATGCAAAATCGAAAGAGTACCATTATCGTTTTACCTGTGGCCGCTCAGTCACTGCTTTTCAGACTGAGTTCATCGCCAATCAAAGCTTCGAATTAGACCTGGAGAAAATGAACAAGGCCTGCAAACTTCTTCTGGGTGAGCACGATTTTGTGAATTACTTTTGCGAGGGGACTGATGTCAGTAGTACGGTCAGGTCTATTTTTGAGTGTGAGATCCTGGTAGTAAAGGAAGTCGGGATGATGCCTGCGCACCTGATGCTCAGGATCGTCGGAAGCGGATTCTTGAAGCAGATGGTCCGGCTTATCGTCGGAGCTCTCTGGAACGTTGGGCGAGGCAAAATTTCTCTCGAGGACTTCACAAAATCTCTCGGTTCTCCCCGGGGTGAGCGCATGGGAGCGGTAGTTCCTCCAGAAGGTCTCTATTTGGCACGCGTCAATTACTGAAAAAATCTTGTTTTTTCCTCTCACTATGCTAAAAATTCAGTTCAATTTTTTTTATCTAAAAACAAGTGAGTTTCTATGTCTTACACAGTTCAACATGTTAACGGCTGTACTAAAAAATTAGTCTTCAATTTTGATAAAGTTGATCTCAGCAAAGAGATCAAAGCTGCTCTGGTTTCTAAGCAGCAGAGTTCAAATCTTAAAGGCTTCCGTAAAGGTAAGGCCCCACTTGAGATGGTTCAGAAACTTTTTGGACCACAGATTGAGAACGACGCTCTCTACCGCTTTATTTCCGAGCAGTACTACGATGCTATGAAAAAAGAAAACATCCGTGCAGTTGGTTACCCTGAATTCGGTAATACAAAATATGAGCAAGCTCAGAAATCAATCGTTTTCGAAGCAACAGTAGAAACTTTCCCTGATTTCGATCTCAAGGATTATTCTAAACTTACTTTCAAAAAAGAAAGCGACAAAGTAACTGAAGAGGACCTTGATACTCTGAAAAAGAATTATCTTGGCCAGAAAGCTGAAGTTACTGAAGTGAAAGATGCTTCTCATAAACTCGTGAAGGGTGATTTCGCTGTCTTCAATTTCGAAGGCGAAAAAGCGGATGGTACAAAACCAGAGAACATGAAAGCCGAAGAGTACATGCTGGAGCTTGGTTCTGGTCAGTTTATCCCTGGATTCGAAGACGGCATGATAGGTCTCAAGAAAGGTGACAAGAAAGATATCAAAGTTACTTTTCCTGCTGATTACCATGAGGCTGATCTTAAAAATGCACCGGTCACATTCCACGTTGAAGTTCTCGAGATCAAACAGAAGAACTTTCCTGAGCTCACAGATGAACTCGCTAAAGAGTTTGGTTTTGAGTCAGTTGCTGATTTCAACACTAAAAACAAAGAGCGGATGACCATTCAGAAGAAACGCGAAGTAGCTTCTAAGCTTCAACAGCAGATCCTTGAGAAACTCATTGAGGAGAACACTTTTGATGTTCCTAAATCAATGATTGATCAGCAAAAAGAAGGCGTTCGTGAAGACCTCACACGCACTCTCAAGCAACAAGGTTTTAACGACCAGATGATCCAGCTCTATTTCGAACGTTGGGATCAAGACGTGACAAGCAAGGCAAACTTTCAGGTTCGCTCTGGATTGATCCTTGAGAAGCTCGCGAACAAATACAAAGTTGAAGCAACTGAGTCTGATCTCGATGCAAAAATCGAAGAGATGGTCGGCCAGTCAGGCATGAAAAAAGATGAGATTTCGAAGTTCTACAAGGGCAATGAAAACATCAAAAAAAATCTGATGTACTCAATCCGTGAAGAGAAAACTTTCGATGCTCTCATGAAAGACGTAAAGGTTTCTTAATTTTATTTCGACTCGTGCTCCTCCTTACGGGGGAGCATTTTTCTTCCCAGTACCCGTTCACCAGTCTTCGCTTACACTTTCCATCCGTAAAATAAATTATATCATCTTCTGCTCTGTTAAAAATCTTCAGAATTACTCCTCTCGGTCTGAAATCATAGGTTCCACTCCCTGAATTTTTTAGCTGATTAATGTTCAGGCTACCTGAAAGTAGAATGAGACCGATATAAAAATACTTTCTCTGATGGGTATAAATTAAAATGAACAGGATAAGTGTCATAATGGTTATTTCCCAGGCAGGGAAATAAGACACCAGTTGGGCTGACAGATCCACTAGGGCCTGAAGTATTTTCAGAATTGAAAGTGCGAGAGTGACTTGCCACGACCACATAGGCAGGGCGAGGAGAAAAAGAAAAGGCATCGCGATCCCGAAAGAAAAATTGAGAACCGGCGAGAGGAAAATTAAAAGTGGAGACACATGCATTCCCTGAAAGTAGGCAATAAGCATTTGTGCCGCAAAAAAGAGAATCAGGAGATGGAGATTCTTCTTTCCTGAATAAATAATTCCCAGGAAGAGAAAACTGTAAGTAAAACTTAAAGTCGCGTCCTGAAAAGTGCCGAATAGAATATCCATCAGCATGGCCACGACGAAACCTGCTTTCATTCCCAGAAACTGCTGGTGGCCTTTGATGACAAGCATCCTCTTGAGAGCTCCAAAGCCTGGAAGCCAAAAAAAGCAAAATCCGAGAACACTTAAAAGAATGATCTGATTGGTGGGAGTCTTGATAAATTTCATAAAAGGCAGAAGGAGGGCCGATAGATGAAAGCCTGATGGTGTAAATAAATGATTGAGGGCGAGGAGTTTATAGCGATCCTTAATCCATTGAGAAAGGGGTGCTGTTCTTCCAATCAGGATAGATTCCCAGAGTTCAAAGAGTTCCTGATCTTTGGTACTAAGGCCGGCTTTTACATCTCTGAACCTTTCAACTTTGATGATCCTGTCAGCTTTAAAGTAGCGTGCCAGTGATCTCACTTCCTGGCCTTTGAGAAGGGCGAGGAGAATGAATGAGAGGATAAACACGAGGCCAAGCCATGATTTGTTCATGCAAGGGTGAGAGCAAAAGCCCTGCCTGAATGGATAAAGCTAAGTCACCGGAATGAAATAAAAATTGCGGCGTAGCCCCATTGGGATTCCTTGACCTCCAATTATCAAAAGGAGTACTTACGTTGCATGAGTGAAATGGCCGTTTCAGGACTTTTGGCCCAGATACAGCATTGGCTGGAAGAAGATGATCTTCTGAGGAATTTCCATTACTCGCGCAGTCTTCCTGAAACTCAGGTCAGAGCTGTTCTTAAAATAAAATCCCCTTTGATTCTGGCCGGAACTGATTATCTAAAAGCTACTTTTATGGCGTTGGGATGTTCTTATACGGATTTTGATTTTCTTAATTCACTGGAAGGAAAGACTTTCGTTTCTGGTGAGAACATCGAGTTTCCGAAAACACTTTCATTTGCTCGTGCCGTGACGGGAGAAAGACTCGCTTTAAATCTCGTTCAACATGCTTCATCGATTGCAACATATACGAAAAAATTTGTGGCACTTGCCCAGCCTCATGGGATCAAGATCCTTGATACGAGAAAAACAACTCCTGGAATGAGAACTCTTGAGAAATACGCTGTTCGTGTGGGTGGTGGATTTAATCATCGTATGGCCCAGACTGATGCATGGATGATCAAAGATAATCATAAAGCGTCACTTGGCGGGATCAAAGGTGCGTGGGATTTTTTCATCGCACAAGGTGCGTTTTACAATAACATTATTGTCGAGATCCATAACCTCAACGAATTGAATGAAGCCCGTGAGTTAGGTGTTAAGCATGTCATGCTCGACAACTTCCAACCGGATAACATCCGTGAAGCTGTGAAGTTAAAAGTTCCATCGATGACTTTCGAGCTTTCTGGTGGGATCACCCTCGAGACTCTTGAGCAGTATCTCATTCAAGGTGTGGATGCCATCAGCGTAGGTGCTCTTACACACTCTGCTCCAAGGTGTGATCTTTCCTTGAAATTTGGAACGACATGAAAGATTTTAATACTGACATTCTCATTATCGGCACCGGCATCGCAGGGCTTTCAACGGCCCTGAAAATGGCAGAGAAGAAAAAGAATGTGACGATTGTTACCCGTGAGAAAAAGCCTGAGACGACAAATACCTATTGGGCGCAGGGTGGAATTATTTATAGCCCGAAAGACCTGAACGATCAGGAAGATCTGATTAACGATATTATCAAGGCATCTGCTTATACAAGTAACCCGGAAGCCGCACGTATTCTCGCTACCCGATCAGCAGACATCATCGATGAAGTGCTGATCCATAAATCGCATACTGATTTTGCCAAAGATGCTGAAGGCGAATTGTTATTTACTAAAGAAGCAGCTCACTCACGTGACAGAATTATCTACAACGGTGATATGACCGGTAAGGCGATCGAGATTTCTCTTCTTAATTATCTTTCAGATACTACGAAATTCCCGAATGTAACTTTCCTCACTTCTCATACTGCCATCGATCTCATCACACCCAATCACCATGGTGTAGAAATCGTTCAACGTTACGAAGAGAATCAGGTTCTTGGTGCTTATCTTTTTGATCAAAAGAATCAGGACGTAAGGAAAGTTCTCGCGAAATTCACGGTCCTCGCCACTGGCGGCATCGGCGCACTTTATCTTCATCATTCGAACGCTGATGGTACGAGAGGTGACGGTCATGCCATGGCCCATCGTGCTGGTGCTTATGTGACAAATATGGAATTCATCCAGTTCCACCCGACTACATTTTATAACCGTTCTTCTCATCGTCGTTTTTTGATTTCTGAAGCAGTCAGAGGAGAAGGCGGAAAGCTTGTAAACTCAAAGGGCGAAGCCTTTATGAGCAAATATCATCCGGACGCAGAACTTGCTCCCCGTGATGTTGTGGCACGTGCGATTCTTGAAGAAATGATTTCGAAAAAAGATGACTGTGTTTATCTTGATATCACTCACAAGAGTGAAGAGTATCTCAAAAGCAGATTCCCTACGATTCACGCTCATTGCCTGGAAAACAAAGTTGATATGGCGAGAGGGCCTATACCTGTGGTTCCTGCTGCACACTATACTTGTGGCGGAGTGAAAACAAATCTCAAGGGGCAAACTAACCTTAAAGGCCTGTACGCTGTAGGTGAAGTCGCATGCTCGGGACTTCATGGTGCCAATCGGCTCGCTTCTACGTCATTACTCGAAGGCCTCACTTGGGGTTATATCGCTGGTGAAAATATCCTCAAAGATCTGCCCCAGGCAACGGATTACAAGCTTGAAAAAATCAAGGACTGGAATTTGGGAAGTGAGGAAGTTGATCTCGCTCTCATCGCACAGGATCAGATGACGCTTAAGCAGACGATGTGGAACTACGTCGGACTGTCACGTTCTCGCAATCGGCTTGCCAGAGCTCGGGCCATGTTCCTTGAACTCGAAGACGAAATTTCTAAGTTCTATAAAAATGCCCAACTTCACGATGATCTCATAGGTCTTAGAAATGGTGTGGAAGTCGCTTTCATGGTGCTGAATGCATCCCTTCGTAACAAGCAATCTGTCGGTTGTTTCTATCTTAAAGACTAAGTATCACTCAAAGGCTTGAAGTAAGAGTGTCCAAGCAGAACGAGGTTTCTGCGGATAAAATTTCTTCGCTTGAGAACAAAATTTGTGGGTTTTTTTGGATTCCACTTACGTGGATTAGGAAGAATAGCCGCGAAAAGCTGAGCTTCACCGAGAGAGAGATTTTTTGCAGGCTTCTTCCAGTAATGAAGAGCAGCAGCTTCTGTTCCATAAACTCCAGGACCAAGCTCAATCACGTTTAAATAAACTTCCAGGATTCTCTTCTTGCCCCATACCAGTTCGATAAGAACCGTGAAATAGGCTTCGAGTCCTTTGCGGATGTACGTGCGTGAAGGGTAGAGAAATACATTCTTGGCTGTTTGTTGAGAAATCGTAGAAGCACCCATCTTAACTTTTCTTCTCTTGTTGGCATCGATGGCCTTGGCGATGGCCTCGAAATCAAATCCATCATGGAAAAGAAATTTAGGATCTTCGGATGCGATGACTGCTTTTACCATGTGAGGAGAAATTTCTTCGAAAGGCTTCCAGGTTTTTTGAATACTGACCCATTTGCCGGCCAGTGCATATTCACCAGCGCGGAACAAAACGAGAGGAGTGGTATAAACCGGAAACCATTTGAGAAGTACGACAAGACCAAAAGAGAGAGCGAAGAAGCCAAGCACACACCATGTGAAAATCTTACGGGCCTTGCCGAGTGCTGGTTTTGATTTCGCGTAACCTCTTCTGATATAACCCATGACTATTCTCTGACTTCAAAATGTAAAAAGATGTTTTTCTTTTTACAGTATATTACAGGGGAGAGTGATTGTACCTACAAGGTTCATTCTTGCCCACTCTCTGAAAAAAAGATTAAGGCTTTTCGAATGTCGTTTCCGATCGTGATGAATCTGGAAACATCTCAGAGAAGGAGAAAAAAAAGGCTGATATTTTGATTAGATTCGGGTTGGATTATAGGACCTTTCATAGGACCAAAGACGGGGAGCCGGCAAGTGGGCGTAACAATTAGATTTCAGCCCACGGGTAGCGCCAGCGAGGTGTGGTGTTTTTACACGGGCCAAGAGGTATTCCCATGACTTTTCCCTCTCAAGGGACTAAAAAACCCCATTCGAATTATGTTTATTTTCACAGGTGTTTTATGACTCTTGATACACGCAAGTTCCAGGAAAAATCCCTCTATTTTACATCTCTTGGATGTTCGAAAAATCTAGTGGATTCTCAGGTTATGCTGGGCCATTTGAAACTGGATGGATACACCATTGCTCAGGAACCAGAAAACGCTGAAGTGATTATCGTTAACACTTGTTCATTTGTTGAAGCAGCAAAAGTTGAATCGATTGAAACAGTTCTCGGGCTCGCGGATCACAAAATAAACGGAAATTGCAAAGCACTTGTGATGTCTGGCTGTATGGCCCAAAGATATTCTAACGAGCTCGAAGGCGAGATGCCTGAAGTTGATATGTTCATCGGCACAGGTGAGTATCATAAAATTGTTCCGCTTCTCAAGGCAATGGAAGAAGGGAAACTCGAGAAGAAATCATTCGTTGAGATCCCCAGATACATTCATACAGAATTCGATCCACGCCTCAACACATCGCCATTCTACATGGCCTGGTTGAAAATCTCTGAAGGCTGTAACCGCAATTGCACTTTCTGTATTATCCCGACTCTTCGTGGGAAACTACGCTCTCGTACTGTTAATTCTCTTGTTAAAGAAGCTGAGCAACTTGCTGCGACTGGTGTGAGAGAGATGAATCTTATCTCTCAGGATTTTTCTGATTACGGAGTTGACCTTGAAGGCGGCGGTAAAAAAGAAGGCAAAAATCCGATGATCTACGAACTCCTTTCTCGCCTTGAGAAAGTTGAAGGAATTGACTGGGTCCGTGTATTTTATTTCTACCCGGATGATCTAACTGAAGACGTTATGGATCTCATGGCCAAGTCAACGAAGATCACAAAGTATCTCGATATGCCTGTTCAACACTTTGCTGATGGCGTTCTGAAGCGCATGAACAGAAGAGTGACTGAAGAAGTCATTCACCAGAAAATTAAAATCCTCAGAGAAAAAATTCCTGGCATCGTTCTCAGAACTTCTATTATCGTAGGGTTCCCCGGCGAAACAGAGGAAGATTTCGAAGCTCTTCTCCGTGGTATCCAGACTGCACGCTTTAACCACCTTGGTGTGTTTAAGTATTCTGATGAGGACGGCACTCCTGCCATTCGGTTGAAGAACAAAGTTCCTCAGGAAATTATTGATGAGCGCTTTGAAAAACTCTATGAAGCTCAAAAAGAGATCGCTCGCGAACTCAACCAGCAATATCTCGGAAAAATTATCGAAGTTCTCGTTGAAGGCGCTCATGAAGAGACTGATCTTCTCCTTCAGGGAAGACATGCTGGTCAGGCCCCTGACATCGACGGGAAAGTGATCATTAATGATGGTACTGCTAAGGCCGGAGATCTTGTTCAAGTTGAGATCACTGAAGTTCTGGATTACGATCTCGTGGGCAGAATCATTTCGAAATCATGAAACCAGCTGGGTATATACTGATAGCGGTCACCGTATCCGTGGCCGCGGTATTTATTCTCTATCAAAAATCTCACCATCACCTGCCGGAATCTGAGAAACAAATCCAGAAGGCGCGGACAAAAGAATTGTTCCTCGGAAAACGACAAGCCCACTCGGTGGCCCGTGTCGAAGATAAAGTATTTGCTGGTTGTGAAGAGCTCGAAACAACTCTGAACGATCTTGATTTCCGGCGTCCGCCATCCGAATGGGCCACTACACTTGAGTTAAGAGAACTCGACAATTGCGAAGATCCTGCGCTTGAACAGATACTTACTGGTGCAACAACAGCTTGTTTTGGAAAAAAAGTGAATCACAATCAATGCGTTCAGCAATTGATGGTTCTTCGTTCAATGTTGAGAACGCGGTTTGCGGTTGATGCCAATGATCCGGAGAACGTTGCGGATTTAATCATCCGGGAATTCTCCAATAAGAAAGATCCGGATTTTAAAAAAATCTCACAGATGTCGGAAAAACTTCTGGATATGAATCCCACAAATCTCAACTTCCAGAAACTTTGGGCGATGTCGAAGCTCATGGCCAATGTTAAGAATGTTCCGGATGGACTGGCGGATGAAATCTACCGTCGACTTGATCCTGATATGATGGAGGATCCTGATTTTCAGGCATACCGGATGTTTCTTGAAACGAAGATGGATCCTATGTTGGCAGAAGACTTTTCGAGGGATTTTGTGGAAATGTATCCTCAAAGATCTCAGGCTTACGAAATGCTGGGATGGTCCCTCTGGCAGCAAGGTCGGAAAGACGAGGCACGCGAACAGGCAAGACTGGCATTGAAATTCAACCCTCAAGATCCCTGGTTGTTAAAGCTTAATAAAGATCTGAACTCGAAGAATTCGAACCGCGGATCATATCAGGGGAGATTACAGATAGGAATACAGCTTGAGGATTTGTATAATTAGAGGTCTTTGAGTTTTTTCCTGAAATCAATCTGCTCTTCGAGCTCGTCAATCTCATGGTTCAGTTTCGTGTGCTTTGTTTCGTGAAGCTTGTAGTGGAGAAGTCCGTAGGCCTGTTTATCTTTGAGATCTTTCGTAAGAAGTTTTGTTTCCATCTGGGCCAGTCCCAATTCCAATTCTTTAATTTGAGCACTGATCTCTTTGAATCGAAAATCTATCTGACGATTAAGGTCCTGAATGAGTGCACCTGTTTGAGTAACAACCGCATTCACGATGTCTTGATCTTCAACGGGCTTTTTCTTTCTGAAAAATTTCAGCATAGGTACCTCACACTATTATTTTAAGGCCTTCGTGGTCCCCATTCCATCGGGGCAAGAAAGTTCAGTATGAAATCTAAGGGTTTAGCCCTAATATTGAATTATTCAGGGAGAATATCGTGAAAAAGTTGATTGTGATCGTCGGGCTTTTGTTTGCTTTTCATGTAATGGCGAATGATCCGCTGGAACCAGAATGGAAAACAAAGCTTCGTAACTTCGTTACAAGCATTGCTGGAGCACAATGGGGCGAAAAACTTCTCGGCGTGGAACCAAAACCAGAACCTGAAATCCAGCTTCCTGAAATTCCCAAGCTTACGAAAACGAATACAGATGTGGCGGGATATACACGTAAAACGAAAGACCCTACGGAGTTTGATAAATTACCTGATGAGAGAAAAAGACAATACGATTTTGAATTCCTGAAAGAACTCTTCGCCGTCACCAGAAAGACGGAAGCAAGAGATGAGGATTTATCCAACTGGCTCAACACGCTTGAACAGGGTGGCTCACGCGAAGGTATTTATCAGGCCCTTGTATTGGATGAGGTTTATGTAGCTCTGGAAAACATTGAAGAAAAAAGTTCTGATCGCTTAAAAAAATACTCTCTTGATTTTAGTCAGAAATTCCTGAATCAGACTTTTAAAGCTGGGTCTCTTGATCAGTTTAATGTGTATTCCATTAAACGGATTATTACAGATAAAGCAATCGATCTCATGGATCACTTTGAAACCAAAGACCTCGACGTGCTTTACCGCTGGTATGCTGTTTTTTCAGCAGACATGGCAAAGGATTATGAGCCTTTGATGAAATCGAAGATCAGAAAAGAGACTTCCGAAAAATTTCATTACGAATGGGCAAAAGCGAGTCCGGTTCAGCATTTGAAATCCGAAGTGATTATTAAACTCCATTCAGTCATGAATGGGCTTCAGCACCTTCAGTAAAAAAATGGATTTTCGATTTCGAAGAGTGAGTGAAGAAGTCTCTCCACTCCGAGTGCTATTCCCGAAGATGTTGGCAGACCTTGTTCCATTGACTGATAAAACTTTAGAGGTTCTGGTAGTTGGTAATGATATAATTCATTTTTTAAACGGGCCTGATCTTTAAATCTTTTCTTCTGCTCTTTGAGATCAGTCAATTCATTGAAACAGTTACAAAGTTCTATCCCACGGATGTAGACTTCAAATCTTTCACAAACGCGTGGATCAGATCCTTTTAAAGTGGAGAGTGCACTCAGTGGTGCAGGAAATTCGGTCACCATTAGCAGAGGTGTTTTTGCAAGTTGAGGCTCTATCTTATTCAGGTACAAGAGGAAAAAGTAATCATCCCATTCAAGATCGATTTGCGGAACTGGTACATCTGGAAAAGTTTTTAATAATTTCTGAATGGATGGAACATCGAGGTATTGAAGGATATCGATATTCAGGTGTTCACGAAAAAGCTCCTGCATAGTTTTCTTAATCAGTTTCACTGGTGCCTGAAACTCATGCCTCACAGGAAGTCCCTTTGCAGCTCCAGCTTCGAGACTGTAACTGATGAGATCTTCCACATCTTTCATGATCGCATCATACCTGACGCCCGTGCGATACCATTCAAGCATGATGAATTGCGCGCGATGAATCGGTGAAGAAGGTTCATCACGAAAGCAGTAGGTGAGTGAAAACACTTTATCGAGTCCCTCATCGCCGGAAATAAGCTCTTTTAAGCAAAACTCCGGTGAGGTATGAAGATAGAGATCAGATTTCGTTTTATTTTTCACTGAATAGAGAGCGAAGGGATGAATGTGGACTTCCATGCCGGGGTTTTCAACGGCCGGTGGTGTGAGAACATCCATGAAACCGCGATCAGTGAAAAAATCACGGATGATCTGTAAAAGTTCAAATTGAAAGCGACGACTCATGGATTACTACCGGATAAAAAAAATTCTTCAAAACGAGCATACCCTCGGTGAAAACGAGTGGAAAGGTGCTGTGCTGTTTTTGTGCAATGACGAGCATGTGTTCCTTATCAAGCGCTCAGAGAAAATGCCGACTCACGGTGGACAGATGGCCTTCGTGGGTGGGCATCGACAGCCTGGTGAAGAAAATCCTTGGATTGTTTCGCAAAGAGAATTTGAGGAAGAGACTTCTGTTTCACCGAAGCATCTGGAATTTCTCGGGTACCTTCCCGTTGTCATGACAACAAGGCTCAACTCGATTGTTCCGGTCATGGCAAAACTCCTGATATCAACTGATGATTTCCTGAAGATTGCGAAAAGCAATGGAGAGTGGGATCAGATTCTTGCTTATCCTTGGACTGCACTCATGGCTGAACAAAACTGGGACTTTGCCTGGCGCAGTGGTTATTCACAAGGGCCTTTACTCTTTCACCCCATCCGTCCGCATTCCTATCTTCATTCGGAAAGCAGCGAAAAATCGCACTTGCTATGGGGTGCGACCGCATCCATGGTCTGGGATTTCTTGCGGCTTTACTTTAAGCCCTGAGACTTGGTAAAAATACCGGTCAACATTCAGAGGTTCATTCATGGATTTGCAAAGTTACGTTTTAGAAAATACAGAAATTTTTGTCAGTGGATTTGTCGTAGTCAGCGGCGCATTTCTTTATTTATACAAACAGAGATTTCAAAGACCTCTTCCCCCGTCGAAACTTGAAAAAATTCTTGAACCAGAGACTCAAAAACCTGAAGTTAAAGCTCCGCCAAAAATTTCATGGTCAGACAGACTCTCTCTTGGTTTAGAAAAATCTCGCTCTGAAGTCTGGGGGAAAATTGGCCAGCTTTTTTCTGGTCCCGCTCCAGCTCTCGATGAAATTGAGGAAATTCTTTATACAGCAGATATTCCAACTGCTCTCGTGCAGGAACTTCTCGTCAAGCTTGAGCGTGACGGAAAAGGAAAATCGGCCGACGAAATTCAGTCTCTCGTTTTCGGTTTCATGAAAGAGAAAATGGAACAGGTTCAGGGTCACATTCATGAGGATGTTTTTAATTTCAATCCTGCGAATAAGAAAACACGCGTCTTCATGATTGTCGGTGTGAACGGTGCAGGTAAAACAACTACGATTGGAAAACTTGCGACGAAATTAAAATTGCAGGGTGCTAAAGTGATCGTTGGTGCGTGTGATACTTTCCGCGCAGCTGCAGTTGACCAGCTTCAAGTCTGGTGTGAACGCGCTGGTGTGGACATGGTTCGTGCCAAAGATGGGGCCGATCCAAGTGGGGTGGCATTTGACACGGTAGCCAAAGCATTCAGAGAAAATTATGATTACTGCTTAATTGACACTGCTGGTCGTCTTCATACGAATGCAAATTTGATGGATGAGTTGGTAAAAACAAAGCGAGTAATGGCGAAAATTGATCCGCAAGCTCCGCAGGAAGTTTTGCTCGTACTCGATGCGATCACAGGCCAGAATGCCCTCAAGCAAGCGCAGGAATTTCATAAGGCTCTTCAACTCACCGGAATCATTTTCACAAAATGTGACGGATCTGCGAAAGCTGGAAGTGCTGTGGGAATTGTGGATCAACTTCGTGTTCCGATTACCTACATTGGAGTTGGTGAAACAGTGGACGATCTGCATCTCTTTGATCTCGATTTATACCTCAAAACATTAGTAGGAATTTCACGAGCTTAAGTTCTTGAAATAACAAAGCCTTGCCCCAGCTTTCGTTGACTTTAATCCGGTCATCAATTACCTTATTTCTATGACTGAAAGTCAGGAAGTAGAGTTTAACGTTTTAGGTTGTAAGGTGAAAGTTCAGCCGAACCAGAACGATGGCCAGAAAGCGAAAGCGGTCATCGATTTCATATCGTCTGAAATAGAACAACTCAGATCAAAACGACCGATGCTTAGAGATACGGATTTAGCCGTTTTAGTGGCCCTTAAAGTGGCGACTGAAAAAATTGAACTTGAAGATGAATATAAAAAAAACATTTTCAAACTAGAAGAATCTCTTGAGTTCGCTTTGAGTGCAATAGGCCCTCAGGCAAACTAGTGTGGATAAGAAAAGCTTACGTAGCGATTTACTGCTGAAGCTCGCCACACTGTCTCGTGAAGAAATGATGTCATTGAGTTTTTCTCTCACGCATCAGCTTGTAAAACTTTTCCACTCCTTTCCCGAATTATCCAGTCAGATAGGTGCTTGCTATCTTCCGTTTCGAAACGAGATTGCACCGGTCTACCAGGAACTGCTCCGGCAAATTCCTTTGAACCTCAGCTATCCGGTACTCGAAGGTGAAGAGATGAAGTTTGCGATCCCGCATGGTTTACCCAAGGGATCCACCTGGCTTGATCAACCATACGCAATGGTTGAACCAAACTGGGTTCTTGTTCCAGGACTCGGTTTTGATCTGAGTGGTGCAAGAATTGGAAGAGGCAAGGGTTACTATGACCGCTTCCTCGAGGATAAGGCGATCATGAAAATCGGCCTTGCGTGGAGCGGACAACTGATAGACAAAATTCCGGTAGAGAGTCACGACTCCTACATGGACTTAATTATAACCGAAAGTTTTTGCTGGGACGTTTCTCTGCAGAAAAGATTTTAAAGGGAATATAAAAATGGATCCAATCATGATGGCCGTTATTGGCGCAGTAGGAGGAGCGGTTATTGCATTTATCGCTCTCGGTATAAAAAACTCAGCAGCTCAAAAATCAAAACAAGGCGAAGCTCAGGACATCCTGAAGAAAGCTTCTGTTGAAGCAGAAGAGCTTCGCAAGAAAGCAGCTAACGATGCCAAGCAGATCGTTCGCGATGAACGCAACCAGCTTGACCACGAGATGGAAAAAAAGAAAAAGCACCTCACTGATTTCGAGCGCGGTCTTACCAAAAAAGAAGTCGCTCTCGAGCAGAAAACTGAGCAGATCCAGAAAGACACAGATCGCATGAAGCAAAAGGAAACTGATCTTGATCAGCGTCTTTTGAAAGCTGATGCTGAGCTTAAGAAGCAACAGGAAACTCAGGAAGAACTTGCAAACAAGCTTTCTGAAATTTCTGGTCTCACGAAAGAACAAGCTAAGAATCAGTTGATTGAAACTGTTGAAGAAGAGGCCCGTCTTGATGCTGCTAAAAAGGTTAAGCGCATTGAAGAAGAGGCGAATGAAGAAGCTGAGAAACGTGCGAAAAGAATTGTTGGTATTGCTATCCAGCGTTTTGCCGGTGAATACGTTGCTGAACAAACGATCTCTTCAGTTGAGATTGCTGACGATGGTGTAAAAGGTCGCTTGATCGGTCGTGAAGGCCGTAACATCCGCGCATTTGAACAAATCTGCGGCGTGGATCTGATCATTGATGATACTCCGGGGATCGTAACGATTTCTTCATTCAACGTTGTTCGTAAAGAAATCTCGCGCATGACAATTGAGCGTCTGATCGCAGACGGTCGTATTCACCCTGCTAAAATTGAAGAATTCTATGACAAGTGCAAGCACGAGTTTGAATCTCGTCTGCGCGAACTCGGTGAGAAAGCTCAGATGGAAATCGGAGTTCACGGTATCCACCCTGAAATCCTGAAACTTATCGGAGCACTTAACTGGCGTACGTCTTATACACAAAACCAATATCAGCATGCGCTTGAAGCTGCGTTCCTCGCTGGTAACATGGCCGCTGAACTTGGCCTTAACGTTAAACAAGCTCGTCGTGCGGGTCTCCTCCATGACATAGGTAAAGTTCTTGATGCTTCGGCTGAAGGTTCTCACGCTGTCATCGGTGCTGACTTCGCGAAGAAGTACGGAGAGTCTCCGGACATCGTTCACGCCCTTCGTGCTCACCATGATGATGAGAAACCTGAATCAGTTCTTGCTCACCTTGTAGCAGCTGCTGATGCTCTTTCCGGAGCACGTCCTGGTGCCCGTAAAGCTCTCAAAGAATCTTATGTGTCTCGTCTTTCGGACATTGAAAAAATTGTTAACCAGTTCGAAGGTGTCCATAGAAGTTACGCGATCTCTGCCGGCCGTGAAGTGCGTGTTCTGGTAGAAAATGAGAAAGTAAGTGATGAGCAAACCATCATGCTCTCTCGCGACATTGCCCGCAAAATTGAGCAGGAAATGTCGTACCCGGGAACGATTAAGGTTTCTGTGATCCGTGAAACTCGCGCTGTAGGTATCGCTAAATAATCCAACCGAGGGAGAACCATGAAGAGTGCAATTGTCACAGGTTCTTCCTCCGGTCTTGGTCTCGAAATAACCAAATCTCTTATAGAAGCAGGCTTTCAGGTTTTCGGTGGGTCCCGCTCGGGAACAGAAATCGAGCACGATCGCTTTTATGACGTCGAACTTGATATCACCTCGGAAGAATCAGTCGAAGAGTTTTTTGAAACGGTTAAAGACTTCACAGAAAACGTTCACCTCGTGATTAATAATGCCGGTATCTGTGAAATGTCTCCACTGACAGAAATGACAGCAGAAAATTTTGAGAAGCATCTTTCAGTGAATACTCTTGGTCCATTTCTTCTCTTTAAACATCTTGAACCTTTTCTCGTGAAAAAAGAAACGCATATCATTTCGTTACTCTCAACTGCTGCCCATTACGGTTATCCGAATGTCAGCGCTTACAATGCTTCGAAGTTCGGCCTTCTCGGGCTTCTGGAGAGTGTAAAGAAAGAATGGAAAGAGCACGGCTTGAGATTTACAAATATGTTTCCCGGTGCGATCGATACTCCGTTGTGGGATAAAATGGGCACTAAGTTTTGCCGTGAAAAAATGTTGAAAGTTCCTGAGTTTATGGAAGTTTTTAACTTCATTGTGACTGCAAATCCAAATATTCAGTTTCCAGAAATCACTTTCCTTCATCGCGAAGGCTATCTGGAATGAAACCTTTCCTCACTGAGAAAAGAAGAATGATTGAACTTCTCGCTCTCGTGGGAATGGATGCTGTTCTCTATCTTGTCTGGTCTAGCTGGCCTCTGGTTTGTTTATTCAGCTTTGGATTTATCTGGAACTGGACGGCCGCGCAGGATCTGACTTCTCTCCTTTCAAATCCTCGGTATCGTTTTTCGATGGTGAGATTTGTCGGTAATGTTCATGTGATTATCCTTAAGCCGATTGCACATCTTCCTGCATGGACTCATTTTTTTGCCCGTCTACTGCCTGCGGGAATATTTTGGTGGATGGTTGTGATGATTAACGACAGTGACATGCCCTGGTGGATCACTTTCGTAGGCAGTTTATGTTTCGAATTGATTCAGATTGAAATCTTGCCTTTCAGAAAGAAGGAAGTTCCTTGAAACTTCTGCCTGTCTCTATCGCTCTCTTTCACCGTAAAGATTCAGAAGGTCAGATGGAAGTCTGGGTGCAGGTTCGTACCGATGACGGACCTCTTCATGGATTTCTCGAATTTCCAGGTGGAGGTATAGAAACCGGAGAATCTTCTCTTGAAGCAGTCGTGAGGGAAGTTAAAGAAGAAGTCGGAATTGATATCCTCCCTGAAAACGGAAAGCCTATGGGGATCTACCCTGTGGCCGTGACAGATAAAACCATTATGTTGAATGTCTGGCTTTTTATTCCTGATTCCGGCCTTAAAGGCAAAGGACAGTGGCTCAAAATAAGAAAACCAGAGCTGAGTCATGCCTACAAAGGCAAAATCCCTCCGCCAAACCATCAGATCATTGATGATCTTTATCACTCACTATATAGTTCAGCTCATGAATAGTAACACCCAGATCATCAGCCATTTTTTCCTGCTGTCACTGGCATTCGGCACTCAGTTTTTTGCACCGGTAGTGAATACGAAACTTACGGGCGTGGGTTTTTACAAGCTTGGAAGTGCTATTGTCCTGGGCGCCCTTGTCCTTGCATTCGGTATTGATCTGTCGATGAGTCCCGTTCTCAGTACTTTTGAATATGCATGTTATGGGATCCTTCTGGTTTCTCATATCCTGAGCTTCACTCTTCATCGTGATCAAAAATCCATTTTCATGTGGGTTCTCTATGCGATTCAACTACTATTATTCAGTGCTTTCGTTTTTCATGCCTTTCAATTTCAAGCTGCGTGGATAAACCTGTTTTTTATATCTGCATTCCTCCTCGGGATTTCAAACTTTTCAATGCTTCTCGGGCACTATTACCTGGTTGTCCCGAAACTGACTGAAGAGCCTTTGATCTATTGTCTCAATATCTTCTGGGTAGTGATTTTTATCCGCATGACTTCTTCGCTGGCCGTGATTTTCTCAACAGGTATGCCTTACCTGGAAGAAGGAACCATGCTCGGTGATGGCTACATGTACAACTGGCTTTTTATTTCCATGCGATATCTCTGGGGATACGCTGCTCCGTTAATCCTGAGTTTTTTTACATTCAGACTCTGCCGCCTTCGCTCTATCCAGAGTGCAACCGGGGTTCTTTACATCGTGGAGTTTTTTGTTATTGTGGGTGAACTGATCTCAGTATATCTCATGTCGAAGCACGGACTTTCTCTATGATGGAAATTCAAATTACCTGTACACAGTGCGGATCTGGCGTGGAAGTTCTTCCTGATCACAATGCACATAAAATTGAATGTAATATCTGCCAGCAAGTGATGAATGTTAATTTCTCGCAGGATCAAGAGCAGGGGATTTTGAAAGAGTGTCCCGTTTGTACCCGGCAGGATTTTTATAAGCAGAAAGATTTTAACCGTAAAATCGGAGTTATTCTTTTTGTGATTGCGGCGATTCTCTCGATCTGGACCTATGGTCTATCACTCGTTATTTTGTATCTCTTGGACCTTTTTCTCTTCAAAAAACTGGCCTTGGTTGCCATCTGCTACAAGTGCAAAACGAATTTTCGGCGAGTCAAAAACATCGATGAAATCCGCGATTTTGATCATGAAATGAATGACCGAATCGTTTACGCAGACCATGATTTCAAGGGAAAGCCTCTATCCCATTAATAACTGATTCTTAACCTGATTCTAAGGCCTTGATTTTGGTCTTTTAGACTGAAATATGCTATAATTCGTAAGCGATTTTATTTATCCATCCAGGAGCTTTGCATAGAACCCCCGGCTGAACCTTCAAGGTTCGTTTCTTCTCAAAATGTTACCAATTTCCCCACCGTCCAGGCAGAAACTAAATGAGCACAGATCAGGAGTTTCTGATCCTCTTTGTTTCACTTTGTTTATCTGCATTCTTTTCAGGTGCGGAAGCTGCTCTCTTGTCTCTTCCACATGAGAAAGCAAAACAGATCTCAGATGAACACGGCGTCGATTCATGGGCCATCAAGCACTGGCTGGAAAAACCAAATGATATTCTGACGACAATCCTTGTTGGTAATAACTTTGTTAACATTTTGATTGCTGCTCTTTCGACATCTATCACTGAAAGATACTTCTCTAATGATGCTCTCGCTATCAGCGTTGGTATGACGACGGTTGTAATCCTTCTCTTTGGAGAGATCGCTCCTAAGACATTTGGTCGTGGTAAGGCAGAACACATTGCTCCTTTTTGCGTTCTCATTCTTATAGGCTTTTACTATGCCCTGTGGCCGGTAGTTAAAATGTTCATGAAGATCATTCAAGTTGTTCTTGGAAAGAACGCTCACGTCAGAAGTCGTGTAGTTACTAAAGATGACATTGAAGTCATGGTGGAAATGGCCGAAGAAGAAAAAACCATGGATACCAAGCAGATTGATCTGTTGAACTCCATTCTGGAATTTCCTTCGATTAAAGTGAAAGATATTATGGTTTCAAGAACCAGCATCGAGGCCCTTCGCAAAGAGAGTACATTCACTGATATTATCAGAAAGGTTCGCGACGTTGCCCATAGCCGATACCCTGTTTATGGAGAAGATCTCGATGATATTCTGGGATTTCTTCATGTCAAAGATCTTTCTTTTGCGACTCAGGAAGAACAACGCACTTTTGATGTCACAAAGTATCTCAAGCCGCCATTCTTCGTTTATGAACACATGAAAATTCAGGCAGTCTTCGATCATATGAACAGGAAAAAAGTTCACCTTGCCCTTGTTAAGGATGAAAATGGGATTGTGGTTGGCATGTTGACTCTCGAAGACATCATGGAGGAAATCTTTGGAGAAATCCAGGATGAGCATGATGACGAGGAAGACGGAATCCCCGGTGTGGAGAGTGAAGAGGGAGTTCTTGTTCCTTCGACAATCTCATTGCGAGATCTGTATAACGAATACGATATCAAGATTCCTCTCAACGATAACTTTTCTACGTTGAACGGTTTTCTTATGGAGCAACTTGGGAACAATTTTCCACGCAAGAGTCATATGATCATCTGGGATGGTTACTCGTTTGAACTTATCAGGGTGAAAAATTACGAAATCAAAGAAGTGAAAATCAAGTCCGTAGCGGGTGAGCATCTTCGTAAGAGCGACAACGACAAGCCTGACAAGTCTGATAACGAAGATGACCATCACAAGGCCGTTGGCGCCAAATGATCTCTGAAAAAATTTATCCAGTTTGTGTCATCGGAGGCGGATCAGCCGGTACCATGGCCGTTCTTCGCACTGTTCTCAACAATGATGAGTGTCTTTTTTTTCCCGGCAGTCCAAAGCACAAGAAAAAATCCCGCGCATTATGGGTAAGAAAAGTTGAGAACGTTCCTGCGCATTTCAACTATAAAAAAGGAATTGAAGAGCCTAACGCTGAGACGCTTAAATGGATTGATTCGTCAGAATTTAAAAACAAGCTCATCAATAAAAAAAATAAAGGTGTAATTGGGGTTAGGAAGGAAGGAGAAATTTTCCATCTGACCGACACTGACGGTACGTCTTATCTCGCGAGGTTTATCATTCTCTGCACAGGTGTGATGGACGTTCAGCCTGAGATTCAGGGATCGATTGAAACTGTTTTTGATTACGCCAATGCCCAGACGATTGACTACTGCCTGATCTGTGACGGTCATCATGTCTTGAATAAGAAAACAGCGGTTATTGGACATGATACGGGAGCTGCGTGGATCAGTATCATGCTTCATGAAAGATATGATCCGCCTGCGCTTTCGATCATTACAAACGGTCAAAAATCATCATTTGATGCCGATACGACAAAGCTTCTTGATGCCTATGGCATTCAGGTGCATGAATCGACCGTCACTGAAATTATCGGCGAAGAGAAAGGCAAAATCCTTAAAGGCTTTGTTCTTGAAGATGGAGTGACTATCAACACAGATATTGCCTTTGTTTCGATGGGCATGATCGTTTATAACGAACTTGCGAAGCAGTTAAACGCTGAACTCGATGTACGGGGATTTGTGAAGACTGATGTGAATGGTGAATCTTCTGTTCCAGGTTTGTTTGTGGCAGGTGACCTAAGAGCAAACATGCGAAAGCAAATCTACACTGCATGGGATTCTGCAGTCAGCGCAGCGATAACTATCAATCAAAAATTAAGAGTGTCGAAAAGAGAATCGTACCTGAAAGCGCTTTCTAAATAGGCTTGATGACGACATCACCTTTGACGCGTGCACGGCAGGCAAGTCTGAGATTCTTCCCGGTCAAAAAATCTTTTCCATGTTTCTGAGTGAATTCTTCCCGAATAGCTTCGAGCGTATTGTTTTCAATAAAAGTCGGAGGGGCGAGATTGTCCATACCTTCGATCACATCGATCCGGCAGGCACCACAAGAACCTGCAAGGCATCCATGGGGAAGATCCTCACCTCGGTCAGATAAAGCGTCGTAAATCACTTCTCCATCTTTCACTTCAAAGATTTTTTCTGTCCCTGCGATTGACACTC
This sequence comes from Bacteriovorax stolpii, assembly GCA_945883845.1. Classification (GTDB taxonomy): domain Bacteria; phylum Bdellovibrionota; class Bacteriovoracia; order Bacteriovoracales; family Bacteriovoracaceae; genus Peredibacter. Next base: position 33,189 of record CAMCYI010000019.1, on the reverse strand, counting down.
TGGGCATAGGGTTTTCCTTGTCAAAATCCTCGAGCTTGGTAGAAACTTTGCGGCAAAATCAGTTTAAACCAAGTCCCCATTTCGGTCATCGAGAAAAAGAGACCACTAGGAAATCTATGTCGACACTAGATCGTATGTATTCAATGGGTCACGAAGAAGTTGTCTTCTTTCAGGACAAATCCTGTGGACTTAAGGCCATTATCGCCATTCATGACACAACTCTTGGCCCAGCTTTGGGTGGCACGAGAATGTGGCCATACGCTTCTGAAGATGAAGCATTAGTGGACGTTCTTCGTCTGTCCCGTGGGATGACGTATAAAGCTGCTGTTTCCGGTTTAAATCTCGGAGGCGGAAAGGCAGTTATTATCGGTGATCCAAAAAAGAATAAATCGGAAGCACTTTTTCGTTCTTTCGGAAGATTTGTTGAATCACTAAATGGTCGTTACATTACTGCTGAGGATGTGAATACAAGTGTTGATGACATCGAACATATTTTCACTGAAACAAATTATGTCACGGGTGTAGCTCAACAATATGGTGGTTCAGGAAACCCTGCACCTTACACTGCTCTAGGAGTTTTTCGTGGGATAGAGGCCTCTGCAGCGAAAGCTTTCGGCAATCGAAGTCTCAATGGAAAAACCATCGCCATTCAGGGTGTAGGCGCAGTTGGTTTTGAACTTTCAAAACTTCTCAGCACTGCTGGTGCTAGTATTACTTATACAGATATTAATGAAAAAAATATTATGCGCATGAAAGAGTCATTTCCTTCTGCAAAATTCGTTGGTGAGAGTGAAATTTTCTCAGCCGCATGTGATGTTTATTCACCATGTGCTCTGGGCGCTTCGATTAACGACGAAACAATTCCTTTGCTCAAATGTAAAATCGTTGCAGGTGCTGCGAACAATCAGCTAAAAGAAGATCGTCACGGCCAGATTCTCAGAGATAAAAATATCATCTACGCTCCGGACTACCTCATCAATGCTGGTGGTTTGATGAACGTTTCTATCGAATTCGAAGGATGGGCCGATTCCAAGTCGAGACGCATGATCGATACGATCTATGACAAGACAATTGATGTGTTTCATATTTCTGAAGAGCAGGGGATTCCTGTGAATAAAGCAGCAGATGTGATGGCGGAAAATCGTATTAATTCTATTCGTGGGATTAAGAACTCATACCTTGGTAAAGTTCATCATCGTATGCCGGGGCAGAAGCGTAGATTTTAGTACGCTCCGTACTTCGCATTGAGATAGTTGTGAATGACGGTGAGTTCGGTGTTTGTTAGTGTCGCTGAGCTTGTGAAAAATAGCATCTCAGCGATCTGACCATTAACCATGCTCGCCGTTGCGTGCCCGATTCTCTGAGTGGTGACAGTCTGTCCGGAAGCAAATTTAGCAGAAATAATATAGTTCGTTACGGCGGCAACTGTTGCTGCTGCTGTTGCTGTCGTAGCAGTATTAAGGGAGCCTCCATTCACTTTCCACTGAGCCGCAGGAGCGAACTGTAGTGAACCAGTTGCAGTCAATGATAATGCAGAAGTAATTCCGTTAAACCACTGAGCTGTAGCCAGAACAGTCGGAGTTTTCATGACCGTGATGATGTACTGAATATTTGGGATAGCACTCGAAATGTTCATGTAATGGGTAGCTATGTTCGTATTCGCATAAGCCTGATTTGAACTTCCATACCCCGAAGATAAATAATATGGTCTGTTCGCAGCTGACGTCTGGGTCGCATGTCGGTTGTTTCCTGAGCGATCGTTCCAGTCTGAGATCTGATAATTCGGGCTCGAGAAAACTGTCGTGACTGTCGACGCCGTACTAATGTCATACCAGGCACCGAGACCCGCGTATGTAGCGATGATTCCCGACAGATCCTGAGCACCGAGAGCGAGATCGCTGTTGTTAAGTACGGCATCCCTAAGAGTACCGCCGTTGAGATCAATGTTGTTCGAATTCCCGAGGGCAATTCCATCCATGTCGAAGCTTGATGAGGTAAGTGTGTAACGGAATAACAAGGCTGGCGAGCCTGACCCTGAAACGTAGTTGGCGTAGACCGTGGAAGCTCCCATGGTGAGAACAAGGCGGGGTGTACCTGAGACAGTGATGGCGCGATTAAAGTTCACGGTGAAATTTAATTGCGAGGCATTTGTATAAACACCATTCGACGGAAGGGTGACACTGGATACGACGGGGAGAACGGCATCAACAAGGACCGCAGTCAGAGATGGAGCCGTGAAGGTCAGAGACGCCGCACCGGAGCTCGCATCCAGAATTGTGCCTGAGTTTAGGTCAATAGGGGACGTCATCTGGATTCCGTCACTATCAGCATCAGCTGTGACAACGGTATGCCTGAACGTGATCGCAGTTGAGCCCGAACCCGAGAAGTAAGTTGCATATCTCGTTGTACCGCCGATATCCAGAGCAATTCGTGGAGAACCGGAGATAGTGACGGGAACGTTGTATGTCATGACAAAATTCAGGTTTTGTCCTGTCAGGTATGTTCCGTTAGTTGGCGGAGTGACTGAGCTTACGATAGGGCCTGAGTAAATTAAAATGCCGATAGTTGATGGAGCTGCATAGCTTAATGTCGCTGCGATGTTATTTGAATCCAGCATCGTTCCACCATTTAACTGGATGGGACTTTGCATGGCTATTCCGTCACTATCTGAATCCGGCGAAGCTACAGTTTTTACAAAAACAATGTTCGGACTTCCTGACCCTGAATAATAGTCAGCATAGACTGTGGTTGCTCCGAACGTCAGCGCCACTCGTGGAGTACCAGTGATCGTTATGCTTTTTGAGAAGCTAAAAATGAAAGGAAGGATCTCGGCATTGAGATAAGTTTTCGGAGCTGGCACACTCACCGAAGTGATCGTCGCGGCTACCGTATCGACGAGAACTGCGGATGTGTCAGGGAGTGTAAACGCGAGAGGTGCCGCATACCCAAAAGAATCCAGAATCGTTCCACTATTAAGAGCGATGGGAGACGTGATCGTAATCCCGTTATAGTCGTAATCACCTCCGGCAACTGTATACCGGAAAATCAATGTGGACGTACCTGAACCGGAGAAATAGGTAGCGTATCTAGTCCCGTTCGTCGTGACGAAAGCTATTCTTGGCGTGCCTGTCACTGTCATGCTTTTGGAAAAATCCACCGTGAAGTCCATATCGTTACCAAGAAGATAAGTCGCATCAGCTGGTGCTGTGAATCCTGTCAAGAGAGGGAGAACTGCGTTCACCTGAACTGTACCAGTAGCTGTCGGTGCGAGAGTCACGTCGGCGTCGTTACCGCCAATGGATTTGATTCCTCCACCGTTGAGTTCCAGTGACTGAATATCAATCCCATCTGAGTCTTCATCGCCGGAAATTGGCTGATAACGGAAAACCAGAGAAGTCGTTCCCGAACCTGAAATATAAGTAGCATTAACGGTCGTTACGCCAATCAGAAGATCAAGCGTCGGAGCGCCTGTCAGGTTCACGATTTGGTCAAAGACGACAGTGAAGTTCATGTTCTGACCGAGGAGATAAGTTCCGCCAGTAGGAACCGTGATTGAAGCAATCGCAGGAACGAGAGCGTCAACTTTTACACCTGTGGTTACGGGGGGAGTAAATGTCATCAGCATCAGAGGATCACCATTTGAGTCATCGATCGTTCCGCCGTTGATATCAACAGTCGGTGTAATGACTATTCCATTACTGTCATAGTCCGGAGCGATGACAACATACTCGAACACAAGAGCGTTCGTGCCCGAGCCAGAAAGATACGTAGCATAGACAGAAGAAGATCCAACCGTCAGTTCAATTTGTGGAGTACCTGTGACCGTCATTACCCTGTTAAAAGTCTGAGTGAAATTAATTGATTCACCGAGGATATAAACTTTATTTGCAGAGACTGCAGAAGTTGTGATGTAAGTCGGTAAATCGTGTACGTACACGCCTGCCATCGCACTTCCAGAAATGGTGAAGGGGGCAATGTTACCTGCCTTGTCCTTGATCGTCCCGCCGTTCAAGCTATCTCCGACGATATCTACGTCATCAAGATCTTTGTCTCCTGAAGCAATCGTGTAGGTAAATTTGAGCTGGCTTGTTCCGGTGCCTGAAGCATATCTTGCATACTTCGGAGTAGCACCGACGAGTAACTCGATTCGCGGAATCCCTGTAACAACGACGACTTCATTGTAGTTCACGAGGAATGTCAGTTTCTGTCCCAGGCGATATAGAGTAGGTGAGGGTTCGGTTAAAGACCCCTGGGTCGGAGCGGTCGTATCAACAATGATGGAGCTTGAGGACGTCGTAAAAGCGAGTGCGCAGTTGGTGACAACACTCTGAGAATCGAGGAATGTAAGCGTTCCACTGTTGAGATTTATGGGACTCGAAATCGCGATGCCGTTGGTATCATTTTCACCAGGAGCGATCGTGTGACGAAAAATGAGCTCACGGGTATCATGGCCTGAAAAATAATTCGCTGTTGTAAGTACTCCGCCTACGTTAATGCTCACTTGAGGAGTACCGGTGACAATAACGTTAAATGGAAATTTTAATTTAATGTCGATGTTGTCACCGGCGTTGTAAAAACCGTTCGTTACTTTCAGAGTAAATGAGTTCGTCGCGGGCGCATTGTCCGAGATAAGCCCACCACTGGACTTCGTTTCCTTGACCTGACAGGAAGTCAGCATCAAGAGCGAGCTTATAAGAAAAAGTAGATAACCCATCTTCACCTGTATTGAAGCCTGAAACCTGTATTGATTTTAATGAATTCCAGCGATAGCCGATAGCCGAGACATATTTTCCGGACTCATTTGATCGGGAAAGGGATGTTTTGCCTCTTATTGAGAGCTAACTCACTCTCACGTAAAATGATGTCCAGGAGAGTTTCTTGAAGTATATGTTTTTTCGATCTCAGGCCCTCGCACTTTGCCTTCTGCTGGCTTCAGGCAATGCTTTGGCAAAACTCGATTTTGAAGATCATGCATTTCCTGAATTTGTAACTTCAGCACGGGCCCTGGCGATGGGAAATGCTTACATCAATAAAGTCGATGACTCCTGGTCAGCGTTTTACAATCCTGCAGGTCTTGGTTCAGTCAGAAAATTTCAACTCCATCTTTTAAACGCTCATGCAGAAGCAAGTAATGGACTTATTGATGTGATCGGGGACGGCCCCGCTTCAAAAGTTCCAGGGAAATACACTGATACTTTTGATCCAAACAAACTAAGGAAATCTCTTGTCGATCACGAAGGTAAACTTGCTCATGCCCGGGTAAATGCATTCCCCAATATCACATTGCGAGGGTTGACTCTGGGATATTTATATTCTCAACAAAATCGTGCGATCATTAACGATGACACGGCTAATAAATTTGAGATTGCTGAACGTAAAGATCAGGGGCCGGTTTTCGCTTTAAACGCTTCCTTGTTCGGAGGTGTTTTTAAAGTTGGTGCATCTGCAGTTTATCTGACAAGAACTCAGCTCAATAAATCATTTGCTCCGACAGATAACGTGGATATCAATAGTGACGATCGCAAATCGGGTAAGAGTTTACAGGTTACCGGTGGCGTGAGACTGACCTTCCCTGTAGCACTCTTGCCGACAATGTCTGCTGTCATTCGCAATGCTACCAATAATGATTTTGAAGCAGCTTCGCAGGGCGGACTTCCTGATGCCATCAAGCAGACTGTTGATGTTGGGTTTTCGATTACTCCTCAGATCGGGCAGATCACTCGACTTCACATTGAGGCAAATTTAAAAGACGTTAATAATAACTACGATACCGACATCAAGCGCAGAATAGCGGGTGGGATCGAGCTCGATTTTAACCGCCGCATTTTCATTCGCGGTGGCTATGGTGATGGCTGGGGCTCGGGAGGGATCGGTGTAAGGTCCCGTGTTTTCATAATGGACCTCACGACCTACGCAGTTGACCGCTCCCTGGAAGGATTCCGCGAGGAAGAAGACCGCCGTTTTGTGTTCTCAATTTCTTCAGGAATCTGACATTTAATCTTCCCAAAAACAGCTGATATTGCTACTTAACCTCATTCTTAAAACGAAGGTTCGAATCCTTCCACTCGTCGAGTGAAACAAACAAACTTCAGGAGCCCCATGGCCTCTCACAATCCTTACGCTTCATTCTTAGAAAAAGTTGAAAAGCCTGCTCGCTACATCGGTGGTGAACATTTTGTTATTCGCAAGAAATGGGATCAGACAATCAGCAGAGTTGCTTTATGTTTTCCTGATACATATGAAATCGGTATGAGCCATCTCGGAATGAAAATCCTTTACGATGAAATCAACCAGCATGAGGGTATGCTGGCAGAAAGATGTTTTGCTCCATGGATCGATATGGAAAAAGAAATCAGATCACGAGATCTAAAACTTGTGACTCTTGAAAATTTCAAACCTCTAAAAGATTTTCACGTCGTTGGATTTTCGCTTCAGTACGAAATGAGTTACTCGAATATCCTCAATATGCTCGACCTCGGTGGAATTTCCATCTGGACAAAAGACAGAGGAGAAGAGGAACCGTTCGTCATCTGTGGCGGCCCATGTGCAACACACCCTGAGCCATTAGCGCCATTTATGGATTTCGTTGTCATTGGTGATGGTGAAAAACTTTTCGCTCGCATTGCTCATTTTATTGGTGAGGCACGTGATCAAGGTATGAAGCGAGATGATATCCTTCTTCACCTTGCTTCATGGAAGGGGATTTACGTTCCTAAGTTTTATGCGACTGCGATAGATCCCATGACTCAGATGGAAGTTGTGACAGGACCATTGCCGGAACATCTGGGTGTGGTTCCTGAAAGAGTTCAGCGCTTTTTTGTGGATAACCTTGCTTTTTACCCGTTCCCGACAAAATCTCCGATCCCACATATGACTGCTATCTTCGATCGTTTCTCGGTCGAGCTTGCCCGCGGATGTACGGAAGGCTGTCGTTTCTGCCAGGCCGGTATGATTTATCGTCCGGTCAGAGAGCGGGATCCTGTGAACGTCGTGAAGATGATGATGGATGGTCTCAAGAATGGCGGCTTTGATGAAGCATCACTCACATGTCTTTCGACTGCTGATTACTCTGCTGTCACGCCACTTGTGATTGAACTTCTCGATAAGCTCCAGGCAGAAAACGCCACTCTTGGGATTTCTTCGCTTCGTGCTTACGGACTTGATGAAAGAATTCTGGATAAACTCGCCGAAGTAAAAAACTCATCGCTTACATTTGCTCCTGAAGCGGGATCTCAGCGCATGAGAGACGTCATCAATAAAAACGTTTCAGAAGAAGATCTTCTCAAAACTGCCGTTTCTGTGTTCTCACGTGGATGGACGAAAATGAAGCTCTACTTCATGATTGGTCTTCCGACAGAAGATGATTCAGATGTTATCGCGATCATGGAAACAGCTGGCAAGGCACGTCAGAAAGCAACAGAGTGTGGCGTAAGAAACCCAACTTTGACAGTTTCAGTTTCTTCATTTGTTCCGAAGCCACATACGCCTTTTCAGTGGGCTAATATGATTACGCTTCCGGAGATTGAAAGAAAGCAGAACATGCTTAAGGATTACGCAGAAAAATATCGCCTTAACTTCCGCAAGCATTTTTCAAAAATCTCTGCACTCGAGGGAATTGTTGCCCGTGGTGACCGTCGTATTGCCGATATCATCTACAATGCATGGAAGGGTGGCGCACGTTTTGATGGTTGGGATGAAACGTTTAATTACCCATTGTGGGTGAAATGTGTTGAGGACTCTGGTCTGGATACAGAAATTTTTCTGGGTACTATTCCGATGAATGGAAAGCTTGCATGGGATCATATTGATGTTGGTCTCACGGACAGATTCCTCGAAATTGAATGGAAAAAATCTCTTCACAATCGACTCTCGCCCCCATGTGGAAAAGTTGCGGGGATGATTGTTCACCATTCAAATCTTGAAACGCTTGAAAAAACTTTTGATATCGATAAGAAAAAACTCGTTTGTTATCATTGTGGAGTGGCCTGTGACCTGAAAGGTATGGTTAAGGAACGCCGGGACTTCCTGGTAGGAATGGATGCCGTTAAAGATGAGCCTTATGTTCCGCCTGCAGTGCTAAAAAAAGATATCGCCGAGATGCGCGAGAAACGTAACCAGGCGCTTGGCTTTAAGTATCGTATTGAGTTCTCAAAACTAGGCCCTATCACTTTCATTTCTCACCTGGATCTTCAGAAGGTCATGGCCCGCATCTTTAAGCGCTCCGGAATGGAAACTCTTTATTCAGAAGGATACAATCTCAAGCCACTTCTCTCATTTGGACCGGCACTTACCCTGGGTATCAGTTCACTCTCTGAGTATTTTGACGTTCGTGTGCCTGTTGAATGGAATGATTTCGATTCTATCCTTCAGTTACTTCAGAAGCATTCTGAGCCGGGAATTATCTTTAAAGAGATTACGATTATTAACAGCAAGACTCCATCTATCCAGGATTCTGCCCGTTCTTTCACATATTTTATTCCAGTGAAAGGTGGCGCGGTTACTGCTGATGTCCTGAGCTCACTTTCGGGTTCAGACAAAATTTTGATCAAGTCGTTCTCGAAAAAGGATGAGGCCTTCTTTGAGAAGGATATCCGTCCACTTATTATCGAGATGAAAGAAAGCTCACTTACACTTCCTGAATCGCTCATGGAGATCATCGATGAGGTTTCTCCTTGTCGCACTTCTGGTGTCTTGATCACTACGCATGTAAAACAAGGTACTGGTGTCCGGCCTTCAGAGATCGTCGAGATGTTGAATGTCTCAGGTCTTCAGGTCGACAGGCCTATCAAGATCGCCATCGAGCTTAATTCTTAGTCTTTTTTCTAAGCTAACCGCTATAGGACCAGAGGATTTCTTCTTCTTCTGGTCCACATCGAATTTCTTCCTATACTCACATCCAGACTGACATTAAAATTTAATGAGAACACTACAGAGGATGTTGCATGCGCCGTATTTACCTCATTCACCTGGTCCTGATATTTCTATGCGGACTACTTGCAACGTTCCTTCCGGAAATAGAGCAAGTCAAAAGAGGCGGACCAATTGTTCCCGGTGATGTGGCATGGTTGCTCACAGCTTCCGGACTTGTTCTTCTCATGACTCCTGGTCTTTCATTCTTTTACGGAGGAATGGTCAGAAAGAAAAATATCATATCGACCATGATGCAATCGATGGTGGCACTCGGGGTTATTTCAGTGACTTGGGTTGCTGTTGGATTCTCTCTCAGCTTTGGAGAGTCGTTCCACGGTATTATCGGGAACCCGATGACTTTCTTTATGTTTCGTGGAGTGGGTATGTACACCCATCCGGATTTTTCACCGACGATACCATTCGCCCTCTTTGCGCTTTTTCAGTTGAAGTTTGCTATCATTACGCCGGCGCTCATCAGCGGTGCTTTTGCTGAACGTGTGAAATTTTCTTCTTATCTCATTTTCATGGTTCTTTTCTCGATATTTATCTATGCCCCACTCGCGCACATGACCTGGCATCCTGATGGTCTCCTCAGAAACTGGGGTGTTCTGGATTTTGCAGGCGGAACGGTTGTTCATATCTCTGCCGGCATGGCCGCACTCGCTGGCTCTATTTTCTTGGGTCCTCGAAAGAAAATATCACATCAGGCAGAGCAGATTCCTTTTGTGATTCTCGGAACTGGTCTTCTCTGGTTTGGTTGGTTCGGCTTTAATGCGGGCTCATCCCTTGCTGCTAATGAAACCGCCATCCTCGCATTCCTCAATACGAATACGGCATCTGCTGTGGCCATGATCACATGGATGTTTCTTGACGGTGTTCAGAATAAAAAAGTTTCAGCCACCGGCGCTTGTATCGGTGCAGTTGTAGGCCTTGTGGCGATTACTCCGGCAGCCGGATTTGTCACCATTGGAGCCTCTATATTAATCGGTTTCTTTACTGCTTTGATTTCAAATTTCGCGCTCTCGCTGAAAGCGAAAACGGAAATTGATGATACTCTGGATGTCTTTCCGTGTCATGGCCTGGGAGGAATTGTGGGTATGATTCTCACGGGCGTTTTTGCCAAAGATGTGGGACTTCTGGCGGGTCAGCATAAGACATTTCTGATGCATCTTGTGGCCCTCGTTATTGTGATGGTTTACTGCTTCGGGGCTTCTTATATCCTTTATAAGGTAACAAGCCTGATCAGACCGATGCGTGTGAGCGAAGCGGAAGAAATGGAAGGCCTCGATTTATCTCAGCATGGTGAAAGTTTTTAGACCCGATCATGGTGAAATTTTTACATAATTACAGCTGCTGATCAGGATTTGACGTAGATTGCCCCATTCTTATCGGAAAGGGGTTTCTATGAATAACAAAGTTAAAATTCTTGCTCTCGCACTTCCTCTCACTTTCAGCTCGGCTTTTGCAAAACAGGCCGTGATTCCAAAAGAACAGGTTCTTCTTCATTCATTTACGGCCAATGAGTCCGTATACGTTCTGAAAGATGCGAAAGGAAATCTCCTCCAGCCATCTCTCTTCGGAGCTCCTGATAACTGGTTTAACCTTTCCCCAGCCGATGGCTCAGAAGGTGTTCGTTCGGAAGAAGCTTATACACTTTTTGGTGACCCTGAAGCCGAGGAGATTATCGTCGCCGTTGTCGATTCTGGTGTTGATGTAAACCATGAAGATCTTCAAGGGCAAATCTGGATTAACAAAGGCGAAATTCCTGATAACGGAATTGATGATGATAAAAACGGTTATACCGATGACGTCTTCGGATGGAACTTCATCGGTGGACCTGATGGGATGGCCACGATCGTAGAAGATACAGCTCTTGAAAATGGTTTGCGCCTCAAAAAAGGAAATCCTGCGGCCCAGGTTGGCGGTGATAACCTTGAAGTGACACGTGAACTTGCCCGCATGAAAAAACTCAAAGCAACTCTTGAAGATCTCGGTGAATCGATGAGCGATGCTCAGACTGCTTACCTTGATACACTCAGTAAAGAAGTGTCTGAAGCTCAGGCCGAAGCTCAGACTGTTGTTGCAACTTACACTGAGAGACTTGCTCTTTATCGTTCAAGTGCAGAAATCCTGAAAGCAGCTGGAGTTGTAGCGATCACACTTGAAAACGTTAGAGCTGTTGAAAGCGTAGATCCCGTTGTTGTTCAGGCAAAAGCAGACATGATCAAGCTCCTCAGTAACAACCTCACTGAGGCAAGACTCAATCGAGTCCTCGCTGCTTACGGCAATCGTCTTAAATTTCACTACAATGAATCTCTTAACACGCGTGACATCGTTAAAGATAACTATGGCAACGTGAAAGAAAAAATTTACGGGAACAATGATGTTATTGGCCCGGATTCTGGTCACGGTACTCACGTTTCAGGGATTATCGCTGCAAGAAGAGATAATTCAATCGGCATGAAAGGTGTGGCTACGAGAGTAAAAATCATGGCAGTTCGTGTGGTTCCTGATGGTGATGAAAGAGATAAAGATGTTGCTAACGGAATTCGTTACGCCGTTGATAATGGTGCAAAGATTATTAACATGAGTTTTGGTAAGGCCTATTCTCCAAAGAAAAGTGTTGTGGATGAAGCCATGAGATACGCCGAGAGCAAAGGAGTTCTTCTCCTTCACGCTGCAGGTAACGATAGTAAGAATAATGACATTTTACCAAGCTACCCAAGCCGTAGTGACAAAGCCGGTATTGAATTCAAGAACTGGCTTGAGATCGGCGCTTCATCGTTTCAGAAAGGCCCTTCACTTCCGGCGGTATTCTCTAACTTCGGTAAAAAAACGGTCGATATCTTCGCTCCTGGTGTTGATATCAATTCAACTATTCCTGATAACGAATACGGACTCAAGTCCGGTACATCAATGGCAACACCTGCTGCTGCCGGTGTAGCTGCTCTCATTCTTGCTCACGACTCTTCTTTGGATGCTGAGGCCCTCAAAGCACTCATTCTCGATACAGGTCGCCGCTATCCAAAGCTTCAGGTGAAAATTCCTGGAACTGAGACTCTCACATTGTTCAGTAACCTCTCTACGATTGGTGCGATCACTGACGTAGTTGAGGCCGTAAAAGTGCTCAAAAAATAGGCATTTCCAGAGCGGGGAAATTGTTTTTTCCGCTCTGGATAATGTTTTATTAATCATTTACCTCTTCAGTCCAAACTTCAGTACTTTAACGACCTTTTTGATCAAGCTTTCATATTGTTAACCGATACGGTCAGATATGAAGGTTCTGCCACTTATATTCTTATTCATCTTATTCTCGTGTGCTGAGGCACCACTCCGACAACCCGCTTCGATCGATACTGACTTCTTCTTTGACGACATCTCAAAAGAGCAGAGTATGGTGAGATTATTTCCACCAGAAAATGAAGATGGCATCCTACATTACTATTTCTATCTCCAGCTTAAAAATAAGGTCGGTCGTTACACAGATGTTGAAGAGCGCGACATTGAACTGAAGCAAGACAAGTCGGAAAAAGTAGATTTCAAATTAGTGAGACAATTGCGTGGTCGGTATTATCTGAAAGTAGATACGACAAAAGAGTTTTCGCAGAAACAACTCGACGTTTATGTTCATGGCAAGTTAATGAAAGAGCAGTTCAAGCTGAGCATGGCGCCCGTCGATAAAAAAATGACGAAGCTCAAGCTCCTTTCTAAACGAAAACACCGTGCCAAATTTCAGCTTAACCTCAACGACAAGACCGGCAAGGGGGTTGAAATACCCACCACTCCTGAAATCATTGTGGACCCTGATGGACTGGCAGAAATCGAGGATATGGTGCACGTAAAACAGGGCGTCTGGGAATTTACGATGACTTACCCTGAGCATAATGTGGTCTTGTACCTTAATGTCCGTGCCCACGGGGTCTACGTCGAGAAATTATTCAGATTCCATCATGTAGAAAAGTCCCGGTAATCACCCTCCCAAAGTGGATTTTCCCTCTCTCCTTAGGTATGATGACACCATCTTTCTAAGGAATTACCATGCGCACAAACACGAATGAAACAGAGGCCGGCGGAGTGAAATCTAATGAACGTAATGAGCACAAGCTTGCTCTGATCAAGAAGCACAAGATCACAAAAAAAGACCTTCAGTGGTTCCTGAATAATATCTACCTTTCCAGAAAAACGGATGATGCCGAGATCACAATGAAGAAGCAGAACAAAGCTTTCTTTCAGATTTCAGGAGCAGGTCACGAAGGGATTCTCTCAGCTACCGCAAAAGTCCTTAAACCAAAGCACGATTTTTTCATTCCATACTACCGAGACCGTGCTCTTTGCATTGGCCTCGGTGTAACTCCCTTTGAAATGCTTTGCCACGCGAATGGGAACACTGGTGATACAGCATCTCACGGCCGCCAGATGCCAGCTCACTGGGGTAACGTTAAACTCAACATCGTTTCAAAATCATCATGCACAGGAACTCAGTTCCTTCAGGCATGTGGTGTCGCTGAAGCGGGCCTTCATCTTAAGAAAATGAAAGTGAAAAATTCTCCGGACTACAACACGAATGAAATCGTTTATGTTTCTTGTGGTGACGGAACAACTTCACAGGGTGAATTCTGGGAGGGCATCACGACAGCTTGTGTGAACAAACTTCCCGTGATGTTCATGGTAGAAGATAATGGATACGCGATCTCAACTCCGACTTGGGTCAATACTCCAGGTGGATCGATCTCCAAAGCACTTAACAATTTTCCTGGTCTCAAGATTTTCGTTTGTGATGGTAACTGTCCGATCGAATCTTACGATACCATGGTAGATGCTGAGAAATACGTTCGTGCTGGACATGGTCCATGTCTCGTTCATGCTACAGTGACTCGACCTTATTCACACTCACTCTCAGATGATCATGGCTTCTACCGTACGAAAGAGGATCTCGCTGATGAGTCTTTTCGTGACGTCTTTAATTCATTTCCGCGCTTTCTGAACGAAACGGGACTTATGACTGCTGAAGAAACAAAAGCAGCACTTGATATCGTTTCTAAAGAAGTCCGCGACGCCATGACAAAAGCTCTCGAAGTGGCCTGGCCTGATAAATCAACATACATGGACCATCTGTATTCTCCGGATGTTGATCCCAAGTCTGATGACTTTAATTCAGATGCCATGATGTCAGGCAAGGAAGACATTCCTCTCGCGACTGCTATCAATATGACATTGAAATCTGAAATCAAAAAAAATCCACTCATGATGGTTTTCGGCGAAGATGTCGCTGACTTCACGGAAGTGGAAAAATACGAAAACCCGGACCTGAAAGGCAAGGGTGGAGTGTTCAAGGTTACTCACGGTGTACAGAAAGCTGCAAAACCCGGACAGGTTTTCAATTCTCCGCTCGCAGAAGCAAACATCATCGGACGTGCTATCGGGATGGCGATGAGAGGGCTCAAGCCAGTTGTAGAGATTCAGTTCTTTGATTATATCTGGACTGCTTACATGCAGATTAAAAATGAAATGACGACGACACGTTACCGCTCCGGTGGTGACTATAAATGTCCAATGGTGATTCGTGTTCCAATTGGTGGTTACCTTCGTGGAGGGGCCATCTATCACTCTCAGTCAGGGGAATCTCTTTTTACGCACACGCCGGGTGTTCATGTTGTTTATCCTTCGAACGCTCTCGATGCCATGGGGCTGCTCAGAACAGCGATTCGTTGTGATGACCCTGTTCTCTTCCTCGAGCACAAACACCTTTACTATCAGGGCTACAACCGCTCTGCTGATCCGGGTGAGGAATACATGATTCCATTCGGAAAAGCCCGCGTAGTGAAAGAAGGGAAAGACGCAACAATCGTTTGTTGGGGTGCTCTCGTTCAGAAATCAGTTGAAGCTGCGAAAGAAATTGAGAAAGAGACTGGCAAGACAGTTGAGATTCTCGATGCCCGTACGATATCTCCTTTTGACTTCGAAGCTGTGAAAAAATCTCTCGGGAAAACACACCGCCTTCTCGTCTGTCATGAAGAGCACAAGACTTCTGGTTACGCAGGTGAGATCGCAGCTCGTGTAAATGAAGAGTGCTTCAATCTTCTCGATGCTCCGATACTTCGTGTGGCCTCAAAAGATGTTCACGTTGCTTACTGTCCGGACCTCGAGGAAGTCATTCTTCCTCAGACAAGTGATGTCGCAGAAGCTTTAAGAAAACTTCTTCAGTACTAAGTTCCAAGGGAGGTGAGAAGTCGCCTCCCTAAAACTCTATCTGCATATTCTTCAGACCTGGCAAAATCGAAAAAATCCTTGAAAACCCTTCCAATGCGCCTGAGCGAAAAGACATCGACGGATTCAGTGCCGTAGTCAGGAGTGCGAGAATGATTAAAAGAAGTGAGTTTCTCATAACTTTTTGTAACCCTTAACCAACGGGGAAGATACTTCTGGATGTGACAGTTCGTGTTTGTTATGTCACCGTGATCCTATGAGCTTAGATAAGAATGAAAAGATTGGAGTGGTGAGCTATCTCATCATTCAGGAAATGAACAAGGTCAAGAAGAGCAAAATCAACGTGCAGAAGCTCGCTGAGAAGGCCCAGGTATCAAGGCCGTGGATCTATAAATACTTTGGATCGTCTGAGAAAGAAATCGTTATGACGGCCATTGATTGTCTATCTTCACAGATTACTGAACTCACGAAAGAGGATGATGAGCCAGAATCGAGAAAGGAATGGGCCCGATTTTTTCTCAAAAGTCTTGATATCACCATGGTGGAAGCGGAAACTTATCCGGAATTCTTTCAGTTTTATTTTATGTGTATGCTTTTCCCAAGTGAGTTCACTGAAAGACTGAAGCATCACGAGCATCTCTACCATGAGCACAGAGTGATCCCGCGGATCAAGAAAGTCTTTGCCTTCAGTCAGACAGAGGCAAGGTCTTTTGCTGAGATGATTCTTGCGCTGAGACTTGGAATGGTTATTTCATGGTTACGGGAAGAGAATAAAACGAAAGCGAACAGGCAGAAGCTCATTGGATCAGTGAGAAAAAATATTTTCGATCAATTCAAGGAACTCGACTGACAATTCCACGATCAGCATCCAGCAGGATTTTTTCACCACTTTTTATCTGAGATGCACCCTTTACTCCCATGACACAAGGGATGTTCCATTCACGTGCTAGAATGCCCACGTGAGAGAGCATGCTTCCTTTTTCAAGGATAATGCCTTTGGCAGTCTTCAGGAGGTGTGAATCCCTGATACGAAGAAAATCACAGACGATAATTTTATTTTGAATTTCTGCCGTGAGTTCTTTGCAGCTGAAGCTTTCGCCACTCACACGTCCTGGAGAGCAGGGGATACCCTTGAGCGGGGCGGGCCAGATAGCTGCACTTACCTTGGCGTGATGATGGTAAAGTGAATCTGTGGCAACGTCTGAGGAACTCAGAAGCTCAATAACATTTTCCTGCAGTGTAAAAGTCAAAGATTGCGGAATTGATTTTGAGTTTCTGACTGAAAAAGCGAGAATTCTGTCGAGATCTGGTTCAGATAAACGATTTTCAGGTTGGGTGACGGTGAGTTCGACAATTTCCGGGCCACGCAGGACATAGATATTACCACTGATTGAGATGAGAAGGGTGTTCTCATCTCCGTGCAGGGCCTGAAGGATTTTACCTTCATAAGATTTCAGAGTTTAAAACCTTTCAGAAATTTTTTACCCTTTTCTTTAAGGTCATCCATTTGTTTACCGCCACCGCCGCCTTTTTTAAGCTTTTCGATTTCGGCCTGTATTCTTCCCTGATTCTTTTTGAAAAGATCACTAAGGTTGCTGAGGCTCGATACGTTGCTGGCGTTCCCGTTAAGAGCTGCCATAAGTTGTTCTTTCGGCTTATTAATTTTTTCATCCACGAGTGCAGTGAGTTTGTTCTGTGCTTCAGTAACCTTGAGGCCAATCTCACGGCTGAAGCCGGAACTAAGTTCGTCTCCCAGATTTGAAGAGATATCCATGTTGAGATCCTTGAACGTTCCGCTCGCAGAACCGTTGATATTAATCACAGGAATGCCATTAAGTGTATTGGTGAGGATCTCGCGGGCAATTTTGTTTGAAGTCTCAACAATAAACTGCGGTTTTGTCAGAGCGGAATTCCAGCTCATATTCACTTTTTCACTCTCGAGAACTGCTGAAATCGTCGTCGACCCATTCGCATTCTTAAATCCGAATTTAATCTTCTCATCATTGATGAAAAGCTTTTCCGGCACAGCAAACGAATTTACCTGAATTAATGCTGACTGCTTTCCGACTTCACGGGTGTGATCCACAGTAATAACAGCTTTGACTCCGTTCACCTTAACAGCAGGGAAATCTCCGCGCATGTCCAGAACGATGGGTTTCATAATCTGCTTTGGAGCATTGGTGACGTTTGTTAGTTCGCCGGAAACATTTCCAGAATATGAATCGGCTGTACCTTTGGAACTGATCGCAGCACGTTTAAGCCAAAAAAGCGGATATCCGGTAGTCACAGGGAATTCGTAATTCTTTCCTTCCATGCGCTTGTGAGGAATGACTTCCTCTTTTTCTTTTTTCTCAGGAATGTACTGTTTGGCAAGGGCCTGATACTTGCGGGCATCGGCAATATACTTGGCAAATTCACCTGCGAATAAGTGCATGGCCATATCTTTAAAATCAATCTTTGGAATTTTAAAGCGGTCTTTAAGAGCAGCGATATCTTCCTGAACAAGGCCTTGAAGCTCTTTAGGATAATTTGTCAGTGATTTCACTTCTGTCTGAAGCTGCTTCGAGGACTTTTCAATTTCTTTATACTGCTTTTCGACATCTTTCAGGAGCGAGGTCAGCTTCGGCACGGCCTGTGCCTGCTTGATGAAATTTTTCTCAGCCTTGAGTGATTGAATTTCAGATTCAATTTCTTTGATCTTTGACGTGTCAGAGAGTTCTTTCACTCTTCCGTCCCAAAATTCTTTTTTCGTGTTCACATCTGTGATCATTGCTTTCACTCGTGCTTCACTTTTAAGCTCGCCACGAATCTGCTCGATCTGATCCTTGTAGTCTCCGCCTTCCAGTAGGGCCATGAGATTTCCCAGAACGTTACCGCCGTACTTATTTTTAACCTGAGCAATAACTTCATTCTGGATGGCGTTCATCTTGCTCGGTGATGCTGGCTCAGGAGGGAGAACTTTACCTGGCGAAGTACGGGGCTTATGAATCTGAATGTTCGTGATGCTTGCATCCTCAACCACAAATTTCATGCGAAGGAGGGCGTCCCAGAGATACTGGAAATGCATATTCCCGATCTCCAGCATGTTTTCCTGAGGCTTTTCTTTGTTCGTTACCTGTAAACGATTCATATCAAATGAACCCTTCAGGAAACTCGTATTGATTGAATCAACGTTAACCTCAGCTCCATTGGCCTGGGTTCCAACGTATTCAACGAGTCGTTTCATGTGAAGATCAAAGTAGTAACTGAAATAAACAAACGTCAACGCAGAGAGGACGAGCACCGGAATGACGGCCTCAAGTCTGATAGGACCTTTCTTCTTTGGTTGCTTCGGTGTTGGCTTTTTATTTTCTTCGCTCATATATCTTCCTTAATTCCACTTGTACTGATCGTATTTGTAATACCACTGGTAGAACTTGGTCGCTTCGACTGCCTTCCAGAATTTCGTCGTCTTCATTTTCGCTAGGACGGTCACTCGGTATTTAATGATCAGATACTGACTGAGAATGTAAACCAAGGGTGAGAGGAGAAACGTAACAACTGCGGAACCCATGACGATCGAATTGTTAAACCGTGTGTAGGGAATGAGTGGCATATTGTAGAGCTTCACAAAAAATGGGGCCAGAGATTCGATCTCGAGTACCTGGCTGCCAACGGCATGAAAGACAGGATCAAGCAGGAACGCAATGAACTTAAAGAAAAATGCCATGAGCAGGGCAGCTCCGATCTGAATTCTGAAAAAGAACAGGATCAGAAAAATGAGCAAGCTGTGCAGTGACAGAACCGGCGTCATGCCCAGAATAAATCCACAGGTCATTCCGAGTGCGATCGAAATATTTCCCGTCTCAGAATTGAGAAGTTTGATGAAAGCGAAGATCTGTTTGAGAATAAGTCCCATGATGTCTCCTGGAGTCGTAAAAAGTCTCTAAATCTTAAAATTGGAAGGTGGATTTGACCACGTTAAACCTCAATAATGCAGTGATCAAACTAGAAAAGAGAATAGTGGTCTGGTATCATCTGAGAATGTTGAAATATATTTTGCTCTTAACGTGCCTTTATACCCACATCACTCATGCCCGTGTCGAAGCCAGATGGTTGAGTGTCGCATCAGTATTGATTAATGATGGTGAAACCAAGATATTTTTTGACCCTGCGTTTACGAGGCCTGGCCTTAAACACTGGCTGGGTATGGGGGTATTTCGTCCGGATGAAAATGAACTAAAAAAAATTCTGAATGAGCAGATGATAACGAAACTGAACGCCGTTTTTGTCACTCACACCCACTTTGATCACGCTGTTGATGCGCCTCTGGTTGCCTATCTCACTGGTGCTACCGCTTATGGCTCAAAGAGTTTTGAGAGGATCTGTCGCGCTTATACAGAAAAAATACCTTTCAAAAAATTGAAGCCCGTCCAGATTGGTAAATTCAAAATCTCTTTTTATCCCCGCGTTCACTCTGAGATCCTCGGCTTGGTTGATTTCTTAAAGGGAACTGTACCGAAGAATTTTAACTTTAATTTCTACGACTATAGGGTCGGGGAGAGTTGGATCTATCTAATTGAACATCCGGAAGGGAAGATTCTTATCGATACAAGCGGCGATGCAAATCTCAAAGTCCTGCCGGCGAGTCTCAAATCTGTGGATGTAGTCTTTCAGGGAGTAGCTAACCGTAAAGATAATAAGATAATTATTAATGGCTATGTTTCTACACTCCGACCTTCAAAATTTATTGCCATTCATTTTGATTACTTTATGAATGCCATGAAGCCAGGTAAGCAGGAACCAATGTGGAATGTAGATTTCCCGGGTCTTACTGAATACTTCCGGCAAAAAGCTTCTCAGACTCAGTTTATCATCCCGGAATTTGGTGAAACGATTCACCTTTTTGGGCAATAAACAGGGTTATTTTTTCATAGTTTTCACTCCTTAAGCCGGATTCGATTATACTCCGGCCACTCACATGGGAGTTCTCTTGAAAAACACACTTTTAGCCGTCATAGCTGTCTTCACTTTAAGTCAGGTTGCAATCGCAGATCGTGGTTTAGATCATGACAAAGAAATTTGCCAGTCTCCAGAAGTGAAAGCTCTTGTGGGAACTAAGGGTCTTTGTAACATCGTGATGGCCCCCGCAAGTTCTGCTCTTAAAGGAACTTGTAAGGGTATTCTTATGGGGCAGATTCCTTGTGTCGTTTCTTACGATACTTCAGTGGCAACCGGCCAAGCAGGGATGAAAGTTTTCTGCGGTGAAGCTCAAAAACCAATTCTTGAACAGAAACTCATGATCCTTTCTAATGTGTATCAGGTGAAAGGTATTGTCCGTTCAGCTGAAGGTAAATTTTCTGTTAAAAAAGATTCCGTTACTCACGGAATAATTCAAAGTGGTTTGATCGAAATGATGGTTTCTGAAACTTCCGGAGACGCGCCATCGAAGAAGGCCGGTATCGTGTTCACGATCCGGGATGTCCCGAATGCAATGACGAACGTCGTCTGCGAATAATTTAAAAATTTATTTCTGTATCTGAGATGTCATTAATCTTTCAAGTTGAAAGACGCTGTCCGATTTAAACCAATCATTCCCTGCGCCTCTGGCAACTGGCTTCATCAGGCCGGTCACGATCTTTCCATCTTTCATGATGGCTTCATCAGCATGGATGAGTTTCACTTCGCCTGTGATGAGAGAGCCACTTCCAGGAGTTGTTCCGTAGCAGAGCATGTCGCGGAGGACGCATTCGAATTGAATGGGTGATTCCTTCATTCTCCTCGCCTTAACGACTTGCGAATCAATTGGAGTTAATCCGGCGAATGTGAACTCGTCCTGGCCGTAAGGTAGTTCTGTACTGGCGAGATTTACTTTTTCATAGTTGTCTTCAGTACAAAAATTGATAACAAACTCACGCTCTCTCAAGATATTTTTAACTGTGTCCTTGAACTGACCGTTGGAAGTGCGGATCAAAGGGCAGAATGCAATGATCATGGGCTGTGCTGAAATCGCTGTAAAAAAAGAGAAAGGTGCAAGGTTGTTACTGCCATCTATATTGCGTGTGGATACGACAGCAATTGGCCGGGGAAGAATCGAGCCTATGAGGAATTTATAATTATCTGTGAAGGGACCGTCTGTCGTAAAAGTTTTCATGAAGATACTGTATCTAAAGGCGTGGAAGTTTGGAAGAAAGAAAGGTCCTCTAAAGAGGACCTTTCGAATTTAAAAATCGAGAGAGAGTTTACCGGTAGCTGTTTTCACACCGTTCATCTGATTAAACTCAAGACCAAGTTTAACTACAGTGACCTGAACGTTTAAACCGAGTGCCAGATAACCACCGTTTTTATCAACATCTTCTTTCTGCTTATTAGTATCCGCGAAGATGGTTCCGGTTCCCACTTCTGTATCAACTTTGATTTCTGCTTGCGTGTGGGCGTATCCGACTTTTACATAGGGAGTGAAAAAGAGAAACGTCTTACTTGTGCCGATCCAGAGAAGTGTCGTCTTTGTATCAACGGAAATTGTGGCATCGGAAGGAATTGTTGAAGTTGGTTCCTGATCGAAAGAAACTTTTCCTCTCGAAGTACTGGCGCCGAGGGCAAGATCGAGCGGTAGCCCGAAGAAAGCTCCGGCATTCCAGCCGCCACCGATACTTCCACTGCTGACTTCGACGTCACTGATGTCTCTCTTGGGAAGCATGGATCCTTCAAGGAAAATATCAAAAGGAAAGTGTGCACGGGCTATGATACCAGCGTGGTAAATATATTTGAAATCTTCGCCTTCGCCGCCTGATGAATTGATGACTTTCTTGAGATTCGGAGAACGTGTTGTTCCGCCCATGATCCCGACTTCAACACCCCAGAGACCGTCAGTCTCTGGTGCACTCACTGTTGTATGAGCGAAGTTTACAGCGAACTCATTACCGACTTTTTCAACATCAGAAGTTGATAGATTCTCAAGTTGAGGTCCGGCGGCCATGATTGAAAGAGGTGCGAGTGTCATGATCGCGAATAACAGAATCTTCATGAATTTCCTTTGGAGATGAATAGATTTATTTTCGTCCAAAGAGAGGATTAGAACAAAGAGGAAAAAACGGCCCGCGCGTATCTGAGTTTTTTAGTACGATCCGACTGTAAATGTATTCGAAATGGCACCTAACGCCCTGACGCTCACAGACGCTTGCGTGGGTGTAGGAGTAGTGTAGTAAACAGATACCCGACTGGTACCAGAAGTGATGGTCGCCGTGGTCGTACCTCCACTCAAACAATCATTCGCAGTAAAAAAGCTGCCGGCAGTTGTGTCATGGAGACTCACTGTCATATTGGAAGTTGCATTCAACTCAACTCCACCCACGTCCTGAAGGATAATTTCAAATTCGATACAGCCGGTGAAAGTTGTTGTCACAGAACTGAGCTGAAGTGAAGTTGGTGAAGGATAAAAGAGAGGAGTGACTGGTGTGGCTGTAGCAAATGTGCCACCTTCGGAAATTGCCCCATAATGACTCCTCCCCCAGCATTTCACAGTCGCGCCGTCTATTGCACACGTGTGAGTGTCCGTTGCTGAGATATCGCTTGCAGCAGTAATTCCAAGAGCTGGCTTCGGTGATGCCGTAGCAGCCGCCAGGCCATATCCGGCTCCGAGGCGTCCATTAGAGGAAGATCCAAAACAATTTACAGCGCCACTGACGAGGATAACACACGTGTGGATTCCGCCTGCTGAAACTTTGGATACGTTTGATGTGAGACTTGTGTGAACTGTTGGTGAGTTTCTTTGGCCGACATAACCTGCTTCAAAGTAACGACTTACACCCCAGCAATAAAGAGCACCTGACACAACTCCACAATTGTAGTCTCCACCACTGGAAATATCGGTGGCACCAGTTGCAATTGCCGTCACAGGAGAGAAAGAATTTGTCGTACTACTATTCCCTAACTGACCGTTCGTATTTTTCCCCCAACACTTAACGGCAGTACCGATTAAAGCGCATGAGTGAGCGTTACCTGTGACCACTTTTGTTGCACCTGAAGCTGCTCCGATGCCTGTCACATAAGAAGCAGTGTCTTCCTCTGCATTCACGTAGGGAATTCCGAGTCTTCCGAAGGCAGCAGTTCCCCAGCACATGACTCCGCCATTGACGACTGCACAGGCATGAGATCCAGTAGGGGAAACGCTGACCTGAGTAGCGGTGGCCACAACTCCCTGTACATCTAGACCAGTGGCGGATTCTGTCACTGAAACATCCTGACCTAAGCGCAGGTTTAGGTTGGTACCCCAGCAATTTACAAGCGACGCTGTAATGGTACATGTTGAATACTGACCCGTAGAGATCTGCGATGAACCTGTCACCGTAGAAGTCGTCGGAACAGCGCGGGAGATATTAGAAGAATCCCCGATCTGATATTCGTCGCCGCGACCCCAGCACTGAACAGAATTATCTGTCATGGTCACACAGTTCGTTGATCCAGCTGAAAGAGCAAGTGGAGTTCCGGTCAGGCCAGGGATCGTGAAAGGTACACTACTCTCGTTAAACTCAGCTATACCAAGAATGTTGTGATGATTTCCACCCCAGCATTGAACTGCAGAAGCTGATGTTACTCCGCAGGTCGCATAAGGACGGGATGAAAGAGTTACAAGATTACTAATGGCTAAGTTTGCAGTCGGAGTCGTTGTGACAATAAGTGATGTTGTTCCGTCTCCGAATTGACCATAATCATTTTTGCCCCAGCAGTAGAGGTCGCCTGCCATGAGGGCACAGGCGTGATCATCAGCGACACTTATCTCTGTTACACCAGCTGTCAGGACACTGGCTGCGACAGGGGTACTGGAAACCAAAGTTCCTTCTCCTAAACCTGCAACCGGGCTTGTTCCCCAGCAGTAAACAGCCCCAGCTTTAATTCCGCAGCCCCAGGTTTTTGCGAGGGAAATATCCGTGACATCTGCAAGCATGAGACTCACATCTGTTGGCGTGAGGCGATCAGTAGTTGTCCCGTCACCAAGTTGCCCGTATGAATTATCACCCCAACATTTAAGAACTCTTTTAACGATGGCACATGTAAAGTTTCTTGATGCTTCTATTTGGTAAACGTTTGAAGTGAGTCCAGAGACCTGAAAAGCACTTGTCTTAGTAAGTAGATTTCCACTGCCAAGTTGACCCTGATCGTTGAGTCCCCAGCATTTTGCAGCTCCGTTAATAATTGCGCATGAATATTTATGTCCAGAAGTTACCTGGAACGCGAGAGATGATGCTCCTGTTACAGTTGTTGGAACAGTTTTCGAAACGAGAGAGTTATTACCGATCTGACCGGAATCTCCCTGACCGAAACATTTAACAACACTGTTATGAATGATACATCCATGATCGCTTCCGACTGATAGGTCTGTAACAAGTGAACTAAAAGAGGGACTAAGAGAAGGAACCGAAAGTTCGGGATAAAGATCGGTGCCCAAATTCTTTGCGAAGTAAGTTCCATTATTCAGTCCCCAGCACTGAAGAGCTTCGTTCTGAATAACACAAGCTGTACCTTCATCTGACAGATTCATCATCGTACGATTTTTTACATCGAGAGTGATTAAATGGGTTTCAGAGGCATCGCTGGCATATGTACCGGTAATATCAACCGATGCGACTGAAGTCCCTTTGTAATAGAATCTTGTGAATTCCTCACCTGCCGTAACTGTGATGGAATTAAGGGATGCCGTGCAGCCAGGGTTTGAATAAAGTTTTCCTGTTCCGTCCAGACTTAAGGTGATGATGTAACCAAGGTCACCAGCGATCGCCGGATCACCATTGTCGTCGAAAAGATCGACGTCTATCGGGTTACAGACGTTTGTTGTTGCTTCAGTAAAGGTCATCGTAAATTTTGTAGCCTCGAGATAATTAATTGTCGCTGTCGAAGCGTCTGAAACGTTCTCTGCAAGGTCTTTGGTAAAGATGAAAGCTCGTCGCGAACCAGTGCCGCCAAGAGTGATGGAAGTGGGTCTGGCCCCAACCCAACATGCATCTGAAAAGAGCGGTTTTGTCATCGTTAAAACGGTAGCCGCTTCTTCTACCACACACCAGCTATTAGCATCAGTATCAACAGTAATAGTAAGATCGTTGAGGGCCTGATTAGTCTCAGTCGTTGATAAGCTAGTCGGATGTGAAATAACAGATACTGCAGTTGCTGGAAGAGTCGTATCGAGAGTGATGGTCTGAGTTGTCGCTGTTGCAAGAACGTTTCCGTATGTGTCCGCTACCCAGAGATATGCCGTCTTTAGTCCGTCACCCGTTGAGAAAGTCACCGTTGTCGGCTTGGAAATTTTAAAACAGGCGTTCGTAATAAGTGGGACAGTTGTGATAGTCGCACTCAGGCAATATTTTTTGGCGAGGTTGCTGGTACCAATTGTTGCTGCTGTAATGATCTGACGTACGTATGTTGAAGAGAGTGTCGTCCCGTCATAGAGAGCAAGTGAAGGGCCCGTTGGATCGTATGACACAAGCTGCGAACAAGTTGCAATGCTTTCAATGTCATCTTCGCTAAATGCCTTCACTCGAAGGGAATACGACACACCAGCTATCATCCCAGTGAAATCATAATCAGCATTATCCTGGAAACCATCATCAAACGGTGTTCCAGTACAGCCAGCATTCGCATATGCTTCTACGAAGTAGGAGTCCGTGGACCTTAAAGATCCATGAGTCAGCCAGGTCATAGTAAAAGAGTCCTGAAACAGATAAGTCGGAGTCACTGGATCATTGAAAATAACAGATTGAGCACTGTCTGTGATGAGACTTATTTTTATGGATGTTGTGTAATTAAGATTTCCTGCAATGATCTGATAGATACCGTCAGAAAAAGAAGAAAAATTTAGCGTTGCTGAAAAAACTCCACCAGAGCAAGTCGTGACCTGGTGAATGCTACTTGATTCGACGTAAATATTTTCCCCTTCATTTTCGCATTTTCCTGAAACAACAACCGCAGCTGAATCAAAGTTATTTATGCGGGCCAGGTTTGATGGAGAAGAAATCTTAATTGCCGGAGTTTCACTGATACTTCCCTTGTGTATTGCAGGCGCAGGATCGCAGCTCATCACGATGAGAAGCAGGAAGAATAAGGTTGTAGTCAGCCGAAGATGGGCCATGAGATTCAGATCGGAATGGCGTCGGGGAATGTGAGCATGAAACTATTTGAGTCAATTAAAAGGGGGCTTTCGCCCCCCAGTTTATTGTCTGATGATCGGTTTTTTGATCGGTGGAAACTTGATTATTCGCTTTAGTGGGATTTTCACACGTATTCTACTCAGAGAAGTTGAGCAAGCGAGTTCAGCATTAGATGAAGTCACTTCAAAAAGAGGACCGTCAGGCAAGTCTTCGCCCATGTAGTCTCGCATCTGGACATCAATACTGGCCGAACAATTCTGTCCTGCCGCAGGTGAATACTCAAACGAGACATGGGCGCGTGAAATAAAGTAGAGAGGACATTCTGTTACAGGTGCCGACCCTTCGGTTTCATAACCATACGCACTGACTGCGGTAGAAGTAACAGAGGTCAAACCTATCCCAAGCTCATTAGCCGCTTGAGCAACCAGCAGGTTCTTCTGATAGTTGTTGTTTACGCCAATGGAGCAGGCCTTACTGTCTGCCATGGATGCGGCGAAAATCAGAAAGAGTACCAGAGCAGCTTCTCTTGAGAATTTTACATTAGTTAATTTCAGCATTTTTCCTCCCTGGTGAGTGGTCTTAATTCCACTATAGAGGAGGCATTTTGCCTGTGAAGGTATTAAAGTCGAACATCTTCTCTCAAAAAAACGGGGCCAAAATGTGACCCCGTAGTTTCAAAACGCACTGTGAGTTGTGTCAGAAATTATTTTTCAAACCAGCTTTTCCAGTAATCACCATTCTCAAATTTATGAAAAGCTTCCGTCATCTCGAGAGGATTTCGCGTATCAATCATCACGGCAAACTCATCAGTGAACTCGTTTTCGTTTGCCTTAAGAAAAGCTTTTGGATGAGGGCCGTGATTGATTCCTTGCGGATGGAATGTGATGGCACCAGCGTCAATATTGTCTCGCGAAAAGAAATTTCCCTGATGATAAAAAAGGACTTCATCGTAATCAATGTTCGAATGGAAGAACGGAACTTTCAGAACCTGCTCTTTGGTGTGCTCAAGTGGGCGTGCCACAAACGAACAGATCACGAAATTTTGTGCCACAAACGTCGTATGGCCTGACGGAGGGATATGATAGCGATGGGAATTAATCGGGCAGTAATCGTAGATAGAGAGCTTCCAGGCATACAAAGAACCCTTCCAGCCAACAGCATCGAGCGGATTGAATGGGTAAGTCACTCGGGTCACCTGACCATGGTATCTGATGTCGATGTGATAGTCTTTGAGGTTTTGTTCAGAACCCAGCGCCGCTTCGGGAACAAACTTGGCGGTCTGGTCATAGAGAGCATTGGGACCGAGAATGCCGCGAGCTGGTTCCTCGAATTCTGAACGTGATTCAATCTTCAGAATTTTACACGTGCTTGTGAGGTAAGTTTTGTATGTCGTTCCGCGGGGAATGATGATGTAGTCGCCCTTAGCGAATGGAATATGGCCGTACATCGTCTCCATGCGGCCTTCGCCTTCATGGATGAAGAACATCTCGTCCATGTCTGCGTTACGGTAAAAGCTTTCCGGACTTTTCGTCATCGTTCCGAGAAATATCTCCACGTCTTTATTGAAGAGGATTTTAACGAACTTATTTTGAAAGCTCTTATCCAGAAAGAGTGGGGGCAGATTTCTTGGCTTCAGATCGCCAACGATGTGAGTCCATCCTGTCGGCTTGTTTTGGTGATAGAGATGGGAAACGCGGCCAAAGAAACCTTTGCGCCCGTGTTCCTCTTCGTAAGTCCCTTCCGGGATTTTTACGTGGGCCTGTTTCGTATAAACGCCACTTGCCTTAAAATTCTCAGCCATCATGACCTCATGGTTTGGGATTCGGTGTTCCCACAATATTTTTCAATGTTCCAATACTTTCAATTTCAAGTTCAAGGAGATCACCGGGCTTGATCCACTTGTCGAGTTCAAGACCGCAGCCTGTACCGACCGTACCTGAGCCAATGAAGTCCGTTGCGCGAATCCACTCTTCCATCCCCAGATGTTCAATCATTTCACCCCATGAATAATGAGAGTCTCCGGATTGACCGCGGGACCATTCGTCACCATTCACTTTGGCCGTCATGAGAAGGTCTGGCTCTTCGTAACCAAATTCATCATATGTCACAATGACCGGACCCATCACTGAGCACCAGTCTTTGGCTTTCGCTGGTCCAAGACGGATCGACATTTCTTTTTTCTGAATATCTCGCGCTGAAACGTCGTTGAGGATAGTGAATCCAAAAATGTGGCGTTTGATATCTTTGGCCTTGACGTTTTTTCCGTCTCGCCCGATCACAACACCTAGCTCAAGTTCGTAGTCGAGCTGTTGTGAATAGTAGGGCCATGGAATGATGTCATCCTGGCCGATAAATCCTGTGGTGCCACCTTTGTAGTAGGCAGGGATTTCGTACCAGGCAGGTGGCACTTCTTCTTTTCTTTTATCAAAACCTTTTTTGACGTGCTTTTCATGAGCGTAAAAATCACGATACATCGCGATCTCGTCAAGAGGAGCTGCAAACTTCACCGGAGTATCATAGATGTGAAACGCGAGCTCACCACCATCAATGGTTTTGAGATTTCCTTCACGGGCAAATTGTTGGTAAAGCTCCACGGTCTGCTGCAATTTTGCGATAGCCGATTCCTGATGAAAGCGAAGGAACTTCGAAAGCTGTGCCGGAGCAAACAGATCGGCTCTATCTCCAGCGCTATAAAATTGTTCTTTTTGAAATTTTAATTTCCAGACCAGATTTATATCAATAATGGTCTTCTCATCCAGGAACACGCCAAGGCGTGGTTGCTGCCCTAAAAAAGAATCTCGGCGGTAAGTGCAAACTTTCATGTGTCTCCGAATTTTTTATGATAGCGAGGCATGACATCTTCCATTGCAAGATAGAAATGATTCATTTCTTCTGGTTTACCGAGTGAGATTCTCACATGGTCAGGCATCAGATTCGCCCGAAGGGGGCGTATGATGACCCCATGATTTAAAAGTTCATTGTAGAGGAATAAACTTTTTTCTTCGGAGCCGGTTTTGAAGGTAATAAAATTTGTG
Organism: Bacteriovorax stolpii; assembly: GCA_945883845.1. Taxonomy (GTDB): domain Bacteria; phylum Bdellovibrionota; class Bacteriovoracia; order Bacteriovoracales; family Bacteriovoracaceae; genus Peredibacter. The sequence continues at coordinate 3,917 of CAMCYI010000019.1, read as the reverse complement.
ATCGATGGAATCGGAGAAAAGCCGTGTTTTACCAAGAAGGGAAAAAGTTCAGCGTACATGCTCTTATTATTTTCAAGGGTCCGCAGAAGATGAGGATAATCGCGGATGGCTCCATAAGCACCTTTCTGCGCAATCAGGCTCGGCTCAAACGGAAGCTTCACTTTATGAAGATTGCCGATGAGGTAGTCATGACCGAATCCATATCCACAACGGATACCGGAAATTCCATAGGCCTTGGAGAATGTCCGGAGAGTGATGACGTTATCATAGCGATAGTTCATGGAATCGGGATAGTCCCACTGGCCCTGAGCAAATTCAAAGTAGGCTTCATCAAGAATGACGATCGTATGAGCAGGAACGTGCTTCATGAGATAATCGAATTCTTCTTTCGTTATGTATGTGCCCGTTGGATTATCGGGATTCGCGATATAGACGATCTTGGTATTGGCATTAATTTTTGAAGCCATGGCCTCAACGTCGTATTTGTAATCACTCTTTCGTGGAACCTGAATCAGTTTTGCACCAACTGATTTTGCAAGAATCAAAAATCCAATGAATGTGTTCGCAGATGTCACAACTTCTTCATTCGGTTGAAGAAACGCGCGCACAATATATCCCATGATTCCTTCCGAACCATTTCCGAGAATAATATTTTCAGGCTTTAGGCGATAGAGTTCGCATAGTGAAGTTTTGAGTTCATGAGCAAACATGTCCGGATAGCGATGAACGTCCCAGAGCGCATTGGTCATCTCTCGAATCGCGAATGGTGAGGGGCCAAGAGGGTTTTCATTACTCGCGAGTTTGGAAATTTTCGTAAGACCTTTTTCTCGCACCAGTTCGTCGATGGGTTTACCCGCCTGATACACTTCCAACTTCTCGATATATTCCGGAACTAATTTTTTTTGCATGGAACGAAAGTATCATAACTCGAGTCAGAAGCTCAAAAAGTAAGGTCGTTGATGCAGTTAGTAAGTACCTTCAGGTGTAATGAGGGCAAAAATTTGCGCCTATATTGACCATCTTGATTGCCGTGTCCTTTAGCACAATCAGAACTCAACCTAAAATTGCTCAAAAGAGGCCCCTCAGGCGGCATCACCGACAGACCGAGCGGAGACCTTCTTGTGACAGATCTTGCCGGTGTGGTGTGGCTCTAGGAAATTTTTTCCCGCACAGTTTACTCAACTTATATTCTATAAAAGAACTCTTAATCGTCCGATTAGTGGATGAGTGAAAACTCAACTACACAAGGATCGTGTTATGAGGCTTTTGATTTTATTATTTCCTGTTCTCCTCTTTAGTTGCTCGCAGGGCAAGGGGAACATGAAGCTTGAGGTTACACGCGCATTCGCGTTTGGCGGATCTTCACTTGCACCAGTCTCAGGTGGCGGACTTATGGTCTGGGGAAAGAGTGATAAAGGGGATAGTTTCGCAAAATCACTTGAAGATTCAGACTCGCTTGATCTCAATTTAAATTACGGTAAATGGGATTTTTATGTCATGGCCTGGGATGGCACGGAAGACTGGAATGGAACTCCCACGCCTGATGTACCGTTTGGTGGAAAAGTTCTCTGCGGTAAAAGCTCAAACAATGAGTTCTCAGAGACTTCAGGTGGGGCCGTTACACTTAATGTTGACTATAGTATTTGTGCGAATGATGTTGTTTTCAAAGGGTCTCTAGCGACCGGTGCTTTGCCCTCGGATCAACTCAGAAAACTAGAAGTCGCTTTTTGTGACTCTGTAACTGCTATTACAAGTGAAACTCACAAGTGTACCGATGATTTGGCCGATGGTCTTTATAAAGCTCGCAAGGCCCCTGTTTCCTCTTACCGTGTTGTTCTAAAAAACCAGGAAACAAAAGGCGAAGTACGCACTATCCTTCCTGGTGGAATTTTTTCTGAATGCGTTACGATGCTCGGCGCTGGTTCTCCTCCGAATACAGAGATGAATGGAAGATCTGACATCAAAATTGCCAATATGCCGGCCGGTGCTCCCGGAGTGCCTTTTGCAATAACGCTTGAACTTTATGCAGATGATGCTTGCGATATAAATCTTTCACGTGCAGTCACCAGAATAGAACTTCCGAATGGTGCCACTTCCAATTTAAATTCCAAAGTTTTTGCAGACAGCACTCAATTTCACCATGTTCAATTCATTCCTGTTACTGGTCCGCAAATTTGTCAGGGGCGCGGAAGTGTGGACGATGCTTTAACATCACATCCATTTGCCGGTGGAGATGGCTCAGAACTGAATCCCTATCTCATCTGTAATTATCCTCAGTGGGTCGCTATCAACACAGATTCAACTTTCATGACAGCACATTACAAGTTACAGATGAATTTGAATTTCAATCCGTATAGCGCTGGTTTAACCAGTCAAACATTAGTTACAGAACCTTGTATGGATCTTGGAAGTAACTTTATTCCCATCGGATACACGACTGCGATTTGTAATGCTTCGACTCCCCCTCAGCTTATTTTAGGAGCAGCAGATCCATTTCTGGGGTCTTTACGGGGAGCTGGATTTAAATTAGAAAACTTCCGCTTACGCGCTGAAAATGATTCTTCTATCGGGCTTTTTGCTAAGCTAGGTCTGGATGCTTCAATAAAAGACCTTAGGCTTGTTAACGGTGAAGTAACTGGTCTCTTCAAGGTAGGCGGACTTGTAGGAAATGCCGATGGGGCAAGCGGTACTACGATTAGGTTTGAAAAGATTTCTGCAGTTAATTTGCGTGTTGGTTCCAAGGCAGAACAAGCTGACAACTCCGGGATCTCTGATGTGGGAGGCCTAGTTGGTAAAGCTGATTATTCATCTTTCTCCGATGTGAAAATGTCTAGAATCAGTGTTAAAGGCAAGACTTCACAAATTGGAGGTCTGGCCGGTTCTTTGGATTCTACTTTTGCCGAGAAGATTGCTGTCGAATCAAATATCGATGCAGACTCAGATACCTCTGCCAGTACAAAAATTGGCGGAGTCGTGGGTATGATGGCAACGACCACTCTCGATAAGGTTAAGCATGAGGGATCTGTCATAGGCAGTGGGAAAATGATGGGTGGAATTGTAGGAAAAGTTGATTCTGGCTCAGATCTTACTAATTTTTATTCGATTTCTTATGTCGAGAGCAATGAATCTGGCGATGACGTAGAAATTGGAGGAGCAGCTGGTCTCTGGTTTTCAAGCTCTACTGTTGGCCCCGGATATGTACTTGGCAAGGTGAGATCTGGTTGTTCTGGTGCGGCTTGCTTAAGAGGCGGAGTGGTTGGACATGTGGCGATAACTCCTGGCACGACAAATCCCATAAAAAGATTATCCGATACAGAGTCCGGTCATAACGCAGCTTATACAACTCAAGCTGATATTAAATTTGCTGATACAACTTTAGGTATGGCAGCTTTCACCACTGGTCTTACAACTAATTTTCCCGGCGCTAACTATGCCGCTGCGACTTGGGCGCTAGTTGAGGGTCAGTATCCTCGTCTTGGTTTTGAACAGCATCCATGTCTTGTTGCGTATATAGGTAATGGAAAACCGGGTTCACCTTTTACTATCTGTAACTACTTTGATTATTCTTCAGTTGCTGCGGGCAATTCAAGTAGCGATAATAATTTCGCTCTTCAAACGCATATACGAATTCCAGAAGGGATTACTACCCGGTTTGATATAACGACATTCAATGGAAAACTTACTGGTAACGGTAAGGCGTTCATCGGTGGTTCAGCTGACAGTTCAAGTCTTGCAGCACCGTTTAAAGCTCAAACCGCTCATATTGGAACTCTTAATGGAGTACTCAAAGATGTTTCTTATCTCGGAATAGCACGTGTAAGCGGAAATCTTGATTCAGACAGAACAGGTAGGTCAGCGCTTCTCGTACGTCAAAATAACGGTATCATGGAAAAAGTCTCAGTCCATGGGCACGGAAT
>CAMCYI010000018.1:0-68549 GCA_945883845.1 Bacteriovorax stolpii | reverse complement strand
TTGATGCTTCATTTGATCTTCCTTATACAAGACTTCCGCATCCCAAGTATAAAGACCGTGGACCTATTTCTGCCTTCGAGATGATTAAGTTTTCTCTCAATACTCACAGAGGTTGTTTCGGGGGGTGCAGTTTCTGCACGATTTCCGCTCACCAGGGTAAGATGATTGCTTCTCGCTCGAAAAAATCCATCATGAAAGAAATGGATGAGATCGCGCGTATGCCAGACTTCAAGGGTTATATCTCTGATATCGGTGGTCCTTCGGCCAACATGTACCAGATGAAAGGCATTGATCAGGACGTCTGTGATAAGTGCGCGGCACCTTCGTGTGTTTTTCCTCAGATCTGTAAGAACCTCGATACCAATCCATCGAAGATGACGGAACTCTATAAAGAGATTTCTGCGCACAAATCAGTCAAGAAAGCTTTCGTGAGTTCAGGCCTCAGGTACGATCTGATGTTTGACCCCAGAAGCAGTCATCCGAAAGAAGATGAAACCTACGTCGAGCAGCTCATTACTCACCATGTTTCTGGTCGCCTGAAAGTTGCACCGGAGCATACTGAAGATGCAGTTTTGAAAGTCATGCGTAAGCCGAGCTTCGAATACTTCTACAAGTTCAAGCTGCGCTTTGAGGAAGTCTCCCGGAGAAAAGGAATCAAGCAGGAAATCATTCCATATTTTATTTCAAGCCATCCGGGTTGCACTGCCGAAGACATGGCGAAGCTCGCGGCAAAAACCAAGGCCCTTGGGTACAAGCTTGAGCAAATTCAGGATTTCACCCCGACTCCAATGACCGTTGCTACGGAAATTTATTACTCTGGGTATCATCCATACACGCTAAAGAAAGTCGACACGGCCATCAGTCTGGATGATAAAACGAAACAGCGGACATTCTTCTTTTGGTACAAGCCTGAGAACAAAATCTTCATCAAGAACCACTTATCAAAAATGAAGATGTTTGATGTGATGAAAGAGCTCTTCGGGACAGTTTCGAACTAACTTTATTGAGGTCTCAGAATTTCATCGCGCTTGCATTTTCCGTGCAAGCTTGCTCCGACAATGAGCTGGGTTTCCACTTCAAATTCATAAACACAACTCGCCAGATACTGCAGTCCGAGGCATCCGCCGATCTGTTCGCATTCTACTTTCGTCCGATATGCGTCTGCTTCGCGGTATTCCAGAGTCTTTTTTATGGCGCTCCGGTGAATGATTCGTGGTGGAAGCTTAGAGAAAAATGGGTGAGTCGCTAGCTCAGAAACGGGAAGACCAACCCATCCAATCATGAAATTATCCTCCCGCAGGGGAGCACAGGAGGCGAGAATTAAAAGAATGAGAATGAAACGCATGTCTGATTTTAAACGAAATTGCGTAAAAAGTAAGGTAGTATCGTCGGATGCCAACACTATGCACCCTTCAAAATCTTAGTCTCCACTATCCCCATAAAGTCATTTTTAAAGACGTGACCTTTACTTTGAATCAGGGAGATAAAATCGGTGTTCTGGGCCTAAACGGTCACGGAAAGTCGTCTCTCTTCAAGGTTCTCGCTAATCAGGTCACTCCCGATACGACTGTTCCGCCATTTATCTACGACAAGTCGAAGGACTTTTCCTATTTTTATGTTCCGCAGGAGCTACCGGCCCTCAATGACTGGGATGTAGAAAATTTCTTCTACGAATTTCATCCGAATCTCAAGGCGCTCAAAAAAAGACTGGATGTTGTTTCTCAGAATATGAGTGATGGCGAAGGTAACTTTGATAAATTAATCAACGAGCAATCCCATATTTTCGACGAACTTCAGAAACTGGGCGAAGATCGTCTTCACGCGCAGTATGTGAGTTATCTCAAGTATTTTGGTGTGGAGAATATTGACCGCACCATGATCTCTCTTTCGGGTGGTGAGCAGAGAAAAGTGGCTCTCTCTCTGGGCCTTTCGGCCCCTCAAGAACTTATCCTTTGGGATGAGCCTACCAACCATCTTGATTTGGAAACGATTCAGGATTTCGAAGAAGAGCTTAAGAACACGCGCAAGACGTTCATGCTCATCTCGCACGACAGATCACTCTTAAGTAACGTCACTGAACGTATTGTGCATATCCAGCGCGGGAAGCTCAGAAGTTTCGTCGGAACCTATGATGCATATCTCGATTTTCTGATCGAAGATCAAAACCGTCGTGAGAAAGAGCTCGATAAACTGAACAACTCTCAGAGAAGAGAAACGGCATGGATCAGGCGTGGGGCCAAGGCCCGCAGGACGAAAAGTAAAAAACGCATTGAAGATTACGGAAACCTAAATCAGGCCATCGCAAATTTGAAAGCAGAAGCTCACAAGAGCGTGACTGGTCTTAATCTGCAGAATTCCGGCAGAAAAACGAAAGTTCTTGTGGCCGCTGAAAATCTCGAACTTAAATTTGGTGATCGTACTCTCTTTAAGGATCTTAACTTCTCTATCGCTAAGGGCGACAAGATCGCTCTCATGGGACGCAATGGAGTTGGTAAGTCATCTCTTCTCAAAATTATTCTTGGTGAACTTGAGCCCACGGGCGGTAAGGTCACAAAACCTGAAAATCTGGATGTCGGTTATTTCTCGCAGAAGCGGGAAGCACTTAAGGACAATGAAACTCCATGGAACATGATCGGTGAGGGAATCGATTTTGTGATCTCGAATACCGGTGACAAACGTCACGTGGCGAGCTACCTCGAAGGCTTTCTCTTCTCTTCTGATGAAATCAAGCGACCGATTCATACATTCTCAGGTGGTGAGAAAAACCGCCTCCAGCTTGCTCAGTTCATGAAGCACGCAAGAGACATCTGGATTTTCGATGAGCCGACCAACGATCTTGATCTTGAAACAATCGGAATTCTTGAAGAAGAACTTCGTACGTATCCAGGTGCATTGATTATCGTCGGACATGATCGCTCGTTCATTGATAACGTCACTGAAAAATGCTGGGTCCTTCACGATGGAAAAATCGAGAACTTTGAGGCCGGATTCTCTCAAGCTGAAATTTTCCTTGAGGCGATTCATCTTGAAGAAGAATTGAAGAAAAAATCTCCGCCCTCTAAAGTGGCCATGCCTGCAGCGACTCCGTCGAATGCTAAGGATAAGCTTTCGAACAAGGAAAGAAATCGCTACAACGATCTTCCGGGTGAAATTGAGAAAGTGGAAAAGAAGCTCGCACAGATCAAAGAAGAAATTGCTGGGGTTGATTACGCTTCAATGGATAAAGAGAAAAAGACGAAGCTGGATACTCTTCAGAAATCTCTGGAAACGACGGAAGCGAAACTGGAAGTCCTTTTCAGTGAATGGTCAGCTTTTGAGTCCAAACTTTGAGCCGAGCTGTCCGACTGATACCCCTGTGATGATGACCATTCCAAGACCTGCACCCAGAAGAGCTCCCTGAACAGGAAACTTCATATAGCTTCCGAATTCGCGCCCTACAAGTGTTGTCGTTACGACCACACCAAGTGACTCAAGAAGAAAATCTTTTCCCATTTGCTTGTCCTGCAGGCTTGTGACTTTATCACGGAGCTTTGAAAATTGATCTTTCATGAGGTATCCCTTTGTTTGCGATGCTAGGATTCTACCTGTGATGGAGATCCATTAAAGAGTTCGGGGTAAATTTTATCATCTGTTCTAAAGTGTCTAAAATTTTGACACCCGTCTTTTCTTAACACTTTCAGAAGCGTGGGGAGGGGCCAAAAGCTTTCTCATCTTGGCATTTCGTTTGCATCTTCTAGGGGTATAAGGAGTCTTTCTATGAGACAGTTATTATTACTTTCGGTTTTGTTTAGTGCTTTTTTAGCGACGGCCCAGGCCGAAGTTTTTGAATGTACTTTAAGTGAACCGGCCTTGAATGTTCGTTATGATTCAGAGTCAGAAAGAGTCACCATTAAGAAAGACCTTCTTGGCCAGCCAGATATTAAAACAGATATCAGCTTTCATATTCTTGCATCAAATATCTACGTTCTTAAATCCAGTGATGGTAAGCAGGTTGCGAGGATCACGCTGAGTAATAACGGCACTGATGGGGCGACAGAAACTCTTTATCCTTTTGATATTGAACTTAATTCTTTGAGCACACTCGCTAACCGCGGTATTGGTGGTTGTTCGTCAACGTTACTGAAATCAGTTAAACGTTAATACCTAAAAATTTCATTTCGGCAGGAGTGTACGAGCGCCCCAGCTTTTCGTTCCGTGAAGGGAATCTTCCGAATTTTCTGATTGTGGCCTGATGATCGAGTGCCTTTTCTAAACCAAGTCTTGTCCATTTCTTGATTTCTTTCGGAGCTTCACGGTGAAGTTCGTAGAATTTATCCACTGACAGATCCTGGTGCTTTTGATTTTCTGAATGCTCAAGTGGCATGTAGATGAAGATCCTTTCAGGTAAGCTGAGTTTTTGGTCTATCTTTTTCTCAATGGCAGCAAGGCTAAATTTTAAAGCTATTTCGTCCCAGTCATGGGCCCTGGGATCATCCCGGAAAGCATTCCTTGGAAACTGGTCAAACAAAAGAATCTGAAGAAGTGCTTCTTTGGGAACTTGAGACATGACGAGCTCTTCTTCTTTGAACTGAGAACGTTGCTGAAGAGCATGAAAGCAGTACTCATCCAGTTCAGGATTCCTGCCGAAAAACCACCAGGGAATTTTTTGAGAGTAATACGCCTCTGTGAGTTCGATTTCACCAAACCAATGCTCAAGAATGAGATTATTCTTCAACATGAAATTCTCTCAAGGATAATCGAAGCTGGATCGATGGCCCTGATGATTTGATTAGTTTCATCTTTAAGACGGCATATCTTGCTTTGAATTTTCGGTGAGAACATCAAATCCAGAACTTTCTCACGTACATTTTGTTCCGTCAGCTCTTCACGGCGAATCATATGTCCGGCCTCAAGTTCTACAACTCTAGCGGCATTTGTAAATTGATCGTAGGAATGAGGAATGACGAGCATGGGAACACCTGCTGCAATTCCTTCGCTGACACTGTTCATTCCCCCATGATGAATGAACACACTTGTATGCTTCAGAACTTCCTGCTGAGGAATCCGCTGAACAACTCTCACCTGTGGAGACAATGGACCGACCTTAAGCCTGATCTCATCATTGGGAATCGCTACGATCAGATGAAATCTTCGGTCTGAAGAGAATGTACGAATCACAGTTTTATACCATTCGATCACTGATGGATCTTCGAACGGGATAATGGTTCCTAAGGCCATGGTTATGACCTTTCTTTTTTTATCGTCAGGGAGGATTGAATGAAGCAATTGCAGAGTTTCTAATCCGGTAGCTCCGCCTACGAAATGGAAATGGCTGGATTTAAGTTCATCGAGTGGTGGGTTTACATTTTTTGAAGAGAATACAATATTACAGTCATGATATGTCCCGAGAACACATTCGAAATCCAGATCAAGTTGAAAATCATTTTTTAGTTTTTTGAGTATTTCTATATTCAAGTCATCAATGACTACTGCATTACTCATCAGCATTTTACGCTTTTCTATCAGAGACAGTGCCATCGTGGTGACAAGACAGACTGAAGGAATGCGATGTGTGTGTGCTAAAATCCGGCCCCAAGGTGCCATGGAATCGTATAGGATGAGGTCTGGTTTTTCTTTTTCAAGCTCTTCACTTAGAATTGGGTAAAGTCCCATTGCGGCCGGAAGTGTCTGTAGAACAAAGTTTTTTCCGGGATTGTAATCGGCTGCCTTGTAGTCATCGCGGCCGTAGTTTCTCCACTCTGCACCCGTCGATTCGATCAGGGCCTTGCGTTCCGGAGATGTGTGGTAGATCACCTGAACACCCTTCGCAACGAGCGAGCGAACTAAGGGTAGGGTGGGGTTGATGTGTCCGAGGCCGAAAATGTTATAAATGATCACTTTCATGATCACTTTATTCCACAAATAGCTCAATGGAAGAATCCATGAAAAACCATTCATGCCATAGTCTAAAACCTATGGTCTATAGGACTGCTTGAGTTCTTCAAAAATCATTTTCCCTTCAGAGGATTTAATCATTTCCGGGTAGCAAACGAGTGCTAGTTTATCTTTAAAGCTGGGGGAGTCGGGCACTTTCCGCAAATTAAAACGTTGGGCCTTCACGACCTGAGAAGGAAGAATGCCCATGCCGGCACCAGATTCAATAAGATGGGTAATAAGCTCGAGATTCGGAACTTCGATACGGGCCTCGGGCGCAGCTTTCCAGCGTGAGAGAATGCTCGTCGCCTGAATCATATTGGGATTATAGATGAGCTTATCCTGATAGCGATTTTTAGATTCCCACACGCAAACTTCATCTTCTCCGATAAAACGGGTAATGAGTCCCGGTATCGGCAACGGGTTCATCACGACTCCGAAATCAATCTCTCCCTCTGCCACTTTCTTATTAATGTCATAGGAAGATCCATTTACGATCTCGAGATTAATCCCGGGAGCTGTCTTGTGCATGGCCTTAAGGAACGGGCCCAGGATGAACATTCCCACCGAGTGGTGACATCCGATCTTGAAGCGCATGTTCTCCGGTTTGCCTTTGATCACTTTTAAGAGGCGGATAGCTTCTTCAGCTTGCGGAAGAATGCTTTTACCCTGTGGAGTCAGCTTAATTCCTGAACGGCCCCGAGTGAAAAGTGGAAGACCCAGTTCTTCTTCAAGCTTCTTGATACCTAAAGAGAGAGAAGGCTGGGCCATATCAAGCTTCTCAGACGCCTCAGAAAGCGTTCGGGAATGGGCAGTTGTGATGAAATTCTCAAGGTCTTTGAATGTAAGGCTCATATGTTATTACCTATGCTGAATATTGAGTACATAACATTTTTAAAATACTTCTTTTGATTTATCAATAGAAAAGATGAAACGGAGGAAACCATGAATGCTGAACAAATAAATCTGAATTCGACAAATGCTGAAACTGAGATCTTCAGGATCCTTTTGAAACATTCGCCACATGAAGATTATAAACGCCAGGCCATCATTCCTACATTCACCCGCATTGCTCAGCATATGAGTCTTGGAAAAAAACTGACTTTCTTATTACCGGCCTTTCCGGCAAAGAGCCCGAGTCCTTTAAAGACTTCTGGCATTCTTCCAGATCTTGGAGAAGTCGTTTCTCTCATGAACCTGCAAAAGATGTGTGAAGAAATTGGTACTCATTACGCTCCGGGTGCTGAAATCATTATCTGTTCTGATGGAAGAGTTTTTAGTGATGTTGTTGATGTTAGTGACGAGCATATTGATGCTTACGGCGCCGGCATTGAAGAAATCATCCGCGAGTTTAATCTTCATCACCTACTGACCTTTTCCATGGATGATGTTCATCCGGGAATGGCACCCGCTGTTTTGAGAGAGCGCCTTCTTTCTGAGTTTGCCAGCACACTTGAACAGGTGCGTGTGAAAGTGTTGACGGATATGGAGTCCGTTAAACTTTACAATGGAATGCATCGGTTCATGGTGGAAGATCAGAAGGGGAGAAGCACTCTTTCTAAAAGCCAGATTCACAAGGAAATGAAAGTCAGAACATACGAGCTCATGAGACGCTCGGATGCGTGGTCTCAGCTTCTTTTGAATTATTTTCCTGAAGCTTTACGCCTTTCCATCCATCCTCACGCACTCGAAAGCCAGAAGTTTGGTATCAAACTGGTGAAAGAGGCGCAAAGATGGGCCACTCCCTGGCACAACGTCTTGTTCCGCCATCAGGGTGTCTTTGAACTCATGACAAAAGAAGAAGCTCTCAATCGTGGAGCAACAGAGAAAATGTTCGGAGGAAAGTATGCCTATTTCGAACTCTGAGAGTCTGACTCTCAAAAAGAATATTGATTTTTCTGAGGACGGATTACTCAATTACGCCATGAACTTGAGTCGCAGGGAGGGGGGTGTAAAAGAAAAGCTCCTTCACTGGGACTTCGGTCCCCTGATGACAATGAAGCATGATGTGAAGGCCACGAATTATTTATTTTCCGATGAAGCCGTACCTTTTCACTGGGACGGAGCTTTTGCAACTGAACCGGAAAAACTTCTCTTCTACTGCACAGAAAGTGAAGGCGAGGGTGGCGAAACACTTTTTGTGAATACAGAGAAAGTTTTTGAGAGTCTGACTTCTGAGGAGAAAGAGCTTTGTTCTAAGGTCACTCTTACCTATGAAACGAAAAAACTCGCGCACTATGGCGGAAAAATCATCGTTCCTTTAGTGCAAAAGCATCCCCACACAGGCAAAACGATTCTCAGAATGGCAGAAAAAGTAGAAACGAACCTGAATCCTGTTTCACTCACCATTGAAGGAGTGGATAACGTTGAAGATTTTTATCAATGGCTGAAAGAAAAACTCTACACCTTTGCTGAGGCCCATTCCTGGAATAAAGGTGACCTCATCCTCGTGGATAATTTTACATATCTTCACGGAAGACGACCTCTTGGAGCAAATCGCAGCCGGGCCTTCAAACGACTTCAAATTCTTTAGGAGAATGTATGATCACTCAATCCGGACAATCCTTTCTTGATTTTAAAAAAGAAGCCGCTGTTCATGCATTTCCGGATGCTTTCAGTTCATACGCCCGTTCTTTCGGAGATATTTATTTCTGGGAGAAAGGCAATTTTCATGTGATCACAAAAGCGAATCTTGCGAGAGAAGTTCTTACCAGCCCGAAATTCAGTGCTGATCGTGGTGGTTTTTTTATTTCACGCATGCCCAACATGGATCTCTCGCTCATCGGTGATTTCTTCGGCGTTGTTAAGCGAATGATGGTTATGAGTGATGATGATGATCATGCGAGAAAAAGAAAACTGGCCGCAACGGGGTTTGAAGATCATATTCTGGAACGATTCACCAAAGTTTTACAGAAAACAGTCAAGACTCTCGTTGATGAAGTAGAGAATAAAAAAAGTTTTGATTTTGCAGAAGAGATCGCCAAGAAATTGCCTTCGACTGTTCTTGCTGATCTCCTTTCCATTCCACTCTCAGATCGAGAGAACTTTTTCACCTGGTCGGGGACCATGACTGGTTTTTTTGGCGGGGCCTCTCAATACCGGAATGAAGACGGTATCGAAGTGAATCACGCTGCGAAATCCCTGCGTACTTACTTTGAGAATCTCCTTCAGGAGAGAAGAAGAAATCCAGGAGAAGATTATATCTCCATTCTTCTCAAGGTTCAGGGAATGACCGGCATGAGTGATGAGGATCTTGTCGCTCAGATCATGATGATGCTGGTTGCTGGACAGGTTACGACCACTGATCAGATCAATAATATTATGTTCCTCCTCTTGCAAAGACCTGAATTACAAAAACAGCTGAAAGAGAATCCTGAACTCATCATGCCTGCCGTTGAAGAATGCAAGCGACTTGATCCTGCGGTAACCTTTATCTTCAGAGTGGCACGTGAAGAACATACATTGGGTGGACAGCCGATTAAAAATGGCGACGTTATTTTCATTTCCACTCACTGTGTGAACCGGGACGAACTCGAAGATGCCGATGCATTCAACCTCAACCGTAAAGCTCAGCATTTTGCCTACGGGCATGGATCACATTACTGTTTGGGTGCTAAGCTTGGCCGTCTTGAGATGAAACTTCTCTTTGAGGAGATGTTTAAGCGTCTGCCTGTTCTTATGCCGGACCAGGAAAAGGGAAGTGAGCGTGATCACTATTCACTTTCGTTCTCGGGCTTCAAACAGCTGAATGTTAAATTAGCGTGACTGGTGAGGGCCGCGAAGAACTTCTAGAGAGACTTTGTAGCCACGATTTTTGAGTTCTTTGTAGTCGGAGAATAATTTTTCATGAGTACTTTTAACGTAGAGAAACTGAGTCGGAGCAGAGTAATAGTATTCCAGATAACCATCCTGCTGGATGCGGTTACGGGTTTCTGAAGTTACTCCCTGAACTCTGATCATGGGACTCAGCGGATAGAGCTTGTTGTTGTTTTTATCAAACACAACATTCGCGAGATTGTTGTCGTGAACAGGATCGATGGACTTAAAAAAAGTCATTCCCGAGCGACTTTGAACTGAATCACCCAAAGAGGGCGAGTAGTCACTGTCTTTCACCGCTCTCATACCCACCGCAAGTTTCATTCCGTGTAGACCTTTATATTCTGACAGATTTATGTCCACATGAATGCTGGCAGGCTTCGGGCCATTTCTAAATCCGCGTACTCTCAGATGGCGACGTGAAGACTGTTGATCAACAGGGATTCTGGCCGCTCTGGCCTCTTCAATTGTGAGAGGCTTGCCTTGTCTTTGTGGGTGAATGACTGAGGCCGGACCGCGCCTGATGACACCGTGAGAAGGAATGGGTTTGTCACGAGATGCTACAAACAAAACACCAAGTACCATGCCCGTAAAAATGGTGACTTTCCAGTGATACTTCATTGTCCCGCCGTCCAGTTACCAATAAGAACAGAGGAAACGTTCTCTGAAGTATCAATCGCTCGGACGCGGATGTAATAAACGTCATCGGCAGTGAGAGTCATGTCAGTGATTGTAAATCCTGTCGCTGTTCCAATCGAGAACCATTCGGTCTGTTCTTCTCCAGTCGGCGAAGAACCAATCGCCACTTCATATCTCATAACGTCCAAAGAGCTTGAAGCAGTAAAGGTAACGGGAGGTGAGTCCGTAAGAGATAGATCAGTTGCTGAGTGAACAAGTAACGTTGGAGGATTCGGGGCCGTAATATCTGATGTGGACACATTGTGACCATTGATCTTGATTGACCATCCTGAAATATTTCCGGTGTTCGTAGCTTTCCCATCAATAACATTCAGACGCCAGAGGCCGCGGGATTTTTCACCATAGAATGCATTTGATAGCATCAGGAAACCAGTGAGAGTATTTTCTTTAATATTCGAGTTCACGACGAGAAGCTTACTTCTTGTTCCGGAAGGAGAAACAAGTTCTACACCGAGATCACTGATAAGAGGATGATCGGTGCTAAAGCTTATCTGCACTGATTCAATAGAAAGATTATGTCTCACTGTAATTGTTGATGAACCGCCCGTTGCATCTTCATCCGGTACAGCAACAACGGCCCCACTTGAGTAGTACCAGCCATCAGTATTTGGATCTAATGTTTCAACATAACTTCCAAGTCCTGAAGAGTATCCGAGTGCAAGTTCGACTGCTGCTTTCGCATCAACACGGCCGAAACCATAAGTGTTGGAGAAATCATAATTGGCCGCATTCCTGACATAAAGAAAGTCATAGGTGTGGTTATCAAGATCTTCTTCAAGAGGATGAGTTAAGGCACCCGTAGAATAATTAATCTTCTGTGCGGTCGTGGCGAGAATATGTTTTACATCTCTCCAGGTGAGTGAAGGATTCGCGTCGAGCATGAGGGCAACGATTCCGGATAATGTCGGAGCAGCAGCTGAAGTACCGTTCATCTGACTGGTGTAATCGCAGCTCGAATTCAGAACATTGAGACCTTTATTAAAATTCGTATCACTGAGACTGTTCGAAAGGCCATCAGCACATCCTAGAATGTCTGTCGAAATCATCGCTGGTCCACGGTTTGAACCGGTCGTCAGACCAAGCTCACCTCCAGCAGAAGAAATCCACAGTCCGCTTCCTGGAGTAGAGTAGGAAGATACTTCACCGAGTGCGTTCACGGCGGCGGTAACAATCACATAAGGGATGTTCTGATCTTCGTTCGTATTTGTGTTACCAAGATAAAACGAATCGTCCAGGATATCGCATTTGTCATTGTAGCCAACAAAATCATTTCCGGCAGATTTCACGTAGACTGCACCACGGCCTCCACGAAGAAAAGTTACACCTTGCTTGTACCCATCCACAATCGAGTCTTCGACTGGAGTAAATGAGCAACCCGGATATCCATAGCTGTAATTGAAAATGTCAAAGTCACCTAAAAGCTGGTCGAGAACTTTTGTTTCATAAGAAGTGGCATCATCACCCCAGTCACCGATGAAAAGAAATCCGCCGAACTTAGCACCGGGTGCGACTCCACGTGAGCCAATGGTATTCCATCCTTCCGCAGAGGCAAGTCCTGTAACTGCAGTTCCATGTCCATCGAGTTCTAACGGATAAGGATCTGCATCAGCGGCCTGCCAGGCAGATGGATCAGCAGAAGAATAATCACGATGATAACCATCGAGACCATTGTCGTTGAGATCGGGATGAGAGAGATCAACACCGGTATCAGAGACAGCAATTTTAATTCCTGTTCCTCTGAAACCCATATTGATGACATCGTTGATGTTTAAATCTTCGCCAGAAGTTCCATTTGCTCCGGCAAAACTTCTCTGACCAGTATTATTCAAATGCCAGGCGTCGCCTGCAAGAATATCACTACCGGCCTGTTCAACGGGTTCGTTTGATTCTGGTGCTGCCGTATTTTTGGAAGACGTCACCGTGGTCGGTGTACAACTCCATAGGAGCATTGATAAAAATATGAGAGAGAGAGAATTCCGTTTCCTCATAAAGGATTTATCGGACTTTAAACGAAGAATCTTATGGTCTTATGACACTTTTCCAATTGAGCTTTGCGACTGTACATATTCAGGACATATCAGATAGAATTTTAAGGACTTAAACAAACAAGGATGATGTATGCAACCTACAACGCCGAAAGATCTTTACGGGATTCCGACAAAAAACGTCGCCCTTTCACGTTACATGAGCAAAGTGTATATGTGGATGTGTGCGGGTATTCTGCTCACCGGTTTTGTTGCCTTCAACGTGGCAACAGATGAAAACATTCTCCGCATGATCATTGGAAACAAAATCGTTTTCTACGGATTGATCATTGCCGAGTTTGGTCTTGTGATCGGACTCTCAGCAGCTATCAATCGCATGAACAGTATGACGGCTACGGCCCTCTTTCTTCTTTACTCTGCACTCAATGGTGCCACACTTTCAATTTTTGCATTGATCTACACTCAAGCAAGTATTCAAAGTGCATTTTTCACGACTGCATTTTCATTCGCAGGTTTGTCCGCTTTCGGTCTTGTGACAAAACGTGACCTGGGTCCGGTCGGAAATTTCTGTACGATGGGTCTTTTTGGTCTCGTCGGTTTTTCAATCCTCTCAATTTTCTTCCCTAACATGATGGGTGGAATGTATGGCCAGATTTATGGTCTCGTTGGGATCGTCGTGTTTGCTGGACTGACAGCATACGATACTCAGGCGATCAAGAGTATGGCGCCACTCTCTGCGCATGATGAAGACCAGAAGAAAGGTGCTATCCTCGGTGCACTGAAACTTTATCTTGATTTCATCAACCTCTTTCTCTTTATCCTCAGATTCTCGGGAGATCGCAGAAAGTAATGGCCTCTTTTTTTTCTCACCCAGCTTTACCCGTGGCCTTGAAGATCGCTTCTTCAAGGCCCGTATCAAAATCTCTTTTTATCCTTTGTATTATTCTCACCTGTTTCCCTGACATAGATGTTGTTGCCTTTCGATTCGGTATTCCTTATCAGTCGCCGTGGGGCCATCGCGGATTCACGCACTCATTTCTTTTTGCTTTCGTTCTGGGTTTCCTCTGTCAGTTTTTTTTCAGACAGCTCAGGGAATCACGTCAAAAAGTTTTCCTCTGGACAACAGCAGCTGTGCTTTCACATTCTTTGATGGATGCTCTGACAAACGGCGGCTTTGGTGTTGCCTGGTTATGGCCCTTATCTGATGAGCGATTCTTCTTTCCATGGAGACCTGTGGAAGTTTCTCCGATCGGGGCGGCCGGTTTCATGAGCATGAGGGGAGTGGTCGTCGTCTTGAGCGAGATAATTTGGCTCTGGATTCCCTCTTTGCTGGTGGCAAAAGGATACTCACTGCTCATGAAAAACAAAAAACCATTGACTTGAAAATAGCGGACGGTTTCGCTCTGAAGCGTTCGAGGCAGTTTCTTCCTCGTTCGGGTTCACCAAAATATGTTTTATAATTGTATGCATGAGAATGATGTCACTCTTCATTTTATTTTTTGTCGCCTTTTACTACTTCTACCCGCAGAAGCAGACCGGTCAGAGCATTGACTCGGTTAAGCTGAAATTATCTGCGCACAGAAAACCCGAAATCGTTCGCAAAACTGTAATCGAACAAAAAGAAACAGCTAAAGAAGCTGAAGTAGAAACGACTTCTGTTGAAGAACAGATCGACGCTCAATATGCCTCTGCAGATGATGAAGCTCTTACTGGCGAAGAACAGAGTGTTGCCTGGGATGAAGTTCAGAAGGGCTGGGAAACCGAGGTTAAAGAGGCGTTGATCAGACTCGAGCCGGAAGATGGGGAGACCATCTACAATGCTTATCTCGCTGAAAAAGAAAATCATCAGGCGGAAGTGGATGCTTTGTTTGCAGACAATCGTCAGACAGAAAAAAACCGTATGCCTTCAGTGGTTCCAGTTGAAGTTGATGAAGTCATGACCCAACTTGACAGCAAACACGAAGATAGACTCAAGGAAATCTTTGGTTCTCACTTTGATGAAATTTCAAAGAAGCACCAGGAATATCAGGAATCAATTCAGCACCTGAGTCACGACAACGGCGATCTCCAGATTGGAATTTCTCTCTAAAGAGTTTTACGTAAATATATCGGAGCTTCGATGAAATATTTTTTTGCAGTTACTTTCGTAACTCTTTCTCTTCCTCTATTTGCTCAGGATGCATTCATCAGTGCTTGTCAGCGTGATGGCGGAAAATATGTCGTGAGAAATAATGTCCCATTATGCCTTCAAGCGGAAGACACCGATGGTGGTGGTCCATCTGGAAGATTCGGCGGCGATGAAACTGGCGGAACAGGCAGTGGACAGGCAGGAATCGGAAAAGGTGAAACCGGCGGAACAGGCGGAGGCCAATCAGGCTTTGGCGAAACCGGCGGAACAGGTGGAGGCCAGTCAGGATTTGGCGAAACTGGTGGAACAGGTGGAGGCCAGTCAGGATTTGGCGAAACTGGTGGAACTGGCGGCGACAGCGGAGGTTTTCCATTCACTGGACGAAATGAAACAGGTGGCACCGGAAGTTCTCAAGGTGGTTCAATATCAACTATGGGAGATGAGTATCCCGTGGTTTGCGAAACAAATTCTCAAGGCAAAATAGAATGTTCTCCTTCGTCTTCCCGTCCAGATGGGGTAATTATTAACAACGGTCTTGAAGGTTGCGCTCGTTATTCAGCCGATTCAATTTCGTGCCATGACGGGATTTATATAAAGAACAACGCAATCCAAAATGACTCGCGTAGGTCTGAGAAAGAATCCCAAAGCGGCGCTCAGGGCGAAACAGTCTCCGGAACCTCTGGCGGTTCCAGTGCAGGAGCAGTTCGACGATAATTCTGCACACATATATTCCTAAAATACTGAAGGGACAGCTTGAAAATGCTGTCCCTTTTGCGTTAGATTAGGGCGAACTTTTCCAAGGTAACATCATGCTCGCCGTCCACGATATTCGTCTCCAGTTCGGAGGCCGCACTCTCTTTGATGACGTGAACCTGAAATTCACTCCAGGGAACTGTTACGGAATAATCGGTGCCAACGGCGCCGGTAAATCGACTTTCCTCAAAATCCTTTCGGGCGAAATTTCACCGTCTGGTGGAAAAGTTGAGATCTCTCCAGGCGAGCGTCTGACAGTCCTCAAGCAAAACCATTTTGAATATGATGAAGAAACTGTGCTCACGACAGTGATTCTTGGTTACCCGGAACTGGTTGCCATTATGAAAGAGAAGGACGCTCTTTACGCGAAGGAAGATTTCTCTGACAAAGACGGCGAACGAACTGCTGAGCTTGAAGGTCTCTTCGGAGAAATGAACGGATGGGAAGCTGAGGCCAATGCATCTTCTCTCCTGGCCGGTCTCGGAATCAAGGATAATCTTCACGACAAAAAAATGAAAGAACTCACAGGTGGCGAGAAAGTTAAAGTTCTCCTCGCCCAGGCCCTCTTCGGAAAACCTGAAATTCTCCTGCTAGATGAGCCCACCAACGATCTTGATCTCAAAGCGATCCAGTGGCTCGAGAAATTCATTATGGATCAGGAAGAAACAACTGTCCTCGTTGTTTCCCACGATCGTCACTTCCTGAACAAGGTTTGCACGCACATTTGCGATATTGATTTCTCGAAAATCAAACTCTACGCCGGTAACTACGACTTCTGGTACAAATCAAGTCAGCTCGCTGCCCGCATGCTCTCGGATGTGAACAAGAAGACTGAAGACAAGATGAAAGAACTCCAGGAGTTCATCAGACGATTCTCGGCGAACGCTTCGAAATCTTCACAGGCCACATCCCGTAAAAAACTCCTCGATAAACTCACTCTTGAAGACATTCAGCCATCGACAAGAAAATATCCTTACGTTGGATTCAAGCAGGAAAGAGAGGCCGGAGATAATCTTCTTCGCGTTGATGGTCTCGACTACAGTTATGAAGGGGAAAAGATTCTCAATAATGTCACTTTCTCGGTCAAGAAAGGCCAGAAAATTGTCTTCCTCGCAAAATCAGAAGTTGTCACGACGACCTTGTTCCGAATTCTGATGGGGGAGTTGAAACCGGACGCCGGGAAATTCGAATGGGGTGTGACGACCACGAGAGCTTTCCTTCCTAACGATAACTCAGAATTTTTCCGCGACGAGAAGCTTGACCTGATTAATTGGTTAAGACAGTACTCAAAGGATCAGACAGAAACCTTCCTCCGTGGGTTTCTTGGTCGCATGCTTTTTTCAGGCGAAGAAGCGCTCAAAAAATCCAATGTCCTCTCTGGAGGAGAGAAAGTTCGGTGCATGCTCTCTAAGATGATGCTGAGTAATGCCAATGTTCTTGTTTTAGATAACCCGACTAACCATCTGGATCTTGAGACGATTACGGCCGTGAATGAGGGCCTAATCGACTTCAAGGGAACCATTCTCTTCACGTCTCACGACCACGAGTTCATCCAGACAATCGCGACAAGGGTCATACAAATCGAGCAGCGTGGTGTCCGGGATGAAGAGTGCAGCTACGATGATTTCCTGGGCTTGAGCTAAATCGTTTCTCTTGTTAAGATTAATCTCATGAAAAACATTTTTATTTTTATGAGCCTCATAGTCTCTGCCCTTCATTTCTTCTTCATGGCCCTGGAGATGTATTTCTGGACCAGGCCTCTGGGACTTCAGGTCTTCCACATGAGCTCAGAACAAGCAGAGCTCTCCAAGTCTCTGGCCCTTAATCAGGGTTTCTACAACGGAATGCTGGCCATCGGTCTTCTCTGGGGAATTTTTAAAGCTGATATGAATATTACAATTTTCTGCCTCGTCTGCGTTCTTGCGGCGGGAGTGATGGGTGCCATCACTGTGAGCCCCCGGATCCTGTTCATCCAAAGTCTTCCGGCCGCGATTGCCATCGGTCTTTATATCCTCTCGATGAGAGGGGTCGCAGAAGTATGAAATTTTCCATTCTGGCCTTGATGTTACTCGCTCAGTCTGCTTTTTCATTCGACTGGGAAGGACATCGGGGTGCCCGCGGACTCTATCCGGAAAACACCATCGGTGCGATGGAAGAGGCGCTGAAGTTTCCGGTTTCTACTCTCGAGCTCGACGTCGTCATCTCTCATGACAATAAAGTTGTCGTCAGTCACGAGCCCTGGATGAATCCGGAAATGTGTCTTGATCCTCATCGGGAGGAAATCAAAACAGAGAGACAAGTTAACCTCTACAAAATTTCTTACGAAGAAATTCAGAAATACGACTGTGGATCAAAAGTTCACCCGCGTTTTAAAAACCAGGTGAAGGTGAGTGTTGGCAAGCCACTTCTCTCAACACTCCTGATAGACATTGAGAAAAAATTACGTGAACTTCGCAGAACAGAAGTTGTGTATAACGTTGAGATCAAGTCGACTGTAGAAGATGAGAAGGCTGGATTTCAGCCTCCTTATAAAGAATTCACTGATCTTGTGGTGAAAACAATTTCCGAACTCGTTCCGAAAGAGCGCTTCATTCTTCAGAGTTTTGATAAGCGGGTTCTTCGTTATATTCACGAAAAGTATTCTCAGCTCCGGGTCTCAGCACTCCAGGAAGAGAAGTGGGACCGCGATGCTCTTATGAAGGAGTGGGGCTTTTCTCCTGAGATTTTCTCACCGGACTACAGTCTTCTCACGAAAGAGGATATTGCATTCTTTCATGACAAAAACATTCTCATTGTTCCCTGGACTGTGAACACAGTCGAGGACATGAACAGGCTCATCAAGCTCGGAGTTGACGGGATCATCACAGATTACCCAAACTTAATACCTTCAGTAGGTCTTAAGAAATGCCGTCCGCGTACGTCCTACTTTGAGGGGAAATGCATTGATCTGCCAGCTCACTCTCGCCCGAGTAAGAATAATCCGGGATGGGTTTGCAAGGCCGGTTACGTCCAGAAAAGAGTTAATTGCGAGAAAATCCGAAAGCCCGCTCATTCGCATTTTCTTGAGGATGGTAAGACCTGGGTGTGCAAGGAAGGCTATAGACGGTACCGCTCAAAGTGTCTTACATCGTCAAATGTTAAAGAAAAACGAAAGTAAAATTTAGTTCGTCTCAAGAATACATGCCTTGCTATGGTGAACCGTCCTTGAGAGAAGTGATAAGAACTTCTTAAAGAGGCATATGAATGAAATTTTATCGCGGCCGACTCTTCGATCACGTGAATGTAAAAGTCCGGGACATTCAAAAGAGTAAAAATTTCTACCGCTCCGTCGTGGAAACTCTCGGACACGCCTTCACTCAGGAAGAAAAACAGTCATTCATCATCGATGAACTCATGGTCACAGAATCATCCGAAGCTTCACAGGCCATTCATCTGGCTTTCCAGGCCGAGAGTGCGGTAGCTGTGAAACTCTTCTACCAAACCGCACTGGAGAAAGGTGGACGCTGCAACGGTGCCCCGGGTGAACGAAAATTGCACTCAGGTTATTACTCGGCTTATGTTCTGGATCCCGATGGCAATAATGTAGAGGCCGTATATCATGGGCCTTTGACTCGTTCTTCCGCCTACATTGAGGTCGTGACTTCCCGACAGTGATGTTGCGGCGTGTAATTAATACCACATTCCTTGCACTTGGCCCGTCAAAATTGTATAACGCGCCCATCTATTTTAGAAACAAGAAGGATGGTGCCCATGAAAAAGCTCGCCGTGATGATCGCCCTTGGTGTGATCAGTTCAGCCCACGCAGAAAAGTGGAATAATTCGAATAATCCGAACTTCTTTAACGTCGTATCTAATGCGCCAATGAGAGCAGACTTCGCTTCTCTTCCACTCGCTGCCGATCTGAAAGACGATCGTCTCGCCTGGTCTGAGACATTCTGGCCTGCAAATGTTGGTGGAGTCGCTTATCGTTGGAACTCACCAAATCCTCAGCCGTTCAAATTCAAACTGAAAACAAAAGAAGAACTCCTTCGCATGACCGAAGCTGAGCTCTCTGAACTTTCACCTGCAGAGCTTTATGACATCGCTCAAGGTAATTACAATTATCCACTTACAAAAAAAGTTTTGAAGTCCAATGCTCCGGACGATCTCTGGTGGGAAGGGATCTGTCACGGTTGGGCGCTGGCCGCGACTCACTATCCTGAACCGGCCCCTGTTCTTATTACAAACAAAGACGGGATCAAAGTTCCATTTGGTTCTTCAGATGTGAAAGGCCTCCTTGCTCTTCACGATGCGAACAACTCTAAAGGTGCCTATGCCCGCATCGGAGACCGCTGCGGAGAGAATGGTAAAGTTGATGGCGAAGCATTTCCGGAAGACGGAGTGGTTCCTGTGATCACAGCAAAACAGGCCAACAAGTCTGAGTGTGCTGACGTAAACGCTGGTGCTTTCCACATCGTCATCACTAATATGATCGGTATCAATTCTCAGTCTTTCATTGCTGACGTTGACCGTTTCAATGACGTCTGGAATCAGCCGATCTTCGGATACAAATCTGAAATCGTGGGCCCAGAACCAGTCACTGCTCAGGATGCGAAAAACGGTATCGCTCAGAAAATCCGCGTGAAAAATGAAATGAGCTACGGTGATGAACTTGAGTTCTACTCTGAAGAACTCGAGCATGAAGGTATCATTCAGTTCGTGAGTAAACTTCCGGTAACCGGCACTGAGCACCAGCTCTACAGCACAAGGAAGTATGAATACGTTCTTGAGCTCGATGCAAAAGGTTCGATCATCGGTGGTACATGGATCTCAGAAACAAGACCAGATATGCTCTGGATGAAAAAGAAAGATCAGAAATTTATGAATGGAAAATTCGATCTCGAGGGGCTGAACAAAATCTATCGCCCTGTCATTCGATAAGTTTGTTTGTGGTATAGGGCCCCGTAAGGGGCCCTTTTTTTTTGTCTTTATAAGTATCGGCAATTGTATCAATCGAATGCATGCCATTGACCCTTTTTGTCGGTTTTCCTTTGAATCATTTCTTCCGAAGAGAAGGGGTGATGAACGCCTTACTGATGATTATCATTTTAACTCTTAGCTCAGCTTACGCTGTCAACTGTGATGAATTTCGCACGGGTCTTCCTGCACTTCTTCATACACTCAGGACCAATCCCGAGAATGTTGAATTTGGCGACATTCAGGAGCTAGAAGCTTCTTTCTCCAGCTGTGATATTAAATTTGAAGATGTCGGTACGACTCGCATGGAAGTCAAACAACTCCACGGCAAGGTACTTGTCCAGCAGATCCCAAAAATCTTTGATAGCATCAGAACAAAGGGGAAGCACTCTTCCCGCGATACAATTATTATTGTTCGAAATTTTCTCATTCAGGACAATCTTTACAACAGTGAATGGGAACAACAATTCCTTTCAATCTCAAACGACCTTGAAAAAAGAATTCTTCAACTTGAGAGTGATCGAAGAGCACACGTGCAGGAGAGTTGCCGGACTCCCCGTGATCTTTCGCAACGTCTCCCGCCTGTCAGGGACCAGGGGAGCATAGGCTGGTGCTATTCCCATGCGGCCGCTGACCTTGTGTTCCTCGAAACAGGTATCGACGTTTCTCCGTTAGATATCGCTTTAAACTATATCGAAAAGACGAACTCTACACCGGATTTCAATAACGACGGTGGATTAATCGCCGAAGCTATTCGGGCCTGCGAAGGCAGAGGCTTTTGTCCATCGAGTGAAATGGATTACTCTCAAACCAAAACCGAAGATCTCCGTTCTGCCCTTAAGGCGCTAACAGAAATTGAATCTCTTGGAGAAGGCTTCGTCTCTGATGATACGCAGATCTGCGAGTGGCAGGCCTCACTGAGTAACATCTATAAAGATCTCTCTATCGATCAGCTGAAAGATATTCTTCTTCGTGTGGCCACTGATGATCTGGTGGATGAACTCAGAAAAACCAGCTGCGAAGCGCGCGCGACCCTGACCAGACCACTTGAGTTCAACGTTGACTGGTTTCCTGACAACGAGTACCAGAAAGATTTTGAAGACGAAGTTCTCACGGTCCTCGAAAATGACAAAGCAGTGGGAGTTGAATTTCAGGATCTCAGATTTCTTGGAATTAACACTGAGAGGGGCAAAGGCCACGCCATGACCATCGTCGGAAACGTCTTCAACGAAGAAACCCGTCAGTGCGACTTTATTATCCGTAATAGCTGGGGGAAAGACTGCATGTTTCAACCTGTGGCCGCAAACTGCAAGGACGGGTACTGGCACATTCCTAGTTCGGTGTTGAAGGAACAAAGAATTCGCACGATCACGGTCAAACCAGCTATGAACTAGGGCCATTCACCTTTGAGCGAGAGCTTAAACGTCGTTCCAGAATCAACTTCTCTTTCATTCGATTCAACTTTTACATCACCCTGATAGATTTCCATGAATGACTTCATGATGTGCATACCGAAGCCTGTGCCAAACTCACCTTTTGTACCAGGGCGGGAAGTCTTTTTATTCAGGTCAAAGAGATTTTCGAGGATCGCCGGCGGCATGCCGATGCCGGAGTCTTTGATCTCGACAGTGAAGTAATGATGGTTATTCGGATAGGCAGAGATGGTGATCTCCGAGCCTTCCGGTGAAAACTTAATACAGTTCGAAAGAATGTTCGCGAGAACTTGATTCTTGAAGCTCACGGGTTCAACAAGGAGCTTGAGTCCTTCGAGCTTGCGCATGTCCCACTTAAGCTTGATTTGTTTTTTATCGAGTTCGTCAGCGAAGATTTTTGTGACGTAGGTAATGGATTCATTCAGCGGAGAGAGAGTCAGCTCCATGTCCGCTTTGCCCTTGCTCACGGCATAGATTTTTCTCACATTCTGGGTGATTTCGAACATGGAGTCAGCGGCACCTTCAGCGATCTTCATGCCTTTGACGAACTGGCCTTCTTTCTTCGCAATCGTATGACCGATATTGATGCGCCCAAGTGAGTTAGCGAGATCGTGGAAAAGAACGCGAAAGAGCGAGTCTACTTTTTCAGTCTGCTCATGCAGTTTTGCTTCTGCGGTTTCTCTCAGTGCGACGAAAGTGAATGAAAGTACTGATCCTAGGATGAGCCATCCGAAGACCTGAACGTAGTGAGTGAGAACTTTTCCTTCCGGAGTCAGAAGATCAGGAAATTGGTAACCCGTGATCGACATAATAAAAAAAGTCATGATGATGGTAAAAGAAATGATCCCCCAGAGTTTTGCTCCTCTCTGACCGGAAGCCATTCCCCCTAACATGGGAGTAGCGACGGCCCAGATCAACGCGAAGCTTTGAAAGCCGCCGGTGTAATAAACTGTTGTCGTAACATAGGTCATCCCACAAGCAAGCATTGTGTTGATGATACTAAAAGTTGAGTTGGTGAAACGAAACAGAGATATGGAACTGAGATGTACTACAGAGCAGATAATTCCCGTCCAGAAAACAACATCTGAATCCACCGTCTTGGTCAGAAGAATCACATGTGACCACATGAGAAGTGATGTCGCGAGAATGGCAACCAAAACCGAATGAATTTTGCGGGGTTCAATACTTCCGGCTTCTATCTGCTTCTTGGCCACAAAAGCAAACAGACTATTATATAGCCTGAGAATCGGGTGAATATTTAACTGAGATTGCATGCCGATGTTTTAAGACAACGTTAATCACAGTTCAACTAAAGACAAATTGAATATGTAAAAGCGATCTGAACGGGTGTTTAAAAGATTGCTTGAATCTTCACTTCTCCGATCACAGATTCTATTATTTTTAACAATGAGTCCTGGTGAATCATATCTCTACCTAGTGAATATTCCTTCGGAGTTAAAGATTTCTCAATCTTCACGCTGCTCTTCTCGATCTTGTTCGTTACCCCGGAGGTTTCGATTTTCTTTACCTGAAACTCAAACAAAAGTTTAAGCACATCCTGATCCATGCCAAATGTCAAAAGGAGGGAATCGATATTGGCCATGTCCCGGCTCGTCGGCGGAAGAAGCTTGTATTCCACACCCTGTTTGACGGTTTTGTATTCTTTGAGCTTAAAGCGCTGAAAGGTGTCCATGAGACCGATGACTTTCCCGAAGAGAGCACGGGGATTTACGCTTAGCTGGAGATGGTTTTCCTCAAGGTTGCGGCCGTAGGCGAGGAACATGCTACCTTTTTTGTCACTCACCGGAGCATTCGGGGCGATTGGCAGCGCAAAAGGAAGTTCTAAACTTGTACCCGCAGCAATGGTGCTTTCAGGAAATAAGGTTTTTGCATCAAGCTTTAAAGCTCCTGGAACGCGGGCATGAACTTTTTTAATTTCGGCAAAGGCCAGAGCAATGCCTGAATTCTCGAGAGAAACTAACTCCGTGCCGTGGTTTTTCAAGCGGAGAGTCCCTTTGACGACCTCTCCCTGAGTCCAGCTTTCTTCTTTCGTTTCAATATTCCATTCCAGGGGCTTATTAAAAAAAGTTGCCTTCATGTCAGTCCTCAAAAAAAAGGGGCCGGCCCCTCGAAGTTGAGAGACCGGCCCTTGTGAAAAAAAAATTATTTCGGAAGATCGCAACCCGGAATCGTCAGATCAAACTGAAAGTCCGGTGTGAGACAAGTGTAGACGTTGAACGTCTGCTGGCCGTAGCGCAGGCCCTGAGTGGCAACCGTTGTGCCGTCTTCACGGACTTCACATGGATTGTTCAGGGTACAGACTTCGCCTTTCTCGTTAGACGTGTTGTTGATCCCAACAACCACGCGCTCACCGCGGGCAATGAGAGGTGAACCTGAAGTTCCGCCGATTGTGTCACACCCAGCTGTATAGCGGATGGAATCAAACCAGCTCCACTGGCCTTCACGGATCTGAGGAACAAAAGCATCGATGTTACAGCTGTAACCACGGTCCCAGTATCCTGAGATAATATCGATTGCAATACCACTCACTGGACGAGTCGCATCGAGACGGAAAGGACGTACCTGAGTGCGGTCTGTGATCTCAGCGTATGATTCTGTGAGCTCGTAGAAAGCAATGTCTGTGTTTGTCATCGTTGCGTAGAGAATTCTTGTCGCCTGAACGCCTGAAAGTTTCATCGCTGTATCGAACACTTTCATTGAGCGTGCGATCGGACGGTTCGTCCAGACTTCTCCGGCATTAAGGTATCCACCGGGTTTTTGAATACAGTGACCGTTGGTCATCACAATCGCTTTCGCATCGTCTGGCTGACCAGAGAACTGAACGAGTGAGCCGGAACAGTTAGAGAGTTTAATAATGCCTTCGAAATCATAAGCGAGAGTAAAAGCAGAAAGTGCTTTTGTCTTAGCAAGACGTTCCGGAGCAAGTGCATTGTGTGGAGCTACCGGGATAGCAAATGCTGAGGTGGCAGTGAAAGCGAGGGCCAAAAGCAAAATAGATTTCATGATTCCTCCAGGAGATTTCCAGAAGGTTTATCAAGTGAAAGGTGAATTTGTCTTTGAATTGTAACTTATTCTTTTTTGAAATGAGGGGCGGCTGGCTAAGTGCTCGAATTCTTGTTCGCTTTGCCGCTCGTTAGCCGGTAGCCTTTACCCCGAATGGTATTGATCTCGAGCCCCAGCTTGACGATCTTCTTTCGGATAGCAAAAACCTGAACATCGACGTTTCTGGCGATAATATCATCAAAGCCTTCTTTCATCAGTTCTTCTCTGGTCACTACTTTATTCATTTTCTGAAAGAGAAGATTGAGGATTGAAAACTCTTTAGGCGTGAAATTCACTGTCACACCTTCGCAGACCAAAGCGTGAGCTTCTGGAATGATTTTCGTGCCGACATTGAGCATGTTTTTCAGGATATTCTCTGTCTTGGTCCGGGCATTATTCACTTTCATCATGAGATGCTCCGGCTGGAACGGTTTAAAGAGGTAATCGTCCGCACCAGAAATGAGCCCCGCAGAAACGTCACTGACTTCCTTGTGACCCGAGAGCATGAAAATGGGGGAGATCTTATCCACAGAACGGATCGTCTTCACGATGTCTGTTCCCTGCATACCGGGAAGCTTGAGGTCAACGAGGTAAATAGCATGAGTGCGGTGTTTTCTCAGGGCGAAAAAATGCTCAGCCGATTCGTAATGTTCAACTTTATAATCATGATTTTTAAACAGGTAGGTCAGCATGTCGCTGACTTGCTTCTCATCTTCAACGATGACAACTGTATCAAGCATCTTGCCCCCAACATCTGTTTTAAACATCATATCTGCAAACATGCGTGGGGAAAAGGTATTCAAGCAATTTTGCGTCCTGCTTTTGCCTCAGAGAGTTTGTTAATGATATTTTGATAAATCTCTGCGCTATAAAGCATGTTCCGGAAGATCATTTCTTGATCTTCCGTCCCTAATTTTACGATCGCATTTAGTGCTTCTTCTACGTGGGCAGGGTCTTCCTCTGAATGTACCCGCAAAAAGAGGGCAGCAGACGGAAATACAGATTTTACTGCAGTGTGAGCATCCTTTCCCCAGCCCGAGGCGAGGGCCTCAAGAAAAAGAATGTATCCCAAAAATGATGTCCCACCTTCAAACTGGATCCGGTAGTACTGACTCTGATAGAAACCTTGTGTCAGACTCCACTCTGGAAATTCTGTGATTTTTCTGCCGAGCTTCTCGAGATCTTTTAAAAGCATCAGATCGTGTCTGTCTTCCTCTCCCATGTGACTTCCGAAGCGCTGCTTTAGCCCGTCGTTTTTCAGGTGAGGAAGGGCGTACCCCAGCAGAGGAACTGAATGACGAACAAAATAATAAGTCTGCGCGAGCCATTGGGCATAGGCCTCTCTGTCTTTGAGAACTTCCGGACGATTGTTATGAGCAAAAGTCGACAGAAGAATTTGGAGTTCGTGTTTGATATTCATAGGGTGATCCTTTTTAAGCAGCTTTACGAAGGGGTACGATCATATGGTTAGCGTGGAAATCAGAAAGATGAATCAGCCGCGACCACAAGTGATCGCAGTGAGATCTTAAATTTTTAGCTTCCCAGAGGTTCGCCAGTCCTTCGCGTTCGTAAGCGACGAGCTGAGAGTTTAGCGGAATGCCATGGAGGATGAGCTCGTGATCTGACTCAAGAACGGTAGCACCATGATCACCTCCACTGGTTTTAACCATGCCCTTTGTTCCGTTCAGATGACCCGCCATGACTCCGGCATCGGAATTTTCAAAGCGCAGGTATACATACAGAGTCAGGACATCCTTCCAGCGCGTGACCTGGTCTCTTCCTGCAAATTTTGGTGAAACTGAAAATTGTGAGCAGATGATACAGTTTCTGGAGATCGTTGAGATTTTTTCCATCGCGGCCGGAGTCCATGAACGGAACCACTGGCAGTCTTTCATCGGATACTGGCCCCCCAGATCGCCATGAGTGAAGCACACAACCGCAACACACTCGCCCTTATAGTAAATGGCCCCCACTTCATCTGTCACACAGAAGGGATCGGAGTTCAGGGGTTGTTCAATTTTAAGATCGGTGTAGAACTTCTCCCAGGCCGCACGCCAGACACTGTAGGCTTCGGTATATTGTTTTTCATATCCTTTCAAGGGGTGACGAGAGGGCATAAGATAAAATGACACGTCATCGATCCAGGCTTCCATGAAATTCCTCGTGAATGTGTTTTAAGGAGAACAAGGATATTATCGTGACGGAAAAAATATTAATTAGGATTAATATAAGGAGGGATAAAGACTCGAAACATCATTGACGTGTTAAGAACATTAAGATTTTTTTTAAATATGTTAAGACGACTTAGTTATAATATTGGCCAGTTTCAAAGATCGATATGGGGATCGGATGAATCGCTGATGATTTCTTAAGAGTGATGGTCAAAGTAGTTCCTCTTTTCATACCTTCGGTCTCTGAGGTGATGTTAAATGATCCCTCAAATTTGCGGACGAAGTAACCCATGACGACAAGTCCAAGTCCTGTTCCCGTTTCACCATTTGTATCGGATGTCGTTGTGAGAACCCGTTTTTGGAGTCGATCTTTTTCGATCCCTGTGCCGTGATCCCTCACAGAGATGTGAACAAGATCATTTTCCTCCCGGATCGAAATCACGATGGAAGTATTCTCAAAAGAAAACTTGATGGCATTAGAAAGAATGTTGGAAAGAACGTGTTCGGAGAGGGCATGCGCTTCTGCGCGGACTTTGAGCAATGGATCATGGTTCAAAAATTTTATCGTCAGGTTCTTCTCACGAAGACGAGTATCGAAACTCTCAATGAGCCCGTGAATGACGTCATCCAGAGAAACATCAGAAACTGAGAGTAAACTTGCCTGCGTCCGGTTCACGATGGCGTTGCGAATCCTGTCGATCATATTGGCCGCGACATCCAGATTCATTTTGATTTTCTGATGAATTTTAGGAAACTCTTCCGGCTGAATAAGATTACTCTGGATCATCGACACGTATCCATTTACGACTGTCAGAGGATTTACCAAATCATGAGAGATGGTACGAATGAGCATTTCATTCATTTCCTGTTCATCTTCGAGCCTGATATTTGTCGCATGAAGTTTAGTGAAGAGTTCTTCTTTTTGCGCAATCTGATGATCAAGTTCGCGATAGAGATCATCTGCATTTGGGATAACAGGAATACTGACGGCGCCGGAGATCTTCTCGAGAGCAAGCCGGAGGTTTTCTTTTTCCTGCTCTTCCCTGCGGTAGCTGATCAGGAGCGGTAGGAAAACAGAAAGGAGCTGGTACTGGGCAATACAAAAAGACCAGCCCCACCACGCATTGTCCGGATCAAGTCTGAAAAAAGCGTAATTAAAGTGGTTCACGATCGCCGTGATGAACATGAGACCCATCGCCTTCTCAACCCAGTTCACTGACTTTCGGCGAGCTGAAAAAAGTGTGATCCATGTCGGAGAGAAGAATGGCAGAGCTGTTGAGAACGTCACTGGCAAAAGAGAGATGGTAAATCCTGCATTTGTATAAAGAAGCAAATAGGTAGATGCGGCCATTCCGGCAATCTGCCACGAGCAGAAATACTTCATGCTAGTTTTGATGCCGATGGAATTTCGGAGCATGAAAGTGATGATGATCGATGGAACAAACTGGAAAAAATAGGCGAAGGCAATCTGGGTTTCATTGGCACCGAGATTAGCGATGGCACCGAACATGAGAAACAAGCTGAACCAGTAAAGGATCAGAAGGTTGAATTGTTTGTGACCGGTCTTGATACGCGCAATGATCGCAACCGCGAAGTTGATAACAGTCGTTCCTAGGAGGAACAGGAAAATATAGAGAATTACTTCTTTAGTCATTGATGCATACTTATCAAGGAGGTGCTTAGGGGAAAAGACTTAATGCGTGAACCTGTTAAGTTTACCCGGAAATGAACAGTCGTTTGAATTAAAGTTCTTCGCCGGCAGGTTCGAACAATGGCTCGAAATCTCCAAGAGTTTTAGATTCTTCCAGCAGTCCGATGAGGTCCTGATCGAGAATTTTAAAAAGATCTTGAAAACTATTAAGAACATAATAAAGCGGCTGTGGGATGTCGATTCTGTAGGGAGTGCGAAGGGCGGTCAGGGCATCGAAAGGTGCTCTCTTGGCGATATCACTTTCGACTGAATAAACAGTTTCGTGAATAGAAGAAAGCATTCCTCCACCGTAGGCACGGATGCCCTTATCCGTCCGGAGAAGTCCGAACTCAATGGTAAACCAGAACACGCGAAAGAGACGTCTGCGATCTTTCGGGGAAATTGAGAGTGCGAGCTTCCCGAATTCTTCCATGAAATTGGCGTACTCAGGGAAAGTGAGAAGCGGAACGTGGCCATAGAACTCGTGAAAAATATCCGGCTCCTGAATGTAGTCGAGTTCTTCCGGAGTACGGATAAAACTTGCAGCAGGAAATTTTTTATTTGCGAGAAGTGTGAAAAAATCTTTGGCAGGAATGAGAGCCGGCACAACTTCTACTTCCCAGCCGGTGAAATTTTTGAGGCGGGCATTGATCTCTGTGTGCTGGGGAACGCGGTCTTCGGGAAAGCGAATGCGATCAAGTCCTTCCAGAAATTCCGGGCACGCGCGTGTCTTCACGGCCTCGTTCTGCCGGGTGATCAAGGCATTCCAGGTTTTATTTTCAGCATCGGTCCAGTGGATGAGACCGGTCTGAGGATCCTGTTGCTTGGAGATATAAACTGTTTTCATGAAAGAGCTCCGCTTCGGATTTTAGATGAGAAACGGCTTCTATGGTGCTGGAATTGTAAAATATTCTCTGCTAGGGTCCCGGTAATATGGAATTTTTGTGGTCTCTGGATATTTTTCGCTCTCCCGGAACAGATCGCTCCTCCCGGGAAGAGCATTCAAGGAAGCTTGATGAGCTCCTGGAATTTGATATTCCAGCGATTGAACAGAGATTGCTTGATCGGGCCAAAAGTGTGAGACCCGACGGCCACCTATGGAGTCTGGGCCAGGGGATTCATGGGGGAAGCCAGACGTGGGTGGGACTTGATCACCAGATGCTTCAGACCCCCTATGATGAAATCCGGGAAATGTTTGAGCTCATCTCACTCAGTGGAGTTAAAAAAGTTATCGATCTTGGAGCAGGCTATGGAAGGATGGGAATTTTTCTTCATGCTTTAGATCCTGAAATAAATTTTACGGGCCATGAACTTGTTTCTGAGCGGGTAGAGGAAGGAAACCGGATCTATCAAAAATACAATATGAACGCAGAACTTCTTGTTCAGGATTTAACATCCGATTTTTTTGTCATGCCGGAAGCGCAAGTTTATTTTATCTACGACTTTGGTGAGGTTTCACATATCCGAA
The DNA here is from genome assembly GCA_945883845.1 of Bacteriovorax stolpii. Classification (GTDB taxonomy): domain Bacteria; phylum Bdellovibrionota; class Bacteriovoracia; order Bacteriovoracales; family Bacteriovoracaceae; genus Peredibacter. The sequence goes on along the minus strand of CAMCYI010000018.1, from coordinate 38,474 downwards.
AAATTCTTAATCAACTCGGTGAACTCAGTGACAAAAAATTTGCTCTGATTGCCCGTGGAAAAGGAACACGCGCTTTGGTCGATCTTGAATATCCATGGCTCTCGGATGTAAAACCGGTTATTCGAAAAGAAAATTTCGCCATTTATTTAAGCTAGTGGTTTAGGACAATCATTTTCAAGTCTTCTCTGAAGATCCTGAACGAGAGCGATTCTTCTCTCGCGAGCATCGGCCGGAAATTCTTTCAGATAACTTTCAATATCAATGTAGCAAAGATTCATTCGGATCGTTTTAAATGGTGTCGGAAATGTCTGGCCTGGTTTCTGAACGTGATGAAGTCCACCTGAGAGGCATAACATCAGTCCGCCGGATCCGATAGAATCGATGATGTCATAGAGGCCACCTCTGACAGACATCGGACGGCCTTGCTTATCAAGTCCGTTAGGTCGTTTCATCCGGCCTTCAGGAGCAATCATCACGACTGAATTATTGCGGATACTTTTTAAGTACTGAGTCCAGGTGTCATCTTTCTTTCTCGAGATAGAAATGATGTTCGGAACCATCAGCTTCCAGAAGAATCCAACAATAGGACGCTTGAGTGTGATGTCGGCACCGGGAACATTCAGATGACCTGCGAGATGCCAGAGGTATGGATAGGAAAAGGCCTGCGAATAAATCGGTTCATAGAGGGATGTGTGATTCATGAGGGCGATGATGCGGGTTTTTTCCCATGGATCAAGAGGAGGATCACCGATCCAGTGAAATTCAGCACGCCAGAGAATACTGGAAATTGTTTTCACGAAGGAGAGAATCAAAAAAGCAATCAGTCGTCTCATGGTTTAAAATCTTTTCTGAGCATGTGGTAGACCACAAATGGATGAGGCTCTGTAGGATCGCTCACGTATCCCTGATAAGACATGCCGAGCTTTTGCATGACCTTGATGCTTCCGATATTGTCGGGCATCGCTTTCGCAACAATGCGATCGAGCTTGAGAGTTTCAAAACCGTACTTTAAAGTCGCTTGTGAAGCTTCAGTCGCGAATCCCTGTCCCCAAAATTTTTTCATGAAGCGATAACCGAGATCAACTTCATTACTTTCCGGAAAAAATCTCAGGCCACACCAGCCGATATAAGTTCCATCTTTAAGCAGGGTAGTGAATCGTCCCATTTTATAATTGTTCCACTGCGGGATGATTCGTTCGCGTATCACAGATTCTGATTCCTGAAGTGAGAAAAGCATCGCATCTCCGGTATAGCGAACCACTTCGGGATCACTATTCAGTATCAGCATAGGCCCCGCATCGGCTAGAGTGCCTATTCTCAGAGTCAGTCTGGATGTCTCGATCATCCTTTTACAATATCGTGAAAATCGCTAGGATTAAAGCATGAACACGAAAAACAAGTCTCTTCTTTTGGGTCTACTGACCGTTTTCCTTTGGGGGAGTCTTGCCACTTTCGGTCGCCTTCTCATTCATTTGCCTCCGTTTTATCAGCTGGGAGTGGCGTTTATTCTCGGAGGTGTTCTTTCGCTCAGGAAACCTCGTGAAATCTTCGTTGGATGGAAGGTTTTTATTTGGGGAACACTGGGCTATTTTGGATATCATTTCTTTTTATTTTATGCCTTCCGGTATGCCCTGGCCGTTGAGGCCAATCTCATTAACTATCTCTGGCCGCTTTTGCTCGTTCTTCTCACACCTCTTTTTTTTCCGGATAAAAAACTCGGCATTCATCATGTATTGGGTGGAGTTCTTGCCGTCATCGGGTGCGTAGTGCTCGTCAGTGGGAGTGCATCTTATAGGCCGGATGACATGAAAGGTTATCTTCTGGCGTTTGCAGCAGCATGGACCTGGCCACTGTATTCCCTCGGTAAAAAGAAACTTCCACCAACACCGCTCGCGGCGATCGGTGGATTTTGTTTTGGTGCAGGCGTCTTATGTTTTCTGGTGCATTTTTCCATTGAGCCCTTAGTCAATATTCAACCCCGTGACGGACTTCTTTTGCTCCTGATGGGACTCGGTCCATTTGGAATTGCGTTCTACACCTGGGACAAAGCTCTGGCAGAAGGGGATCCGAGATTAATTGGTGCTTTGACCTACCTGACTCCCATTCTTTCCACCATGGGTCTCGTGTTTTTCGGGGGCGAACCCTTCGGTACGCGCACATTGGTGGCCATGGCCTTGATTATAGGTGGTGCGAGCTCTGGCCTTCTGGATTTATTCTCGTCAAAGGTTTTGAAGAAGAGTGAGTGAGTTTGTAAAATGATGGCAGGAGATCTTATGGAAAATTGTGCTATTCACGGGAAAGACACCGGGAATTTTCTCGCTAACGAACAGAAAACGAAATGGGTTACCATCATTACGCTTGTGACGATGGTGGTTGAGGTTTCTGTTGGGTACTGGTCTGGTTCTATGGCATTACTTGCTGACGGCTGGCACATGGCCTCACACACTGTTGCCCTTTTTCTTTCTCTGGTTGTTTATTATCTTTATCGTCATCCGCGTTTTAAGGCTTCCTTCACATTTGGAGGAGGAAAGATTCTTTCACTCGGTGGTTACACAAGTTCACTTCTTCTTCTTTTCATTGCCGGTTCGATGATTGTGGAAAGCATGGTGCGTTTTGTTGATCAGCGCGCCATACATTATTCTGAGGCCCTGTGGGTTGCTGTAGCAGGACTTATCGTCAATCTCGTCTGTGCGATGATTCTTCACCAAGGTGAAGGTGCTGCTCCGAATATAGAAGATAAGCGTGAGCACGTTCACGGTGAAAATTGCGATCATGGTAAATCACGATTGAGTCCAAAGCCTCAGGCCGCGGCCCATTCACATTCACATTCACATTCACATAGTCATGGACATGCTCATGATCACAATCACGAGAGTGCCTATGTACATATTCTGACGGACGCGATGACTTCAGTTTTAGCGATTCTCGCACTTCTCCTGGGCATGTGGCAGGGATGGACCTGGCTTGATCCGGCAGTGGGAGTTCTCGGCGGTCTCGTGGTTTTGAAATGGTCGCTGGGATTGATTCGTCAGAGTGGAATGGATCTTCTTGATGCTCATGATGGAACGATTGATCGGGATAATCTTGTAAAAAGTCTTGAAGAAGATGGATCCAAGGTTCTGGATATCCATCTCTGGAAACTTTCTCCGGGGCAGGTTGGTTGTGAGATTATCATTCGGAAGAATGATGTTCTTCGCTCATCGTCTGACTATCGGGATTTCATTCAGCGTCAGTTTAATATTCAGCATTTAATTATTGAAGTGGTTTAGCTTTTCACTTCCGCTGGCTCAAGTAACCCGGACCTTTTTCACTACCACCGGTGGCAGTGACCCGAACCCTTTTAGCACTTTCGTATAAACCTCACTGTGCTAAAATGAAAGGACAGAGTGGAGCTCATTCGGTTCGCACTCTGGGATCCGAAGACCCGAGAGATGACGGCAGGTTGAAAAAGTAGTCATCTCTCTCCTCGGATACATCCATGCAAAAACCCTCCCGGATAGAAACAAGCTAACCTGCAGAACTTAAAGTTCCACTGACGTGAGTCTAAAAATAATTGAATGAAAGTTTTAGAAAATTATTCCGAAGAAATCGTCTTTACTATAATCGCCGACGAAGAATTTCTCCGCAACAATCCGTGCATCATCCTGTGAGTCAGCTCATCTGTTGTGAGAGGCAGAAGGTTCATCTCGAATCTTGCACTTTTGATAATCGATTTAAGTCCGGAAATGATCAGACGATAAATAATGACTTTAATTCTGTGAAGACTTCCAAAGGTATACTGGCCCACTCTTTCTGATCCCAGTTTCTTACTGAGGATGTAGAAGTAACCTTGTTCTCTTCGCTCGAATCTTTCTTCAAATCTGATTAGCATTTTCCACATGAAACGATTCCAGCGGGATATCGTCATATAGTTCGAAGTCCAGATGTTTTCGTATCGGCGAGTGAAAAGCATACGGGCTGCGAGGCGAACGTCACCAATAAGGATATTCGCTTTGAGGGAACGTTTGCTTGCTGCGGAGTTCCAGGATTCGACGACGTTCCAGTAATCTTCAAGGGAATGTCGACGGAGCTGTTCCATACATTCCACCAGACAAAGCGTGAATCCCACACCCTGAAGTTTCACGTATTCCTGTCGCTCTTTGAGCCATTCTTTCGATGGGGCTTCCACAATGTATTTCACTGAAGCTGGTTTTGTTTCTGTCAGAATCTGGATGTTAAGGTTTGAACTCTTGATAAGACCCGATCCATCAGCTGCCAGTGAGAGTCTGGTGTTTTCTTCCGGAGAAGCGCGCTGAAGTTCGATGTTACAGACGTTCTCATTTTTCAGAAGGTAGAGAGCTTCTTCAATGGCCGTAAGGTCACGCTCATCGAGAGTCGGACCTACTTCCTGTTCCGGAGAGTTTCGGATGATATCAAACGCAATAGGGAGTGCTGCGCGCGCGACTTTGAAAGGGCCGATGGATACAATTTGCTTAATCAGCATCTTCCAGCCGAACTGCTTCTGGAAAATTTGCCCGAAGCTGTTGCGCGAAGAAATGGCAACACTGGTGAGATAAATTTGCGACATCCCACGAAGGGCCGCCTGAACTTCAATCCGAAGATTAATGTTCGCTTCCCCGAGAAGGCGTACGAAGTCTGAGAGGTAACGGATGAAAGCACCATGGTTACCGTTCTCGATAAATTCGCGGATAAGTTTTTGGGTACGTTCGGTTTTCAGATCATCTGGATTTTCAACCAGTCCTTTCAAGCTCTCCATGATCCCCTTGTGATCAGAGAGAATCAAACGGTACACAAAACCGATGAAGACTTTTATCGTGGCACGATCCCAGGTAAAACAAGGATTGAGATCGATGAGTTTTACCTGCAGTTCATCGGCACTATAAAGAATGTTTCCTGCATGTGGATCGGCCCAGATCACACCCTTTTGAAAAAGAAGGTGAAGGTAGGCATCTGCAACGAGGTCAGCAATACTCATCCGTTCAAGGTAGCGGGAGTTCACGACTGACGTAATTTTTTCGCCGTTGATTCTTTCCATGACAGCGACATCTGGTTCTACGTGAAAGTAACGAGTGACCATGAGGTCGAACTTTCCTTCGAGGGCCTCTTTAACCATTTCAGCATTTTGTTTTTCTATTCGGAAATCAAGTTCGCCGATACTTTGAGCAGCGTAATTGATGATCGTACGTTTCAATGCCGTAATGAGTCCCTGAACTTCCTGCTGTTCATCTTCAGAAAGTTCAGTCTCAGTGAGTGAGCGTTCGATATGAGAAAGAATACCAATGAGAGCATCCTGCTGCTGGACAAAAAGAGATGTCAGTCCCGGTCGCTGAACTTTTAGCAGGACACTTGTATCCGACTTTAGTTCTTTTCTTCCGAGAGGTGTGAGTTCAAATTCATAAATGGCCCCAACCGAGGCACCTGCAAATGCATTCTGGCGATGATCAGGAATTTCAATGTAGCGACGGAGTTCGCGGAAACTCGGACGCGCGAGAATATCGAGAACATACTTCCATGATTTTTCCTGGCTACCGAAAATCCCCCCCAGTTTATCCTGCTGATGACGAAGTTCCTTTGCAAGCGAAGGTGGTGCAAGTTCTGCAAGAACCTGAGCGAGCTTCACGTACATTCCACCGAGCTCCTGGAGAACGATGGAAATAATCCGGCCTTGTGAGAGTTCTTCTTTTGGAGTGCAGAGAATACTGATTAATGCCGTCATACAACGGTCAGGCGGAAGATGATTAACAGCTTCGTCAATCAGAGGAAGTAAAAGGTTTCTGCCTTTGAGATTTCCTTTGAGAGTTTCCACCAGCTGTGGACGAACCTGCTGATCGTAAAAACGTCTCATGACTTTTTCAGTGAAGAGAGTCAGCTTCTGATGTTCGTCTTCGGGTAACTCATAAAGTGCTGTGAAGAGCGGTTCACGCAGGAATGGAACCATGGCCTGGGCTTCATTTGAAAACACTGGGATAAGTTTGAAAATAGGAAGAAATCTTTTGGCGATGGTACCGAGCATATCTTCGAGGAGATCGGCCTGATCCATCATTTCGAAAAATTCTGGATGTTGACCGAGGAGTTTAAATATTCGCTCAAAGAAATTTCCAAGCAGGGGGGCAAGGAGTTCTTCTTCGAGAAGGTCTTCATTAAACTTATCAATCCCCAGAGTCTGGAGGGCAGCGATCGTGGCCTCAATGTCAGTCGGGATCATGGTTTCTTCATCAAACCCAAAGTGAACCATATCGCGCGCGAGAACGGACCATGCCCGTTTCATCTCGTGCTGGGGAACCTGATCGAAAGAAACTTTTGCTACGGCCTTCGCGAAAAATCGGCCTAGAGAGTGCGAGTAATCCTGACATTCGATTGCGAGCTCAGAGATCCAGGAATATTCGCGCATGGAGGACCTTTAATTGAGAACGTGAGGGAGATTGAGATCTTCTTCAATGAGGCCCAAAATCTGATCGAAGTCGAGTGGCTTACTGAAGTAACGGCACGGACCAAATTTCTTCATCTGTTGAGTGTATTCACTCTCATCATCGCCGCTGATAAAGTAAGTAAGAATCTTATGACCATCTTCACGAATTTTTTGAGCGATCTCAAAGCCATTCATGTGCGGCATATTAACATCGCTGAGAATGAGGTCGGGAGTGTTGGTTTCAAACCATTCGACAAATTTTCGGGCATCATCGAAGAATTTAACTTCAACAATATTTTTTTCCACGGCCGGCTCAAACAGCATCTTATAGAGATATTCCATCTCTTTTTCGTCATCGATAATGGCTATGGTTTTCGCCACAAATACTCCACGAGCGTCAAGGCATATTTAGATTCTCAAATGTACTAAAAATCTCCTCAGACGGTCCAGTTAAATGCACTGCTTTAACTCGGCGTTCAAGAAGTCTTATGACGCTTACAAATCTTTAAGTAAAAGTTGCGAGAGTTCCGTTAAATTGGCCTTTTCCAGTTCGTGCTTGGAATGGCCGATAACCTGAATGCGATGATGATGGAGCCAGGAACCAAAAGTTTTTGTTTCCTCCTGTGTCACCATGCGGTCCTGTTCGCCCAGAATCAGGCTGACGGGGATTTCTATGGACGAAACATCGTCCCGGGTCAGGCCATCAAGTTTTTCCAGGTTTTGCATCATATGAGCAGTGGAAAGGAGCAGGGCCTTCCAGCGGTCGCCATGTTTTTTCTTAAGTACTTCTGCGTACTGAGGAAACTTTTCGCTCAGGTGATCTGGTGCCAGCATGGGAAGTTCTCTGGCGACTGTCGCAGCTGACCAGTTGAACTTGGTTCCATACGTAAAAATCTGATCGATCGGTGAGTCTTCAAAGTGGGCCTTGTGATAAAGTGCCACATATCCACCCATGGAATATCCAAAAATCGTTATTTTTTTAAGCGCATGCTCTTTCAAAAAATGATCGAGGTCCCTGGCGAATAAATCTATACGGAATTCAGCAGGCCAGGCAGAGGATATTCCATGCCCGGAGAAATTGAATGCCAGAGTTTTGTGTCCTTTCTGCTCAATGAGGTCACGGAGTGCCCTCATGTCCTCAGAAGTTCCCAAGGCCCCGTGAAGAAACAGAATGGTTGAGACATGTGGTTTAGGAGTCATTTATTCCTCTGATGATTTTGGAGATGAAGTATTTTAAATCTTTCATGCGCAGATTGTGAAGATAGTGAAAACAACAATTAAAAATTAATCATAATATTGGTTTTAGCGCAGGTGAGGAGTAGAATAGGCTCATTCACCAAGCTTTAGAGGGTCTTATGACTTCAGCTCTGCCTCAAGAGGACTTCGAAAGTCTCATGAATCGAATCCGCAACCGGTTGCCCATCCAGAATCCGTTACATGCGTTCGTCCATAATAATATTCTCCTGATGTTTGAGAACCAGGATTTTCATGAGGCGCTGGCAGATGCCGGTGATCTTTATCGCGCCAGAACATACTGGCCTGAGGAACGTTACAGGGCCCGGTATGCTGAAGGGAAGATGACGGACGATGACATCAAGGAAGGCCTGACTCACTATTTGGGACGATACAACGAATTTTCTCCGCTTGGGTACTTTAAGATTGATCCTAAAGATTTTCTCTATCGCCTGATGTTTTCTGAATTGATCTATAATGACGATGACATTCAACCGCAGATCAAAGACCAGCATCTCTGGGACTTTTGTGTGGCGAAGACCGCAGGTCGCGCACTTACACTGACGCGTTCTAAGGTTAAGTGGAGAGGTAAGGAATACTGGGAAAAGTATCACAACGAAAATTATCTCCTCAGTGTGAATCCGTTTGTCTTCAGGCTAATTTCTAGTTATCTCGATCAGGGACAAAGTTTCTGGTCCAATCCTTTCATGAAAAAAGGGTTCTGGGCTTTTGTGAGCTACGACATCCGCGAAACATCGAACTTTCTCTCAGGTTGGCAAAAAATCCTCGGGCGCAAGCTTGCTGAGTACGAAAGTACCTCGCCCGAAGAGATTATTCAGCTCGAGTTGAAGAGACTCAACATTCCCGAGGAAGTCTGGGAGAAAGTTCTTCTCGAACTCCTCTTTGACATGAAAGGCTGGTCTGGCATGGTTAACAAGCTAGAGCTTGAACCGTGGCAGGCCACTGTGAAGTCTCCGCAGATCAAGCTTACAGACTATCTGGCCTTTCTAGTTCTATTGGAAAGTTCTGTGAATGAATTTCACGCCCAGACCAATTCCATTGATCTCTCTCTGATCATTGGCCGCGAAGAAAAGCAAGAGATCAGAAGCTTCCAGCTCTCTCTTGCCCTCTATCAGATAACAAAGAGCTTTAAGCTCGACGCTGGCTGGATGAATGATCTCTCGACAGAAACTCTTCTGAAGATTGTGGATGACATTGATATCATCGAGAACACTCACAAGATCAGACTATGGCATGAGGCCTACGAGCATCACTTTTATCGTGAAGCACTTTCGGCAATCGTTCAGCACGGAAAAGAAACTCGTGTCGCTGTTCCCACTCGGGATCCTTACGCTCAAATTCTTTTCTGTATTGATGACCGGGAAGAATCAATTCGCAGGCACATTGAAGAGATCGATCATGGAGTTCAGACGTACGGAGTGGTTGGTTTCTTTGGTATAGACATGAAGTTTTCCAGTTTGAAAAACCAGCGGCTAATTGCTCAGTGCCCTCCAGTCATTAACCCCAGCCGGGTCATTCGCGAATTCTCGGTTGACCAACAAAAAGGGCTAGGGTTTCAGAGTCTCAATAGGCTGATGGGAACTTCTGGGCTTGTTCTATATTATCAATCGCGGACTCTCTTTCGCGGTTTTTTTGCAACTCTTATCCTCGGCCTGTTAAGTTTTGTGCCGATGTTTCTTACGGTCTTTTTTCCCAAGCAAAGTCAGGTTTTCAAGCAATGGGCGAAAGAAAAATTCAACCCAACTCCGAGGACTGAAATTGACATCGAAAAAGGTGCTGAAGATTCCGGTTACTCTAAGCAAGAAATGGCAAAGATCGTCGAGGCCATCATCCGCATGTGCGGTCTTAAAGAACCCTTTGCATCTCTCGTCGTCATGGCCGGTCACGGTTCTTCATCGACGAACAATCCTTTTCGTCAGGCGTATGGTTGTGGTGCCTGTGGCGGAAACGCTGGAGTTCCGAACTCCCGTGCATTCGCTAAAATGGCGAACGATCCCATTGTTCGGACAGAACTGAAGTCGCTCGGCGTGAATCTTCCGGACGGGACGATATTTGTTTCTGCCTATCACGACACCTGCACGGATGAGTTTAACTTCTTAGACGTTGAAAATTTTCCGGAACAGCATCAGAAGAATTTTCTTATCCTTAAAAAGAATCTGGGCCAGGCATGTAAGATGAATGCGTTTGAGCGCTGCCAACGTTTTAGCTCGGAAGAAGCTAAAAATAATCCGGAGTCTGCACTCAAACATGTTCGCGAGAGAGCGGAGGACCTTGCCCAGCCCCGGCCAGAATATGGTCACTGCACAACCGCCCTTTCTGTCGTCGGCCGAAGAAGCATGACCAGAGGTCTGTTTCTTAACCGGCGCTCTTTTCTCATCAGCTACGACTGGGAGAAAGACACGGAAGATGGAAAAATTCTTTTTCAGGCCGTGATCGGGGCTGTTCCAGTTTGCGTGAACATCAACATGGATTACTACTTCTCCTGCGTTGATAACGATAACTTTGGAAGCGGCTCTAAGCTTCCGATCAATCTTATTTCTCTCCTCGGCGTCATGACTGGTTCCCAGGGAGATCTGCGCATCGGGCTCGCTCGGCAGATGGTGGAACTGCACGAGCCCATCCGAAATTTGACGATCCTCGAGGCTCCACTTCAGCGAGTGAAAAGCGTCTTCGATTCACATCCTAGATTGCGGAACATTCTTTATCATCACTGGACTCGAATTGTGGTTCACGATCCTGTTCAGAACGAGTGGTATATCTTTGGCCAAAATGAGTGGCGAGTTCTTCAAGCGGAGAAATTCATCATGAAGCATTTTCACTCTTCTGCAGACTTGATCAAGGTAACTCATTCTAACGAGGATTTTGCGGAGATCGATGAATGATCGAATATAACTTTCTTGCTCTCATCATTTTACCTTTTTTCTGGTTCTTTTCACTGGGAGTGATTTTCTTTTCCAGGATTAAGTTCACAGAGAATTTTCTTTCTGAAAGTTCAAAGTATTTGTCTTTGATTCTGTCGATGCTGGCCTTGACCTTATTCCTTCAGGTCTGGCACTTATCTCCCTCGCATCTGAAGTTCGATTATCCGTCATGGATTAAAGTGGGTCATTACGAATTTAAGATCCGCTTTATCGTTGATCTTCTTGGGGGCACGTACGCCTTGCTTTCAACTTTTCTCATCAGTACTATCTTTCGCTATTCAAGAAATTATTTGCATAAGGAAGAAGGATATTTCCGTTTTGTCTTTCTTTTGGCCGTTCTTTTGTTTGGACTGATGATTGTCAGCTTTGCGCGTACGCTTGATTTCCTCTTCATGGGCTGGGAACTTGTAGGAACAACTTCGGTGCTACTCATCAGCTATTTTTACTCTCAGGTTCAGCCCGTCCGCCACGCTTTAAAGGCAATAATAAGTTATCGTTTATGCGATATGGGTATTCTCGCTGCCAGCGCCTGGGCGCATCTTCATCTGCACACAACGGATTTCTCTGCTCTTCCGGAGGTGCTCGCTGAGCACGGTCATCATGGAGAATTCGGTTTTCTCCTGATCGGGATTTTTGTTATCTGGGGATCTTTGGCTAAAGCGGGCCAGTTGCCGATGAGTTCGTGGCTTCCGACAGCGATGGAAGGCCCGACACCATCAAGTGCGATCTTTTACGGCGCACTTTCAGTACACCTTGGACCTTTTCTCTTGATTCGGTTTCATGATTATCTTTCTCACTTCCCGTCACTTCTCTGGTCGATCGGCATTATCGGTGGGGTAAGCTCATTGTACGCAACTTTGGTCGGGCGAACCCGTTCAGACGCAAAAACGATGCTCGGCTATGCCACCATTTCTCAGGTGGGTTTGATGTACATTGAGATCGCCCTTGGATTTACGAACTTTGCTATGTTCCATATGTTTACTCACGCCAGTTTGCGGACGTACCAGTTCCTGCGATCAGCGTCGCTTATTTCAGACTTTGTCGATAATCCGAGAGTGGTACCTGATGTTTTAATCCAACGATCGTTGCCCCTAGAGAGTTTGTTTTCAAAAAATTTTAGAAGAAAAATATATATTCATGCCCTTCATTCGTTCCACCTCGATTTTATGACAGGTCGGATTCTGCTCGGAATCTGCTGGCCATTCAGGGCCTACATGAAGCTCGAAGACAAATGGATGGATTGGGATAACCAGTTATTAAAAAAGATTTTTGGAAAAGGTTAAGATCATGTCGATGCCAGGAAGCTTATTAGAATCAGTTCCCTTAATCGTCAGCTTTGGCGCAGTTATCATTTCTTCATTCTATGAAATGGGCAGGAAGTGGAAGATCTTCACGATGTTTTTACTTGTGGCCATGACCATTTTCTTTGGTGTGCTTTTCCTCTTTCCTCAGCTTGCTCAGTCAGTTTCTTCTCACAGAATGCTTGATATCCGTTTCAATATGATCACAATCTTCGTAGGTCTTTTGTTTTCAGGGTCACTTTTCATAGGTCTCCTGCCTATTCAGGATGAAGTTTCGATTAACACGCGCTTCCTTTGTTACGTTGCCAGTGGTTTTGGTTTGATCATGGCAAGCAACTTGCCGACATTCTTTCTATTCTGGTTTTTTCAGAGGATGATTCCGGTTCCTGGATTCATCCAGGACGCCCGCGATAATACTTCTGGTGGTGGCGGTACCTATATCATGCAGCACTTGCTGACCGCTGTTTGCTTTCTCGCACTCATGACGATTGCCTATCAGGCCAATGTCCTTGATCTTCCATTTGGAGAAATTCCTCATTCATTCTTCCAGTGGCCGGTATTGTTACTCGCTTTTATTATTATTTATCAGTCTCATGGAATTTTTCCTTTTCACTCGTGGATTCATGACATCAACGGCAGGCTTCCCTGGTACGAGCTCTCTTGTATTTTTCTTTCCCGTGCGGGTGTCTTGCTATTCGTTCAATTCCTGATGCCGACTCTGGCCACCGACCCCGATGGTTTTAAGCTTCTTCTCTTGGGGCTTTCGATTTTCTCTTCGATCTACTGGTCTTTCAGGGGACTGTTCGAAAAAAACATCACCTCAACGGTCACATATTTTTATGTCGCGCAGTCTTCGCTCATTCTTACGGGTCTTCAGGCAGACACAACGGCTGCACGAGGTTCCTATCTTCACCTGATGGTGATTTCAGTCTGCGGAACGGCGATGTTCTCGATCATAAGTTACATCCAGCATCACTTCAGTCTCAAGCGCCCGAGTCAGTTCTACGGACTCGCCCAGTACTATCCGACTCTCGCTTCGCTCTTCTGTTTGTTTGGGTTTTGCATGATCGGTGTGCCATTTCTGGCCTCGTTCGTGGTGGAAGATCTGGTCATCACCGGACTTCTCGAACATCAACCATACCTGGGTCTGGGCCATATCATCGCCACATGTCTCAACGGTATTCTCTTCTTTATGCTCTTCTCCAAACTTTTCCTGGGGCAAACCGCTTATCGTCAGCATGTTGTAAATCTCGACATGAAGCTTTCGCAGATGGTTCCGTACGTGATAGGTTTTGTACTCATGGTAGGAATCGGCCTGTTGCCGTTCCTTTTCCTGGAGAAGATCACTTGGTAAACGACCTCAAGATCGGCGGCCTCTACCAGCACTACAAGGGCAAAAACTACATCGTCCATAACATTGTCCGGCACTCGGAATCACTTGAGTGGATGGTTTTCTATGAATGTTTGTATGAAAATCCTGCGGGAAAACTGTGGGTGAGACCGATGGGGATGTTCCTTGAAACCGTCGAGGTTGAGGGGAAGACGATTCCAAGGTTTAAGTATATTGGGGATCAGAAAGGCAAAGAGAGATTGTAGTTCCTCTCTGAATTAATTGCGTTTTTCTTGTGGTCAAATTTTATTCAATTTAGTTTCTCTGATAAGTTTTCTTCATTTGGAGGAAAATTTATGAACCCATCTACATTGTCCGATCACGACTTACACCTATACACCAAGAGCTCTGTTATCGAAGAAAAAATTTCGACGTTGAAAGTGTTAAAATTCCTGGTAGAGGTTCATAGGAGAAAACTCTTTATCGATTTTGGCTATTCAACGTTACTTAAATATATGGTGCAAGAACTTTGTTATTCTGAAGCTGAGTCTTGGACTAGAATTCAGGCCATGAAACTTATTCTCGAATTACCTTCAGTTGAGAAAAAAATTGAAGAAGGAAAAATGAGTTTAAGCAATGCTGCGATCTTGAAAGATGCAATTAGGCATAATTTATCAGCAAAGAACGAAATTGTATCATTGGCCCTTAAAAACTCTGAGCTTCCAGCACGAGCATTTAAAAAACTACTTGATCCGGTGATCAGAGTGAAAAGTGTTGTCTTGAGCGAACGCCTACTTATTAAAATGGCCAAAATCCAGAAAGGAATGTCTGAAATTGAGCTTATCGAATCGCTAGTAGACGAAAAGATCCGGTCATTACAGTTTCAAAAAGAGCTTAGGACGTCCAAGAAGCCATGCAGCAATTCACGGTATATATCTAAAGGAGTTCAACAGAAATTATTCTTGAGATCAAGCTATCAATGTGAGCATGTCGATAAAAATGGCAAACGCTGCCAGGAGAAAAGAAATCTGCAACACGATCATATCCATCCTTATGCGCTAGGTGGAAGCAATTCTGCATCTAACATCAGGTTCTTGTGTTCCGGTCACAATCAGAGAAGGGCTTTCAAGACTTATTTACCTTCCAAATGACGTTTTAAAAGAAATGGCTTAGCTTCATCCGGTTTATCGGGCCAGTAATGGCGTGGATAATCCCGGGTGTATTCCTTTTTCATCTCCTGATAAGTTTTCGCCCAGAAGTTCACAAGGTCACGCGTTATCTGCATCGGCTTTCTATCAGGGCCGATGAGATTCAGAGTTAAAGCAAATTTACCATCGAGGATTGTGGGTGTTTTTTTCTGGCCGTAGAAATCCTGGATGTGGGCCTCGACATAGGGATCGCGATCTGTGGGATAGAAGATTGGAAGTTCGCGGCGTCCGCCGAGATCGATGTGAGAGGGAAGCAGTCGTTCTAGATTTTTGATCTCGAGTTTCTCTTCCAGAGTATTTTTGAAATAATCTTCAACGTGCGCGAGACTTAAGGATCCACCATCGTTAAAAAAAGATTCTGCACTCAGTGTTTTGAGAACTTCATCGAGTGGGAGTTTCTGATGCTTTGACCAGAAGACAAGTTTTCCGAAGTAAGGGGCCTCTTTCCATTCATCAACTTTCTTTCTGAAGGGAGTAGCCGAAGAGATCAGGATCTTTGTTCTTGATTCGGCGTTGAGTTTTTCCCACTCGAGAGGAAGGGTGGTTTCATCCATCACAATGCTTCCGAGTTTTGTTTTACGCTTGAGTTTTCCGTCCTCAATTTCCTCATCTTCTGAAAAAGGAAACGGAATGATGTCGTAGAGCCATTCTTCCTCGATCGGAACGACGAGCACGGCTTCCTGTCTCTTACTGATATCCAGGACGAGATAAAAATCCTGATGGAGTTCTTTGAGTTCCGGATGAATCTTGAGCGTCTTGCCAGAGCTGTGAATGAAATCGTGCTGCTTCTGGCGGAACCTTGCGACCTGATCAATAAAGCCAGTGAGAAGAGCTTTCTCCCAGGGAGATTTATCAGTTCCGTCATGGTTCAGAAAGTCGGCCATCCGGCGCATGAGAGTTCCGCTGCGGTCTCCTTCAATTTCCTCAGAGATAAAACGGAGAAGTTTTTTCTTCTCATCCTTCGTATATGACGAAGCTGCGATCAATGTGCGGGATAATCGCGTATCAAGCGGCATTTTGAGAATTTCGGCCCCGAGAGAATTCAGTTTGCCATTTTCGTCCAGGGCTCCGATACGAAATGCTAGTTCCTGGGATTTTTTCCAGCGTCCCTCAGGTGGAGGCGTGTACCAATAAAGATCATGGTTCATCTGAGCTGATAGAAGAACAGTGTCTGTGAGATCGGCTTTGAGGATTTCGGGAATGGTATGATCAGCGCGCTCGTTAAAGTCCATTTCCGCATAGAGCCTATAGCAGGCACCTGCACTTGTCCGTCCGGCCCGGCCTGCGCGCTGAATAGCCGATGACTTCGTGATGGGATGATCTTCGAGGAATGAGAGTCCGTTCCATGGAGAATAAACGAGCTCGCGCTGAATCCCGCTGTCGATCACAGCTTTAATCCCGGGGATAGTGACAGAGCTTTCTGCGATGTTCGTCGCGAGAATGATTTTTCGTCTTGAAGCGGGGAGGAGGGCCTTTTCCTGGTCTTCTTTGTCCAGATCGGCGTGGAGAAAGAAAACTTCTCCCAGTGATGAACCGAGGGAATCGCTGACTTTCATCATCTCTCGCATGCCCGGAACAAAGATGAGAGTGTCGAATGTCGGATCAAGTTGTTCAATTGCTTTCTTGATCTTTTGTTCGAGGGACTGGTTCAGGATGCTCGGCTGGTTGGGAAGGTAATGAAGAGTTACGGGAAAATTCGGTGCGGTGATTTCAAAAAGTTTAGGCTTCACGAAACGCTCGATGGCGTTTGTTTCGAGAGTTGCCGACATCAGGATGATTTTAAGGTCTGGTCTTTTTTTCTGGAGACTCATCAGGGCCGCAAGTGAGACATCTGTTTCCAGGTGACGTTCATGAAACTCATCGAGGATCACGACTGAAATATCTTCAAGGGTCGGATCATGCATCAGGCGCTTGAGAAAAGTTCCCTCAGTGTAGAAAGTGAGGCGGGTTTTGGGCGAAGTCTTTTTCTCAAACCGGAAATGATAACCGATTTCTTCGCCAATTTTAAAATTCTCTTCGTCTGCGATGCGGATAGCAGCGAGCTTCGCAGCGAGACGACGCGGTTCAAGCACCAGAACATTCTTCTGACTTCTTTGAGCAATTGCCCAAGGAAGTCGGGTGGTTTTCCCGGAGCCGGGAGAGGCCTTAATCAGGAGAGTTGAGTAATCCTGACTGTCTTTGACAATCTGGTCGATGAAAGGATCAATGGGGAGTTGAATTTTTTGCTTCATAGCAAAAGGATTTTCCTTAAAGGGAGAGAAGTACTCGTTGAATCTTTCCCATCTTAACCTGATAATAGGTGAATTCCTAGGAGAGCCCCATGATATGCCCTTGCCGGACTACTGATGAGTCCAAAAAACTGACTTTAGCTGAATGTTGCGGACCTTTTCTTGATAATAAGAAGAAAGCACCGACAGCAGAGGCCCTGATGCGTTCTCGTTATACAGCTTATGCTGTTAAAAATATCGATTACGTTGATGTCACTCAGATCAACAACCCTGAAGAGAAATTCAATAAAGAGGAAGCACTCAAGTGGGCCGATAGCTCAGAGTGGATGGGTCTTGATATCAAGAAAACTCAGAAAGGTGAAAATGCAGATAACACCGGCACCGTTGAGTTCGTTGCTCACTACAAAGACAAGGCCAGTGGAACTGAGTTGAATCACCACGAGACTGCTCTCTTTCAGAAAGAGGGCGGCGACTGGAAATTTAAGGAAGGTCATATTCACGGCGGTCAGCCACAAAAGAGACTTGAGCCTAAGGTCGGAAGAAACGACCCTTGTTCATGTGGATCAGGCAAGAAGTTTAAAAAATGTTGTGGAGTTTAATTGAAAGATTCACTTCTCAAAGAGCTTATCACCCGCGCTTCAACTGAACTGATAGCACTGGAAGCCGCCGCAAAGTCGAATCGAGACTTTGCGACGGACCAGGAATTCAAAGCAGAAAGTAAATACGATACCCGCGCCCTCGAAGCTTCTTATCTCGCGAGTGCAGAAGCAAAAAGAGTGGAAGAGCTCAGACTTGAAATTCAGATTCTCGAAGAAGTAGATGTGAACGCCTCGAAAAAGCTTGGTGAAATTTCCATCGGCGCATTGGTCGAACTCGAACACAATAAGCAGAAGAGATTCTACTTTCTCATTCCCACTGCAGGCGGAACCATACTTAGTGTCGACAACACTCCCGTTGTTGTTGTCTCCGTTTTTTCACCGATCGGTGATGCTCTGATAGGACTTAAAACCAACGATGAGTTCGAAGTCGAGACTCCTAAAGAGAACCGTCACTATCAGGTGATTTCATTCGTTTAATTTCTTCCTTTAAACATTTTTTGTGGCACTTTTCAGGGGCCTAACTCAAGTTTTTCTCCTTCAAGCTATCTGAATTGCATGGAAATATGTTTTGGGTTTATGGAAGTGCGTCCCGACCCAGACAATAGCGAAAGAAAATAAAATCCTTTCAGGGATACGCTACGAAATTTTTCTTTTTTTCATTTTTCTTCATAACGAATATCTCTCACGGACAGGAAGCACCGGTAGCTCCACTGGCCTCACCTGCAGAAATGTTTGAATGTAATTCTCAGTCTCAGTCTATCAATCTGGAAGAAGAAGTACCGTTTCAGGGTGCGACGATTCGCGGCCCACTTGCTGGTCTCAGACAAAATCTCCGGGCCCGTGGCACAACGGGATCTGACGTCTGTCATGAAATCTACAGAGCGAGTTCTGTTTTCGGCAGGGCCCTGAATAACGATCAGAAAGCTTTTTGTTTTTTTGAAGACGGTAGCATGATCGAATTAAATTCTTTGACGACCTATCTGCATAAGCAAGGCTACGTTCAGTAGTCGATTTTAAATCGCCCACATTTAGCTGTCTGTTTTTTAGACACTCCCTTTATTTCTCTTTTTCAAGATACTGGATTCAGATACTCGGAAAATAAACATCAAGGGATCCTGAGGCAGCACCGATAATAGCTTTAAGAAATAAAGGGTTTTATGAAATACTTTTTTATCCTCCTGGCCTTCACTATCACTTCTGCCTTCGCTGATGCCGACAAATCTCAGGTCGAAGCGACTTTGGACCAGATGGTGAGAGAGAAAGTGATCTCGGCCGCTGAAGCCGAAAAGGCCAAGCTGAAGATGAAATCGATGGACCAGCAGCAGTGGAGTTCAATGAATACCAAAGCAGCAACTGCAGCTTCACGTATGCCGGCTTCAGTTCGTCCTGGTGATGATCTTGATGGTGCTCAGCTGATGCAGATTAAAAATGACATGGAAAGAATGATTCCAGCAACGGGCCGCTAGTCTAGTAAGGCGATCCTACATACTTCCAAAGCTTCTTCTTGATAAACCTTGGTACAAAAATCTGCAGAACATGTGCGAACTTCTTAAGCCGCACAAAACTCTTCATTCCCCATGGATAGTGCGAAAGCAAAATTTCCTGATCGAGGACCTGGAAAAAATAATCGAGAATCATGGATAGAAGAATTACATCATCAAGCAGACCAAACACGGGGATGAAATCCGGAATAATGTCGAAGGGTGAGATAATCAATGCCAGCATGGCGAGAATCACATTTTTATCCCGTTCCGGAATGCGTTTATCCTGAGCTACATTTTTTATAAAGTCTTTCAGGTCAGTCAAAAATTTCATGTGCCTCTTTCTTCTTTTGTCATTTCTCTCAGTACCAGTGATGTTGCTGCAAAAGCAAAGGCCCCTGTGACAAAACTTGCAGAGCCAAATCCTTCTTCGCAATCCATGTTTTTAGCTATCCCCGGAGGTTTGTAAGTAGTGCAGCCTTCAGCGGTAGGATAGACAGCGCGCTCATGCGACCATACGGCCCACACACCAAAGTCACCGTCTTCTTCGCGAGGGAAAGCAAAATCCTGCCTGAGTTTTTTGCGAAGACGCGCAAGGAGCCTGTCATTCGAGGATTCCGACATATCTGTCACGCGCACCTGAAGGGGATCCATCTTTCCACCAGCACCACCCATGACAACGGCCGGGACTTTTAAATTCCGGCAATGTTCAATAAGGTAGCACTTATTTGTGAAATCATCACAGCAGTCGATCACAAAGTCGTACTGCTTATCGAAAATGTTTTCCAGGTTTTTCGGCGAGAAGAAACATTGTTTCGTATCGACTTCACAGAAAGGATTGATGAGAAGCACACGCTCCTTCATCACATCTACCTTAAAGCGACCGACGGTACCGTTAAGAGCGTGGACCTGGCGATTAATATTTGTCACACACACATCATCAAGATCAACAAGAGTCATATGACAGACACCGGAGCGGGCAAGGGACTCAGCAACCCATGAACCGACTCCACCGATGCCGATGATGAGGATGTTCGCGGTTTTGATTTTCTCGAAGGACTTTCTGCCCATGAGCCGGCCTATGCCGCCGAAGCGCGATTCAAAGTCTTGAGGTATTTCGCTCATACAGTCACCGTTTGCTGAATCTTTAACTGGCCGCAGGCAGCGAGGATGTCATCGCCTTTTGTTTTGCGGATCATGACTCTTAATTTTCTTCTCACGAGTGACTGCTTAAATGACTCGCAATCTTCAGCTGCCGGTCTTTTCCATTGAGACCCCGGAAAAGGATTGAATGGAATCAGGTTCACAATCGCTTTTTTATCCTGAAGGAGTACAGCCAGTGCCTCAGCATGCTTTTCAGTCATATTGAAGTCTTTAATCAGCACATATTCGTATGTAATGAATTGTTTTTTCAGGAGAGGAACTTCATCGAGAGATTTCATCACTTCAATGAGAGGAAAGTTTTTCTCGGCCGGAATAAGTTTAATCCGCTCATCCGGAAAAGGTGAGTGTAACGAAAGTGCGAGATTAATCTGCGGAAAATCCAGAATCTTCTTGAGCCCCGGAAGATATCCCACAGTCGAAAGAGTCATCTGACGATGCCCAACTCCGACAATCCTGCGGTCGTTTAAAACTTTGATGGCCTGATGAACTTCATCCGCATTATGCAGTGGCTCTCCCTGACCCATGAAAACGATATGTGGTAAGACATCTGACTTATTATTTTTTCTGAGCCAATCCATCCCGACAAGATACTGACCGACAATTTCTTCAGCTTTCAAATGTCGCTTGAAACCCTGAGTACCTGTGTAACAAAAACTACAGTTCATAGCACAACCCACCTGAGTGGAAAGGCAGATGGTGTAGCGTCTGTGAAACGGAATGAGAACACATTCAACTTCCTTTCCATCAGTAAATTTTATGAGAAGTTTGACTGTTTCATCCTGAGAAACTTGCACTCGCGATACTTCAGGAAGTTCAAAGTTGTAGTGATCTTGTAGCCATGAAAAAAGATGAGGGGAGAGGTGTTTGGTCCAGAGATCTTTTTTACCGCGCAGACCGTCCAACCAATACGGCAGTGCTCCGGGATGACCCTGCGAAGTTAAGATTTCTTCCCACTCCAGCGAGGTATGAGAAAAGAGTGATGGTTTCATTGTCATCTGGGCCTCAGGAATGCGATATTATAGCGATGAAAGCAGCTCTTGTCTCCCTTCTCTTGCTCTTTTTGGCGTGTTCGTCCGCCCATCAAAAAACTGTGCCTGCACCACAAACTCCTGAGGTAAAACCTCAACAGGTATCTGTTCCCAGACGTCCCATCAAGCTACCTGTCCGTTTGAAATCTCCTCTCAAAGGTCAGCGAAATCAGGTTTTCTGGCGACTCGTGGATGCCCAGGAAATGACATTACTTCTTGAGGCCCTGGATAGAAAAAATACCCGTCGTTCGATGAAGCTTAATCAGGAAACTTTCTATCACCCACTTCCTTCTGGTGAGTGGTGGATCAAAGGTTTCAAGTTTCAGGGTAAGACTTATGAGGCCATGAATACTTCTCAGCGGGCCACTTTCCGCGTTCATAAAAATGGATATTCCTACGCAGGTGCTTTGCTGGTTCAATGTCCGAAAGTCGGCCAGGAGCATTTTGAGGAATTGAAACTCATGAAGTTTTTCAATCGCTACAGTTTTTCATCGAATCAGGGACTTTGCGAAATGGTCCTTGGAAACGACTATGATCTGATAAAGGATGCCTGGAAAAGTCCAGCAAGTATGAAAGGTAGCAGACTTCTGCTCGGTCTTTGACCATTTTTTGATCATACCATTTTGCTCCTACCACAAATAATTGGCAGTCGACATTTAACCCTTATAAAGTCGGGCTCTTTTCTTTTTTTATCCCTAAGACAATTGAAAAATTTTCCGCAAAGAGTAATATCTAAACAAGTTATAAAATTTTTTCCATCTCGCGTTTTGTTGCTGTACGTTTATTCCTGCTGCACGTTTGTTGATGCCAAAACCGAGAGAAACCGCATGGCTCAAAAGTCTGTTTCAAGGTTTTATGAAACACTTTCAGTCGAATGGTTTTCAGTCTTCAAACTTAGTTGTTGAAAACTCAAAATCCTCAAGCACCAGAGCAAAACTGGGAAATGCGATGCTATCGCTTTTCTTCGTTCTTGCTCTCTCGTCTTGTAACAAAGACGGGTTCTATGAGAAAGAATATTTAGATCCGAACGCAACTGAAACTACTGCAGGCGTGGACGGCGGCATAGACGGTGGCGTTGACGGCAGCACTGTTGCCGGCACGGACGGATCTACAGCAGGTGGCGCCACGACGGGCGACACAACAACTGGCGGTACTGATGGATCAGTAACAACAGGTGGCTCTACTACAACAACTGGCGGTACTGACGGATCAGTAACAACTGGTGGATCAACAACAACGACAGGCGGTACTGACGGATCAGCTACTACTGGCGGCACATCAACAACTACTGGTGGAACAGACGGATCTTCTACTACCGGTGGAACTTCAGGTGGCTCAGTAACTGGTGGTACAGATGGATCTACCGCTGGTGGAACGACTACTGGTGGTGTATCTCACGAAGAAGCTGAAGAAAATTTTCAGCAGTCAGCTGCCCAAACCAAGAAACTGGATGTTCTCTGGATCGTAGATGACTCTGGATCAATGGCCGACGAACAGGACTCACTTGGTAGAAACTTCGACGCCTTTATCTCAGACTTCATTACGAAGAACGTAGATTTTAAAATGGCGATCACGACTACTGACACAAGTTCTGCTACCAAGAATGGTAAAATGGTCACAGGAAGTGATACGAAACTGACTTCTGTTAAGGCCCAGGCCGATGAGGCTCAATTTTTGTTGGATTTTAAAAATCTCGTGAAAGTAGGGATCTCTGGTTCAGGATATGAAAAAGGTCTCGAAGCTTCGGAAGGCTTCATGGCCAAACATGCTGCGAGCTGGATGAGAAGTGATGCTTACCTGGCTGTCGTGATAATTTCCGACGAGGAAGATCAGTCTCCGAAAACTCCAATCGCCTACTGGGAAAATTTAAGAGGTTACAAGTCTTCTGCTGGTCTCGTAAAAGTCTACACAATCGTGGATAAGACTTTATCAAACACTGGTCCTTCAGGTATCTCGACTGGGTTTCAGCGTTACGCTGATGTGGCCACTGCGAGTGCCGGGATTGTGTCAGATATCCGTGAAGATTTCGCAAATGTTCTGAGCGACATGGGAACGGCCATCATCAACCTTCTCGACAGTTTTGCTCTGGCAGCAACTCCGGTCAATGGAAGTTTGAAAGTGTACGTGAACGGTGTTGAGACAACTCAGTTCAGCTATGATGCTCCTTCAAGATCTATTAAATTTGACCAAGGACAAATTCCACCGGTTAATGCTACAATCAGAGTCACTTATTTGAAGTAGACGTTATCAGAACGCTAACGACCACGAAGGACGTGTATGCTTAAGTTATCTTTGATTGCCATTGGACTGGCCGTATTTTTCACTCAAGAGATTCATGCCGGAGAGAAGTCGTTATACGACTTCCTCTGGCTTGATCCTGATAAGAAAGTTTATGTTCTTCAGAACAAACTTCATAAAAAAGAACACACCTTTTATTTCGACGTTGGTTACCTTTCTAACTTCACGTCCAAATTTCAGGACACCTACGGATTCCAGGCACGTGCAGGATTCTATGTTCATGAAGAATGGGGACTGGAAGTTTTCCATAACCAATACACTAATACCTCAAACGATGAGTACGACAGCATTCAATCAGTGAACAATCTCGTTCCGTTTGTCCGCAGATTAAAATCAAACACTGGTGCTCTCGCCATTTGGTCACCGTTCTACGGTAAGATCAATACTTTTAACCAGATCTTTTACTTCGACTGGTCTTTCGGGGCTGGTCTTTCTTCTATCAAGGCAGAAAGTAATTTGAAGTCTGCAGGAAAGAAAAATCTTGCGAACTTCTATAGGGAAGAAAACTACATAGGTGCGGTTCTCAAGACTAATCTCAAGTTTCACCTGAGCGAGAACATCCACCTCTCTATAGAATATATGAATACATACTACCGCGCCCCCGGTGCTAAAGATCCGAAGTCTGACAAACTTCGTACTAACACCGATGTGATCACCTCCATCGGGTTTTCCTACTAAGGGCGGGCAATGAAAGAAATACTTCTCGTTCTTATTCTCATTGTTTCTTTTCCACTATGGGCACAAGATCCTAAGCCAGCAGCTAATCTGCCGAAACCGGAATGGGAGAAACTCGAGACAAAGAAATATCATTACTCTGCTTTGAATGAATTTTTCAAAGAGACTTATAAACAGGAAATCTCCAAGGACGATCTTGCTCGTCTAGAAGAGCTTTTGTACTACACTGGGATTGAAATCCTGGAAGACTATGATCCATCACTTCTTGAAAGATATCCAACTTCAAGCACGCGCTTTATTCTTGGCCGTCAGGCCCTCAAAAATAAAAAAGCAAAGCTCGCTCTTGGTTATTTTTCGAAGATTCATCCGGACCATCGCTTTTACCCGGAGGCCATGCTTCTGGAAGCTCAGGTGCACGCACTTGAAGGCGACATCAAGGGAGAGTTCATTTCATTTGAGGCCTGCTGGAAGAGTGCAGAGAAGGATGAAGCT
The DNA here is from genome assembly GCA_945883845.1 of Bacteriovorax stolpii. Classification (GTDB taxonomy): domain Bacteria; phylum Bdellovibrionota; class Bacteriovoracia; order Bacteriovoracales; family Bacteriovoracaceae; genus Peredibacter. Next base: position 14,086 of record CAMCYI010000018.1, on the reverse strand, counting down.
GCAGCTCCCAGTGACAAGATCAAGCGCTACTTCCGCATGGTGTATGAAATTTGTCTCGTGAACAAGGCCCGCCATCATTATAAAAAACAGGAATACCAGGAAGCCCTGGATGCATACAATAAAGTTCCGAAAGTTTCCTACAAGTGGCCGTACCTTTTGCTTGAAAAAGCGTGGGTCTATTACCAGATGGGGGATTTCAACCGGACATTAGGTTTGCTCGTCACTTACAAGTCACCACTTCTTGATACTTACTTTTTTCCGGAAGCAGAGTATCTCGCGGCACTGGCCTACTTCAGGCTTTGTCTTTATGAGGATTCGCTCGTTATTATCGACCAGTACTACAAATTCTATCGCCCGCGCTTTAGTGCTTTGGAAGCTGTCCTGAAAAAGAACGTGAACTCGCAGAGCTACTTTTACAATCTCATGTACAAGGAAGGCGAAGATCTGAGCGCTCACAAGGACTTCGTCCACCACATTGTCACGCGCATGAAGAAAGAAACGAGATTCAGCCTCGACTTCAATGCGATCTTCAAGATCAACCAGGAAATGAAGTCCATCGCTCACACCGAGAAAGGGGATAAGAGGCAGAAGCTTCTTGATCACTTAGCGGAAGTTAAGAGCAACATCATTGCGAAGATCAACTACAACGCGAAATCCGACATCTTCGAGTTCCTGCAGACTGTTCCTTTCTTCTCGTCAGAGCTCTTTAAGCTCAATCTCGAAATCATCTCCCGGAAGAAAGACCTCGTCTACAGTAACAAGAAACTCATCGCAGACCGGAGCCGGGGAGACTACTCCAACGTGAAACGTTCTCGCTTTGAGATGTTCTGGACCTTCAGTGGTGCCTTCTGGGCAGACGAACTCGGAGACTATTCTCTCGGGCTGAAGTCGAACTGCCAGACCATCAGAAAAGAAGATGAGAAAACTGACCCGGAAGAAGACTACTCCGGGCCAAAAAACGATGCGCTTCCGACAGCAGCACCAAGCGAGATCCCGGACGCGCCACCGTTGACCAAACCTGAGGAGAAGAAACCATGAAGCTCATTACCTGCCTCCTCGGCCTCACATTTGCCATCACAGCACTGGCCGAAGACCAGAAGGTCATCTACCAGTACAAGAAATACGAAAAGTTTGACCTGGGGAACATGGAAGTGAAAGGTCAGCTCATTGCTCCCGGGGATATCTCTGTCAGAGAGCGCGAACGGAAGCGATTTGAAATGGATCTCTACACCAGAGGAGACTTTGATCCCTTCATTGAAAAAGATATCGATACGTTAAGATAGGACTGCCACATAAAATTGTCTCTGGTGCGGGAGTGTGCCTGCCACTCTCGCCACCACTGTTCTACCCACTCTGAATATGACTGAATCTTCATTTTCTCCTCTCAAAAATTACAAATTCATTTTAAGCAAGAGTAGAATAATCAAGTGCTGAAAATGCTATAACCCGGTTTTTAGTTGGACGTTTATTCTTGCTGCACGTTTGTTGAAGTCAAAACCGGTTAAATCCATTGAATCTAATGATTCATGGGTTGCGAAATGCTCAGTCTTTTAAACATATTTATTAGCTCCATTACAACCCTGCGCTTTCGCGGGAATTTGCATATTAACACTCCAGAACTCAATGATTTATACCGAAAACTTAGTCTTTAAGGGGGAATCTATGGAACCAGTCACAACAGCAACTGCTGTGAACGCTGCCGCTGCAGCTGTCACAAATGAAAACTTCATTCAATGGTGCGCGCGTTTTATGAGCGAGGGTGGGATCTTCATGTGGATCATCGCCATCGTCTGGTGCGTGGGTATTGCGATCTCAGTTGAGCGTCTCAAAAATTATTTTAAATACGACATCGATGGCGCGAGTCTCTTCGCTACCATCAAAAAATATGTCATCGGAAACCAGGTTCAGGAAGCGATCCAGACCTGTTCTGAATCCAACGCTCTTCTTCCATTCGTGATGAAGAATGGCCTGAAGCGTGCGAATCAGGCAAAAGATCAGATTCAGGATGCACTCGAAGCATCGATCCTTGAAACTGTTCCGAAGATTGAACAGAATCTTTCTTACCTTGCTCTCGCGGCAAACCTTTCTACACTCCTCGGACTTCTCGGTACCATTCAGGGTCTGATTCAGTCGTTCGCGGCAGTTGCTCAGGCAGAAGCTTCCCAGAAAGCTCAGCTCCTCGCTGAAGGTATTGCGGTTGCGATGAACACAACTGCACTCGGACTGATCTCAGCGATCTCCCTGATGGTTGTTCACTCTTACCTCATGGCACGCGGTGAGAAGATGATCGGCCAGATTGAAGAGCACTCAGTGAAACTCCTCGACCTTCTTTCGACGAAGAAAGCTGGTGGAGTGGTGAGCTCTTCGAACGATAAAGCAGCTTAATAGTTTTTAGAGGTATTTATGAAAGTCGGACGCAAAATTAAAAAGCCTGAAAAACTGAACCTGGTACCCATCCTCGATTCAGTCTTCATTTTTATTTTTTTCCTTCTGATGTCAGCGCAGTTCGTGGACGTCTATGAGATCGGATCAAGTCTTCCGATGATGAAAGAGAGCACTGAGAAGCAGGATAAAGACCCCCTTAATCTGACGCTTGAAGTGAGCAAAGAAAACATCGTCGTAAAACATGGTCTCAAAAATCCGCAAACGCGTACATTTGCCTCCGTTCAGAAAGAAGAACTGAAAACTTACCTCACAGATCTTAAGCGCGCGAACCCAACAGAAAATACCATGATCCTGAAAGCCGAACCAAAGGTTCCTTTTCAGCATCTTGTAAGTGTCATCGATTCAACTCAGATGAGCAAAGAAAGCAAAGAGAAGCTCTTTGAACAAATCGTCTTCGATAACAGCGGAGTGAACAAATGAAAAAAAGATTTGGACGCAGACGCCCTCGTGAAGGAGTGGATGTCGATATTACATCTCTCCTCGATATTTTGACGATTCTTCTCGTGTTCCTTCTGAAGAGCTATAACGCTTCAGACCTAAAGCTTGATCTTACTAAAAATCTCGAGATGGCAGACTCTGCATCGAAGTATATGACTCGTTTTGCTCCGGTTGTTCAGGTGAACAAAGAGCAAAAAGTTTTTGTGAACAATAAAGAGATCGGCCGCATTCCTGCCTCAGGGGAAATGACCGCACTTACAGATGTTCTAAAAAACGAAAAGAAAAAGACAGAAGCGAACAATGCCATGCAGAAGCAGCAATACAATGCTGAACTCGTGAACCTTGTTTTTGATAAGGACATGGACTACGCCATCGTCCAGCGCGTGATGAATGATTCTGCCCTTGCAGGATACTCACAATTTAAATTTGTCGTTAAAGGGGACTACTAAGCATGAAATGGTTGCTTTTAGCCGCCCTCATTTCTTCAACTGCTTTCTCAGCAGAAGCACCTAAGCCTAAGCGCTGGGAAGAGTTGATGTCGATCGTGAATACAGAGATGAAAATCCTGGAGAACGCGAAAAGAAAGAGCCCCGAGCTCCTCTACCGCATTCTTGAGCTTCATTCTGAAAGACTGAAACTTATTCACGAAAAGAACAACAAGGAGTTCCTTGCTCTTAAAAACGGTAAGGATAAAGAGTCATACTTCTCAGAAACACGTGTTTACTATTCTAAAACGAAGAATTACGGAATCGAGCTTCTGAAAGCAGAAGGGAAGAATCCTTTCAAAGCTTCAATCTATTTCGTTCTCGCGCTGAACTCACGTGACTACGGTAAAGACACCATCACGGAGAAGTATCTTCTCGAGACGATTCATCTCGTTAATGATCCTCACCATTCTCTCCGTCACCATGCTGAAACGGCCCTCGCCGATTTCTACTATAACGAGAAGAAATACCAGGAAGCAGTCACTTACTACGAACGTGCGATTAAGAAAGAAGAAGATGACTGGCTCTCGAAGCATCATTTCAATCTTTCGTGGTGCTATCTAAAAGTGCGTAATTTTGATGCTGCTATCACGAACATCAAGAAGGCGTATTTCCTATCGAAAAACCCATCTTATGTGAACATCAAAGACCAGGTCCTTGAGCACGTTGGTTCATTCTTTGTTTACGCCGGCCGCCCTATGGACGGACTTGATTTCTACCTTCAGAACGAGAAAGATCCTGTTCCTTATCTCTTCCCGATGGCGGTTAAGACTTCTGATAAGGGTCATGAGAAAGAAACAGAAGTAATCCTGAAGACCGTTCAGAAACTTATCGATAAGAATGACTGGTACAAGTACCAGGAAGAAGAATTCCACGCTTACCTTGATTTCTACCGTCACTACAATCGTTTTGATGATCATGAAAGGTCATCTCGTGAGCTCGTTTCTTATTATAAGAAAGCGGAGAGTGAATCTGGTAAGAAGATGAAGCTTTCAGTTGTCATGAAAGAAGACGCCATCGAGAAGATGAGAAGCCTCGCGGGCTTTCTTCAGGTCAAACTTTCAAAAGACATGAAAGCGGATGAGTCGAATTTTTCTGAGAAAGAAATCGATCTCGTTCTCGCTTTTTTCAGTCACCTGATTCAACTCGATCCGGTTAAGAAATCTGAGTACTGCTATTTCCGTGCAGAAACGTATTATTCAGTAAGACGCTTTAAAGATGCGGCCCCCGCCTACGTTGAGGCCGTTAATGAATCAAAACTGGTGAAAAACCTTGATCTCGCCCGCAAATCACTCAATTCACTTCTGTCACTTACAGGTCAGGAAGTTCTTGAGAAAGCCGAAAACAGAAAGTTCCTTATCTTCGCCTACTCTGAACACCTGACACTCTGGCCACGTGATGAGATGTCTGAAAAGATCTATCCAAAGCTGTTCGAAATTTACTACGAAGCTTACGATGACAAGCGCGCCTCTGACGTCATCAGACTTTATACAAAAAACTATCCTGAGCACCTGAAGGAACAACAAACCTTCATGACTCGCATCCTTGATCAGTTCATTGAGAAAAAAGACACCGTTAAACTCGCTCAATGGATTCATGAATTCAAAACTGGCTTCCTGGCATTCTCCCAGGACACAATCGAGAAAACCGAGATCGTACTCGGAAACATTCTTTTCATGCAGTACCAGGACATGGCAAAAAATGGCCAGAAACTCGAAGCTGCCAAAGGTTTCGAATCGATCTATGTTCACAAGCTTTATACTGATAAAGTTAAATATCAGGCCGCATTCTTTGCTGCTCTGACATGGCTTGAGTTAGGCGAGACTGCGATCAGCTATAACTGGCTTGATCTTGCGCACGCACGTATGACTGAAGAAGAAAGACTTGAAAAGCGTGACGAAGAATTAAAAATTGCTGAACGTATGTACAAGCTTCAGGATTTTGCGACATCTTACAAGCTATCAACCCAGATCCTTGAAAAGTTCTGTTCTTTGAAAGACGAAACTCAAAATCGCTCTTACGAAGTAGCGACGATGACGGCACTAGTTGAAGATAAGCCATCAGACGCTGAAGACGTTACAAAACGTTTCACAAAATGTGTTTCAAAATCAGGCCTCCAGGATGTCGCCCTTACTCAGATTTATAAATTTCATGAGAAACAAGGGGACTTCTTTGCTCTCCGTCTTTTCGTGAAACGTCACAAAGTTGAACCGTACGTTACTCAGTACCGTTCAAGTCTTCAGAAATGGTTTTGGGAAAAACAAAGTCTTACTCTGAAAGAACATATCGTGAAAGAGTTCCAGGAACTCAAACACTCTGACACTCTCAAGTGGGTGACTGAAATTAAACTCTTTGAAGCCTCTCACAAAGATTTCCTCGAAATGCAGGAAACTGTGATCTGGAATAAGCCGAAGTTTGAAGGAGAATTGTTTAACAAGTCTCTTGAAGCTCAATTACTCAAGACCCAACAGTTTAAGCAGAAATATGCTCATCTCATGGAGTCAGATCAGGTTGATCTCGCGATTCTATCTACCCGTCTCTTTGCCCGCATGTATTTTGACCTGGGAGAGAAGATCCAGAATCTCGCTCCTGCCGGAATGGATGAGGCGACTCTGAAAGATTTTAAAGTTGCGATGAAAGGTCTTTCTGCTCAGTTCCTCGATGCCTCAAGACAGTTTGAAAAACAACTCGCGAAAGCTCTTAAAGAAAAAGAGACCCTCTCTCACGGTGCGCGCTCTATCGCTTCTGTGGAAAAAGTTGAAAACCCTGTGTTCTCATTCTTCACTGGTCTGACGATGGATAAGAGCAAGGACGGGAAGGACTAACTATGAAAACAATTTCAATACTCGCTCTTCTTATTTTTCTCGCTTCTTGTACCAGCTCGCGCATCGATCGCAAGATAAATGATTCTTCGTGGGATACTCTCGCTGACGAAACTTATCTTCGCTGGGGCGAAAGCCGTCTTTCAAGCGCCGGTAAGGATCACAAAGTGATCGGTTGCTATAAAGGTGAGACAAAAGAAGTCCTTAACCAGTATAAGAAAGATTATCTTACCAAAGAGAAGACTCAGTACTACTGGCTTCACATCGGTAACTGCTATTTCGTAAAAGAGGCCTGGAGTAAAGCTGAGTTCTTCTACCAGATGGCCCTTGAAGAAACAAAATCAGAAGTTGAGAAATCCATCGCTCTGAATAACCTTGGTCTCATTCACTTTAAGTATGAGCAGTGGGAAAAAGGCCGCGAGCTTCTGAAACAGTCCATGGCAATAGCTCCGAAGTTTAAAGTTCCGCGCTTCAACCTTTCTCAGCTTTATCTTCAGTTTGGTTTCTATGACAAGGCCATTGAAACTTTGAATGATCCGCTTTTTAAGAGCGGTCACGATATTGATGTCTTTTTCTCGCTCGCCAACGCTCACTTTTTCAAGGGTGACATCGCGACTGCTGAGAAATACTTCAAGGAAATTCCATCAGATTATTTTAAACGCGAAGACATTGCCGCTACTTATGCTCTTTACCTCATCAAGAAAGGTGACGTGAAGGGGGCAAAGGCCATCATGGATGACCGCAGCCGTAGTGGTGTTCCGGAAATTGTCGCAATCTCTGGCAAGATTGAGAAGATGATTACTGAGAAGATGAAACAGGAGTAAGTATGAAAGCCGCTACCATGTCGGGACAATTCGGTCTCCGGTGCCTGGACCAGCGTCTACCGGGTACCATGAACCTCGAAAAGAAGAAAATTCTTATCGGGTCCGGGGACAATTGTGATTTGAAGATCAGTGATCGAACGATCTCAAGTTACCACGCTTTCATTTGCTTAACGAATGAAGGGTTCATCATTAAAGACCTTTGTTCTGAAGCTGGAGTTTTCATCAATGGAAAACGCGTAGAAGAATCATTTGTTAATCCGGGTGACGTCATCACTCTTGGTACGCTAAGTTTCGCAGTAGAAGGATTTGAAGAAGCTGCTGGCCCTGTCTTCAACCCTGATGAAGCCATTGCGAGCGTTTCTCCGATTCACTCATTTGTGGAACTTCCTCCGAGAGAAGGGCTTGTCTTCATTGATGGCGAATACTGTGACATTGCATTTGATGATTCTCAGTTTAAACCACTCACCGAAATGCCCAATCTCCACACTCTCGGGGATTACGTTGAGCTCGAAGATTCAGTAGTCCCCCTCGATATCGTTCACAAGGTTCAGGACAAACGTCTTGAAGTTGTCAGCTACGTGAACGGTTTCATGATGGACATCGCTTACCATGACCTTAAAAATGGTGACTATCATTTGTCGCCGGTTAAAAAATCAAAAACGGATATCGTTTTCCACACTCTCACAAAGACTAAACTCTTTACGATCGAAAGAGGGGAACTTCGTTTCTATGCTTCAGAAGGTGTTGTTCCTTCCATGCCGTGGGATAAGATTAACTTGAAGGACGCACTCTTTCTGACTCATGGTGCGGAACAGGTTTCGATTCGTTTTGTGAATTCTTCGACGGCGTGGAAAGGTATTCCACTTTTCTATCGCAACCGTGAGGCCCTCAAGCAGGGATCGAAAATTTTCTCAGCTGTCATGGTTCCACTCCTTCTCCTCCTCTTCATCAGTATTCCGACGCCGGAAGAGACGAAAGAAGAAGTGGCCGTTATTTACACTCTTCCAAAACCAATTCAAAAGTCAGTTGAAGCTCAGGAAAAATCTGACGTGAAAGCTGAAGAGATCACTTCGAAAACTGAGAACTCGGGCCATAAAGAAACTCAGCAACCTTCAACGAAAGTTGAGTTTGCTTCAGCTTCTTCTCAGAAAAAAGTCCAGGCCAAAGCTGCTGCTCCTGCCGCTGCCCAGGCTGCTCCCACAGAGCCTGTTAAGGCCTATGAGTTCAAGTCATCTGTTGCCATGGGATCCCTCGTAGCAGATGCTCCTAAGATTAATGCGAAAGGCAGCGGATCGAAGAGTGCTCTCTCTGATACAACATTCAATTCCGGCAGTGCAGACTCCGGCGAACTCGTTGCTGGCGCTGACATCGGTGTTTCTAAGTTCAACGGATCAGACAGCAAGGGCTCAGGCTCAGCTTCTTACGGGTCACGTGGACTTGCTTCTAAGAAAGGATTTGATTCTTCTTACCTCGAACCAAAAACAGTGGTTCTTGGTTCCATGGATCCTGAACTCCTTCGCAAAATCCTGCGCGAGTACATCCCACAGTTCCGTCATTGCTATCAGCAGGAATTGATCGGGAACTCGGATAAAATAAAAGGGATCATAGACCTGAACTTTACGATCTCAGCGACGGGTAAAGTTTCAAAATACGATATCCGCGCGAAAGAGGCCCAGTTCTCCAAGAAAGGTGTGGGCTGCATGGGCCATGTCCTTGGGCTTATCGACTTTCCAAAACCTAAAGGTGGCGGTGTTGTGGACGTAAGACAACCTTTGAACTTCTTCGCAGAAACAGAAAAAATCTAAGCTAAGCTACCGGGAAAAGGGGAGTCATTTGCCCCTTTTCCTATGCTTTGTAATCTTTTCCAAGGGCCTCTTTTCAATCCGCATTCACAGGCATAAATTGGAAGAATGAAAACAAATTCTTTCGACTCGATGATCATGAACTCATCTTCTGTATCCCGTAATCCACGCTTTATGCCGGACCTCGTGGATGTCTCTCAGCTTAAAAGCAGTGAGCGCAAAACGACTGGGGAAAAGTCCGAAGGTAAAATCATGAAGCTCATCAAAGACATCGTGAACTTCAGATCATCTAAGAAGAAAATTGTTTCTTAATTTAGATTTCTAAGTGCCTTCGCTACGTTTCTGATCAACGCGGATTCTGCCCGTCCTGATTTCTGTATTACAAACACACTCTGTTTTCTTTCCTTGAGCGGCACAGGCCCGTCGAGTTCGACGAGTTTAAACTGGCTCAGTACATGCTCATTATGAATATCCACCACAAATGACGGAAGATAAGCAACAGCAAGTCCCTGGCGACAAAGTTCCAGAGCTGATTCCATCATTGTCACCTGATAGCGTGTGATCCTTTCAAACTTATTCTCCGGCCATCCATCTAGACCCATGACCTTAGAAGGAGTTCCTTCTGAAGGAGAGAGTGGAACGGCGAAAGGATATTCTTTCCAGGAAATTTCGTTGAAAGATTTTAATCCGAAGATTCCCATTTTGATTTTTCCGACTTCCAGAAAATCGACACCTTTTTTTGGAATCGGATGATAGGTAATACCCACATCTACTTTTCCGGCCGCTATTGCTTCTTCGAGTTTTCCTGGAGTGAGTTCGTGAATTTCCAGGGAGTCGAGTTTCACGAAGGTCATCAGGCGCTTCAGGAAATGCGTCGTGAAAACTTCGAAAGATCCAATACGGGTAGGTGCTATAGCTTCTTTCTCAGTCACAAGCTTCGGGAGTTTCATCCACTGTTCGAGCAGAGGTGCACTTAAAACGCGGAACTCTTCACCCTCAGGTGTGAGTTTAAGGCCCCGCCCGTCGCTTTCCAGCAGCGGAAGTCCAACTTCCTTCTCCAGGAGCTTGAGCGCCTTTGAGAGGGCCGGCTGTGAGATATGAAGAATCTCAGAGGCCCTGACCAGGGAACCTGTTTGAGAAAAAACCTGAAAATAGCGAACGCGATCTATATCCATAAGTTTATTATATATAATATTAATGAACTATTATTCAAGTATTTAATAGCTTTTAAATCGATTCAGCCCGATTGGACCATCACGTCCGCCAGACTAAGTGAGGGGGTATTGATTTAATTAATAGGATTATTAAAAGAGTTAATTATATTAATAGCACTCTCTGAATTAATCTCCGGGAAATGGAGGTCCCTGTGAAAACATTATTCTTTTTAATCGCCATCGTGGCCTGTTCTTATATCTCTTACGCTTTCTCGCATGATCATGCATCTGTTCACGGCATGATCGTGGTCGGGAAACAGAAAGTTTATCTTTCGCATCTTCCGATGTTTCACTCCCCCCATGACTATCAGGTCATCCTCGAAGTGGAGCTCGATCAGAAGGGCTTGTCGGAATATAAAAAGATCCAGGGACTTGTCACGCTCGTGCCTGAACCTTTCATTCTCCCAGACATGGTGAAAACCCCTCGTCTGTTTAAGGCAGAAATCTTTCAGGGCCACTTTGAAAGAGGGGGAGTGAAAAAGGTGAATGTGGTTGTCTCGATCAGAAAAGTGATCCTGTCGCAGAAGCTAAATTCTGCAGGAAGTTTCCCTACAATCCAGGAAGGATTCGTTTTCGGAGAAGGGGAGGATCAATATCTTGCTCATCTGATTCACGGGCGTCCGGATTTTGATCAGATCCTGAGTCTGCAAGGATATCATCCGTCGGGAGTCGTGAAATTTCCGGGCATAGACTCACGCACGAGTTTCCAGACCGGAATCATCCAGACTACGAATGGAAAGATGAATCTGAAAGAAAATATCTATTACGAAACCGGGGACCTCTCGCACTAAGCAGCGAGAGACGTCCCGGTGTCTTTCTTGGTTTTGGCGGTCGTGAAGTTCACCACATTCTGGTGATTACGGATAATGAGTTTCTGCAGGTATTTTTCAATCTTCTTCACCATCGCAGCGTCTGTTGAAAAACGGAACGATCCCTGAGCACCGTCGAAATTCTTCCACTCGAGCTTGCCCCACAAAATATACTGCGGAATCGTTATCTCGAAGTGTGCCAGACTCGTTAAATCCCAGTCCGTGTAGCGGGGTTCCCGGGAGAGTCTTGAGAACCATCCGGTGCGGATCAGGCGAAGTTTGTCGTCATGGATTTCCAGATGGTGATTAGGGCCTTGAAGCGTGTAAAAAATCAAATTTTTGCTCCGGAAAATGGGATATTTTCTTATCGAAACAAAGCTAAAAAACATGACGTGAAACTACGAATGTGGATAAGTATTTTATTTTATTTACGTCGTGTGAAACGTGCGTGAAATGAGAAAATCCTCCCAAACAAAATCGGGAGGATTTTCCATCGGTTTTATTTATTCAAGAAGACTTCTGAGCATCCACGCTGTTTTTTCATGGATCTGCATTCTCTGAGTCAGGATATCTGCAGTAGGCTCGTCGCTGACTTTTTCCACTGAAGGAAAGAGTGATCTTGCTGTCTTGATCACAGCTTCCTGGCCGGTTACGAGATGCTTAATCATCGTCGTTGCATTAGGCACGCCTTTTACTTCCTTGATAGAACTGAGAGTTGAGAACTCAGCATACGTACCTGGTGCCGGGTACCCCAGAGCGCGGATTCTTTCTGCAATCAGATCCACAGCGAGAGCGAGCTCATTGTATTGACCTTCAAACATCAGGTGAAGAGTGTTGAACATAGGCCCTTTAACGTTCCAGTGAAAGTTATGAGTCATGAGGTAGAGAGTATAAGTGTCAGCGAGCAGGCGATTGAGTCCCTGGGCGATCACTTTACGGTCCGGTTCCTTGATACCAATGTCGATCTTTTGCGGGGCCATGTGTTGTCCTTTGTTAAAAATGAGGCGCTTGTTGAAAGGAGTATAAGGTGGTTCAGGAGAATGCGCTCATCGATTGTTTTGATCAGATCATAGTCGACGGCAGAAATTGCCGCGTTAAAAAGCAAATAATCGGTCAATCTCCGATTATGGTTGTAAAGCATTCATCAATAGCGCACTTTTTCATGTAAGAAAGTGTTGGATTTTGCCCTTTTTTCTCGATTAATTTTATCGGGAATTCACTAAATCTAGTTGTTAAAACCGTCAAAAAAATGTCGACACCACTATATCTAGTTTTTTCGCTTTTCAAATGTCAGATCAACCACTACGCTTGTTTTAAGACAACAAATTAACCCGACTACACACTGAAGAGGAGCTTGGGAAATGAGCATGGAGCCACTACTTACTGAATCAACTGATCGATTCGTACTTTTTCCGATTAAACATAACGACATCTGGGGCATGTATAAAAAAGCGATGGCAAGTTTCTGGACGGCCGAAGAGATAGACCTCTATTCCGACTTAAATGATTGGGAGTCGCTTAACGATCAAGAGCGTCACTTCATTTCACATATCTTAGCATTCTTCTCGGCTTCTGACGGGATCGTAAACGAGAACCTGGCCCTTCGTTTTTATAACGATGTCCAAATTCCAGAGGCACGCGCCTTTTACGGTTTCCAGATCGCCATGGAAAACATCCACGCTGAAACGTACGGTCTTTTGATCGATACCTACATCAAGGATACCGCTCAAAAAGAGAAGCTTTTCAAGGCCATTGAAACCATCCCATGTATCAAGAAGAAAGCTGACTGGGCGATGAAGTGGATTAACGGTAACGAATCTTTCGCTGAAAGACTTGTGGCCTTCGCTGCTATCGAGGGGATCTTCTTCTCAGGCTCATTCTGCTCAATTTTCTGGTTGAAGAAACGCGGTCTGATGCCGGGCCTCACATTCTCAAACGAGCTGATCTCCCGCGATGAAGGTCTTCACACCGACTTCGCTTGCATGCTCTACAAAGATTACATTAATAATAAGCCTGCTGAATCCCGCATTCGTGATCTCATCACTGAAGCTGTGGAATTCGAGCTCGACTTCATCACCGACGCTCTTCCGGTATCTCTTATCGGAATGAACGCCGAGATGATGAAGGAATACATTAAGTTCTGTGCTGACCGTCTCATGAGACAGCTTGGCTACTCAAACCTCTACAATGCAAAAAACCCTTTCGACTGGATGGAACTCATCTCGATGCAGGGGAAAACTAACTTCTTCGAGAAGAAAGTTGCTGAATATCAGAAGGCCGGAGTCATGGACTCCACAAAAGGCGGAGCTGCTGGTTCACAATTTGCTTTCTCAACAGATATGGATTTTTAAGGAGTATTTATGTTCGTCATGACGAGATCTAAAAAGAAAGAACCTGTTCAGTTTGATAAGATCACCCACCGTATTTCTCAGCTCACATACGGACTGGATAATGTTGATTCCATGATGGTTGCTAAACGCACGATCAATGGTCTCTTCGACGGGATCACAACTGAAGAACTCGATAACCTGTCGGCAGAAGTTTCTGCTTACATGACATCAGTTCACCCTGATTACGCCCGCCTTGCCGGCCGTATCGCGGTAGCAAATCTTCACCGTTCAACTTCTGATTCCTTCATGGAGACAGTAGATAAACTTTATAACTTCAAGAATGAGTTCACAGGCGAGAAACAACCTCTCGTTGCTGAAGCTTTTTATCAATACGCTCGTGAGCACAAGGACAGAATCTCTACTGAGATCGCTTACTCACGTGACTTTGAATTCGATTACTTCGGATTCAAGACTCTCGAGAAGTCATATCTCCTGAAAGTTGATGGCAAGATCGTTGAGCGTCCTCAGCACCTCTTCATGCGTGTTGCTCTTGGTGTACAGCCAGATAGCATCGAAGAAGCGATCAAGACATACCACCTCATCTCTGAAGGCTGGTTCACGCACGCATCTCCGACTCTCTTTAATGCAGGAACAAACAAAGCTCAGATGTCTTCGTGCTTCCTCCTTGCCATGAAAGACGATTCTATCGAAGGCATTTACGAAACACTCAAGCAGTCAGCACTGATTTCTCAATCTGCCGGCGGGATTGGACTTTCAATCCATAACATCCGTGCGAAAGGTTCATTCATTAAAGGTACTAACGGTACTTCTAACGGAATCGTTCCTATGCTTCGTGTGTTCAACGATACAGCTCGCTACGTAGATCAGGGCGGCGGTAAGCGCAAAGGTGCTTTCGC